>JBEKRZ010000013.1:0-82539 GCA_049517435.1 Smithella sp. | reverse complement strand
CATACAGAAATAATGCTTTTATCTATTTTTTTAATGCTACTTTTATCATAATACATATCTCCAACAGAAGTTGTATCAAAATATATCCAGTCTGCTGCCCATGCCTGATTAGCAAATAGGGAAAAAATTATTAAATAAATAATACTTTGAATATTCTTTGCTTTCATCATCTTTCCTCTCAATAATTAATATTCGAAGTATGCTTTCTACGATGAGTTGAACACATAATAGCACTATTCATTTTTTTTAAAAGGGGAAATAAACAGCCTTATTGATTACGAATTGAAAGCTAGTATATTTGAAAAAATTGTCTGATACTTTGTTACAGGAAGTAAGAAACAAAATTTCTAATCAGCTTGAACTTTAATTTTTATTCAAGAATTAATATTCATTATTTTGACTTATTGATTACACCTTGCAACCAGTAATCTTAAACTTAATTATTTCATGTTGACATAAATCAAAGAATTTCATAATTTATGAACATGGAGCGCAGATGAAGATTGATCCTGAACAGGAAAGTATTCTCAAGGGTGATAACGGACGCGTCATGGCCATGGCCATGGAAACGGTTGTCAAATACGGTGAAGCCTTTGGTGCAAAAAGGCTTGTGCCAATAAAGAGTGCCCACCTTGCCGGGACATTCGGAATTGGCCCCTATCGCGCTTACATACAGATTCTCAGGCAAATCGTTTCAGAAGGATTGAGAGTGAAAGTACCCACGACTGTCAATCCCAAGCCTGGATACGACCTCAATTTTATCAACAGACACATAGTATTCACCAACCAACAATCTCTTGAACAACTCCTGACGGCCATCGGTATTACCCCCAATTACTCCTGTGTTTGTTATGAAAAGGCGAACGTTCCTTCATTCGGAGACAGGCTTGCATGGGCGGAGTCATCCGCAGTGCAGTTCGCCAACTCAGTGCTCGGGGCTCGTACCAACCGTAACTCGATACTTATAGATGTATGCTGTGCCATCACGGGATTTACGCCCGAATTCGGTTACCTTCTCGATGCCCACAGGAGAGGACAAATACTAGTCAAACTAAATATAAAGAAGATGGACGCCCCCGCGCTTGGCTACGTGTTGGGCAGAAAAGTAGTGGACAAGGTTCCTGTTATCGAACATTATCCCTTCACCCGCATCGAACTAAAAAACATGGGTGGATCAATGGCTGCTTCCGGCGGTGTGGCACTGTTCCACGTAGAAGGACTTACTCCTGAGGCCCCAGACATGAAAACGGTCTTTGACGGACCACCGATGGAAACCATAACCGTAACGCAAGAAGACTTAGATGCCTTACGAATCCGTAAGTCTGAAATGTCGGGCATTGTCATCTTCGGCTGTCCTCAGATGACCTGTGAAGAAACTCTAGCAATAGCGGAAAGATTCGTTAATAAAAGGGTTGAAATTCCTACTTGGTTCTGCTTGGCACCGGATGAGCTTACTCTTTTCAAGGCGCATTATTTGTATGGAAAGACCCTCGATGCAGGAATCACCGTCTCACAGGACTGCCCCTTGGCAGCCTTTTCCATGCGGCTAAACAGAAAGCGCATCATAACCCCATCAGGCAAGATGTTGTATTACCTGAAGGGAGTCAATTATGGCACTGAAGACGATTGTTTGAGAGCCTGCGGGGTGCTCCAATGAAGATACTCAAGGGAAAGCCCGTCGTGAAAGGAAGGGCTTCAGGACCGGCCCTAATAACGAAGATACCTATGAACTTCACGGCTTCATTCACGAAGCCGAAGAATCTTATGCCATTCTGGCGATCTCTTGTGCAGGACAATAGGCATGATCTATTCAATAAAAATATCAAAGGATCTGTTTTCGTGTATCCTGCAACCATAGGCTCCACCTATACTGGGATGATACTTCTTGAGTTGATTAATCAGGGAGCCGGTCCGGCAGCCATAATCGTTCAGAATGTTGACCCTATGATGGCCGCAGGACCTATTCTTGCAGATGTCTGGTTCGGTAAAGGCATTCCCGTCATTGAGTATCCCTCTGAGGATATTTTTGATACTATAAGGACAGGGGCTATGGTTGAAGTTAATGGAGACACGGGCGAGATATTCGTATTATAAGAACGATGGGTTCACAAACTCGGATTCCTTTTTAAATAATCTACGCAGATAAAGATTTCACCTACAAAGAAACAATTGTCAGGTTTAAAATAATTCAGGATTACCATGTGAAAGATGCAAAGATGAGTTGAGCCGGAGCGTTAGCGATCGGCTCCAACGCTTGGTTGGGCGCTTTTCTAAGTGAAGCTGTCAAGGTATGAAGCTTCCTGCCTCGTTTTCTCAAGTGTTCGCAAATACCGGTCTACATCACGGACCACCATAGCCGTGAGCCGGCAGCACTGCCCTAGATTGAACCGGGGCACGTTGGCGATTTTTTTCTCAATAAAGCAGATGAACTCTTCCAGTTTTCGCTTCGCCTCCAAATCTTGGTCAATCAGTGTTCTTAGTTCGTCGGGTATCTGTCTGACATAAACAAACAAACGTTTTTTCTTCTGGATAGCATATCTTGCCTCCACCTGGGTCCAAGGCTTTCCTGAGCCCGACAGCGTACCGCTATGTTGCCCAATAAGCAGGATCACGGCATCAGCTTCATCTATCCAGCCTTTCAAGGTTGGTGAAAGCCGCTTGCCCGTGTCTCCGCTGTGTTCTGCACAAAGAACGGATACAGGGATAAGAGCTAGGGCATCACACACCTGAGTGCGTTCTTTGTTAAGATCGCTAAAGGTTGAACTCAAAAAGACCGTGTAACCCGACATCCATCCTCCTCACACTACGAGTTATCCCAGCATACACATCCCGTCCAGGAACAAGCACGCCCAACGATTAATATACCAAGTTGGTTTTTTCCGAAATTTTCACCAAGCCTACTTTATTTCATGAAAAATAAAAAGAGAAAAAATATCGTAAAATCAACACGGTTCAATTTTTGTCACTTGGCATTTCACGATAATAAGGACTAAATGCCAAGTTGGTATATCATGAAAAATTTGTCAAACTGCTATGAGGTTGACCATATCATAACCTTTATAATAAAAAATATAGTTAATGATTATCATTTGAAATCTTGCATACTTGACAAGGATAACGATTTGTTTCTTTCAGGAAGAAAGAAACAAAATTCCGATTTCCGAATCAGTGGATTTGTTTCTTATACCTACAAAGTCTCAGTAGTGAGCAGTTATCAGAATTGAGGATTACCATTTGAATTGTTGTATCCGATATGCTCTCAAAATTTCCATATCCTGTTCTTAATCAATATCGCGGAACAAAAAACTAAAATGACCAAAAATAATTACATTTTTATCTACAAAGTCCTTCCATCCTTTTCTTCCTGCGGATGGCGGCCTCTTTGTTTCTCCTTATTTCATCTTCAGTTTCCGGTATAACTTTAGGGATCTCTATCGGTTTGCCAAACTGATCAATAGAAACGAATGTAAGATATGCTGAAGCAGTATGCCGGATTTCGCCTGTCATGAAATTTTCAGCTTCAACCCTCACTCCAAGCTCCATCGATGTCCGTCCCGTAAAATTAAGATTAGCATGCACCCTTAATATATCACCTACGAAAACCGGGGAATGAAAATCTAGCCTATCTATTGAAACAGTCACAACGTTGGCACCACAATGCTTGGCAGCTACTATGCCTGCGGTAATATCAATCAGTTTCATTATGACTCCTCCATGAACGTTCCCGGCAAAATTCGCATCCTGCTGCGTCATTTGCTGCACTGTCTGCATCCTGCTGAAACTCATTGATTTGGATTGCATTGTTTCCTCCGGAGAAGATTTAATTTATATTCAGATTTATTTAAGTAATATAGCAATTCATGAATGAATTAGCAAACAGCATGTTATTACCAAACTGTAAGATTCTGCGCCGATGTTTATCGGGCATCAATGGAGTTTATTACGGATTGAAAGGTTGCATTTTTGTCACGGTTGACGATTTGAGGATAACAGGAAGAAGTCGATTATTTGTTTCACCTACTAAGTCACACTTGGTTTCATCACTGAGAATCAATGATAACCGTTTGAAAGTTAGCATCGTAGCCCTTTAGCAGACTAAAATGCACCCTATAGGTTTACGATTCATCAAGCAATTAATAGTTGACATTATGTTAGTACTACTTTATGCGTAGACAAGGCGATCTCGTTTAAGTGATAGCGTTTTCTGTGGATTGAGTTTCGCCGACGGCACGCCGGCAAAATGAATATTACCAGGAGGTAGAAGATGATCAAGCTGGCCGTACTTACTCGTGATGAAAAGTATTTGCAGCAACTTATAAATAGCCTGCACGGGGAGAAAGATATCAGCATCCTCAGCACCATGATCATCAAAAATCTCGAGAGCGAGGTGGAACAGGTCCTTGCCTTCGTGAAGCAAATGGTCGAGCTACAGCCGGATATGCTCCTCTTGGATCAGGGCGTTTTGCGAGTTTTGGCGGCTCTGGATTTGGAAATAATCCGTGGCTATAGGAATAAATTGCCTACCATGAAGATCATCATCGTCGGCGAACGCTACAACGACGAAAACGTTATGGCGATGATACAAGGGGGGGTGCTGGGGTTTTTCCGAATCGCACTGGGTAACGAGCAACTTATTAAATGCATTCGCGTGGTGGATCGGGGAGAGCTTTGGCTCGACGTTGAGATTACCACGCGAGTTTTGAAGGAATGCATCAAAGAATTCATGAAGGAAAAAGATATTCTTATATCTCTCACCCACCTGAGTTCGGAAAAAATGGACACGCTTACCCCGCGGGAGATGGAGGTTATGGCACTGATCATTAAAAGCATGACCAATGAAGAGATCGCCGATAAGCTTTTCATAAGCCCCAAGACCGTCAAGACCCATCTGCGCAACATCTTCGCGAAGGCCGGGGTCAGAAATAGGGTCGAGGCCGCGCTTTTGTATACGCGTCATGCCCTCACATCGCATTAGTCGTTTTCGCCTAACTCATAAAATAGTCAAAAGGATGTTTTATTGATTATGATTTGAAAGGGTGGATAACTATCAAGATTACCTAATGCTCGTTTACAGGAAGAAATAAACATAAATCCGATTTCCGAACCAGCAGAATTGTTGACTTCACCTACTTATCCACAGTATTGGTGAGTTTCTAAAATTGAGGATTATCGATGGAAAGAGAGTAATGGATTCTTTAGCTGCAAGGGCAAGGATAGACAAATCAATATATTGTAAATATCATAGGAATAATTTTAAGTTCATGGAGTTCTTCAATTTTTTTAATATTTACAAATTATTCCAAAAGGTTTACTAATTTGACAAACACGAACAAATGCCATTAATTTTATTTATTCATATTTGTCAGGAGGATTAAAATGAAAGTATTAGGCATTATGGGAAGCCCAAGAGTTGGCAGCAACAGCGATATTCTTCTTGATGATGCGCTGGCCGGTGCCACAGATGCTGGCGCGCAAGTGGAAAAAATTATCTTGGATAAAAAGAAAATATCCGGCTGTAAAGACTGCAAGAAATGCAACGAAACCGGCCTTTGCGTCCTTAAAGACGATATGCGTGAAATCCACAAGAAAATATTGGAAGCGGATGCCATCATCCACAGCGGTCCGGTTTACTTCTGGTCCATGTCTTCGCAGATGAAAGCATATTTGGACAGGTGGTGTGCATTATTTGACGCCAACTGGAACTGGCAGAAGAATTACTATCCCAAAATGAAAGGCAAACGCATTGGCCTGATTACCGTTTGCGGAGATCCGAACGTCCACACGGCTGACCCTATCGTGCACAGTTTCAAATCAACAGCAGACATGACAAAAATGAGCTGGATCGGATCTGTCATGGCCTCCGCCAGTGATAAAGGAGACATCGTCAAAGACGAAAAGGCCAGAAAACAGGCTTTTGATCTGGGCAAAAAAGCAGCAACACCCTAATACCTTTTCCTAGTGTTAAATTAAGTTCCGCCATAATTATTGATTATACCTACTAAGTCTCAGTAGTATGCAGTTTTCAGAATTGATGATTACCGATTGAAAGATAGTAATGCATATTTCAGTAGGAGCATTATTTCGTTATTTGGCATTAGTGAGATTATACAGGAGATTCCACTCACAGACCTTATTCTTTCTAATGCAACCCCTTTTTAGAGGCGATTAGCAGACGAAACTGTATCTTTTTTATCCGGGCAGCATGATGGTTGCTACTTCATGGTGTACCCGCGGGCATCAAGACAGGCGCTCATTGCCCGTTTATAGTCTGCACGCACTTGGTTCAACTGGGCTCTTGGCATACCACTAGTAGGCTGAGTTGGATCGTAGCCTGTTTGGCTTACACCCCAACGGTGGCATTCATAACGATCCTTCGCCTGTAACTCTTCGCTTTGGCTGTTGCGAGGATAAATAAAGATTCTTTCAGCCGTCGATGGCGATACTGATGGGGCTGGTTGAACATCCACCGAAGGCTGTTCTTGGTCGACCACTAGCGGCGGTTCGTAATAGGGTGAATAATAATAGGGATCATAATAATAAGGTGCCCAAACTGCTGCACCTCCTATTACCGCCCAAGGTGCCCACCAACCCCAGTAGCCACCTCTCCAGTAGCCACCTCTCCAGTAACCGCCTCTCGAATAACCACCTCTCCAATAGCCACCTCTCGAATGGTTACTTATCGAGTGACCGCTTGCCGAACGACCGCTTACCGAACGACCGCTTACCGAACGACCGCGGCTTGCAGCATTAGACAAAGGGTTTACGAGAAAGATGATCATTGTGAAAATAAGAAATGCACAGATAACCTTTTTCATATTATTCCTCCTTGCCTAATTCTACGTATATTGTATTTCAAATCTTTATTCTCCACAAGTTATGTTTCGTGGTAGTTTTTACCTTTGCTGTCAAGTAAGCTAAGATACATAATATATAATTTAGATCATATATTATTATTTGCTTTCGCTCTTTTTATTGTCTACCATCTTCTTCAATCCCCTTCCCACCTTAAAAAAAGGTAATCTCTTCGGTTTTACCTCTACATCTTTTCCTGTACGGGGATTTCTTCCTTTATAAGATTTATACTTCCGTATGCTGAAGCTCCCAAATCCTCTAATTTCAATCCTACCTCCATTTTTAAGTTCATTTGTAAAACCTTTAAATATTAAATTAACTATTTCCGTTGCCTGTTTTTCCGTTAGATTTTTCTTTTCAGCAAGCGCCATAATCACGTCAATCTTATTCATACAAAGTCCCCTTTACTGTTGCTTAATGCTTAATTGATCACACCGTTCTCTTATGCGCACTACACATTGACCTGCCTCGATATTTGTACCACATATTAAGTTAAAGTTCAGATATTTTTGTTTATTACTGATTGAAATAAAGTATAATTTTCAAGAACGTCGTTTTACTGCTTACAGGAAGTAAGACATTTTAGACAAGTATGCTTAAACCGGATTAAGACTTGTATTCTTTAGTTTCCACGAAATGTAATCTTTCAGTTTCTTAATAGCTTCGTCGGGCGTGTTGACGAATTCAACACCCTCCTCATAAGATTCATCATCATAAATGATTTTAATCCATTTTACTTTTCCCATGACTGTTATCATCTGGTGCACAGTCTTTAATGTAATGTCTATCCTGAGAAGGGTATTAACGGGTAACAGAATATGGGCATGAATTCTGGCGCCGTATACGGAAATATCTTTACTACTGTCATAGATGACTTTTTCTTTGGGAAGATGTTGTCCTCCGGAGACGACGACTATGGTAACCTCGTTATCCTCCTCCTTCAGTCTTGGCGCTCTTCTTTTTTCGTCCATAACGATTTATTCCTCATTTCTTACTCTGGAACCATCGTTTTTCACCCATAACTTCAAACCATGCTTATTCATGATTGAACTATAAGAATTTCGGTTTTATATGTCAATGAAATATAGACCACAAAATATGGAGCGATTTTTGTTTATTACTAATTGAAATCTAGCATATTCGTTGAGGTTGACGTTTTGTGGATTACAGGAAGAAAGAAACAAAATATTTTCCGAAAGTCAAAATTGTTTCTTTCATCTACAAAGTCTTAACCTGTTTGGTCCAGCAAGATCAAAGATTACCGTTTGAAACATTCAATTACGTCTGTTCATATTACGGTACCGGCAAAGATACATCAGATTCGCTTTCTCGTTCAGAAATTGCCTCTAGGTAAATGCGAAGGTGCTTATACTGAACCATAAATCGTGTCTGGTAAAATCAAGACAAATATTTTTTGTTATGAAAAGATCTCCAGGAAATCGCGCTTGACTTGTTTGAAGGCTTGTATATGCTACAACTATGTCCAAACCAACCCTGGAAACTCTAAAATTCCTTTGCCCTGAAGTAAACGAGAGACTGGTACTAGAGCATCTGAACCGCCTGGATGACAATTATTTCCAGCGATTCAGCGTTGAAGAAATCGGCCGGCATCTGCAAGGGCTGAACCGCCTTAACCCGCAACATCCAGTGGAAGTGTTGATTCAGGCCGGCCTTGGAACCCGGATGGAATGCACCATTTTGGCTTTCGATTATCCCGGCGAGTTTTCCCTGATTGCCGGTATTTTAGCCGGAATGGGATTTTCTATTCTTTCCGGGCATGTTTATACATATGCACGGCAAACTCCGGCTTCAGCGCCGCGGATAGGTCGGGGAGCGTTTCGCATGTCCTGGCCAAAACCGGAGCCACCTGATCCCTGGCAACGAAGACGAATTGTTGATTGCTTCACCGGTGAGGTGGATACCGGACCTGCTCCAGAGGTCTGGGAAGCGGAGTTGCGTAAACGGTTTGAGGAAGTCATAGGACTGCTTGAGCAAGCGTCGCCTGAAACCGAGACCGTTGCCAAACAACGAGTGAACCATATGGTGGCCCGCCGCCTGGAAGAATTGGCCACCACCTCCAGCCCGGTATTATTTCCCCTGCAAATTCAGTTGGACAATGATCACGGCCCAACTACCCGCCTTAAAGTTATTTCCGATGATACGCCGGCATTTCTCTATGCGCTCAGCAATGCCCTGGCGTTGCGGGGAATTTCCATTGAGCGCGTCGGGATCACAACTGCTAACCGGCGGATCGAGGATGAGTTGGAGGTGGTGGACGCCCATGGAGAACCTATCCGCGATCCGGGAAAACTTGATCAAATCCGATTATCCGTGCTACTGACGAAGCAATTTACGCACTTTCTGGGAAGCGCGCCCGATCCCTTCTCCGCTCTGTCCCATTTTGAACATATGGTTGAAGATATTGTAGAGCTGCCGGAACGTGGGCAATGGCTGACCATGTTATCAGATCCCATGCATCTGCAAAATTTAGCTCGCCTGCTGGGAGCGAGCGAATTTATATGGGAGGATTTTATTCGCCTGCAGTATGAAACACTGCTGCCGATCCTAAAGCCTCACGTAAACGGGCAGCGGTTTTCCGAACCGAGCAACACGCTTGCGCCGCGGTTGCAGCAGGCACTGGCCGGCGTGGAGGAGAAGGCGGAACAGCGGCGGATTCTGAATGAGTTCAAAGATCGTGAGATCTTTTTAATTGATCTGGATTATATTCTAAACGCTGCAACGGATTTACGCGAATTGGCCGAACATTTAACTGCTTTGGCAGAGAGTGTGGTACGGGCGGCTTCCGGTCTGGCCTATGACCAGTTGCGGCAACGCTTCGGCACGCCCAACACCATCGCTGGATTGCCGTCCCGTTTTGCCGTTTTTGGGCTGGGAAAATTCGGCGGCGCGGCCTTGGGTTATGCCTCGGATATTGAGCTGTTGTTCGTCTACAGCGATAGCGGATTTACCGGCGGGCCGGAACGGATCGAGAATAGGGAGTTTTTCGAGCAACTTGCCAGGGAAACCGCGGCTTTGATTGTGGCCAAGCGGGAAGGGATTTTCCATGTAGATTTACGCCTGCGGCCATACGGCGAGGATGGTCTGTTGGCCAGCAGTCTAGAAGCGTTTTGCGGATACTATGGTGTGAATGGTCCGGCGATGGCGTACGAAAAATTATCGCTGGTGCAATTGCGGGCAGTGTGCGGCGATCAGGAGCTCGGAGCGCAGGTGGAACGACTGCGGGATCAATTTGTTTACACGTCCGGTGATCTCAATATTCCCGAGTTGCGCGAATTACGGCAGAAACAACTTAAGGAAAAAACACGGCCAGGAGAACTCAATGCCAAATTTTCAGCCGGCGCGCTGGTGGATTTGGAATATGATGTGCAAATTCTTCAAATCATGCATGGCCAGCAGCGGCCGGATTTGCGGACGCCACGCATCCATCAGGCTTTGAATGCCTTGCAGGCCGCCGGAGTCCTGGCGTCGGGTGAAGGAGAACGTTTAACCTCCGCGTATAGGTTTTTGCGCCGTTTGATCAATGGCTTGCGGATGCTGAGGGGTTCGGCCAAGGATCTATGCCTGCCTCCTCAGGAGTCGGATGAATATCTGCATTTAGCGCGGCGTCTAGGGTATGAACCTAAGCCAGGGCTGACGCCTGAACAACAACTGCATCTCGACTTCGAAACCCACACCGCCACGGTGCGGGCCTTCGTGGAGCAGCATTTTGGACGTGATTCCTTACCCGGCCCTTATTTGGGAAATGTCGCCGACCTAGTCCTGTCGGACAATGTTCCTGAGGACTTGCGCCGAGACATACTCTTGCATGCCGGTTTTAAAAATCCAGAGAGAGCCTATACCAATTTCCGCAACCTAGCCGAACGGCCCGGAAGCCGCGAAAAACTAGCCCGTTTGGCTGTTTTGGCTTGCGATAGTTTGGCACATAAACCGGATCCTGATATGGCGTTGAATAATTGGGAGCATTTCGTGTCGGTGCTTCTTGACCCCAGTCATCATTTCGAAAATTTGCTAGCGCAACCGATGCGTCTGGAGATTCTGCTGAATATATTTGCCACCAGCCAATTTTTGGCAGACATTCTGGTGCGCTCTCCGGAAAATTTTGAGTGGGCCACGGACCCAGCCAGCCTCCGCACAACCCGACGGCGTGAAGATTTAGATCAAGAGCTCACCGAGATGGCACAAGCGTGTCAGGATATTCCGTCCTGGCTGAATGCACTCCGCCGCTTCCGGATACGCGAACTTCTGCGTATCGGTACTCGTGACGTGTGCCTGCATGCTCCTATCCGGGAAATCACACTGGATTTATCGACTTTAGCCGATGCCTTGATCGATACCACGCTTCACCGCGCTTGTGAAAAAATTCCAAACGCTACGGATCGATTTTGTATTTTGGCTTTCGGCAAGTTGGGAGGCCAAGAATTAAATTACAGTTCGGACATCGACCTTCTGGGGATATATAAGAAATCTGAGCCGCCTAATGAGGATTCAGCGGAGATCTTCGCCAAAGTGATGAGCAAAGCCTGTTCTTATTTGTCGCAATATACTGATGAAGGCTACCTTTATCGAGTTGATTTACGCTTGCGTCCTTACAGCAGGGAAGGCTTGTTGGTTCAATCTATTGCCGGGTTGATTGACTATTATCAGAGTTCGGCTGTTTTGCCCGAGATCCAGTCGCTGCTTAAATTGCGGCCTGTTGCCGGCTCACTGCACCTCGGAGAAGAGTTGTTGCGGTGCATTCAACCACTGCTGTGTGAGCACCGACAGCGTGAAGACATTGTGACCTCTATTGAATCGATGCGCCGGAATGCCCTGAAGCTACTCACGGGCAAATCCGAATTGGTCAGGGATGTTAAAAGCGGTTTAGGCGGCCTGCGCGATCTTGAATTTATGGTGCAGGGCTTGCAACTGCTGTTGGCTCCCGACCATCCCGAAGTGCTAGGCGGAAACACGCTGGCTGTCCTGGAGGCGCTGACCCGCCAGGGAATCTTCACGCTCGAGGTCCATGAACGCCTAAGCCATGATTACATTTTCTTACGGCGCGTGGAACATTACCTGCAAATTCTGGAAGACCGCCAGATTCACTCCTTGCCTACGGAGGCTTCCGAACTGACCGCGCTGGCCAAACGGGTGATGGGGATTCATGCGAACGCGGACGATTTCGTGCAAGAATTGGAGCGGCGGATGGTGGAAGTGAGAGAAGCGTATTTAAAATACTTGATTAAGGGCTGAGGGAGGAAATGGTTTTTTTTGATAAAATCTTGCTTTTCATAAGATATTATAAGAAAGCCGCTCTTGTATGTCAATTAAATATTGACCGCAAAATGTAGGGTGCGGGTTGTATTTATTACCGATTGAAAGAAAGTATACTCGACAATAATAACGATCTGTTTCTTTCAGGAAGAAAGAAACAATTTTCCTATTTCATTTCTTAATCCAAGTCTAATATGAAACTCTAAAAAAAATTTTGGCTGGTTTTGGTTGTCATGTCAACCAAGAATGACCTCGTAAAAATGAGGAGTCGGTAAACCTTCAAACAACTGTTTAACCCGATTGCCTGCTTCTTCATGAATAGCACTGCTGTGCAAAGCCATAAATGATTCATAACTCTCGTGTTCTACAACAGCAGCGTAGTTACCTTCTTTTAAGGGCTTTAATAGCCGCCTTTTGATAAGGCCTTCTTGCTTAGCAACTACTTCATTAGACCAGGCAAACCACTCCCTAAACTCAGCGTCCTTTCCTTCTTTGATCGGTGGAAAATTTATAATAACCATAAACATGATAAATCTCCTCTCATCAAAATTATTGTTGTTGATCCTGTTAACACGCAATTCTGCAGGATTGAATATTTGTTTATTTTTTATTGACTATGATCTGATCATGGTTAATAACATTTTAAAATTACTGACGGCTTTTAAGGAATGCGGTTCATTTGCGGGCATTACAATTATCTCGCCTTGTTTTAGATGATGTGGTTTCCCTGAAATTCTGATTTCTACCTCTCCATCAAGAATCTGAACCAAAGCATCAAAAGGAGCTGTATGCTCACTCAACCCCTGACCCATGTCAAATGCAAATAAAGTAACCGTTCCAGTATTTTTCTCAATGATGGTTTTGCTGACAACAGCATCTTTTTGATAATTCACCATATCAACTAAGGAATTTTGTATTACTTTATTATTCATTTTTTTTCTCCTTTTTCTCACCTTCATCTTATTAGACGCTGATTACTTTATATACATTTTGGTATTTTTCATGAATCATATTACGATCAAACTCATAAAACTTGTTTAACAAGTTATCCGATTCTGATTTATCAAAATACTTTTCTGTATTTGGAAAGAATACAGCATCTTCTTTCTTTATATGGACTGGATAAAACCCCGCTAACCATATTATTCCATCAACTATCATAGGAACAACCTTTCGGTCACCACCTTTATATTTTTCATTAAGCTCAACTACTTCTTTTACTTTAGCCCTTGTTTGTTTATGTTCATTTATTAATTCATCCATTATTCGTTGATTGTCAACATCAAGCTTTTTCTTTGCCAATTCTATAAACAATATATCTTCTTCTTTTCCATGATGAGTCCTATCCGCATATGTTTTGATAAAGTCGACAATTGTTTCGATGAATATCGGACTATAGTCAATCTCAGTCATTGCTATAGCTTTTTGTTTTGCAACAATTAATACCTTTTCAATTAATCGATGCTCTATCATCAAGAGTCCACGTGGTTTCATTTTATGCCCCTCCTTTTGATTTTGTATTAAGACATATAAAAATTGGTATATGAACTTCGCTTCTTACGAAGAGTTAAATATGATAATACCACTATTCAATTTTTTTAAAAGAGAAAAAGACCATTTCATTTATTACGGATTGAAGTCTAGCATCTTTGTTGAGGTTTACGATTTGTTTGTTTCAGGAAGAAAGTGATTGTTTGTTACACTTATCAACGATTTTCTGTTTGTGATTGAGGTGAGGATTACCATTTGAAGTGTTGTGTCCGACATCATTAATGAACCAAGCAAAGATTTGACCGATCCATCTATACTTTTCGATAATTTCTAAATTGAAATAAAAAAAACCGCCCCAGGAATAATGAGGCGGCTTAGAGATGAATTAGTGATTGAAATAAATTAATGCTGACATTTTTTCAATTGTGTCAGATGCAACTATTTATATTAAGCTTTAACAACCATGACAGGACATTTTGAACCTTTTACAACTTTATCTGCAACACTACCCATAAGATGTTTTAGAATCCCTGTCTTTCCATGAGATGCAATAACAATTAAATCAATCTTCTTCGCTTTCTGCTCGCTCAATATCACTTCAGAAGGGACACCATTCTTGACATCAAAAATAACTTTTATCTTCTTAGTCTTGATAATAGCCTCGGCTTCTTTTTTCAGTTTGTCTCTGGAGGCCTTGATACTGTCATTCTCAAGTTGTTTGACAACCGCATAATCGATACAGTAATCAACTGCACATTGCTGGATTTGCTCATCGATAACATGAAGGAGATAGATATTGGTATCATGCTGACTTGCAATATCTACAGCTTTTTTTAATGCTGCATCTGCATATTTTGAAAAATCTGTCGGAACAAGGATATTCTTTGGTGCAAACATAATCTTTCCCCCTTTTTAATTTTTATTATTATAATGTAAAATTTGTTCAATAAATTTCTTTTATCCATTATGTGGCAAAAAGTCAATATTACAAGTATTTTATTAATAACCAATCGAAAGCTTGTATATCTCCTAAAATCTAATTTCTATTGATAACAGGAAGTAAGAAACGGCACGTTCAAAGGTGTGTCCCTAAGGGTGTCCTTTTGCTCGTATTCGAGGGAAAATAGCTGCAAACCATTATACAGGATGACATACCAACTTTAATGAAAGCGAATACTTATAATAAAACAGGTGACTTAGATATCTATGTAATTCGCCTTTCACGCCTGTAACCGCGGTTCGAATCCGCGTGGGGACGCCAAATAATATGTTGTGATATCAAATTAGTATAGAAATCACGACTCAATCTAAAAAGCCATTTTAGGAGTTGACGGCTCCCGAAACGGCTTTTTCTTTTTGGGATGAATTTTCTACCACATTAACCGATTAAACCATTGTATGAATAAGATAGATTGAACTATATTTCTTCGGCAAGTCAGATAAAAAAGCAAGATTAACCACAATGAAAGCAATACTTGCCAATAAGTTAATCTTCAATAAGTGTAACATAACAAAGTAATTCATTTTATAGGCATGGAGGAGGTTGTGCAATGAAAAGGCATATCGTAACAACGCTGTTCTTGATGATTGTTTTGACTGGAAGTATTGCCTTCGCTGAAGGGGCGAAAACGGATTGCGTATGTGTGAAAGGAGGGCTCGGTATTCCCATCGGTAAATTTTTTATTGGTTTCGGTTACCGGACATTCAGTTCAGCACTGGGCTGTGACACCAATATTGGTTTGGGCATCGGTCTGGGAGCTGACACTGGTCGTGTGCAGTTAGGGTTTGGTTATAATCAAGGCCTCATCGGCTTAGGGCTTGGTGTGAAAGGACCGTCGACAACAACATCGTTTGGTTTTTCAATCGGCTATGACTATGGAGATTGTCGACTAGTTTGGCCATATGAAGAATAGATGAAAGATGCTGAAATTAACAAACTCTTTCCTATTAAAACGATCATTTTTTGCAGCACACAATTTCCTATTGACAATTCAGATCTTATCAGTGATGAAAGTAAATCAATAAAAAAGGGGGTTGATATGATACAAAATGTCCGTTTTATGTTTTCCATCACAATCCTAGTTATTTCCTTGTTGCTTACAGGTTGTTCCATGAAGGAGCAAATGGTGAGATCCATGGATCCCATCATGGACGACATGTCGTCTGCGGTCAACATGAGCAACGATGTGGAACTCATGCGGGACGGGCTTCCGGCAAGTCTCATCCAGATGGATGGTTTCGTCAAGTCGGCTCCCAATAACAAGCTGCTCCTGAAAGCGGCCGAGTCATACTTCGGCTACTCCTTTTCCTTCGTAGAAGATGTCAACAAGCCGCGGGCAAGCGCCCTCTATCTCAAGGCTAGGGAATATGCCCTGAGTGCACTCAGGAAATATCGGCAGTTCGATGAGCAAGCACCTGATTTGAAGGACATGCTTGCAAATTGCGGCAAGCAGGATGTCCCTGCGCTCTACTGGACGGCAAGCTCTTGGTTGGCGTGGATCGGCCTCAATGTCGGTAATCCGGAGGCGATCATGGATCTTCCTAAGGTCGAGGCGATGCTCCAGCGGGTGGCCGAATTGGATGAGACATACTACTACGGCACGGTTCATTCGATGCTGGGCAGCTTCTATGCTGGCCAGCCCAAAAACATGGGTGGCAATCCGGAGAAGGCCAATAAACATTTCCAGAAGGCTTTCAAACTTTCAGGGTCTAAGTTTCTGGTAGTGCACCTAATGTATGCAAAATTCTATGCCGTCCAGATCCAGGACAAGGCCCTCTTCGTGAAGACCTTGAATGAGATTGTCGCAACACCGAAGAACTCGTTTCCCGAAAGAAACTTGGCCAACGAAGTAGCAAAGCGAAAAGCAAAGGATCTGCTGGAAAAAGTGGACACCCTTTTCTAATATTAGAAAAATAAGGAACAGATCATGAAACGATACGTTTATATTTTCACAGCCTTTCTGATGGCAATGATTTCCCCTTGCGGCAGTTGCCATGCCGCAGGGCAAGAGGCAAAAGTGGTCATCAAGATGGCGGCTATTGCCCCCAAGGGCAGCAATATTGCCAACGTCATGGAGGAAATTGGTAAACAGGTATGGGAGAAAACCAACCATGAAGTGGCCTTCAAGATCTACTGGGGAGGCGTCCAGGGGGACGAGCAGGATGTCCTACGGAAAATGAGGCTCGGACAACTCCACGGTGGGGGATTCATGGGTGCAACGCTGGGCACCATCGTTCCTGAGGTGAGGGTGACGGAAATCCCTTATGTCTTCTGGAATTCTGGAGAAGTGGACTATGTGCGATCGCAGTTGGAAAGTAGCATGACCAAACAGTTTGCAGATAAAGGCTTTGTCGTCCTCGGTTGGATGGACCTCGGTTTTATCTACTCTTTCTCGAAGGTGCCGATTACCTCCCTGGAAGTAGCGAGAAAGCAGAAATGGTGGACCATGGAGGGAGATCCCATGGGACGGGCCATATTTGACGCCCTAGGCATAGCGCCCATTTCTCTGTCACTATCTGATGTCGCCACGGCCTTGTCAACGAATCTGATTGACTGTGCGCCTTCCACCCCATTCGGCGCTGTTGCCTTTCGCTGGTATACAAGGTTCAAATACATGTCCGATCTCCCGTCCACCAGCATCCTCGGTGCGACACTCATCAACAAAGACATATGGGATAAAATCTCCCCCAGCAGTCAAAAGATCATTCTGGATATTGCCAGGAAGGAGCACGAAAAGATTGTAAGCACCATTAGGCAGGACAATGCAAAAAGCCTTGTGCTTCTCAAGAAGTCAGGTGTCCATGTCGTACGTAGCGATGAGGGGAATGCCAAAGACGGAGATTATATCTTAGCGGCAGCGAAAAAGGTCCGTGAGGGTATGGTGGGAAAACTCTACTCGAGGGAACTCCTGAACCGCACATTGGCGCTTGTCGAAGAGTACAGAAAAAATCATCCGAAATATACTCCCGATGCAATGATCAATTAAAGAAGTTATCTATGCGCTGTACATCATGTGGATCAGAATTTGGCGAGCTAGGAAAAAGGTGTTCCGAGTGCGGTACCTCTCTCACTGCACCTAGTCGCCTGTCCCGTTCTATTACCATAGTCGAAGATGCACTGGTATCTATCGTGTTATGTAGCATGGTTCTACTCGTGCTTATACAGATCATTTTAAGAAATTTCTTTTCCACCGGTATCACCGGAGGCGCTGAGATTGTGAGACATCTTGTCCTTTGGGTCGCGTTTCTTGCGGCGGGAATCACCGCACGTGAGGCTAAACATATCAAAATAGACGTTGTCTATAGGATGTTACCCGCGGGCTTAAGACAATTCTCTGAAATCCTTACCGGACTATTCTCGGTGACTATCTGCGGTATTCTCATATATGCATCGCTCCATTTTATATTAGTAGATTATCGAGCAGGTACGGTAATTGCCTTTTTTGAAATGCCTGTATGGATACTGGAGATTATCATTCCAGTAGGTTATTGTACAGTAATGCTTCGCTATTTGCTACGATGTAAACAATCCTTTGTAAAACTCTTTAAGTTGGGATAAATCCATGGTCACTGCGTTAGTCATTCTTATTATTGTCATGGCCTTTCTGGGTGCCCCAATGTTCGCCATTTTGTCTGCTTTTGCATTGCTCGGGTTTCAACTTTCGAATACCCAATTCGCCGCGCTTATCGTAGATATTTACAGCCAGTTCTCCAACAACCCCGTTCTCTATACAGTTCCAATCTTTACCTTTGCCGGCTTTATTTTAGCCGAAAGTAAGGCATCAATAAGGGTAGTCAACTTCTCACAGGCCATTCTTGGTTGGCTTCCAGGCGGTCTTGCTATTGTTTCACTTGCATCATGCGCCTTCTTTACAACATTTACCGGCGCTTCAGGAGTCACCATCATTGCTCTTGGAGGCTTGCTCTATCCTGCCCTGATTAAAGGAAAATATTCAGAGAAGTTCTCTCTCGGATTGTTGACATCCTCTGGGAGTTTGGGACTGCTCTTCTTTCCAAGTCTTCCCATTATCATATATGGTATCGTGGCCGGAACCAGCATCACCCAGCTCTTTGCTGCGGGTCTCATCCCCGGACTATTTCTCATGATTATCATATCGTTCTATAGTTTTTTTGTCGCCAAAAGGTCTGGTACCTCAACGTTCAGGATTTCCCTAAGTGAGATTAAAAAGACGGCGTGGGTTGCCAAATGGGAACTATTTATTCCCGTGATGCTTGTGGTGGGAATTTTTGGTGGTTTTGTAACATTGGGAGAAGTGGCCTCCATCATGGTAGCATATGCGTTCATCGTGGGAATATTCATTCACAAGGATATCCGTATCGGCCAGTTTCCCCTGATCATTCGAGAGAGCATGATTCTGGTAGGAGCTATATTTATCATCTTTGGGTCTGCTCTGGCCCTGACTACCTACATGATCGATGCGGAGATCCCCATGATCGTGCTGCAATTCATTCAGGCACACATCAACTCAAAGGTAACTTTTCTCATCACGCTGAACATCTTTCTCTTTATTGTTGGCAGCCTCATGGAAATCTACGCAGCACTCATCGTCGTACCACCACTGATTCTTCCCATTGCGATGAGCTACGGCATAAATCCTGTACACCTTGGGATTATTTTTCTTACCAACCTCGAGATAGGCTACTTCATACCTCCTGTGGGTCTGAATTTGCTAATTTCTTGTATCAGATTCAACAAACCTCTATCTAGCCTTTATCGGGCAGCAATACCTTTCATTGCCATCATGATAATCGGGCTGCTTGTGATCACCTACGTTCCCTGGCTAAGTCTGGCCATCATCGAACATTTCAGCATCCAATAAGACCAACTCCGGCAATACCCAACTGGATGAAAAGATTTTCGATATCATCTGAGTGGTAATGAGTGGATATTGCACAACCTGCATTTCTTACAATTGCTTACTAATAATCTATTTTAGATGAAATAATCAATCATTCTTTGGTCGTGAATCTGGTCGGAACTTGATAGGTTTTAAGGAGTTTTGGTGGGGTAAAAAGCTCAATAAAATGCCGAAATAAGGTTTTTGGCTCGATCTTTCACGTCTGTAATCGCGGTTCGAATCCGCATGGGGACGCCATACATAAATAAAAAGGGCAATTTTTTCAAATTGCCCTTTTTTATTTGTGAAACTCCAATTCCGAAAGCGAAGCATATTGGAATTGGCAAGTTGAACAATCCCGCGAAGCGGAGGGTATGATACCATGAATTTTACTTTGGGGTTCATACCCGTGATTATCTGGATATGTATTTTATTCTTCTTTTTTCTTGCTTGTTCGTTTCTTGGGCGCTGCTTCATCAGCCTCAGTTGGTTGCTTCTTTGACTTTTTGGGTGCCGCTTCATCTTCGGCAACAGCTTGCTTTTTAGGTTCTTTAGGCACTGTTTCATCCTTCGCAGCCGTTTGTTTCTTTGGTTCTTTATCAGCCGCGGCTTCCTTCTTTTTAGGTTTCGACTCAGGCTGTTTTACTTTTTGCGCAGGTTCGGATTTTTCCTCTTTCTTTGCCGCTAGATCGGCTAATTTTTGCACTTTAGCTTTAGCTAATTCTTCAGCAAGCTTAACAAACTTTTCGAACGCCGCAATTCTTACATTAGTCTCTCTAATTTTTGATTTCAGGCTTTTAACAAGACTGTCGGTTAGAGCTTTCTCTTTGCTGATCCCTTTCTTAGCTAATTGCTCCAATCGCAGAACCAGTTTTTTTTCAAATATCCGGAGTTGTTCCATTCTTACATCTTTACTCTTTGATGCCATTATTCCCTCTCCTTGTTTTTAATAATTTATAAATGAAAATATCAATATTTTTACTTTAAAGCTATAAATATTATTACTTATTAAATTAATTTTCTTCTCTATAGAATTTTTTTGAAACTTATTGCAAATAGTTTTTCTGTCTTTATCTTTTTTCAATAAATCCAATAACTTCAATATGCTCTGTCTGCGGAAACATATCCAAAGGCAAAAGGCTTTGTAGATCATAACCACAATCATTTAAATATTTAACATCTCGCGCCTGCGTCGCAGGATTGCAGGAAATATAAATAATTTTTTGCGGTTGCAAAGCTACCATTGCCTTTAACATTGTTTTTTCACAACCTATGCGAGGCGGATCAAGGACAATTAAATCGATTTTATTCTCTGGCGGCAGAAATCTTTCCTGCAATACTTTTTTAATATCTCCATGAATAAATTTTGCGTTTTTCACACCTGCATTTTCGGCATTTATTCGCGCGTACTTTACTGATTTTTCATTTATTTCTATACCTATAACATTTTCAGCGCAAGATGAAAGGAAAATAGAAAACAGTCCGTTGCCGCAATAGGCATCAACCAAAGTACTTATTTCATCAGACGCGGCCAGACGACAAACCTCATCCACCAATTTATCCGTCAAATATAAATTGGCCTGAAAAAATCCATCGCGGGGTACTATAAATTTTTTGTCTTTTACTATTCTTATAATTGACTCTTTTTCACAAGCCTCACCGGGTAGGCAGTCTGACCAAATTGTCAGTTGCGCATCTGTATTGCGTCGCAACTGTTTATTTCCTCTCAGAAGGCGTATTTTTTCATTAATTGTTTCTTCCATGATTTCACAATGTTCGATGTCCACAAGCTCGCCGCCGGAAATATCTAAAAAACCGATTTTCCAGCCCCTCGACTTGCTTTCGGCATGATATTGTGCTTTCCCCCGATAATGATAAACCTTTGGCGCAGCTATTGTCTCCAAAACAGGTGGAGATGCCATTTTGCCTATTTTCCAAAAAGCTTCCTCTACCTGTTTTTTTTTGATTTCCAACTGATGTTCATATTTTAAATGCTGATAGCAACAACCGCCGCAGTTTTCATAATAACGGCACAAGGGGTTTACTCGCGTTGGTGATGGTTTGATTATTTTTAATATTTTACCGCGGACAAACTTCTTCTTCAGCTGAGTGATTTCAATTTCCAGTTCATCGCCTGGAGCGGCAAAGGGAACAAAGACAACAAAATTATCAATGCGGCCAACGCCTTCCCCGCCGAAGGCTATTGATTCAATTTTTATTATCACGCGATCTTTGAGCTGCAAAAGAATCCTCCTTTCATGTAGATAACATATAGTCAAAGCGGCCGTCAATTCGGAATGGTATTTTTCTTTACAACTGGGAATATTGTTGTTAATTAATCAACCTAAGGATGGTTATTAAAACATTTTTCAGTAAAAAATATTAAGGATAAATATGTCTTCCGAAAGAAAATCGATTCTCTGCCCCAATTGCCGCAAGCTGATAAGCATGGATGAGCCTGCCTGTCCTTATTGCGGACTTATACGTCCCGGTCTGCACAATTCCGCGGGTATAATTCGCAGGATTTTTTTGGGCTCCGATCCGATTAGAACCATTATCTACATTAACATTGCTTTTTATGTTCTATCCCTGCTTTTGGATCCGGAAGGAATCTTTGCCGGTGGCGGTTCTTTTAATTTCCTATCGCCGTCAAATCAGAGTCTTTTTTTATTAGGAGCAAGCGGCACCTTACCTGTTATCGGGGCTCATCGTTTTTGGACTTTAATTTCCGCTTCGTTTTTGCATGGTGGAATCCTGCATATTGGCTTCAACATGATGGCGCTATATCAACTGGGACCATTTGTTTTGCGGGAATTCGGGTTCCATCGTTTTATCAATCTATATATTATTACCGGAGCTTGTGGTTTTGCGGCTTCCGTCCTGTTCGGCGTTCCCTTCACCATAGGAGCTTCTGCCAGCATCTGTGGATTAATCGGCGCCATTATATATTACGGCAAAAGCCGCGGCGGCTCTTACGGAGAAGCCATATATAAACAGGCAATGGGCTGGGTCGCAGGGTTAATATTCTTCGGAATAATATTCCCCGGCATAAATAACTGGGCGCACGGCAGCGGAATATTATCAGGGATACTCCTGGCTTTCCTGATGGGTTATAACGACAATAAACAGGAAAGTGCCTGGAGCAAGATTTTGGCCTATGCCTGCATTTTACTTACGGCGGTAATTTTAATCTGGGCGGTCATCTCTTCGCTGCTACCTGCCATAGGAATCATGATCTAGTAAAATTAAAGAAGAATAAGGAGCATTCTAGAATGACCGATCAAGCAACTTCACCCCGGCCGACGCTGCAAGCAGGTGCTGAATTACATGGATTTAAAGTTTTGCGCGTGGAAGCATTTCCTGAAATACGAGTTACCGCTTACGAAATCGAACACAAAAAAACCGGCGCCAAAGTTCTGCACCTGCACTCATTCGACCGTGAAAATTTATACGCGATTGGCTTTCGCACTCCGCCGGCTGATTCAACGGGACTACCGCATATTCTGGAACATTCAGTGCTGGCAGGTTCCGAAAAATATCCACTGAAAGATGTTTTTAAAGAATTGATGCGCTCGACGCTGCAAACCTTTATCAACGCTTTCACTTACCCGGATAAAACGATTTATCCGGTAGCGAGTCAGATAAAAGCTGATTTTTTCAATCTGGCCCGTGTTTATACCGATTTAGCGCTGCACCCACGCATGCTTAAGGAAACATTTTTGCAGGAAGGATACCACCTTGAATTTTCCTCGCCGGATGATTTAGAAAGCGATTTGATTATTTCCGGCATAGTCTACAATGAAATGAAAGGGGCATACTCATCTCCTGATTCGCTGATGTTTAAAGCCATACAGGAAAATCTCTACCCCGACAGCGTTTACGCTTTTGATTCCGGCGGCGATCCCGATGTGATTCCCACGCTTACGTATGAACAGTTTCGGGAATTTCATCGCACTTATTATTCACCGACCAACGCGCGATTTTTTATTTACGGTGACATCACCACCTCCGAGCATCTTGCATTTCTTTCCGAAATGCTTGCCGGTTTTGATCGTGTGAATATAGATTCCTCCATTAAAAGCCAGAAACGTCTGACTGCACCCCGCACAATCAGGAGCACTTATCCAATAGGAAAAGACGAACCCATCGACCATAAAACGATGGTGAACATCGCCTGGATGATGTCCGATAACACCGACTATGAAACTTCACTTATTCTGGAAATCATAGCCGCGCTTCTTGTGGGCAGCGCGGCCAGTCCTTTGCGCAAAGCAATGATTGATTCCGGCTTGGGCGAAGACCTCACTCCGATAAGCGGTATTGAGGCTGAGTTGAAGCAATTATTGTTTTGTGCAGGTTTAAGAAATACGCAAAGTTCGGACGTTCAAAATATTGAACAGCTTATCTTTGATACAATAAAAATTATTGTGGCTAATGGTTTTGATAATGAACTGGTGGAAGGCGTCCTGCATCAAATCGAATTTCACGGCAAAGAAGTGGTTCGCGGTTCTTATCCTTACGGCATTTCTTTAATGGGCAACGTGTTTCAGACATGGCTCTATGACGGCGATCCCTTAATCGGATTGGATTTTCCCAAGGCAATTGAAGATATCCGCCGGCGTTGGACAGATGATCCTCATATATTTCAAAAGATGACGAAACAATGGTTTCTGGATAATCCCCATCGAATCCTGATGATTATGGAACCAGATGCCGATTTCAACGAGAATAAAGAAAAAGCCCATAAGGATAAAATGGCCAATTTGAAATCATCGCTGACAAAAAGTGAATTGGCGCAAATAAACACTCAGGCGGCACAATTGAAGAAATTTCAATCGGAACCGGATTCGTTGGAGGCCGCAGCAACCATACCAAAGTTAAAGGTTGAAGATATTCCGAGATCAATAGAAATAATTTCGACCAAGAACACTCTGACCGGAGGAGTACCAACCCACGAACAGGACCAGTTTACCAACGGTATTGCTTATGTGGATCTGGCCTTTGATATCGCGCATGTGCCGGAAGAGCTTCAACCTTATCTTCCGCTTATGGGCAAACTCATTACCGGAATGGGCGCTGTCGGGTTCACTTACGAAGAGATGGCCAAGCGCATCGCCCTGAAGATGGGGGGCTTGGGCTATGATCTGGCCACAGGCTTTACCGCCGACGCCAAAACAAACTGGCAGAAGATGATATTTTCTTTTAAGGCGCTTTACCGCAATTTGCCGGAAGCGATAAATATTGTCAGCGATATTATTTTCGCCGGCGATTTGAGCGCGGATGCGCGGATGCGGGATCTAATCTCCGAGAAAAAGAATAATCTGCAAGCGGCGATTGTCCCTTCCGGCCACATTTTTGCTAAAATGGCGGCAGGCGCTGCGCTTACACTTCCGGCCTACCGGGATGAACAATGGCATGGCCGCACACAGCTAAAATTTGTGCAAAACACGGCCAATAATTTCGGCTCAGCAAAACAAGATTTGCGCGAAAAACTGGAAACGTTACGAAATATTTTATTTACTAAAGATAACCTTGTCATTAATTTAACTGCCGAGGACAAAGGATTGAAGATTGCAGAAGAAAATATTTTACACCTTGTGGATAAACTGCCGGCAGCGGCAACGGCCCGCAATGAAACAAAACCCGGGCTGGCTCCCATATTTGCCGGCATTTCCATACCCGCGCAGGTATCTTATGTCGCTTATGTTTTGCAAGCGCCTGCTTATACTGACCAGGCTTCCGCCCTATTGATGATCTCGGCCAAAGAACTATCCAATAATTATCTTTACAAACATATCCGTGTGCAGGGCGGCGCTTATGGGGGCGGATCTTCTTTTGATGCCTCATTAGGATTGTTTTCTTTTCTTTCCTATCGTGACCCGCACATTGTGGAAACACTGCAAATATTCAAAGACGCGCAAGATTTTTATTCGCGAAACGAAATTTCTGCGGATGAAATGGAAAAGGCAATCATCAGTACCATCGGTATGCTGGACAAACCATTGGATCCGGCAGGCCGCGGTTATACGGCCATAATGCGCAGTTTTGCAGGAATAAATGACGATATGCGCCAAAAATTCAGAAATGATATTTTGTCCGCTACTCCGCGGAAGTTAAAAGATACTTTGGTTGATTATTTTTCCCAGGCGGCTAAATCAGCAGCAGTGGCCGTTTATTCCGCTCCGGAAAAATTAAATGACGCCAATAAACGGCTGGAAGAAAAACTTGTCATAGAAAATATTTTCGAATCTTAAATCGTGCAAGATTATTTCTCTTTCCAAGGTCATTCCGCCACCGGCAAGTACAAGCATATGAATGAATGCGGGCAAGGGCTCACTAAAAAAGAAGGCCCCGCAAGGGGCGGGGCCTTCTTAAATCTTAACTCTTTACTCTCTCGATCTCAGGGAGTGGTAAAATTTGTGCTAACAGCGGAAACTCCATCTTTACAGGTGCTGTAACTATATACCTCCACTCTAAAAGAATAGGCAGTCCCTGATGAAAGGGCAGTGCCATCATAGAGAACGGAGGTACCTTTCGTCTTCTTTTTCCATATTTGGTTGCTACCGCCGCTGTTAAACACTTCTACGGAATATATCGCATCGGAAGCCCCGATTCCGGTCCAACTGAATGTGGGAGTCAGTGTTGCAATCGTCCCTGTCGGGGCGAGGTTAGTGACAAGAGTCGTCATGAAGCAGGAAACCGATACATTTTTTGTGGTTGAATCTATAGTGAAGGTGTAAGTCCAGGGAAACCCTGTAGGTGAAGGTAATGTAGCCCCTAGTTGTACATAATTACCCCAGCTTTCGTTCGTGGTGTCGTAAGTAAGGGCAAGTGAAGTCGGTATCCCCGCGTTTGCTGGGGTACCTATTACAGTGACACTGCTTGCTGTCTTGGGGTACTCGTCATACCACAGATCGAGTGCATATGTACCAGTACCGTTGCCAGGTTGGTAATTCGTCTGTACAGCGGGATTGTAATCGCGGCTGCCGCAAGCGGTTACATTGCCAGACACAGTCATTGAGCCACTGGTAGAGTTTGTAGCCACAACTACAACCGTAAATGTATTCCCATCTTGGTCGGCATTGCTCGTCCACGTTCCGGAGGGATCGCTTGCTGTTCCTGCGCTTGAACGAGTCCATGTCATTCCCAGTCCATCATTTGAATTCGGCCATGTCATAGTGGTGGTGGTTATAGTCACACCTGTTTCAGTTTCAGAGCCTGAACTCGGCGGCCCGTTACAAATAAAGTTTGAACCTGTCCAGATAATGACTAGGGTAGTCGTCCCTGAATTCCAGGTATATGTTGCGGTTGCGGTATATGACCCTGTAACGGCTGTCCACTTCGCATATACCGTAATACTTGCGGTAACTGTTGTGCTGGCTGTAAACGCTGTTGTATAGCTTGTGTCTGTGTACCAGCCGCCAAACGTATAGCTTGTCCTCGTTGTTGTCGGTAATGTGCCCACTGTGCCTCCAGAAACAACTTGTTGTGGAGCCACAGAAGATCCACCTTCAGCATTAAATGTTACTGTATATACTGTACTTTGAGTCCACTGGGCATATACCGTAATATCTGCCGTAACGGTTGTGGTGGCTGTAAACGCTGTGCCCGAGCCGTCTGCTTGTGTGTTCCAGCCGGCAAAGTTATAATTTGTCTTGGTCGGGTCAGCCGGTAATGTACCCACTGTGGTCGCAGGCGAAATAACATCTTGTGAAGTTACAGAAGTCCCTCCTTGACTATTATATGTTACGACGTAGTCATAACTACTCCACTGGGCGTAAACCGTAATATCTCCCGTAACTGTTGTGCTGGCTGTAAACTGTGCTCCGGTGCCGTCTACTTTTATGTTCCAGTTGTTAAAGAGATAACCTGTCTTGGTCGGCGCTGCCGGCAATGTTACTGTGCCTCCAGAAACAGCATGTTGTGGACCTACAGGAGTTCCACCTTGACTATCAAAGGTTACCGTATATACAGGATTAGTATTAGCGGTCCAGAAGGCATATACCGTGATACTTGCCGTAACTGGTGTGGTGGCTGTAAACTCTGTTCCGGCGCCGCCTGTGTTTGTGAACCAGCCGACAAATGTATAGCCAGCCTTAGTTGGCACTGACGGTAATACACCCACTGTGGTTGTAGGGGGTGTTACCGCTATACTTGTTGGGTTCGCTGCTACATCTGCGCTCTGGCTGTCGAAAGTTACAGTGTAAGCAGTAGTAGCAGGTGGTTTGTTATCACTGCTGCTGCTGCAACCAACAACAACCATTAGAAACATCATCATGAGAAAATATAAAAAAACCTGAGTCAAAACTCTTATTCTGTTCATGCTTAATTTATCCCCCTTTTAAAATGAATTTAAAATAATCGTACGGTTTCTAATATACGTTAAATAGAATTAACAAATTGTTATATATAAATCTTGGTCAACATCAAGAATTATTTTAAACAGGATCGCTAACTCCCTCAATAAAAAAACGGCGGTTAAAGAAAAACCTTTAACCGCCGCGAGATTTAAATTCTTCTGGACAAATTTTTATAAGAAATCCCTATCCAATAATTAGATCCATTAAAAAGTATTGGGTTTCATTTTTTTTCAGCGACGCTCAGACGCAATATCGCCCGCGCCAAAGCAGCGCGTACTTTTTCGTATTCGACATCATCTTTGGCTATCTGCGCCAGTCGGGCTTCCGCATTGTCCTTTGCTTTTAGAGCCCTATCTTTATCAATATGATCAGATCTTTCTGCCGTTTCAATTAAAACCGTAACTTTATTAGCGGTAATCTCCGCGTAACCGGTATTGACCGAATAGCAGGTCTTTTTGGTGTCTTTAATGAAATTCAACTCGCCAACATCAACGGAACTTAAAAATGGTTCATGACCACGCAATACACCGAATTCACCTTCCGTACCCGGAATAGTAACTTCTTCCACCTTGCCCGAAAAGGTCATTTTTTCCGGCGTTACAATTTCCAGCATCAATTCATCCGACATTTACTTTCTCCAACTACGATTTATTGCGCAATCTTTTTGGCTTTTTCCACAGCTTCTTCAATACCGCCGACCATCCAGAATGCCTGCTCAGGCAGATCATCGTGTTTTCCTTCCAATATTTCTTTGAAGCCTCTTACTGTATCCGCGACGGACACAAATTTGCCTTCTGTTCCTGTAAACTGTGCAGCAACGAAGAAGGGTTGCGACAGGAATCTTTGAATCTTTCGTGCCCGGCTGACGGTCTGCTTGTCGCCCTCAGAAAGTTCATCCATACCCAGAATGGCAATAATGTCCTGTAAGTCTTTATATTTTTGCAGGGTCACCTGTACCTGCCGGGCAACGGAATAATGCTCCTGACCCAAAACATTGGGATCAAGAATACGCGATGTTGAATCCAGCGGATCCACCGCGGGATAAATACCAAGTTCCGCGATCGGACGGGATAAAACGACGGTTCCATCAAGATGCGCAAACGTGGTTGCCGGCGCGGGGTCAGTCAAGTCATCCGCGGGAACGTAAACGCATTGAACTGCTGTAATCGAACCTTTCGTTGTTGATGTAATACGTTCCTGGAGTTCACCAAGATCCGTCGCCAGGGTCGGTTGATAACCGACGGCGGATGGCATACGTCCAAGCAAAGCCGAAACTTCCGAACCGGCCTGCGTGAAACGGAAAATATTATCAACAAATAAAAGCACGTCCTGACCTTCGACATCGCGGAAATATTCCGCTGCCGCCAAACCAGTTAAAGCGACTCTCGCTCTGGCTCCGGGAGGCTCGGTCATCTGGCCATAGATCAATGCCGCTTGTTTGATAACTCCTGATTCCTTCATCTCCAGATAAAGATCATTTCCTTCACGGGTTCGTTCACCAACACCCGCGAAAACTGAAATACCTCCATGATGCAGAGCAATATTGTGAATCATTTCCATCATAACAACTGTTTTGCCAACGCCTGCGCCCCCGAACATGCCCATCTTACCACCACGGGGGAAGGGAACAAGCAGATCGATAACCTTAACGCCTGTTTCCAGAACGTGAACAGATGTATCCTGCTCCAGGAATGTCGGTGATAGACGATGAATAGGCATATGAGTCTGAGCATTAACCGGTCCGAGTCCATCCACAGGACGACCGACAACGTTTAAGATTCTGCCGAGACATTCTTTTCCAACCGGCACCATGATAGGATTACCGGTATCTTTCGCGTTCATTCCGCGAACAAGACCGTCGGTGATATCCATAGCAATGCAGCGGACAACGTTGTCCCCAAGATGCAGCGCGACTTCAACGATCAAATTATCTTCCTGATCATTGATGGTGGGATTGGTAATGGTGATTGCATTTAAAATACTGGGCAGATTCCCCTCTTCGAAAGCCACGTCAACAACCGGTCCGATAACTTGAACAATTTTTCCTATATTCATAACTATCTCCTTACAAATAGTCGTATTACTAAATTTGATCTGCAGCAACTTGCTGCAAAAATATTTATCCCTTCGCCAGAGCTTCGGTACCACCAACGATATCCATCAACTCTGCCGTAATCGCTGCTTGTCTTGCTTTATTCATTTTTAAGGTCAATGACTGAATTAAATCTTCACAATTTTTGGTTGCATTATCCATTGCGGCCATGCGCGCTCCGTTTTCACCAGCTGACGTTTCCAGCAGAGCACGGTAAACCAGAACATGCACATACATCGGCAGAAGTTTTTGCAATAAAGCTTCTTCCGACGGCTCGTAAGCATAATCAAGGAATCTGTCCGGATCAACATCAGTTTCCTGTCCGATAGAGGGTAAGGGAAATAATCTTACAACAGTTGGTTTCTGAACTGATACATTCACAAACTGATTATAAATGAGATAAAGTTCATCATATTCTTCTTTAATAAACGGCGTGATCACTTCATCCGCAATGGATACAGCCAAAGTCATATCGAAATTGCTTAAAACATCCACCTTTTGCGCCAGAATATTAGCTTTTTTACGGAAAAAATCTCTTCCCTTGCGGCCGACTGAGACAAGAGAGACTTCCTTTCCGTCATTTACTTTATCTTTTAGAAATCTTTCAGTCGCTTTGATTAGGTTCGTATTAAAACCACCGCAAAGACCGCGATCGGAAGTCATGCAAATAACACGGATTTTCCTGGGATCACGCACGGCAAGAAGAGGATGCGACATGCTCTCCACGCGCAAGGCTAGGCTGTTGAGCACATCCATAAATTTCCCCGCATAGGGACGAAAATTCTCCATCTTTACTTGAGAGGACTTAAACTTCGACGCAGCTACCATATTCATAGCGCGTGTAATCTGCTTCGTTTTTTGAACGGCACTTACTTTTCTTTTTATATCTTTAAGCGAGGCCACTACAAAATTCTCCTCAACGGATTTATGTTTAAATTATTCTGCAACAAAAACAGAATCAAATTCTGTCAGCATATCCTTCATTTTCTTTTCCAGTTCCGGCGATATAATTTTCTTATCTTCAATTTCCTTCATTATATCCGGATGCTTGCTTCCCACAAAACTCAGCAACTGCTGCTCATAGACACGGACTTTTTCAATTTCATATTTATCGATAAAGCCTCTGGTACCGGCAAAAAGGATTACAACTTCCTGAGAAAGAGACATAGGCATAAACTGAGGCTGCTTGAGTAATTCCACTAATCGCACGCCACGATCCAATTGCGCCTGCGTTGATTTATCAAGATCGCTGCCGAACTGAGCGAAAGCCGCTAATTCGCGGTATTGGGCCAGATCAAGTTTTAAAGTTCCGGCGACTTGCTTCATGGCCTTAACCTGCGCCGCACCACCGACTCGGGATACCGACAAACCAACGTTGATTGCCGGACGAATACCGGAGAAGAATGAACTTGGTTCCAGATAAACCTGTCCATCAGTAATGGAAATAACGTTAGTCGGAATGTAAGCGGAAACGTCACCGGCTTGAGTTTCAATAACAGGCAGAGCTGTCAGTGATCCACTACCCAGTTCTTTGCTTACACGACAGGCTCGCTCCAACAAACGGGAATGGTTATAAAAAATATCGCCGGGATACGCTTCACGTCCTGGAGGACGGCGCAACAACAGCGAAATCTGACGGTAAGCTACAGCCTGCTTGGACAAATCGTCGTAAATAATTAATGCATCCTCACCTTTGTCACGGAAATACTCACCGATGGAGCAACCGGCATAAGCGGCAACATACTGCAATGTTGCCGGGTCACTGGCACAACCGGCCACTACACAAGTGTAGGACATGGCATCATGCTTTTTCAGATTTTCCACAACCTGCGCCACGGTAGATTTTTTCTGTCCGATAGCAACGTAAATACATTTAATACCGGTATCTTTCTGCCTAATAATTGCGTCGACGCAAATTGCCGTTTTGCCAATTTGGCGGTCGCCTATAATAAGTTCGCGCTGTCCGCGGCCAATTGGTGTCATGGCATCAATAGCCTTCAATCCTGTATACATGGGTTGATTGACTGGTTGGCGTTGAATAACACCGGGAGCAACCATTTCAATTCGGCGGTATTCATTGGTTTCAATCGGTCCCTTGCCGTCAAGCGGCGCACCAGTCGCATCAATTACACGTCCCAGCAATCCTTCGCCCACCGGCACTTGCGCGATCTTGCCGGTTCTCTTTACGATATCGCCTTCTTTGATGTGAGTAACTTCACCCAAAACCGCAACACCGACATTGTCTGTTTCTAGATTGAGAACCATGCCCAAAATGCCGCCGGGGAATTCCAGAAGTTCCATCGCCATTGCATTCTGCACACCGTATACTCTGGCAATACCATCGCCAACGGATAAGACAGTCCCTGTTTCGCTTATATCCAGCTTTTTTTCATAGCTTTTTATTTGCTCAGAAATAATTTGACTAATTTCTTCCGCTTTAATTGTTTCCATGCCCTATCTAGCCTCCCCTAAGAGATTCCTCATATTGTTCAATTGATTTTTGATGCTGCCATCGTAAAGTGTATCGCCAACCCCAAGAACTATGCCACCCAATAGACTGGGATCATTTTCTATAAATACTTCAACTTTCCGGCCGGTTAACTTCTCCAGACTGGATTTGATATAATCCTGCATATTACTGGAAAGAGGAAATGCTGTTTTTAAATTTACCCTCATTTTTTTAAGTACTTCATCCATTAATTGACGATAGCAAATAACTATATCATACAAAATATCAATTCTTTTTTTATCCACCAGCAGATTTAAAAAACTTATTGTCATAGGGGATAGCTTCAATTTGTCAATTATACTTTTTACAACACCTTTTTTGCTGCCCTGCTCAAAGACCGGATTAGCCAAAAAATCGCTTAAAGCTTTGTTCTGGGCAATAATCGATGCAAACTGATTGAGTTCGTTGTAATAGCGCTCTAGCTGTTTTTCCTCAGTTGCAATTTCAAAAAACGCTCGCGCATAACGCTTGGAAATATTGCTGATCAATGTTTTATTACCACCTTATCCATATATTCTTTAACCATTGCCTCGTGATCCTGTACCGTAATGCTTCGCTTAAGAATTTCTTCAGCGATTTGCACCGATAATTGAACTGCCTGCGCCTTCAGCTGGTCTGACGCCCCCTTCAACTCCTGTTCAATGCGCGTTCGGGCATCCTCTTTCATCTTTTTAGCGGCTTTTTCAGCATCTTCAATAATCTTTTGTTTTTCGGTAATACCCTGAGCCTTAATCATCTCACAAATACCGTCAATTTCCACAGAGGCTTTATCGATCTTCTCTGAATACTCGCGGTATTTTTTTTCGGCTTCCACCTTTTTCGCTGCCGATTCTGCAATAGTTTTCTTAATCTCAATACGACGCCCGGAAAAAAATTCTTTTATCTGGGCGGCTAAAAGCCAATAAAGCAAACCAACCAAGACAATAAAATCAAAAGTCTTCTTGCCCAAATCAATCCACTCTTTGGAATCGTGACCGCCCTCACCTTCAGCGGCAGCAAAAGCAATGCTGATTGAAATTAGAAAAATGAACAGCGTAAGGAAAAAAATCTTTTTTTTCATTGTACCGGCCTCCCCAATACTTTCTGGGCAATCTCCAAAGATAATTTTTTAGAATGGCTATCCAAAATTAGCTTGGCCTTTTCAACTTCCTTATCCATTTTTTGCTGAGCTTCCCGTACAATGACAGGTATTTCATTGCGAACAACATCAACAATATTTTTAGCTTGATTTACGCCTTCTTGAATTATTTCTTTTTTTATTTCCGATCCTTTAATCTTTGCTTGTCTTAATTTTTCCTCATACTCAGCAACTCTTTTTTCTACCGATTCATTAAAGAGCTTAATTTCGTTTTCCGACTCTTCAAGTTGTTTTTTGCGTCTTTCAATTATGGATAGAATTGGTTTATAAAGCAGAATATTAAGCACAAGAATTAAACTTAGGAATAAACCCATTTGGATCAGAAGGGTATAATCAGGGATGACTGTAACCATTGTTTACCTCTGTTCTATCTCTTGCATTTTTTATAAAAACCCACGGGCAAAACATTTGTTTACTTGGCAGTTTTTATCAATATGCATAACCTCAAATGCATGAAGTTTTTTATTCAATGGTGTTTTGAATATATTAAAAGGATAGAAAACCTTACTCTTGATACTCAAAACTGCGGGTTACTAATCATAACATTATTTGCTTGTCAAGTATTTTCTGACCAGCAGTCTAACTTTTTTTAATTACCGCATTTTTTGCAATAATAATAAAATGTTAAAAGCAATTAGTGCGGCCTTAATTGAATGACTTCTCATAAGGTTTGGCTTGCAGGTTTAGCTCCCGATCAATCTGCTTGATGAACATCATTTTTCTTTTCCGCCACCTCAGCCATATGGGATCTGCCATCAAAAAAAGCTCCTTCTTCCATGATAAACACCGGTGTGTGAACATCACCCAAAAATTTTCCTGTGGGATGAATATTAATTTTTTCTTTTACTTCAATGTTGCCCTGCACATCACCACTTATATAAACACTTTTAACCGCAATGTCAGCTTTAACCAGTGCGCCTTGGCCAACGACCAATGATCCTTGTCCATAAATTTCTCCTTGAAAATTGCCATCGATGCGAACAGATCCGTTAAAAATAAGTTTACCAATAAACTCTGCACCCTGGCCTAAAAAAGCTTTAATCTCTTCGCTTTCTTTCTTTTTCTCCCACACAGCATCCCCCTTATGGTTTTTCATATAAAGTTATTTTGATCAATTTACCTCTTTATGGCAACGCTTTCCATGGTCTTATACTTACCGGATATTAATCCCGCGGCTTCAGCCGAGGGAGGAATGCAGTGTAACCCGCGGGAGGTCGCATTATCCTCTACTTCGCGGGATCAATTCCCTTTATGCTTTAAATTTCGTTTCACTCATTTTCAGCTAATGTCATTGATTCGACCTGCAAGCTTCAGTCGCAGATGACCTCGTGTGACCTTCAGGTTATTAGGTTATGTACTTTGTTCCTGAAGCTTGGGTCTCATTATTATAGGAAGCCTCCGGCTCCTCCCGTAGGTGACTCCACTTACTAGCGCTGCAAAATAAATTTGCGCGCACTAACATTCATTAATAATCCTATCGCCGCCATTAAAGAAAGCATCGCTGACCCGCCGTAACTTAAAAAAGGAAGCGGAATGCCGACAACCGGCAATATTCCTATAACCATTCCTATATTGATAAAAACTTCCCACGAAATAAGAGCTGTTATTCCGAATGCTATGATTGTGCCTAATAAATCTCTGGCTTGCAAGGCAATTTTTAATCCCCAAAAGATAATGGCCATAAAAATGATGATCAAAATCAGCCCGCCAATAAAGCCCCATTCCTCAGCAAAAACGGAAAAGACAAAATCGGTTTGCTGCTCAGGTAAAAATTTCAACTGGGTTTGAGAACCACTTAAGAAGCCCTTGCCGAAAATTTCTCCGGAACCGATAGCAATCATGGATTGGATGATATGATAACCGGCGCCTAATGGATCGTTTTCGGGATTAAGAAATGTAATTAATCTGTCTTTTTGATAATCTTTCAAGAAATGCCAGCCAATGGGAATTAATATCAAACCACCGGACAAAGCAATCATAAAAGATTTCCAATTCACTCCAATAAATAAAACTATGGAAATGAAAATAATAATTAAGATCAGGGCTGTGCCTAAATCCGGCTGCTTTAAAATCAGCAAAAAAGGCACGATAACGATTAAAATAGGCATCAAGAGCTCTTTTAATTTGTAAGGTTCATTGGCTTTATGATCATTAAAATAACGCGCCAGGGTAATTATTATCACCAGCTTCATTAATTCCGAAGGCTGCAGGGCAAAGCCACCGCCGCCGAGCCACCGCTGTGAGCCATGTGCCGCATAACCAAAAAGACATACTACTATTAAAAGCGCAATGGAAATCCCGTAAATTATATAAGCGCCCTGAATAATCACGCGGTAATCGATGAAAAAAATAATCATCATGAAAATTAATCCCAAGGCAATCCACTGAATTTGCTTCAGGTAAAGAGGAAATTGTCCTTCGCTGGCACTAAACCCCGTGGAATAGATATTTAAAATGCCGATTGCACAAACAGAAAGCACGAGCGCCAGAAGTGTCCAGTCAAAATGCTGAAAAATGCGACGATCAAATTTTAAAAAAATCATGAGACTTCCTTAAGCAATTAATTCAACCCTACGCCAAGAATTTTATCACACTCAGCATCTCGGGATAATTCCCAATAGCCTTTGGCTATTGGATATCACTGTATTCTTTGCATACAGGATAATTCCATTTGCGCTTCAAAATATCGTTACACTCATTTCACCACGACGCTACGCGCCTGATATAATTCGTCCAGCAAGCTTCAGTGCACTTTGTTTCTGAAGCTTGGGTCTCATTATCAGCGAGTGTCATTAAAGTTAACGGTTTATTTTGTTTGCCGGCCAGTTTTGCGCCATAATTTGCGGCTGTTTATTTTTTTTCTTTCCTGCAAAATACGCAGTCAATATCTTACGGGCGACTGGAGCGGCAACCGCCCCTCCACCGCCGGCATTCTCTAAAATCACCGCAACAGCTATCTCCGGATTTTTCAGCGGTGCATAACAAACAAACAAAGCATGATCTTTGTAAAAAGCGCCTATTTTTTTCATGCGGCGCGCTTTTTCATCTTCAGGCAATCCAAGCACCTGTGAAGTTCCCGTCTTGCCGCAGACATCGACATTTAACATTCTGGCGGCGTGACCGGTGCCGCCGGGTTCATTAACCACACCCCATAAAGCACTGTTTAAAATCTCAACTGTTTTGGGACTTAATTTTAATTCTCCCCTTTTTTCCGGTAGAAATTCTTTATATATTTTCCCGTCGGTTGACTCGATGTATTTTACTAAACGCGGCCGCCATAAAGTACCGCCATTGGCGAAAGTACTGAAGGCGTTAGCTAATTGCAGAGGGGTTGTCAAATTAAATCCCTGCCCGATCGATATGGATATCGTCTCCCCCATCTGCCAGGCGCTTTTTCTCCTCTTTAATTTCCATTCTTTTGTTGGTATCAATCCGCTTTTTTCACCAGGTAAATCAATGCCGGAAGCCTCTCCCAGACCGAAACGTTTTGCATACTCAGCTATCTTGTCCACTCCCAACATTTTCCCCACTGTATAAAAATAAACATCACATGACTCAACAATGGCTTGATGAAGATTAACCCAACCGTGACCATGTTTATTCCAACAACGATAAGTTCTGTTGCCGAGGGTAAAGGACCCCTTGCAAAATACTTTAGTATCGGGAGTAATGATGCCCTCTTCCAATGCAGCAGCGGCAACGATTAGCTTGTAAGTTGAACCGGGAGGATATTGCCCGGAAATTGCCTTGTTGGATAAAGGAGACAATGGATTGTTTTGCAGCTTGTCCCATTGATCATAAGAAATTCCGCTGTTAAACAAGTTAGGATCAAAAGAAGGCGAACTGAACATGGCCAGCACCGAGCCATCGCGTGTATCCAAAACAACGGCCGCTCCGGCTCTGCCTTCAAAGGCCTCCCCCACGGCTTTCTGTAAGTCAGCGTCTATGGTCAAAACGAGATTGTAACCGGAAACAGGATCATTACGTCCTAAATTTTTAATTTCTTTTCCATAAACATTTACCTCAACCAGTTCCGCTCCGCGACGTCCGCGAATGTAGGCGTCGAAAAACTTTTCCAAACCATGCTTTCCTAGAATATCACCGTAGGCGTATTCGTCATTATTCTTTTCCAGGTCCTCTTGACTGATTTCTCCCGTGTACCCGATAACCGAAGCCAGCACTTCTCCATCCAGATACAAACGAACCGGTGAAACATCAATATATATGCCCGGCAAATTCAGCGCATTGGTTTCGACGAGAGCAACTTTTTCCATGCTCACATTCTTCTCTAATTTGATCGGTGAATATGGTTTCGCGGTTTTAGAAATAGACTGATCATAAGAAAACTCCAGAGATTTACTTTTATAGAGGTCTTTAAGTTTCTCCACCGATAATTCGCTACCCTTAACTTTGCTGGGTATGTAAATCACATCAAATGAAGGCCTGTTATCCACTAACACCACACCGTTTCTGTCCATGATCAGGCCGCGCAAAGGCTTGATTTTCCGAAAACGAACAGAGTTATTTTCCGATTTTTGCCTAAATTCGGCTCCCTTGATGATTTGTAAATAACCCAATCTAACAAATAGAATGGAAATGGCGATCAATAATAAAGCGATGACGATTTTTATTTTCTGCCGAATTTCGGCCGGTTCCTGTCCGTTTAGCAGGCTATACTGCTTTCTCATATAAAGATACCTCTACCCGACGCATCAGGTAAAAAAATACGGGAGCAAACAGGCCGACAATTAAAGCCTGTGGCAAAGAAACAAAATACATATTTATTAATACATCAAATTTAAAAGCTGAATAATAAAATAAAATCACCATAAGCTCTTTCAGAAAAGCGCAAAAGAAACTAAACAAGGCAATAATATATATTTTTTCGGTAGCCAGCCGGCCGGAAGCAAAAAATGAACATAAAAAAATGACAACATAAATAAAAGTGAATACTCCCAGTACCGAACCGGAGACACAATCAAATACAAATCCGAGAATAAATGCCAGTATTGATCCTCTAATTAAATCAAGACGAAATCCGGCATAAATAACAACAATTAACGATAGTTCGAACACCAACCGGCCGGAAAAAATTATATCGGTAATAGTTGATTGCAGCATTACTAATAATATTGATAAAAATGGCAGTAATAAATAATAAAGCATCGTTATTTAATTTTATTTTCCTCGGAAACTAAAATTAATATTTCCTCCAATTTAGAAAAATCAACGAACGGAGCAACATTAATTTTCAAAAAAAGACTGGCATCTTGCCGGTCAACATGACTGACTTGACCAATCAGCAAACCCTTGGGAAATACACCGCCCATGCCGGAAGAAACAATAACGTCTCCTTCTTTAACGTCCTGAGTTTTAGAAATATATTTCAATATGAGCCCGCGGGGACCTGCTCCACTGATAACCCCCTGCGTCCTTGTCCTCTGCACAATAGCGCCAACGTTACTGTTCTCATCGATAAATAATAATACTTTGGAAACATGCCAGGAGACATCGACCAGTCTGCCGATTAATCCCGGAGGCGCAATTACCGGCATGCCTGTTTTAAGACCATGAGTTGCGCCTTTGTTGATCAATATCGTTTTAGAAAGCGCAGCCTGCTCTCTATCGATAACGCGCGCGGAAATGAAATGGTAATTATAATCATCTCTAAGGTCTAGAAGCTTTCTTAGCCTTTGTGCTTCCAGATAACCATCTTGATATAAAATCAGAGCTGCTTTTAATTCATTAATCTTATTTTTTAAATTTTTATTGTCTTCTTCAATACCGACCAGAAGAACATAGCGCAGCCAGGCATCGTTTACACTTTTAACGGAAGTGCTCAAAACTTTTTGCGCAGGCGCAATCGTTTCTAATACAATTTTTCTTAAGAAACTTCCATCAGCCCCATATTTTAAATTATAGGAAAACATAATCAGTGCAAGGACAAGAAGAGTAACAATGAAGATAGCTGTTTTGTATTTCCTTAATAAAAACATTTTTTACCTGATAGGGGAAAAATTATAACGCTACGTCGAACGCTATCTGCTAGAATAGATTGTATTATGCCTCGGACATTTTTTATATTTGAAGAGCAATATCTTTGAGCACATTGAGTTGATCTAGCGCCATGCCTGCGCCTCTGGCTACAGCAGAGAGAGGATCATCAGTAATAGTTATAGGCAATCCTGTTTCTTCCCTGATAAGAATATCAATGTTTTGCAGCAGGGCTCCACCGCCTGTAAGAACGATGCCACGATCAACGATATCACCGGCAAGTTCCGGTGGAGAATTTTCCAAAGTGTCTTTAATTGCATCAAGAATAAAGGTGATCTGTTCGTTGATAGCCTCCCTGATTTCTTCCGAATTAGTTTCTGTGATTTTGGGAATTCCCGAAATCAAATCGCGTCCCTTTATGTAACCAATTTTAATTTCTTCAAAAGGATAGGCGCAACCAATCTCTATTTTGATGATTTCCGCTGTTCTTTCTCCGATAAGCAAGTTGTGCTTCCGTTTCATATACTGCACAATCGCTTCATCTATCTTGTCACCGGCAACTCTCACCGATTTCGAATACACAATCCCGCCAAGGGAAATAACGGCAACTTCCGTCGTCCCGCCGCCAATATCCACTACCATTGAGCTTGTCGGCTCGGAAACAGGCAAGCCGGCACCGATAGCTGCGGCCATCGGTTCTTCAATCAGGTAAACTCCTTCTTCCTGGGCGCCAGCCGATCTCGCTGCCTCACTCACAGCGCGTCTCTCCACCTGAGTTATCCCCGACGGCACGGCAATAATGATTCGCGGCCGCACCAAAGACTTGCGGTTATGAACAGCTAAAATGAAATGCTTCAGCATTTTTTCAGTTATATCGAAATCGGCAATAACACCGTCGCGCATTGGCCTGATGGCGACAATATTACCCGGAGTACGCCCCAGCATGTTTTTAGCTTCATTGCCTACGGCACGCACCGTTTTCATTCCTCTTGAATCTTGGTATACGGCTACAACAGATGGCTCATTTAAAACTATCCCTTTCCCTTTTACATAAACAATGGTATTGGCAGTACCAAGATCAATGGCAAGATCGTTGGAAAATTTTCCTAAAATATAATCAAATAGCATCTATCCTCCCGTTTTTTCACAAATTAAGATAATGACTCTCTCTCCCCGAGTTTTTTTCTATACCGTATTTCATTATCCTAATCAATGCCTTTTTAAATTATGTTTGCATTTTACAAATGACTATAATAATAAAGCAAAAGTTTCATTTATTGTTAGACAAATTCATTATTCTTTCGAGGTGACTTTATGCTGAGGTTTTTTCGTAAACACGCACGTGGCTGGTTCATGATTGCAATTATAGGTATCATCATTGTTGTCTTTGTTCTTTACTTCGGTTCCAGCAGAGGCAGTCGCACCGCAAATGCAATTGCCATAGTTGATAGAAGAATAATCAGCGAAGCCGAATTTCACAACGAATATGAAAAATTGTTGGACAGAGTCCAACTTCGCTTAGGCAATAAGCTTACGCCCGAAATACTCAAGAAAATGGATCTCAAACGACAAGCGTATAATGATGTGCTGAACCGGCAGATTATAATTGCCAAAGCTGCGGATTTAAAGATTGAAGTTTCCGATGAGGAATTAAGAAATATGCTCATGTCGGTTCCGGCATTGCAAACAAACGGTGTATTTGATAATCGCAAATACCAGCAAATTCTTAGCTATAATAAACTCTCCGCCGAAGATTTCGAAGCTCTCCAAAAAGCCGAGCTGATTGCCAATCGAATTGGAACGATTGTGCTTGAAGGCATTAAAATTTCCAATCAGGAAATCTACGATTTATACGCTTTAAAGAACCAAAACATTAACGTTAATTTTTTGCAAATTTCCGGTAACGATATCAAAAAGGAAATTACCCCCACCAAGACCGAATTGGAAGACTATCTGAAGCGTAACAGTAATTTATTTAGTGTCGCTGAACAGACAAAAATTAAATATATATATTTTGCGGGCGATTCTTTCCCCTCGGATATCAGTGATTCCGATATTAGTGGCTATTACAGCAGCTACAAAGATAAATATAAGACTAAAGACGGCAAACAATTATCTTTGGACGATGCTAAGGGTGCCATAATTAAAGAATTAAAGAAAACAAGGGGGCTGCAAAACGCTTACGTAGAAGCGAAAAAGGCTCATGACATTATTTATCAAGAAGATAAATTTGAAGCTTATGGCAATAAAAATAATCTAAAAATTCATGATGTGGAATTTTTCCCGATTAATAAACCGCCGCAGGAATTTACATCTATTAAAAACTTTACCGCTATACTTTTGGAATTGCAGAAAGACGAGATCAGTAAAGTCCTTGCTACCGAAAATGGCTATTATCTTTTGAAAGTTATCGATAAAAAACCCGCTTACCTGCCGAAACTGGACACTATAGAAAATGAAGTCAGACGCCGCTTTATAGAAAGCGAAAAGCAGATCCTTGCCGAAAAAGAAGCGCAGTCGATGTTAGAGAGTATAAAATCAGGAGACACTCTCGATAAAATTGCCGGTAAATACGGTTTGAAAGTTAACGAAACAGGCTTGTTCCAGCCGGGGGACACTATTCCCAAGCTGGGATCTAGCAAGGATGCGAGCGAAGTTCTTCTTCAGCTCTCTACCAACAAACCCTATGCGGAAAAACCGATTTTAATCAATAACGCCTATGTAATATTAAAGCTCACGGAAGTGAGTAAGCTGGATGAAAAAGATTTTGAAGCAAAAAAAGACACGTATAAAAAGATGTTGATTTCCATCAAAAGAGAAGAAGCATGGAAGACATGGCTGGAGGGCAATAAAGCGGCTATGATTAAGGAAAAAAGAATTAAGATTAAAAAACAAGTAGAAGATCTATAAGCTGAGCTCTATCGAACTAATGGTTTAACAGTTTTAAATCATTACGTTTATTTATTTTTGATCTAATTTATCCAAAACCTTTTACAAATATACATTTCGGGTATACGCATGGATGTAACATTGTGGAGATAGCGATGGACAAAGAGTTTTATGTAACATCAAACACCTAGCACTTAATATTTAAAACTGTCTTCAACGCCTCTGTTATGGAGCGGCGCAGATATTCCACCCGTCGCAGAGTATAGGGATCCATGGGATTCAGAGTCAGATCTTTCATCATAACAAGCCTGCCCAAGTTTAAAGTTCCAGCGACCAGCGGAATCTCGATACGAAAGATCCCTTTATCCGAAACATTTTCCCACCTCCGGTTCTCGTCGCGCGTCCATAAACGGGAAAACTTCCGATAGATATCCTCACCTTTCGTCCCAACATCATTTCCGTTGATGATTTCCCCCGTCGGCTCGCAACGCTTGGCCATTCCCTCGGCGGGCTTTCCGAAATAAACAGACTCTGCCTGAGCTTCATCCTCGCAGTAGAAGTACATCTCTCCTCTGTCGAAATGCATTATCTTCATAGCATGGCCTATATTCTCCCAGATTGCTTCCATATTCTGCGCGCGCTCGATTTCTATCTGGATGTTCAAAAAACTTCGCCTGCTATGGGTGAAACCAGCCTCGTACGATAAATCTCTTAACCAGCCGTAGAACTTGTCTATAGCCAGGTACTCCAGATAACCCGATTTTCGGATGAAGATAAACAACATTACCATCAGAACAATTAGAAGCAGGCCTGCCAGTGTGTTGCGAAGATGGGTCAGAATAATTCCGGCGACGCATAACACAAAAGAAATGCCGTAAATAATCAGAACCGCTTGCCGTGAAGAAATCCCTTTCTCCAGCAAATGATGATGAATATGTCCTTTATCGGGACGGAACATCCTGCGCCCGATTACCCAGCGGCGAATCGGCGAGAGAAGCGTATCGAAAATCGGCACCCCAAGCGCCAACAGGGGAATAAGCAGCGCCGTGCCCAACTGGCTCTTGATCGAACCCAGCACAGATAAAGCGGCAATTATATAGCCGACAAAATAGCTTCCGCCATCACCCATAAATATACTTGCCGGATTGAAATTATAGCGGAGGAATCCCAGAAGCGTGCCGGCTATGGCGGCAAATTCTATTGCGATCATATAATCAGGTTGCGAAAAAGTTGCCAGGATAGCCATAACAAAACACGCGAAAAAAGCGACACCGGCGGCCAGGCCATCCAGACCGTCAATTAGATTAATCGCGTTAATCAGCAGGAGAAACCAGAAGACAGTAATAAAATAACTGAGAATGCCTAAATGGATAGCAGTCGCGCCGAACGCGATAACCTCTATCTGCAATCCGCCGTAATAGGCCAGCGATGCGGCTAATATCTGGCCGAGAAACTTGATTCCTGGTCTGAGCCGGTGGAAATCATCAAAAAATCCAACGCAGAAAATCACAAGTCCACCCAATAAAGAGAAAGACATTTGTGAACGAATAAACATATGATAAGAGGGCCCGGCAGTAGGGCTTAAGGACGACGCAATTAACGCCAGAACAAACGAAAACAATATAGCCAGCCCGCCGCTGCGGGCTATTGGCTTTATATGAACATTACGTGCCGTAGGTTCATCAACAGCGCCAAAACGATTTCCCAGCCATCGTGCCGCGGGCGTAAGCACGAGCGAAAGGACAAGCGCAAGGATGAAAGTAGAGAAACTAGTAATCATACTATTATGTTCCTAAAACATGGAAGGTTTGAAGCGTTGACTGTTACGTTTTACATAACATACAAAATCGTCTCTAAATAATATTTATAATTATAACACTTAAAACGATTATTTCCTAAAACTTAAATCTTTGCTTGACTACATGCCAAACAAACACAGGTGCAGACACAAACATCCTTTGCCAAAGCCTTCGGGGTTCCTGAATAAGCCTTGGCAGCCATTCCAAATGGTGATTAACAAACCATGAATCTTTGTCGCGTCTGATATTCCCCGAGTAAAAATCAAAAACCGCACCGACCGCGCCGATAAATTTCACATTCAGTTTATCCTTATTTAAATAAATCCATTTTTCCTGCTTGGGCGCGGACATCCCCACCCACAAAACATCAGGAGCTGCAGTATTAACAGCTTTAATCATCTCATCAAGTTCAGCGGAAGAATAGACCTCCTTGAACGGAGGCGTATATGTCCCGGCAACCTTGATATTTGGATAATCACGCGCCATTCTTTGTCTGATTAGCGCCAGAGTTTCTTCTGTTGCGCCAAGAAAGAAAACACTCATACCGCCGGCGGCATTTAACCGCTTGTGCAAATCGGCAAACACATCCGAGCCTGTAACCCTGTCCTGTATTGCGCCGCCTAAAAGGCGCGATGCCAGCACCACGCCCGCACCATCCGGCACCAACCAGTCAGCGGATTTCAACGCACGGGAAAACATTTCATCCTTCAGCGTTATCGCGTAAGAGTGTGGATTAAAGCAGGCAAGCCAGAAGGGAATTTCTGCTTCCGATTTCGTTTCCTTTTTAATTATGCAAAAGAAGAGTTCAGCTATGCACACATCAGGTGAAGCAGCCACAATTGAATAGCCAAGTATATCCTCAGTCTGCATTAATTAATCTCCGGGTTATAAAACGGGATATGCGATTCAGTACGAATGATAAAAAAATAACGACTAGCCAAAAGATTACGATATTTAATGGAAATAGAAGGTTCTGTATAATTGGATGACTATACACAGCGCCATGAAGCAGATAAATCTCAAGAGTCAGTGCGGCCATCAGAGATATAGCCGCACCGGCATATTTCGTAGTCATAAGAGACATTATTACACCTGATTCAGAAACTTTAAGAAACAAAAACAATATTGGGAACATTAGTAAATGTGTCACTGCTTGAAATTGCCAGCCGCAACCTCTGCTCATCAGAATTAAGATGCCATAATAAAGCCCGATAACAAAAATAAGGGCTAAGCCATCTTTGCTAAAACTAGTTTTAGCAAACTTCGCCCTGCCTGCCATATAGCCGCCAAAAAACATGGTTTGAAGATAGAATATCCATTTAAAATAGCCCGGTCCTTCAATTGAATATCGAGAAAGGTCAACCTTTGTTATGTAAAAAAACAAATAAGGAATTATAAGGATAAAAATACTTGTTAGAAAATATTTATAATTTTTCATTTTTAAAATAAGAAAGAAAATTACATAGAAAATCATCAGCGCGGAAATAAACCAATAATTTGTTGGCCAGACAAGCATCCGGATGTAGTCTAATACATTCCATTGATGCCAAACTGTCTGGGGAATAATAATCAGAAAAAGTGTCGCCAGTATGATAGAGGGATAAATCCTGACTATTCGCCGTTTATACCAAGGCAGAAAAGTTCTACGCTGATGATTATAACTGAGAAAAATCCCATAACCAGATAACATGAAAAAGAGTGCATTACCGATAGCGCCACCTGTGGCAAGTTCAGGAACGGGATACAAACTATGAAGATGTGAATTAGTAATCAATATGATGGCAATAAATCTAAGAAAAGAAGTGTTATTCATAATAGGTTCATTCTCACCTCTGTCCTCCGACTTCAGTAATGACTTTTTCATAAATCCCCAGCAGGCGATTCAGTAAGCGCTCCGCTGAGTAGTCTTCCAGCACCTTCCGCTTTCCCGCCTCACCAAGCTTTTGACACAGTGCGGGATTCTGCCAAAGCGTCCATATACGATCAGCCAATTCATCAGCGTTACCTGGTTCATACAACAGTCCAGTTATCCCATTATCGACAATCTCCGGCAAACCACCGATGCGTGAGCAAACAACCGGCAAACCGTAAGACATCGCCTCCAAAAGAACCGTAGGAAATCCCTCATAACAGCGCGTGGCAAAAACAACCATTCGGGCATTATGATAGAATTGAACAATATCTTCAGTCTTCAGTTGCCCTAAAAACTCACAGTTATCTGGTTTTTGTTTTATAACGTCCGGCAGACGATGATAATCACCGGCAAACTTAAATTGCAAATCACTAAGCCGGCGTGCGGCCTCGATAAGAGTCGGAACATCTTTTTCCGGAGTGATACGTCCGACATAAGCGACATAACCATTTTTTCCCTTATTGCTAATTGTTTCGCTCGCCAATGACATGGGATTAGCCAAAATCGTCACGCGATTGGCAGGAAGACCTTCCTTAATGAGCAAATCTCTTTGAAACGTACTTAGACATAGAAAATGATTTACATGGTCATAATATCGGCGCAGAATACGGGCAACTGCAGTTCTGAGCGCGTAGCCCGTGCTTTTAAAAATATCATTTTCACAATTGCGCAGAACACACCAATATTCCCGCCCGCCTAGGCACCGATGGCACACCTCGCCATGACTCAGCAACAGGCCATTCGGACAGGCCAACCGGAAGTTGTGAACTGTCATAACAACAGGAATACCCTGTGCCGTGCACTCCAACAGGATGGAAGGAGAAATCAGGGGATACAAGTTATGGATGTGGACGATGTCCGGATGCGTCTCCCTCAGAAACTGGTCAAACGCTCTTCTTGAAAAAGGGTTGTGGATGCCGGAAAAAAAGGAAGTGATTTTCCCCAGCCTTTTATCTTCAATTTCCGCGCTAAACCGGCTGAACCGCAGGACAGTCATCCCTCGCTTCGCCAGCAGGGCGGCCAAGCTGTCAATAACTATTTCTTCTCCGCTTACTTTACCGTAGGCGTTATGAACAATAGCAATGGTGAGAATCATACAGGCCGATACCGTCCCTTCCACAGGTTGAGAATAAGTCTATCAATAATGGGCGATGCATAACCGTGAGCAGGCAGTTTAGTGCATAGTTGTATGGCCTGCCACGCCGATTTAAAGAAACGATCCAACCCCCAATCCGCAATTATCTCAAAAGAGCGTTCCCCTATTTGCTTTCTTTCTTTCTCTGGTATGCTCATAAATTTACCTAATATCTGTGCAAGTTGCTCCTGATTGTGTGGATCAAATTGCCAACCACTATAACCATCACGAACCAACGCCTCCGCGCAACCGCATTCCCGGCTTATGATTATGGGCAGACGGCAGGCCATAGCTTCATTAACAACGTTCCCCCAAGTTTCTCCATAAATGCTTGGCAGGACAAAGCATTCCGCCAGACCATAAAATTGACACAGTACCTCCCGATCCTGAAACGGCAGAAGTATTACATTCCCATCCGATTCGGCGGCAATCTCCTTTAATCGCAACGTTTCGGGACCCCCACCAACAAGTACCAAACCCCATTCATGATTATTTATTTCTCGAACAGCTGAACAAAACGCCTTTATCAATGTCCCCCAGTTCTTCTTGATAATCTGGCGTCCGACTCCCAGGAAAAAATGTTTGGGGAGATTGTATTTCTCTCGAATTGCCGCAGCGTTCTGCCAGGCAATGTCTGACCGCACCGTAAAGAAAGAATTGTTCACCACGTTGACACTAAAAAACATTTTCTTTTCCGGAACGCCCCAAAATTTGTAATCCGAAACATGAGAAGGAGCGGAAGTAAACAGGGCATCAACATTGGCATAGATCCGCCGTTTCACCCAGTTGACCAAATCTGATCGTGGAACATCCTTAAGACGGGCATCATCCATGATAATGACAGGGCGCTTTCTCTGGCGGGCCCAGCGTACGGCTGTTGCGCCCGAAGGGAAGGCAATGGCGCCGGCAATCACAATATCGGGACGAAGAGTATCCAGTTCCTCATAAAGACGCGTGGACGCGACTCGGGGGCGAATATCTTCCATACGTTTTTCCGGAAAAAGACATGTCCATGGACATGGGAAAATCGCGTGATTGGATTTGCCGGCAAAAGCATAGGGTGAACCCATTCCAGCGATCTCAATTACATGCAGTTCGGAATCGTGTTTACCGAGAAAATCAGCCAAAGCGGCCAATCGTGCTGGCCAATAGAGCCGAAAATCTGTATGGCAAATTGCAATCTTCATCAATTAGATGACCATAACCGAAAAGCTTTTTGAATTATAAATTCGGGAGAAAAACTCAATATCCAGTAAATAATCAATGTCAAATTGATAGCATAATGAAAAGCTTTAAATATTTCACGGCGGGCATTTGCTTGCATGCCAAGCCTCAAATAGCAGGATGCCCTCATCTTGTGCCAGAGGGCGCAGTATCTACTCAAAAAGTGTTTCCTGTTTGCTGTGGCAATATTCATGAGTTCAGCCAAACCACTACCGACGACATCGTCATCTGCCGGGATTCGACTCGGGACTGTTTCGCAGGTTTCAGAAGGTGTTTGGTAAAATATAGACAGGCAAGACATGGAATAGGCAACGGAAAAGCGAGAAGCAAGTCTTGCCCATGTCAGAAGGTCTTCTCCGGATTTCACACCTATGGGAAAATCTCCGATTTTTTCTAAAGCTGATTTTCTTGCACACGTAGCACTCGTCCACACAGGTGGATTTGAACGGGACGCAATTTCGAAGTAGTTCTCTAAGATTCCTTCGAAAGTGTTTGGAAGCCCACGAACGATAGCCGGTTGTTGCTTTCCCGATGATGAACGTAAAAAATATCTGGTAGCATAAAGCCCACAATCGGGATAGCGTATAACCATTCGCCGGATAGTTTCGAGAAACTCCGGCAGCCATTCATCGTCCGCATCTAGAAAGGCTATCATTTCATGCTGAGCTTCCGCAATGCCATGGTTGCGCGCCGCGGAGACGCCCTGGTTTTTCTGATGAATAAGACGAATGCGGGAATCACCAATTGCTTGCACGATACCAGCGCCGTTGTCAGTTGAGCCATCATTGACTACAATGATTTCAAAATCCTGAACGGTCTGGTCAAAGACAGACCGGAGGGCACGCTTGACGGTGGCTTCCTTATTGTAAAGAGGAATAACTACTGAAAACGTCACAGCGGGCATATCAGATTTCCTCGTTTCGTTCTCTTTGCAGGGCACCATAAATGATGCCGATCAGAGCGAATTGAAGATTTCCGAAATACTGCACATACAGAACGATGTTATCTGTAAACATGATAACCGCATAAGGAACGAATGCCGTTGTCGCGCCGTAGGCCAGCATTTGCAAGCTCCCTATAGAGCGATGGGCGATCCTGGCCAGAAAAAACACTTGAAAAATCATAGTAAGCAAGTAAATTACCACCCCTACGATTCCCACATCGTACAACAGCTTGAGCCAATCGTTATGGGGTAAATACGTAGGTATTTCGTTACTTAAAAGGGTAGTGCGGTGAACATTCCAGCCGTTTCCGAACCAGGGTTTTTCTTTCACGCCCTCCCATAAGATGTTCCACATCATAAGACGCGCGTTTGTTTGAAAATTGGTGTTATCCAAGCGCACATCAGAGATCTCTCCGCTGCCTGAAGAAAACATCCTCTGCTGCATGCGGTCAGTATTGAAAACGATGATTGCAACGACAATAATGGCAACGCACATTGTCACCCTTTGCAATATTCTGAGCGGCGCTATGGTCAGGGGCAGACAGGAAGACATAGCAATGACGGGTCCGCGTGTTAAAGAAATTATGGTCATTGCGATCATGGACAGATAATACCAAAGATGACGGCTGCTTCCGCAGGCATAAAATGAGGCGTAACACGCGCCCAAGAGCAAAAGCCCGATCATTTCAGAGGTCATAAGTCCGTAATTGGGCAGTATACCGGTCATGAGTATTGGCACGCGGATAAGAAAAATGATCCACGTTATCCATGATAGACGGGTAATCCAAGTGATGATGTTTTCCAATTGCAAAATATCTGAACGAAAGATCGATACCGCGCAACCTACGACTAGCGGGGAAAGCATTTGCAACAAGCTCTGAAGGGCGTTGGGATTGTCGCGCCCTAAAAACCAGTAGAGGCAAATAAGGGAAATCCATGGCAACCAGATGCCGAGCGGAAAAGTAATGCGGCCTATGTTTGTAGCGCATATCAGAAATGCAATGGTTGCCGGAATTACCCATGCCCAGCCGGTTATCCAGAAGCCGAATAAAGAGAATTCGTAGATCCATGGGATTATGGCCATGACGATGATCAGTGCCAGGAAAAGGTTCATTCTCCATAATGGAATTATTTCCATCTCTTCTTCCGGCAACGTGCCGGGTGGCCGTGGGCCTGATATATTTGGCTTGATCAGCATATCTTTTCTATTCCTGATAAATTTACAGAGTCATTGCGAAAACAATAATTCATAAATAATCCTAATGTCATTCCGTATATGGGGGCAGGCCCGATACGGAATCAAGAATTATTATAACGGGGTTCATTTTTTTGCAGGTTAACATTATACAATCAATGATTCATAAAGCACACGGCACCGTTCACGAAACGTCGGATATGAATAATTTTCTTCTACATGCCTTCGTGCCTCGTTACCAATTTTTTGCCTGCGTTCTTTATCTTTCAACAGTGCAACCAAAGCCGAAGCGAGATTCGACGGATCTTCAGGAGGCACGAGCAAACCGTTAACGCCGTCTTTAACAACCTCAACCAGCCCATCCACGCGGCTGGCCACGACTGGCCTACTGCAGGCCATTGCCTCTACAGCCGTCAAACCAAAACCTTCAAAACGCGACGGCACGGCTACAACATCCATTATCCCCAAGCAACCCATCGCATCTTTCCATGGAAGTATCCCCGTCCAAGTGATAGAATCACTGCAACCCAGTTGCAGGGCCAAACATTGGAGACCCGCGAGTTGACTCCCATCGCCTACAATCAGCAGATGGGATTGGGGAATGGCCTTGTGCACATCTGCAAATGCCCGGAGCATGATGTCGATTCCTTTTTCTTTGCTCAGACGCGCCACTGTACCTATCACTATTTTCCCTTCCAACCGCGATGCCGTATCTACCACCTTCGGCAATTTTGCCGTAAGTGCTTTGTCAATGTTCCCGATGTCAACGGCATTAGGTATAGTGAGATGTCGCCTTACCATAATCCTCTCCGGGTGATCTAGATTGAGCAGAGAGGCATTACCAAACCACGATTTCTCAGCAGCTTCTGAAACACAGGTAAAACTATTAGTCAACCGTGCGCCAAAACGTAACAGAAAATGCGCTAAGAAATCATGTGGAGTTCCCGGGTAGTGAACCGTTGCCAGGATAAACGGTATCCGGGCAAGTCGCGCAGCAATGATGGGCAACAATCCCGGAGCCATGTACTGGACATGGACCACATCGGGTGATTTGTCCCGAAAGATTTTCGAGAGTGCTCGGATAAATGCAATTGTTCCGATTGACCGCTTCCAGCCCATAAGCTGAATCTTCACGCCTACAGCTTCAAATTCCGCAACAACTAGTTCGTCAGATTCGAAGTAGCAGCAAATCTCGACATCATACCCTAATTCAATGAGCGCGCGCGCCAGCAATATAGTCTGCATTTCCGTACCGCCGCGCATTAGACAGGGTATGGCGATGATGATTTTTCTATTTAATGCTGTTACCATTCTATGCATTAGTTCATATCTCTTGCGCAACACCGTATGCAATTATCTATCGAGGAAGAAATAAACATGGTCCGATGTAACAGGCTTCATCGAAATGACTATGCTCATGGAGGTACATGTCGAGACAGCGATAGTGGTGTTCCTGAAGGAAATTGCTCACATCTTGGCCGGAATAACCGAACATCGGCCAGTTGTAGGGATGCAATTCACAAAAGATCATAGCTGGTTTCATAGTTTTCCAAGGGAATCCCCTGAGGACATGTAGCTCCGCACCTTCAACATCCACCAATAAGAGATCAACTTTGTCCAACTGAAATCGTGCTACAATGTCTCGAAGAGTTTCAACTTTGATTTTATACGACACGTCTTCTCTGTCGTGATTTTTCACAAGCAAATGACCTTCTGTATCCTGAGATACAAAATCCATTTCGCCAGTCATATCGGATACAGCGCTTTCGACCACATAGGCCACATCTTCCAACTCATTACGCGCAATATTGCTTTTGAGAATGTTAACGTTAGCAATATCCGGTTCAATGGCAATCACTACGCCGCTGCCGTGTGTCTTAAGCAAGCCACCAAGCAAAACCGCATACTCACCATGATGCGCGCCCACATCAATAATCACAGGGCTGTGGGTGTATGCCACTGCATTGCATAAAGCGTGCGCTTGGACGTGATCTGCAAAGGCAACTATTTTGGAACGGCAATCTTCCCTGGGTAACCGCACGCCCCGCCGTCCAGGCCAAACAGTGTCTGGGTGAAGATTAAGCGCAAGCCCCATAGCATTCGTCCGCCTACCGCCAGACAAACGCCAGATGTTTTTCAGCAACATTTGCCATGTGAGATAAACGATTTTTTTGAATTGAATCACAGAGTCTTTCACATTATTTCAGGGGATGGCGATCATTTCTTTTATTGTATTTTCATTTTTTCCTGACAATTTTTGTTCTCTAACAAGAATATCCTGCAATCTCTTCATCAAATTAAGACAAACAACATATCCATGAGAAGTCTCCAAACTGCTTTTCTCTGTTAACAACCACATTATTCTTGCCCATACCGGAAGTTTCAGCTTCATAATGCCGGGCATTATATCTGCAAGTTCGTCTGCATTTTTTAAAGCCTTTGATATTCCTTCACTATCATTATTAAGCAATTTATAAAAAAGAAATTCATTTATATATTTAACAGCTGCACTAAAGATAAGTTGTTTATCAGCATCACAAAAAATGCATTCGTTGCTTTTTGTCTGAAGGGTTTGAAATACATAACAGGCTGCCAATCTTTCGGTCAGATCTGCTTTTGCAGTCTCAGAGTCAGCATGCGATCTAAAACTTGCAAGAGGATAAGAAATTCCTACAACGTCTGTATAACGTCCAACTCTGTAAAAGAAATCATCATCAGCAATATGCCCCGCTTCTTTTCTGTAAGTGCACTCATTCATCAGAAGAAACTTACTAGTCGTTACGCCCGGACAGCGATGAATATGATTATTAGACATAACACCCTTCAGATAATTGTGGGCATAATCTCTTCCTGAATAAAGCACAGGTTCCAAAGAATGCGGCAATGGGGGGTTTTTTACAACAAATCCAGACGCATTTATATAATTACAGGCAGCATAAAAATGCTTGGCCAACGAAAATTGTTTTATAGCCAGTTCAATGCGTTCAAGATATTCAGAATGCAGTAGATCATCATGATGGAGAATAGTTACAAAATCACCCGATGCATTGATTATTGCCCTGTTCCATGCATCTACGAATCCGGACGCCTTATCATTAAAATGATATTTTATTTTATTCCCGTAGCTCATCGCAATCCCAGCAGTGGCATCTGTTGAAGCGTCATCGATAACAAGAATTTCATCGGCAGGACGAGTTTGCCGCAAGGCAGATTCGAGAGCCTGCTCCAGGTATTTCTCGCCGTTATAAGCCGGAATGGCTATCGATATTTTAGGACTTGTCAAGATGTCACTCAACTTCCAAAAAATAGTTATCTGATTGACATTGCACTATAAGTGTGGGGCGAATGATAATTATCAATGTGATAATCTCAACCGGTAGTATAGATTCTTCAAGAGACGCTTAATCGTTGAAGGAAGAATCTTGGCTAAAAATGGTCCGATAAGGCATTGCATCCTAAAAAGGAGAACGTCAAAAAACGATATTTCTATTCGATTTGATTCAGTCATAATGGAATAGATTGATTTATTTCTCAAATTATTTTCCTTAAAATCTACGGGCTTTTTTGCTTTTAGAAAAACACCGGGCAAGAGCGGATCTGTCTCCAGCGCTTCTATGTTAAGATCGCAAAAAATATCTCTGAAATCAGTTACTTCAAAACGCCAGAAGTCATATGGATAAGCATGGTATACGAACCCTTTAGAACGGGTTGTTATAATAAGCAACCCATTTGGCTTGACTACGTTTTTCAAGTTTGAGATAACTTTCCTCCAATCCTTTACGTGTTCAAGCATCTCCGTGCACAGCAGAATGTCGAATGTATTTTCCCCTAATCGCTCAACCAGTCTACCCGCATCGCAAACAATATCAACACCAGGTCCCATCTCAATGTCAACACCAACATAACTGGATGGGTTCATACCGAAAACAACGGGGCGAACCGTACCGTTAACGTCATATGCGCCAACTTCGAGGACCGATTTTCCCGCGATATTTTCTTGCTCAAGATACTTTTTTACAAAATCAATACAAGACTGATGACACATAGGATCCTCAAAAACTGATATAGCTATAATGAATTTTATTATTAATAATATTCAAGCTTATAATTTAAAATTATTAATTATAGAAATTTTCTAAATATGCTGCTTAGCAAATCAATTTGTTAAAAATATTTTTATAAGAACTAATAATAGTCATCGAATCATATAATTTAAATAACTTGTCGGAGGAATACATTTTATTTAATAATTTTTTGTCCCATATATCATGTAATTCAACATGAATAATTCAATTTAACGCCCTCTGGATAGCTTTCTTCTATGCGTCTAATAATCTGGTTGGTTTATTGAAGAAACGAGAGGTAATCTTATTCCCATAACTTTTCGCAATTGAGGAAGTCACAACAGTAGAAGCATAGTCCACAATTAGAATTTCATCAGGTATACGGTTTTGTGAAACTGTTGACTCTATTGCTTGTTTTAAGTATTTTTCACCGTTACGAACCGGTATAGCTATGGTAAATTTCATTAGGGGATGCGCGATTATTAACTATTCATGTAATTGTATCTAAAATATTTTATGATCAAGATAGATATTCAAAAAGTTCTTTATCGAACCATCCACATCTAGATTGATCAAAGGTACTTAAATGAATTTTCATTGGGAACCTCGTTCTATTATGTTCCCGTTATTTTTTATAGAAGATAATTCTCGACAACAAAACATTTGGACGCAGGGACTTTAAAAACCATTTTGTATCAAAAAAAAGATCGTAGGCAATACCTAGAGCTCTCATCAATAATAATTTGAAGTAGAATTTTTTCTTCATCGAAATGCGGGTATTGGGGGCTAACTTATGGAAACCATATTTTTCGCCTAACAAAAGACCTTCGGCATTAGCAATTTCAGCAATCGTTGAGCTTTTGGAAAGAGAATGCCTTCTAAAAACGGCAAGGGTTCTTAATGTATACGAGGGTTTTTTCTTTGACGTTAGCTTAAGAAACAAATCAGCATCAAAACAAAAACGCATGGCCCTATCGAATCCGTTAACCGAAAAAAAAGCATTTCTTAGCCAAAAACAAGCCGGTTGACTATACTGCATACCAAGACTTAGCATAGACTCAACATTTTGCCGGAAGCCGTAATATTTTCGTATTACTTCACCCGCAGAGTTAATGTGATAACAACTTCCAATTAAGAAATCTGCAGCGCTGTTTTTAACGAAATGTTTTGAGACAAACTGGAATGCCTGTGGAAGATAGAAATCGTCAGAATTAATGTAAGCTATTATTTCTCCAGTAGATAGCTCAAATCCTCTATAGATTGCGTCTGATTGACCATTATCCTTCTCACTTACCCAATATGTAAGCCACGGCTCATACTTCTTGATTATTTCGATGCTGTTGTCCGTGCTTCCGCCGTCCATGATAATATATTCCAGGTTGTGGTAATTCTGAAGAAGCACTGCCCGGATGGTCTCTTCCAAGAACTGCCCCTGATTGTACGATGGCGTAACAATGCTGATCTTTGGCCAATGCTTTCCGTTGGGCATGAGCGGTGAAAGAGGTATGGCTTCTTCAGTCCATGGCCAGCCCGTTTTACCGGATGGCGGTTGGGGAAGTTTTCCGATCATGCCGCTACTTTTCACTTTTTAATCCCTGCCAACTAATACCCGTTCATACAGTTCACGATAAGCTTTGGCAATAACCGGTCCGGAATATTTGCGTACCGCCGAATCACGCGCCGCCTCGCTAAGCACCCATCTGCGCTGTTTATCACCCAATACCCAGGCTATACCATCTACCAAATCGTTTATTTCAAATGGTCGCGCCAGATATCCAGTCACGCGATGCTCAATTATATCCGGTAAGCCCCCTATATTAAAAGCGACAACAGGCGTACCGCAAGCCTGAGCTTCCACGGCAGTTTGCGGCAAGTTATCCTGTCGCGAAGGAACAAGCATCACATCCGCAGCATTATATGCAGCAACCATGCTAACATCATCATACAATCGGCCAAGATATGTTACCGGAAAAGGTAGCGTTGCCGGAACTTTTGGAGTCGACTGTCCAAAGATAACCAGTTGTATATTGCAGACACCGTTTTTATGTAGAGCAACTAAAGCGTTACGTAAAAGATCTCCACCTTTGAGCAGGTTTGCTTCTCCGCCATTCGCACCAAACAGGATTATTTGCTTTTCCCCAGGCAAACCAAGAAATTCTCGGGAATGCTCTTTAGAAAACGGTCGCCATCGTTGGATATCAAGTGTGTTTGGAATACAATGGACCGGCCATCCACGGAAAAGGAAACTGCCTCTTGCGCATTCTGCGAGCCAGCGACTGGGGCAGACAATGGTCATGGGTTTACCCCAAGCCTTGCGTTTTCGCTCCCAAACCCAGAGGTTCATATCTGGCCCGGTCTCATCCAGTGGTCTGTTACCCTTGTGATACCCGCTGCGAAAACGGGCGCTAGAGATATCAGATGTAACGTGTTCAGCTCCGCAAAAGGCCCACATATCGTGAAGCGTCCATACTATAGGTTTTTTGATTCTAGCTATCTCCTCAATTGTCAGCGTGTCTGATCCAAGCCAGTGCAGATTAACAAGATCACACGGCAGTTTTTGGAGTGAGCTCAACATCCCGCTCGAAAAGTTTGCTGTCGAGTGAAAAAACTGATCAGAAGAAGAAAACCCCGCCCAACGTTTGCTACTCATGCGCTTCTTAACCTTATTAAATAATCGAAGGGAAAGACTTTGTTTTGTAACTTGAACAGTTTCATCATCGCTTGCCTTGGCACATACCAGCATCGTGGAATAAACTGACGCAGCCTGTAATGAGCGATGCAGTCTGTAAGCAGCACGCGCAGCACCGCCGTGTATATCTGTCTGATTTACATGCACTACGTTCATTGTTTTACTGCTTTCACGCATATAGATTTATTATTGAAAATTGAACAATCTAAATGATAACGCTGTTCGCAACCAAGGTTTAGATATTTTAATAAATCCGTCAGTTAAATTGATTTTTCCATTGAGAAATACGATCTTGATTAACATTAATACTGATTTTACTTGGACTCTTAATCCATTTTTGTATTGTATCCAGGTCATTTCTATTAACTATTGGAAGATTTGTATCGGTTGATATTTCCTTTGCCCTGTTATCTACGGCAATAATTAATGATCTTATAGATTTTGTCAGACATCTAACGCCGCCATGCAAGCGTGTGCCGATATAGTCGAAATCAACATTGGAATCAATCAATTGATCAAGAGAATATAGAGAATGATCAAGCAGTTCGACAGACACGCCAAGTTCATTTATATAACGAGCATCAGATCTCCCTTGTGGCCAAAAATATATTTTGCGATAGTTATCTTTAAGTATATTTAGCAATTTCAAATCTAATGCTGGATCAGTATTGTAATCTGTTAGCATTGTAAGAACAAATTCCGCTTTCCTAAGCGGTATGGCAGCACAGTTGGTTAGGTGCCACATGGTAGGACAGCCAGTGTTAATAACGTTTCTTATACCAATTTTCCGCAATTTCTCGGCGGTATATTCATCTCTAACAGAGTGATAATATTTCTTAGATAGAACCCTATTAAGTAAGAACTTCGTATAATTATTCGGTTCTTCCTGGTATTGCCACCATCCAACTCCCATCAGGATGACACGTCCGATTATAGGAGTATAACGTAATCGTATTTTCCATTGATTATATTCATTCATATTTGAAGAAAGTAAATTTGTGCCTCCTACAAATTTGTAATCAGCTTTATGGATCGTCTTAAATAAATGCCAATCAGGATATTGGTGAGTTGAAACACTCATGATGTTTGCATTTTGGAAAATATTATTTAATTCGCGTAAAATAGATTCTTGAATTATCAGATCTCCGAGGTTTGCACTAAATTTACCATAATTATTTTCATATCCAGGGTCAAAAAGACAAATTTCTTTCATTTTTTTAACCACACAAAAATGCTGTTTTTGTTAACATCATCTATCGCACTAAGATTGAAAGTTGGCAGAAATAGATTAAGGATGTCAAATATTGAAAGATGATTTACCCAATTAAGGGCTTGTCGAATTTTTAAGTCAGGGGAATGTTCCGTAGTGCAGTAGGATATAATCACTTCTTTAAAAGAACATGTTTCCAAACCCCGCACAAAGCGGTCGATATCTTCGACGTATTCCAGAAACCCGCTACAAACTGCAATAGCAGCATTGATGTGCGGAAATGGATCGTGATTGACGTCAAAAATTATGGTTCGATCATCGCGTCTATGAAAGTCGATCGGAAGATAAACATTATGTGGCTTTAAATACCTTTCAAGAGTCATCTTGCCGCATCCAAAATCTGCTACGATCCCAGGACAATTAATATACGAAGCAATAACTTTATTTCGCAACTCCCATTTAGGATCAAATTCCTCATCTTGAGTCCAGCGTTGGGCACTATATGATATTACTTTTTTATTAGATTTATTTTTATAAAATATTTTTTTTAACATTTTTCATAAGAGATCTTACGATCTTAATTGCCAAAATTTATTTTTGGGGGCTCAGCTTCCTAATCTAGTTCCTTAATAATGGGGCTGTTTAGAACCATTTTAACAAACCGGGGCCACATACTCCCTTCCACTGATCGCCTACTGTTTTATCCGATAAAGGTCCTGTAAACGCCACCTCAAATGAGAGAACATTATATAAGTGCTCAAAAGTTTCGTAATTCCGTTTTTCAATTGATACATCAATACTATAACTTCCTGATGGGAGAACATATGCGGGGATTTCAACCGTTATCTGGGAGTTGAAATCGTCCAGATCCCTTGAACTGAATTCATTGCTGGAATGTAGCACCCACAATTCCTCGGAGTTCTTTAAAAGTAAACATACGCGTAGATCGCGGCGACCGTGCTTTTCGACAATGAAGCGTATAGTGAAAGGATTATTATTCGAAACTACGGACACACTCTCACCTGCTTGTTGAAGAGATATCTCTCTGAAGAATGGCAACGTTTTTTCCTGTGGTGAAAGATAATGGAAACATGAGCTTCTGTTATCGGTGTAGTTTCTAATAGTATCAACAATAGTACCTTCAAAAGTAAGCCTCCCTTTCTCCAAAAAAATACCCCTATCACAAAGTACCCGCATTGCCCCCATATTATGACTAACAAACAAAACCGTCCGTCCTTCTTTTCCTACATCTGCCATCTTACCTAAACACTTTTTCTGAAACTGTGCATCTCCCACTGCCAACACTTCATCAACAATAAGAATCTCTAGTTCCAGGTGTGCCGCCACAGCAAAGGCAAGCCTAACATACATTCCCGACGAATAACGCTTTACCGGTGTGTCAAGAAATTTTTCTATTTCAGCGAAAGCTACAATTTCATCAAACTTTTTTTTGATCTCCGCTTTGGTCATCCCCAAGATTGCGCCGTTCAAGAAAATATTTTCTCGCCCGGTTAACTCGGGATGAAACCCAGTACCTACTTCCAGAAGGCTTGCCACCCGCCCGGTAATCTCGATGCGGCCTGTTGTAGGCTCGGTGATCCTGCTTAAAATCTTCAGGAGTGTTGACTTGCCCGCGCCGTTGAGGCCGATGATCCCGACTCTGTCGCCCTGCTTAATTTCAAAGTTGATGTCTTTGAGGGCGTAAAACTCTTCTGTTGAATTGTTAAGGTGTGAAGTTGTTGAACTGGAAAAAGGCGCAATTAATTTTTTACCGAGATTCTTCACGCCTCTAGTCATAACATCACGCAGGGCGGTATAGCGCTCCTTCTGCTGATGGGATATTATGTACTTCTTGCTAAGATTTTCTACTTTGATTACCGTATCGCTCATATGATATCTGCAAAAGTCTTCTCTGTTTTTCTGAAATATATAATGCCGGTAACTAGTACTACTCCGACAACAGCAATTGAAAGCAGAAAACCTGGCCAGTATATTACGCTCTTGCTGCCAAGCAGTGCCCAACGGAATCCATCAATCACACCAACCATGGGGTTTATAGAATATAGCAATCGCCATTTATCGGGAACAATACTGCTGGAAAAACCTACCGGGGATATATATAGGCCAAACTGAACTATGAAAGGTATGATATAGCGAAAATCCCTGTATTTCACATTTAAGGCTGTGATCCAAAGTCCGGTTCCCATAGCTGCCGCAAATGCAATGCTTATAAATATAGGCAAACTCAAGATGCGCCATCCCGGAAGAAAATGATACCAAGCCATAAGAGCTGCCAAAATAACACCCGAAATTAAGAAATCAATAAAACTGGTAACCACTGCGCTGGTCGGAATAATCAATCTGGGGAAATATATTTTAGATATAAGGTTGGCATTGCCAACAAGACTATTGCCGGCATCGGAAAGAGCATTGGAAAAAAATTGCCATGGCAGCATAGCGGTAAAAACAAGGATCGGGTAAGGTACACCTTCAGAGGGCAGTTTTGCCATTTTGCCGAAAACAATCGTTAAAACAATCATTGTCAACAAAGGCCTTATTACGCTCCAGGCAATACCGATCACTGTCTGTTTATAGCGTACAAGAATATCTCGCCAGGAAAGAAAATAGAACAATTCCCGATACTGCCAGATATCTTTCCAGTATCTGCCCTCTGTTTTGCCAGCTTCGATGATGATTACCGGTTTTTGAGTATGTGTGGAAAATTTTTCAGTCATAGTTGGAAAGGGTTAAAGGTCACACCAGTGAAAGGTGAACAATTTAAAAGCCTCAGAGATAGCCTGATGGGTTGTTAGCTTGTCATCTCCATGCGTCGGCGCACATATCCGCAAGGCCGCGTTTAGCCATGACAAAACAAAGGGAGATGGAGCTTTGACTGTTGTTATCATAATAGCACAGTGGCTCGGCGACAGACTAGCCCACGACCTTGAACCTAGCAAAATGGATGACGGAAGCGATTGAATGTTTATGAAATAATTTCGTAACCTGAATAACCTACAGGTCACGCAGGGTCACAAAAGGGAGTGGGTTAATGATAAGCTGGTGATGGCCTGCAGGGAATGGGCGTCGGTGCCGAAATGCGTGTATACTTTATTTTTCTTAAGATAGTCCGCTGTTTGCTGTACTTCCGGGCCATACAAGCCATCAAAACTGCCGAGGTTGCCCTGAAAAGCGCAGCCGATGTTTTTAAGGTATTCTATCAGTGTGGGTTTCTCTGTTTTTGAATCTGAAGTTTTATTCTCTGAGCCGGAAAACCAAAATCTTGATGTTGTATGTTTTTTAGGCACAGCAAAAAGTTTGCATCTCTCGGGATGGGCAATCATCGGGATAAAACCGCCGCATTTTATCCGAAAAAAGGTTTCTTTTACGTATTCGGCTGGTGTATAATTAGAAACTTCTATCAGTATATAATTTGTTTTGCCAAGAGGCAGAGGGTCTTTCAGGTAGTTGCCAAGAAATTCATCTAGGTAATATTCATGGCCTGGTAGGATTTCAAGTTCGATATTTTCCGCGTTTAGCCTTGTCTGTAGGGTTGATACGGATGAAAGAACGGCCTGGTTGTCCGCATCGAAGCATCCTTTGATAAGATGGGGTGTGCAGCAGATTGTTCTGAAACCGGCTTCCCGCAGCGCAGCCGCCATTGCTACGGATTCGTCTATGTTGGCGGGGCCGTCGTCAAGACCGGATAGAAGGTGACAGTGAAAATCGATCATAAAAAATAAGATTTAAGTTCTATCAATAATTTAATTTCCAGTATCCGTCCCGATAGCTACCGACTCGTTCTATCCGCCCTTTCGATTCAGATGTTTCTTTATAAATGACGATGCGGCATCCGCTTTCAGCCTTAATTACTTTATCGGGGCAGGTATTTTTCTAATTTTCTTCGCCATTTTTCAGGGATGAATTTTATGTGTTTTTCCCACCGGTGAATTTTTCTGTGTGGTTTCTGTTCTTTATCGTAATAATAACCGGATCCGGATCCATATCCATATTCGTATCCGTATCCTCTGCCGTATCGGTAGTAGCGTCCGCCGTAATATCCGTAGAGTTCTCCCTTACCGGTCTTGTCGTTTATTACTATACCTCCGATTGTAGCTTGTAGGTTGACAAGGGTATCTCTCATGTGCTGGGCAGCTTTAATAGGCACTCGCCCCGCTTCCATAACCAGAATGACGACATCCGAAATAGTTGCCAGAACGGGAGCGTCTGAGACGGCCAGAACCGGTGGCGCATCTATTATTATGTAGTCGTAGTTTTCCCGTTGAGCCGTAAGAAGCTGTTGCATAGCAACCGAACCCAGAAGATCCGAAGGATCGGGTGGGGTGGTCCCGGCGGTGATAATGTCGAGGCCGTGAATGTCGGTTGTATGTTTTGCTTTTTCAAAGGTGACGTCTCCGGCCAAAATTTCGCTGAGTCCGGGTGTTTTGCCGTACTCGAATTTTTCGTGTATGGATGAGCGGCGTAAATCGCAGTCAATAAGAAGCACCCGCGCTACGGTTTGGGAGATGACAACGGCGATATTGGAGGTGACGGTGCTTTTACCTTCGTTAGGGAATGTGCTTGTGAAAAGCATTATCTTCTTTTCTTTGTTGATGGCGGTATAATGCAAATTGGTGCGCAATGAACGAAACGCCTCGGCAGCAACAGATTTCGGTTCGTTTCTTATTATCAGATTACCCTTTGTCGGCGCACTTCCGTCTTGTTTTGATTTAAAACTGGCAATATGGGGAATGACGGCTAATATTGGCAATCCTGTTGATTGCTTTGCCTCATCGCCATTCTTAATGGTATCATCTAAGAATTCCATGAAAAAAGCGATGAATATTCCCAGTGCAAGGCCAATGAACAGGCCGACGAGAAGGTCCTTTTGCTTGTTCGGCTTGATCGGCGTCGTGGGAGTAATGGCTCGATCAATTATATCTATGTTACTGATTGTGGCAGCTCTTGCAAGACGAGCTTCTTCGTGTTTCTGAAGCAGGAAAGTGTAGCTGTCGGCGCCGACTTTTGATACCCGGGTGAGTTGCGCAAGGTTGCGCTCTACATCGGGGAGTTTACGCATTTGCCCTTCGTAAACGGACAACTGCTTGGAAAACCCCTGCTCCTCTTTGGCAAGGTCATTCAAGCTCATCTCGTAAATAGCAAGCAACTTGTTCCGCACTTCTTCAATTTGATTCTGGAGTGCTTTTACAGCCTGATGGGCTTCGGTATATTGGGTCAGAAGTGCCTTCTTCTGCATTTCAAGTTCGGATAATTTTGCCGCGAGACCTCCCGCAAGAGAATCATTTTTCATAATTCCGGGAGAATAGATGACTCCTGTCTTCACTGCTTTTTTAAGAGTGTCGCGGGCAAATTCCAACTGCTGCTTCTGAAGGGCGATATCGGTGCGGCTTTTTTCTATTTCCGTTATCCTGTTAATCAGTGACAGAGCCTCGTCGTCCAGTTTTACCGTACCTGTTTTGCTCTTGTAAGATTGGAGATTTTCTTCTGAGATATTCAGGTCTTTGCTCAATTTCTTAATTTGTTCATCTATAAAAGATACAGTTCTATTTGTCTCTTCTGTCTTCAATATAATTGTATGTTCTATGTATGCCTGAACAAAGGCATTTGCCATATCTCGCGCTAAAACGGGATCTGTGCTGGTGTAAGAAGTCCGGATTAGGTTGGTCTGCTTACCATATATGGCTGCGTTGAAACCACCCTTCAATGCTAAAGCTGCATCTACCAATGGCACAAGATTAAGATTGAAACTGTCGCCGATTTTACCGTTGAGATCGTTTATGAGAAGGCTGAAGCCATTTTTCTTCATTATGACTCCAGTCTGGCCATTGCCGACTAATTCTCCGTTTTCATCTTTCACAGAGAAAGTATCTTTTGCAGTCATTTTGATTTGGTAAACAGGTTTTTTCGCGGTGGATGTGAATTCAAGAATTTTAAATGTGAGCCCATCCGATTTTTTCGAGACCTGCCAGTTGAGATGAAGCTGCTGCACAACCTGCTCGGCCATGGAACGCGATTTCATTATATCGATCTCTGTGTTAATGGTAATGATTGGATCGTACCAAAAGTTTTGGTTTGTTTGAATGATGTTACTCTGATTTTCCTTGATATGGATGATGGAAGAGGCTTCATAAATCGGTTTCATTCTGAAAGTATTAAAGGCAACTATTGTAAGAATGGCGCAAGTGATAAAGGCAATTGTTTTCCAGCGCCGCATGAGAACAGAGACATAACCGAAGATATTGATTTCTTTTTCCCAAGTACGCACTGATCTGGATGGTGGCATGGCAGATGTTGGGCTCATAATTTCCTTTTATCGCTTGTTATTATTTTTGGTTTAATTATTATTAAGATATTTAATCTGTACAAATGGTTCAAGTATTGCGCCGAAAGCCTGAAGCGTGGGCAGCATTTCGTTAATGGCTTCGTTCCAGGTAGTCAATCCGCTCTTGGGGATGTAAATGATGTCGCCTTCGCAAAGTTGCAGGGGAAAAGCGTCGCCCCGTATGATGGCTTCAACATCAACCACCATTAATTGCCCGCGAGTGGGGGAGAGGGAACGGATAAGATGCACGCGCCTTGCATGATATCCAATTTTCTGCAAACCGGCTATGGCTATAGCCTGTAGAAGGTTAAGACCGGACGGCGGCAACGGAATTGACATACCGGTGTTCCCCACTCCGAAAACAAAAACTGTTTGATTTCTATTGTCCGGCATGAAGATCGTATCGCCGGGTTTCAGCCAGATGTTCTGTGTTTGGTCGGCCTTCATCAGCAATTCGTAAACGTCCACAGGCAATACTCTTTTGTCCCGAATAATCCTCGCTGATTTCGGATTGGCGGAAGAATCGTATCCGCCTCCCAGGGCAAGTCCTTGAAGAACATTAAAGGGACGATCCATGTAGAAAATGCCGGTGATTTTAAATTGTCCTAAAATGTATAGAGGATAACTTTTATATTCTGTAATCTCAACCACCACGGATGGCTTTTTAATATATTGTTTCAGAAGGTCTTGTATGTGGTCGCGTATCTGGGACAATGTCATGCCGCTAACTTTTACCATTCCCAGCGTTGGCATTTGGATGTTACCGTTGCCGTCCACTCGGCTGCCACGCTGTGTACTATTACTGCCGCCGCCGCTGCTACCAGAAGAATATTCGGGGGCGTCGCTGACGGTGACCATGATGGAGTCATTAGGGCCGATAATGTAATCAGCAGGAGGTGGCGGCTCTTTCAGCGCGGGGATTGTTACTGTTTCCATCTCAATAATGGGACTTCTCGCTTGAGTTGCACTTGGTTTCTGCAAAGGTGAGATGGTTCTTTTGTCGCTGTTTTCTTTTACGGTGCCGGTCTCATCCCGGGTGGAACCAACCGACTCGAATCTTTTTATTTCTTGATTCCATTTCACATAATGATTCTCACAGCCAACCAGTAGGAAAGAGGTTATGAACAGCAACAGAACAATCAGATAGCTGCAGGATTTTGATTTTAATGGCATTGTTTTATGTTTCATAACCCTCCGATTAAAATTGCGGTTAACGGCATATCAAGATTTTTCAACAAAATCAAATTCGTGAACCATGCCTTTTATATATTCCGTTTATCGAAATCGCATGCAGTTGATACTGCTCCGCTCTCTGACTTACATAAAGGTCAGTAAAACCTAAAGCTGTTTGAATAAAATTATCTGTATTTCTTATTAAGTATTAATGGTTTTGTCAAATAAGAATTAATTGCTTAATGTTTCAAGAATCTGAGTTGTGTGGGTAAGGTCTATTAGAGTTATGCCCAAAACATTCTCAATGAGAGAAAAACGATTTTAAAAAAGAACGTTTACTTGAATTTCTCAAGGCAATGGTCATTTCGATATATACCTTCCGCAATCATCGGCTCAATGTTCTGCTTTTCGAGGCTTGCATTCCTGGTTGCTTTTGATATAAAGCATCGCAATCTTATTTATTATGGATACGTCGACTTAACGAGACCGGCACATATATCTTTCAAAGTGAAAATTTATTATTTTAGAGGCTCAGATTACCATGATCAAAGAGATTCCTCGTCTCCCTCTGGAAGGGTACATCGACCTGACCGACCGATGCAACAACAACTGTCTGCACTGTTGGCTTTCCCTGCCTGCCAACGCGCCGGATAAGAAAAACGAACTAACCTTTGACGAAATCCGGCGTATCGTTGACGATGCCCGCGCCATGGGTTGCCGGAGTTGGATCATTTCCGGCGGCGAACCGCTGCTGCGTCCTGACTTCCCTGAGATATTCGATTATCTCACCCGCAAGGCCGTCTCCTACAGCATCAACACCAACGGGACTCTTATCACACCGGAAATTGCCCGTTGGTTGACCTGCAAAGGAACAAAGATGATCTCTCTCTATGGGGCGACCGCCGAGGTCTATGATAACGTCACTCGCAATCCCGGTGGATTCGAAAAGGTTATGCGCGGCTTTGAATACCTGAAGGAAGCGGGCGCCAGTTTCATTGTCCAGTTAGTTCCCATGCGATCCAATTACCATCAATGGAAGGACATGATCGCCCTCGCGCAGTCACTGAGCAAACACTGGCGTTGCGGCGCGTCCTGGCTTTATCTTTCCTACGATGGTTCAAAGCAGAGGAACAAAGCGATTCAGGAGCAGAGATTATCGCCCGCGGACATCATTAACCTGGAGAAACCCGATCCGACCTATGACGAGCGGACAGCAGAATTAGAAAAACGCGCGTACGAAATTAAGTGGAAAAATCAAATTGATGCGGCTTGCGGTGCTCACGACGAAGACGACAACCGCCTGTTTGCGCGGTGTATCGCTGGACGGCGGAAATTTCACATTGATCCCTACGGCCGGATGTCCTGGTGCTCATTTATTAAGGATAATGCCCTGCGCTATGATTTGCGAAAGGGTTCATTTGCCGAGGCTTGGGACACATTTATTCCTTCTTGTGCCGACAAGGTGTGCGGTGGCGATGAATGGCGGAAAAATTGTTGTTATTGTGAAAGCCGCAATGATTGCCGGTGGTGTGCCGCCTATGCGTATATCGAAACAGGGCGTTATTCCGCTCCCCTTCCGTATTTATGCGCTATAGCGAAAGAAGCGCGCAAATTTAAGGAGGATTGGCAGAAGAATCATCGCCGCTATTTTCGGATTGCGGGCATTACCGCCCGGATCGAAAGCGATCTTGATTTCAGCAGGATCAAATTCAAGGACGAACTGATGGCATTTTCCGTGGAAGGCTCCGGCGAGGACAATGTAGAGTTTCGCCACCATTTCGAGTTGCCGGATTTGGAAGGGAGGAATTTAGGCAAAGAACTCTACCGCAAGCCGCCCTGGGCTATTTCACGAGACAAGGACGGGACGTGGTTCTATCTCGGCATCTCGCCCGAAAAAGAAGATGAAAGTCTGCACCGCGTGGCCATTTTTAGCGCCGACCATGTTCATGGCACAATTTACAGCCCACCTGATGACCTCGACCGCATTCTCACTGACGGCTGGCAATCTATTTCTCTCTTCCCGACGGATCAGATCTGGCTCGGGCCGCTGCTTGCCGACCGCAACGCCGTCCTTATGCATTCGGCAGCGGCCATTGTCAACAGCAAGGGGCTGGTCTTTGTCGGCCATTCCGAAGCCGGTAAATCCACGACGATAGAGTTGCTCAAAGCGGCAAATCGTGAAGGTAAACTTTCGGCGGAGATTCTTTGCGACGACCGCAATATCTTGCGCTACTGGCCCGACAAGACGACAGGGCAAAAGCCAACTTCCGCCCGAGTGAAAGGGGGAAAAAGAAATGGTAATGGTCGGTGGCTTGTCCACGGCACCTGGAGCCACGGCACCACCGCCGATGTCTCACCGTCTTCGGCGCCTCTTTGCGCCATCTTGTTTTTAAAGCAGGACAGGAAAAACAAAATTGAGCCCTTGACCGACCGCAAAAAGATTTGGCATAATCTTCTGGCCACGCTTATCCGCCCCATGGTAACTGCCGAATGGTGGCAAAAGGAGTTGGACATTCTGGAGCGCATCGTCCATGAGATTCCCTGCTACACCATGCACTTCGACAAATCAGGTGCGATAGCAGAAGAAATAATTAGGTTGAAGACTGAAGGGGATTAGACTGAAGGTTGAAGATTGATTGTTTTCCCTTCAGCCTAATGAGTTTAAAATGAGTTACGCAAAAATAATAAAGTCCCATAAATTCAAAATAGGGCGCGGACTTACGACTCGTTTAGTCTTTCTGGATATTGAGCTCACCGAGCGGTGCAATAACGACTGCATCCACTGCTTTATCAATCTGCCGGCCAATGACCGAGCGGCCAAAGCCCGCGAGATGACGACAGGGCAGGTAAAAAGCATTCTCACAGAGGCTGCGGCGCTGGGCTGCCTGACGGTGCGCTTCACCGGCGGCGAACCACTTTTACGGCCTGACTTCGAGGATCTTTATCTTTTCGCCCGCCGTCTGGGACTTAAAGTCCTCATCTTCACCAACGCATGCCTGATTACGCCGCAATTGGCGGATCTTTTGGCGCGCATTCCGCCGCTCGAGTTCATGGAAATCACCGTTTACGGCATGCACAAGGAATCGTATGAGGCTGTCTCGCGCGTGCCAGGTTCGTTTGCCCAATTTAAGCGGGGCGTGAATTTGCTACTCGATCGCAAGATTCCTTTTATCGTCAAGAGCGCCCTTTTGCCACCCAACAAAGCCGAAATGGATGAATTTGAAGCATGGGCAAACACAATTTCCTGGATGGATAAGAGCCCCGATTATTCCATATTCTTCAATCTGCGCACTCGCCGGGACGATGAGAAAAAGAACGCCTTGATTACATCACTTCGTTCTTCGCCGGAAGAAGTCGTGGCAGTGGTGACGAGAGATGCTGCAAAGTATCGTACGGAAATGGGAAAATTTGTGGGGAAATTCATGAATCCGCCAAGCGACGCGCTTTTCCGGTGCGGAGCGGGCAACCGCGTGTGCATTGACGCCTACGGGTTTGCTCAGCCCTGCATGGGCGTGCGTGCCCCAGAGTTGACGGTGGACCTATTCTCCGAAGCCGCTCTCGGAAAGGCGATGGCCACAGAGCATGAGGAGACAGCCATTGCGATGAACAAAGTTTGCGATGAAAGCGGTTATTGCGAGCGAAGCGAAGCAATCTCTGAGGCGCTTGCCTCTTTCAAAAATCTGCATAAAATGAAAGCTACCAATCCCGACTACCTGCGCCGTTGCGCTGTCTGTTTTCTCAAGGTGCTATGCGAGCAGTGCCCGGCAAATTCCTGGGCGGAGCACAGAACTTTGGACACGCCGGTTGAATACCTCTGTGAAGTTGCCCACGCCGAGGCCCGGTGGATGGGCTGGCTCAAGGATAGAGAAAAGGCGTGGGAGGTTCTTGATTGGAAAGAAAGAGTGAAGGGGTAAGGAAGTCGAGCCAGAACTTGAAACAATATTATTATCCACCTCCGCATGCTTGATTGCATTGCTGACGGTTTATTGCTAAATTTCAAATGTTTCATACAACACATTAGTATAAAATAGCTGCGATCAAGATCTCCTTGATATACAAGTCCGGGGTTTCTTATACTTCCCCCACAAAAATTAAATGCTTATCAAAAAACTTTGCTCTGACACCTGTTGACCCCGATTCCCCAGTGTGATATTATGCCTGCAAAGCAGGGGGGAGTAACTGCGGATGACGCAAGCAAGGGATATGTCCATCGATCCGGATAGTCCGATGGTAACTGCGAAGGAAAGCATGTTCCTCTCGGAATGGCTGGCAGCGAACCGTCCGAACAACCAGTTGCCCATCAGCGCGGTCTGCAACAGCCGTTGCCTCTTTTGCTCCAACCATCTGAACCCCTTCCCCATCCACCAGGGCATCCTGCGCGATATCGAAGATATCAAACATCAGTTGACGCTGATGGAACAGCGCGGTCAGGAATTGCGCCTCAGCGAAAGTCTCCCTGGTCGCGTATCCGAAGGCGAAGCGTTTCTGCATCCCCAGTTTTTCGAAATCTTGGAAATAGTTCGGCGGCGGTTCATGAAGAACACCCTTTGCTTTACCACAAACGCTTCACTGCTGGACGAGCCCTTCCTGAGGCAACTTGCGCGTTACCGCCCGATTGAGATCACTGTCTCGATGCACTCGACCCAGCCCGAATTATGGGCGCGCATCTTCAACCGTAGCACCCGCGACGCGCAGACGGCGATCGATTCACTGGCGCGCATCCGTGCACACGGCTTCGACCTTGTCGGGACTATCGTGCCGATCCCTGCGATCTGTGGTTGGAAGGATATCGAGCGAACCTACGAATATTTCGTTGCAAACGGCGCCAAGAGCATGATCCTGTACCACCCCGGCTACAGTGGCCGCACACCACCGGAGACAATACGTGAATTACAGTGTCCAGTCGATGAATACATGGATTTCGTAGAACGAATGAAGGTGTGCCATGGATTGCCGATCACGGTAGGCTGTGATATGCGCTCGCCCCTCGATATCGCTGTGGGAAAAATCATCCACCGTACCCTGAAAGGCAACCTCAAGACGCTGGGCGGACCCTACCGCCGTGTGCTCTGGCTGGCCTCGGAAGCCGCACATGAGCGTCTGGACGCGCTTGTGGCAAAGCACTCGACCGGCGTGGCAAACCAGCATCAGGTAGTTGCAGTGCCAAATCACACCTATGGCGGCAACATAATGGTTGCCGGGCTGCTGATGGTGGACGACTTCGTACGAGCAGGCATTCAGACATTGGCGCAACGGCCTGACGCTGAGCTCATCCTTGTGCCATCGGCGCCTTTCGACTCCCTATATTGCGATCTGCGTGGGACACCCGCGCACCGCATCGCTGATGCTCTAGGCAAACCGGTATGGATCGTGAACGATGCCGGTGGGTACGAGCCGCTGCTCAGTCCCCTCTTTGTCCGGCCTGGAGAATCAGACATCGGTGCGCTGGAAAAGACGATGGAGCGCTTCAACGCCTTCTGGCACGCACCCCAGGATTCCGCCCCAGAGTCTCTTCTGGACATGATCGCCAACTGGCCACTGGAAACGAGCGCAGGAGCTTTAAACCACGAGTCGTTTCTCTCCCTGGTCGCCGACGAAAGGGAGCGCTTGGGGGCACATGTCAAGCCGGCACAGCAACGGTTCGAGCGGTTGGACCATGTGCATGCACTGTGCATCGAACAATGGAAAACGCGCGATCCGGCAGTGACCATTAATAAATGGGTATTTTGGGTCGAGCGCGAGAAGAGTTGGCGTGTCGAGCGGCTGCTATGGGGTGCATCGAGCGATTGAACATATCCTACCATTACCTAAGGATTGATCAATGATTGATACACGGACACGTTCAAATCTGTTTGCGCACCGTCTGACGACTTGGTTGTGCGGGAAATTGAAGGGGACATGATCATTGTACCACTTGGCGCCGGGATCGGCGATGCGGATGATTTTATAATCAGGGACATGGCCATTAAGCACTACACAGCAACATCACATATTTCTCCTACCCCCCTGCCAACAAAATAAAACTCTTTTTTCTATTCGCAATAGCCACCACAAAATTCCACCATCTCCATAAATAACCCACAGGAAATTTCCTCTTGACAATCATCCATCTTAAACATAATATGCCTAAAAAAAGGAGGAAAAAATGAAAAAAAAACCATGGAAATCGCCAAAAATAATTACACTCGAACGACAGCGCGCTGAGGAAGCGGTTTTAGCATCATGCAAGGGCGGAAGTACAAAAACTACCCAATACTCCACTCAATCAGCCTGCGCAAAAATTTCATGCGCCATCTGCAGTGCAATAGCGGCCTCATGATCGCATTCTCTTTATAAGCACCACAGCATGTAACCGCAAGTTACCGTCACTTGCTCGCACGCGGATTAGAGACAGCCGATAAGTCAGCGATTTACTGGTTGGTTTTTATTTTTCTCGGTTGGCACGTATGTCCCAGATTGGTTCGCACCCAAAAACAATGAGGCTAAAGGAACAGCGGTCAGTTTTCGACCTAAACATCTTGAGCCTCTGAACCCCCACCTTTTTATTGTTTAAACTACAATTCCGAAATCGAAGCGGAGGGTTTAATACCCCGCAGCTTGTTCCTGAATCTGTTTCCAAAGATTGCTTTGTGGTTCATACCCGAGATTTCGCCTTCGCATGATTGTCCATTTTGCATATTGAAACAATCTATGATACACATTTAACTGTGTCGATAACACAGTTGGACTGTTAATTACATTTTACTTTTTTGTCACTTTCGGGACTCTACTATGGCAGATTAAAACAGCAACAAGTAAACCCGAATTGCAAGGTGGAAAAATTACTTAAGGAGTTTTATTTTATGGAAATACAAGTGACAATGGATACTATCTGCATGCCCTCGGAAGATGTTGTGGCGCGGGAAATCGAAGGGGACATGATTATTGTGCCGCTGGTCGCCGGGATCGGCAACGCGGACGATGAACTCTATACGCTCAACGAAACCGGCAAAGCAATCTGGAAAAAAATTGACGGACAGCGGTCGCTGGAAAATATTTTGGCAGAGCTGATAGACGAATTTTCCTCCCCTGCCGGGGAAATAAAAGCCGATGTGCTGGGTTTTGCCGCCGAAATGGTACGACGGGGCATTCTGACTATTAAGCACTAAGTTTGGGGAAGGGGATGAAAGCTGAAACCAATTTACCGTTTTTGCATCGTTTTCCTTCATCTTTTGTGCGACAAAGCCTCGTCCGCGCCTCACTCGACATCGGCCGCGTCCTTGCGGAAAGAGATGGGGTGACATTCACAGCCCAAGGAACCTGCATGTATCCGACGGTGCGTCCGAGGGATGTTCTGACCATCAAACCGCGCCCTGCCGCTGATATTGTAGTGGGCGACATCGCCGTATGCCGCGCACCTGATTACCTTTTCAGTCATCGCGTGATCGATAAGGGCGAACATGAAGGACGGACGTACATCATCACCCGTCCCGACCGCAGTCGCTACGGAAACGACGGTAAGACATTTGACGAGAACCTGCTTGGCGTTGTAGTGGCGATCAAACGCAACGGTAAGAAGGTGCCCCTCGTGCCGACGCACTATCCCCGGCTCGTTCGCTATTATTACAAAAAACGCTTTGTTTTGATCGAGGCAAAAGAGTGCCTCAAGTTGCGGCTGGCTGAATTACTCGTACACACAGATACCAGCGTCTTTTATCGGCTCACCGTCCGGACATGGTTTATGCTTACCCGTCCGTGTTTGACTTATGTCGTACAAATACCCCTGAACGCGACCCTCGGCGATACGGTTTCCCGCCGTCTTGAACCGGACGCTTTTGACCCGGAAACGGCAGTAGACGGCCGTAAAATAATGCGTTGGACAATCACCGCGCATCTCAACGGCGGGCGCAAACCGGCCGCATGGGTCGCCTTCGCGCGTGATGAAGCTGATACCTGGCGTGTTGCGGAGTCGCATGTGCGCCTGCGTTATCGTGGCGCAGGATTGGAAGAGGCTCTTTGGCAAAAAGCCGAGAAAATCTTTGCGACCGGTTCAAGGTCGTGCAACGAGGATCAGAGCGGAATCCACGCAAGTAGCCCACGGAGGAAGAATTGAACATACGTATGAAAGTGGGTCAAATCATGCTGAGCGCGGGCGAAGTGCTTAAAAAGCTGCCTGTAGCATTACTTCGCCCGGAAGATATGATTCTTTGGGCACGCGTGCGTTACGATCGTTCCAGCAAATCATGGAATGAGATAAATAATCCGGACATGGGACTAACCGATGATGAAATGGAAATTTGGAAACAGATGATGTTACATAGAAGTGAAGATCACAAAGATGAGGTTTCTTCAAATCGCATGCTCATCCTCGGCGGCGGCGGCGGACGCGAGGCTATTTTTTTTGTACGCGCAGGCTGGCAGGTCACTATCCTCGACATATCCGAGGGTATGCTTGCTGAAGCCACCGTGGCGGCCGATGCGCGGCATCTTACTATTCAGACTGTGCAGGGCGACCTGGCCATGTTTGACGCTCCCAAACATACCTATGATGCGGTATGGACTTCCATGTTTTTGTATTCGCTTGTGCTTGGCCGCGACCGCCGCATTGCAATGCTCCGAAGAGTAAGGCACTCCCTGGTGGCGGATGGGTGCCTGGTGGTTTCGTTCCACTTTGATCCGCAGGCGCAATACAGCGCGCGCATCGACCGACTTTGTCGCTTAGTGGCGCTGCTCACGGCCGGGAACATCGGTTATCAGAACGGCGACATCCTCTTCGGCACTCTGGAATTTCGACATGTTTTTGCTAGCGAGGCGGAATTGCGCGCTGAATTTGCCGAAAGCGGTTTAACCGTAGCCGACTTGAGGATTTTTTATGAGGGACGGCGAGGCGCTGCCTTGCTGGTCAAGACCTCCAGAGGTGATATCCATTGACGCATAATCCGCTGGAAATCCAGCAATTCCCTCTCTGGGATAAACTCATGGCCAAACGGGCGCCCCTCTCTTTCGATATCGAGATCACGGCCCGTTGCAACATGAACTGTGCCCACTGCTATATAAACCTGCCGGCAGGAGATAAAGAGGCCCAGGCCAGCGAGCTTACAGCGGCGGAAATTATGGCTATCGCCAGCGAAGCAGCGGGAATGGGCGCGGTATGGTGTCTAATCACCGGTGGCGAGCCGCTTTTACGGAAAGATTTTTCCGATATATACATGGGATTGAAGCGCCTGGGGTTGCTTGTCTCGGTCTTTACCAACGCCACGCTGATTAACGAAGAACATATCGCGCTTTTCAAGAAATACCCGCCGCGGGACATCGAAATAACTGTTTACGGCGTAACGAAAGAAACCTACGAGGCAGTGACGCGCCGCCCCGGATCGTTCGAAAGTTTCATGAACGGTCTTAATGCTCTGATGAAAAACAGCGTACGCGTACGCTTAAAGGCGATGGCAATTCAGGCCAATCTACATGAACAGCATGCCATCGCCGATTTCTGCCGTTCCCGGACGAAGGACTATTACCGTTTCGACCCGCAACTGCACCTGCGCTTCGACGGCAATCAAAAACGCAATGAGAAAATTCGTGACCAACGTTTGACGCCGCAACAAATCGTGGCGCTGGAAAACAGCGATGACCAACGCATCAAAGCCATGAGAAAGGGATGCGATAAGCTAATCAATGAAGAATTCACCCATTACGGCTGCGATCACCTTTTCCATTGCGGCGCGGGCAACGGCAGTTTCACTGTGAGTTACGACGGCTGGTTCCGCCTATGCTCTTCTTTGTGGGCGGACGGGACAACTTATGATTTGCGCAAGGGGACACTGGCGGACGCATGGGAAAACTTAGTTCCCCGCGTCCGGGATTTGCGCTCTAAACGCAAGGAATTTCTTGAATCGTGCCGGAAATGCGCGTTGGTGAACATGTGCCTGTGGTGCCCCGCCCATGCCCATCTGGAAACGGGCATGTTGGATGGTTCAACGCCTTATTTTTGCGAAGTGGCCCACAGAAGGGCGGAAAATATAAAGAAGGGGACGGAATTGCCCCTGATTAATTCAGAGAGATAAACGGATGTGGTCTTGAAAGTTAGTTATTTTCAGAAAATCCGTGGACTGATGCAATTGCACCGCGCCCTTGTTCTGGTCTGGGATAGCGCCCGTGGATGGACAACAGCGGGCTTGGGACTCATGGCGATACAGTCGTTCCTGCCTTTGCTGACCCTCTACCTGATCAAGCTGACGGTGGACGCCGTTGCTGCGGGGATAAGCGCCCCAGACAAGTCAGCGGCTCTCAGCCAAGTTCTTTTATGGATCACTCTGACCGGTCTGGCAGCGCTCCTGACTGCCGGGTGCCGCGCTTTGGCCGATATTGCCAAGGAACACCAGAGCCAGTTGGTGACCGATCATGTCACGGACGTGATCCACCGCCAGTCGGCGGCAGTAGATCTGGCCTATTACGAAAATCCCAGCTACTACGATACCCTCCACCGGGCTCAGCAAGAGGCCCCCAACCGGCCTAACCATATAGTCCAGGCCCTGACGCAGTTGGGACAAAACGGCATCTCACTACTGGCATTGGCGGGGCTCCTATTTTATCTGCACTGGGCTATTGCCGCGGTCTTATTCATCGCTGTTTTGCCCGGCATAATAGTTAAGATCCGTCATGCTGATCGCCTTTATAAATGGCAATCCCGCAGCACGGAGACGGAACGGCGGACTTACGACTATCACTGGATGTTGACGGACGAGCTCCACGCCAAAGAAGTGCGGCTGTTTGATTTGGGCAACATCTTCCGGAGGCGGCACCGGGACCTGCGGGAAATACTCCGCAGGGAACGTCTCCGGCTTACAAAAAGCCGCTCCGTTTTCGATTTGATCGCCCAGACCGGAGCCATCGTGGCGCTTTTCGGCATGCTGGCCTTTATCGCTGGGCGGACAATCCGGGGGGCCATGACCTTAGGCGACATGGTGATGTATTACCAGGCCTTTCAGCGGGCGCAAAGCTACTTGCAGGATATAATGGGAGGGCTCGCCGGTCTCTATGAAGACAGCATGTTTTTGAATCATTTCTATGATTTTCTGGATCTGAAGCCGCAGACGGCCTTACCTGTGCATTACGTGGCTGTTCCCCAACCCATGCAGATGGGTATTGCGCTGGAGCATGTTTCTTTCCATTATCCCGCCGCGAGCAGCGAGGTTCTCCACGATATCGAGCTGACAATCCGGCCCGGAGAGGTTGTTGCTCTCGTAGGCGATAACGGCGCGGGCAAGACGACGCTGGCCAAGCTGCTATGCCGTCTCTACGATCCTGCTGGTGGAAGGATCACCATGGATGGTACAGATCTTCGTGATTTTGACATAAAGGCCCTGCGCCGGGAAATTACTATGATCTTTCAGGATTATATACATTACCCGCTCACAGCCCGGGAAAATATCTGGATCGGGGACATCAGCGTGAATCCCGATGACGACCGCATTCACTGTGCTGCGCGACAGGCAGGGGCCGATGGTATTATCAGCCGTCTGCCGCATGGATATGAAACGATATTGGGGAACCGGTACGACGGCGGTGCAGAACTCAGCATCGGCGAATGGCAGAAGGTGGCGCTGGCCCGGGCATTTCTGAGGGACGCCCAATTGATCATCTTGGACGAACCCACCAGTGCCATGAGCGCCCGCGTGGAACATGAGGTTTTTCAGGCCTTCCGGACATTGCTCAACGGCCGTTCAGCCTTGATTATCAGTCACCGCTTCTCCACTGTCCGGATGGCTGATTTAATCTGCGTCCTCGAAGAAGGACGGATCGTGGAGAGTGGCAGCCATGAAGAATTGATTCAACTGGGCGGTCAGTACGCCCGCCTTTACGAAATACAGGCACAGCATTACCGTTAAAGGGTAGGCAACACCTGTAATATTTTTTATTTCGTAAAGACAGTCCATTTCGTTACACGCCAGCAGATGAAACGTAGATAGTTTAACGGAAGTGTTAGTTTGCTGGTGCCAAGATAAAGGCCTCTGATGTCCTGAGGTCTCGGGAAAAGGATTTTAACGAAAGAATAAAGAACCTTTGACTTTTTATCAAGGACAAGTTTTGCCATTTCCATGTCCATTGCGTTGTCAGATTCATATTCTTTTTCTATATCCATTTTGAAATATCGCAACAATAATTTCGGTGTATGGATAGGCAAAGAGGCCATCTGTTCATGGAGAATCTTGAAGGATTCAAGCGGGCCTTCACTCAGGCGCCATAGGGAATCCAATTGATCAAGGATGATTAAGGCGGTTTTAATAAGTCCTATCTTCTTGAGCTTTCCTGTAAATTCCTGCCAGTTGATTATCCCGTCATATCTATAGAAGCTCCAGAGGATGTCCACCAGTATTTTTAATTCCCTGAAGCCATGCCTGAAATGATGGGTAAAGAGCAGAATAACCATGGACTCCGGTGTAAGAGAATATCCTTCCGCGTCGCTTCCTACCACCCCATTCCATATTTCATCGGAAGTGAGATTAAAAAATAACGGGATGCCAAAATCCCAGTGCACCTCAAGCAGGTAAGCGTTTTTTTTGTTATGGTACTCTGCATGGTGCAACCGGCCTATCCAGAACGATAAGGGCAATGTATCTTCACGCATGAAACCTTTATTGCAAAGAATATTGTCCGCGTCAATCAGATCTGCCGTTCGAATGAGCACATCAATGTCCGCCGAGCCTCGGCAGTTGGGATCTTCATAGAGAACCCGGGCAATATCATTTCCCTTTATGATACAGGCGGGGATGTGCTGTTTGCTAAGCGCGGCAACAATCTCTTTTTCCACAACCTCCTGTCTTATCGATCTGGCAACGGTTTTCAGGTATGAGTGTTCATTCTGTTTCAGGTAGTCATCGACACAGTTATTAGATCCGGCATAATGTTTCTTAAGTCTGGAATAGAAAAGCATTTCCACGCCATACCGGCGCGCAAGCTCCACGCAATGGGAAAATTCCGTACTGTTTATTGAAATTGCAGAGACAGGAAAAGGAGACAGAATTTCTATTAATGGAGATTTCACGGGTAATCCTTCATTGCTGATTACGAGATCTCTAAAAATTTTGATTTGATAAGAACTTGCTTTCCGTGAGATTGAGTATAGAAAGGTGGTTTTTGTTTGTCAAAGGATATTTTGCATCAGAAAACAAGGACTGACGATACGATTGAAAAAAATGTTTTAAGATGTCACTCCTTTTGAAAAAAGGCTTATCTTTTTCAGAGGCAGAACACCTTTGAGCGATTAATTGACAATTGCCCTTCAATCCTATAATGTTCACAAATTAAAAAATGATAAGTCAAATGTGAAATTCAATTATTGCCATAATAATTGATATAAAAGCTATGCGTGATGAGATGAAATAAAAAAGATATTTCTGACCTGTTCAGCCAAGAGGTTAAAAATATGCGTAAAAAAGAGAGACTCCATACGTGAATATAAAAAATGCAATACTAATTATCCTGTCTGCACTTTTTTTGACATCGATTGCATTTGTTTCTTCGTCCCATGCGGCTTCCTCAACAAATGTTACGCTGGAGAATGATCTTTACCGCGACATGGAATTCTGGGCGGCAGAAGGACTTATCGAAAGCCAACTTTCTTCGATCAAGCCTCTTGCCAGAAGTGAAGTCGGAAAACAAATTCTCGCGGCACTGGATAAATGTGACGCGATGGAAAATAAATCCGCGACTTGCAGAAATATTCAGGAGTATTACGCGAAACTTTTCGAGGCGGAAATTGCCGAGGCGCGATCTCCCCAGAACATCAGCAGCACATTTGTGAAACCGGTAGAAGCCTTTTCCGTTTTCTTCAATTATCTGAACGGACCTTTTTCGATTTACAATAATGAAGGGATCCATTACGGCGAAGACAGCAACGTAATGATTCAACTCCAATCACAAGCAAGGCTATGGCAGATATTTTCCTTCTATGTTGAGCCAGTATTGATGTATAATCAACATTTTTACAAAACCGAAGACGGCTATAATGTGGACATGCGGCTGCATAAGGGGTATGCAAAAATTACCCTATGTAATATTGAGCTACAGGTGGGTAGGGATTCTCTCTGGTGGGGACCCGGGTATCACAGCTCGCTGCTCATGTCCAACAATGCCCACCCATTTGACATGATTAAATTATCCAATCCCGAGCCGGTCCTTCTGCCGTGGATTTTTTCTTACCTGGGACCTGCACAGTTTAACCTGATTTTTTCTCAGCTTAATGACGTTCGCAAAGGCATTGAGTTGGCCAATCCTTTTCTATATGGTCTACGACTAGACATTAAACCTCATCCTTATTTAGAACTGGGCGCATCTCATCTGGTCCTTTTTGGCGGACCGGGCCGACGTGACATGAGTCTGGGTGAGATCATCACGACCCTCTATAGTAACACTAACTACAACATTAATCAGAAAACGGACAGTAACCAGGAATTTGCTATTGACTTTGCCCTGACCATGCCGAATCTCAAAAAGTACATTTTTCTGGCTGACGGCTTGAAGTTTTACTGCGAAGTCGGTGCGGAGGATTCCGGCATTCCGCCGGATAAACGAGCCTACTTGGCCGGACTGACGATCTTCAAACCATTTACGCTGGAGAGAGCGGCCCTTCGTGCGGAATATTCTATTTTATCGCCCTACGGCGCCCCTAACGCCTGGTATAATCATCCTACATATCCCATGTATTACGATGGTCAGGTCTTCGGCGATCATATAGGCAGCGATGCTGAAGATATTTTCATCGAATGGTCTCAAAACTTTGACCAATTATCTTACAAACTGAGTTTTGACCGTGTAAAAAGTGGCATTCAAACAAAAAATTATCCACAGTTTGATTTTACGTATTCCGGAGAAATTGGTTACCAAATCAAACCAAACACAAAAATCACCCTTCGGTGTGCTTATGAAGACATCAACAACTATGGTAATATTCAGGGTGAACGCCAGAAAAATTACTTTTGGGGAGTGGATCTAGATTTTCATTTTTAGTATAGCGGCGCCACCAACACGATCACAGGCACAACAAGCACTTCTTCCTGTAATTTTGTTTTTCTCATTCTGTAAGCTAATACAACCTTTCAAACCGTAATTGTTATCTCATAAAATAGAAAAGGCAGAGCCAATAGACCCTGCCTTTTGTTTTGAAACGTAGATGAATCTATTTCTTAAACTTTCTCCTTACTCCTGCTAATCCCATTAGACCAAGGCCAAGAAGAAGCACCGTGGCGGGTTCGGGGACAGCTGGAGGATCTTGAACCGATACATCATCAAGATAGTACAACGCTGGGGCGTCATATCCAGCGAACGAAATGTATGTAACTGCTCCCGTAGCTACCTCGGTAAATGTATACTGGGTCCACTCAAAGTTGCCGCTGTTGGATTGGCTCAATAGTATGTTCCCATTCCATGTTGCGGTGAAATTACTTTGAGTGTCGTCGTCGAAGGGGTGACTTAGCCAGAAGCTAACGGTATACAAACTACCAGGGTTGGTCGCTAACGCCATTGTAATGGTATCGTCAAGAGTGTCAAAAGCGCCAAAGCCAGCACTGTAAATGCCCGAGTGCGCTGAGTCCACAACATTAATAGATGAACCACTATCGGCGGCAGGGGTTATGAGCCAACCTGTAAAATCACCGGTCTCAAAACCTCCGTTGGTCACCAACTCGGCGGTCACCGAATCGGCTCGTGCCAAACCAGCCAAACCAACTAACACTAACCCCAGAATCAGTCCAAATGCACATAAACTCAAAAAAGACTTTTTCACTTCTTATTACCCCCTTAAATTTGCCAATATGTTTTAAATTTAATTTAAGCTATCCTTTCCGATGAAAATGAAAAATTAATTTACTCATTAAACTTTATCCTAATTTCTGCTAATTAAATATTATTCATAAAACATGCCAATTATATAACTATTTAAATTTATTGTTATTTTATATTGATGCAATGATAGCTCAAATAATTATGTAAAGGATTCCGACATGTTTTATGCGTCGATATTGACTATAATTGTCGATTGAATAATAAAAACAATGTATTACAATTTATTTCGTTTTTGTAAATAATTCCGACACATTAAAATATTTCTATCGGATACTCCAATAACAATATATAGATTAACATCATAATTCTATTATAAATATTAATGATAGAAAAAAGTAAGACAAGGTTTTACATCAGGTGGTTTTGAAGTGCTTTATAACTCTTAAAATCAGCATCTACAAAGAAGGCCCCAACATTAATGCTGTCTTCGGCATCAATAACTCTGTTCGACTCACAGGACAACCTTATGGGCTTGTTCTCAGTAGGCAAATTGAAAATAATCTCAAATCTTGAATTTTGCGAATCAATCCGGATCTGTTGCTTAAAATCTTTGGGAATTAAAACTTTTACACCGCCAAG
>JBEKRZ010000012.1:0-96114 GCA_049517435.1 Smithella sp. | reverse complement strand
GATAATTCGACCCGCAAGCTTCAGTGCACTTTATTTCTGAAGCTTGGGTCTCATTATTATAGGGAGCCTACGGCTCCTGCCAGAGGGGGCTCCACTCCAAATTCTGAAAACTTTTTAGAAGCATTTACCACACATTAAGTTGGAGTTCAGCAGTTTTTTGATTATTTCCGAGTGAAATGTTATGTGAATCAGCAGAATAAGAAAAACAACATTGGAAGAAAGAAACAAAATTCCGATTTCCGAACCGTCAGAATTATTTCTTACACCGACTTAGTCTCAGTAGTGGGTAGTTGTCAAAATTGAGGATTACCATTCGTAATGAATAATAGAATATGCCAACTAAATCAGCGGCATAATCCTTTGGCATTTGCGGCTTCCAATAATTTACAATTCCCCAATTCACAGGCTTTTTGCAAATCACGGCAGCCCAAATTGTTGTTGCCAATAATACCATGAGCAATCCCTCGTTTGCAGTAGGCGCCGGCATTATCAGGTTTCAGGCGGATGGTTTCATTAAAATCCTCAATGGCACGTTGATGCTGGCCAAGCTTTTCATAGGTAAACCCCCGGTTGTAGTAGGCGTCGGCATCACCCGGTTTGATTTCGATCACCCTGCTAAAATCCTCCATCGCCTGCCTGTAATTGCCGAGTTCTTGATAGGCATTACCCCTGTTAGTATAGGCCCTTGCAAAACTCGGTTTGATTTCGATCACCCTGCTAAAATCCTCCATCGCCTGCCTGTAATTGCCGAGGCCAGCATAGACAATACCCCGATTATAATATGGATCGGCAAACCCCGGATAGATTTCGATCGCCCTGCTAAAATCCTCAATTGCTTGCCTGTGATTGTCGAGTTTATCATAGGTAACACCCCGATTATAATAAGCGAGCCAATTATTATCAGTGACTTTCAAAGTGTGATCATACAATGTAATGCTGTTCTGCCAGTATCCGGTTTGTGTCCATGTTTTAATTGATAGGCCCAAAATGATCAATGCACCTAATGCCAAAAGTATTTCTTTTCGTTGTTTCCATCTTTTCAAGAGTTCCGGAACACCCCATGCCACTATGATGAATAACCCTATCAAGGGAATATAAGTGTATCTGTCAGCCATGGCAAAACTGCCTACCTGCACTATACCAATGACAGGCACAAGTGTTCCTGCATACCACAGCCAACCCGTTGCCAGATAAGGGAATTGCTTTGCCTTCCAGATAACTAATAAGGTTATAGCGATAAGGAGGAATACCGACCCCAAAACCCGCCAGGGCACCAACAACAACATCGGATGAGGGTAAAAGACAGCAAGATTGCTTGGCCAGATCATCTTTCCAATGTAAGCTATATAGGAAACGAAGGCATTCCCAATACGAACACTCAGTGGAAACGCTTCAGAATGGACAACTCCTACTTTTTGTACGGTGATGTATGCTAAGATACTTGAAAGGATTGCCAGAACAAAAAGGGGAACTTTTTCCCAGAGCAGAGGATAGATCAATGACCATTTATATTCGGGATCGGCTGGTTTTTTTACTTCCACTGTTTCTTTCTCAAATAATTCAGCCTGAACTTTGTGATCTTGTTTTATTTCCTGAAAACGATGCAGGGGCCAGTAATCCAGAAGCAGCAGTACAAATGGAAGGGTTACCAGCATGGGTTTCGCCATCAGGCCCAGGATAAAAAACAGAAGGACAAAGAAATATCTCCGCAATCCCGGATGTTCAACATAATAGCTGTATGCTCCCATGGTCAGCATCCAGAAGAAAGTGGAAAGAACATCCTTGCGCTCTGCTATCCAGGCAACAGACTCCACATGGAGGGGATGTATCGCAAACAGCGCGGCTACAAAGGCACTTGGCCAGAGTTTCTTTGTCATCCGGTGGAGTATAAGAAAAAGAAGTACGGTGTTCATCACATGGAAGAAAAGATTTATCAGGTGATAGCCGGAGGGGTTAAGGCCGAAGATTTGATAGTCAAGCATCAATGACAGCCAGGTTACTGGATGCCAAAACCCGCCTATCTTCACTAATTCAGAAGAAAAGGCTTGTCCTATACTGCTCCCATTCAGACCGGATTGTACATAAGTATTTTCATATATGTAGGCATTGTCATCAAAGTTGATAAAGCCGCAGTCCTTGAGTTGCCAAAAGATGATAACCGTGAGTATCGCCAGAGCCAGGCAAATCAAGACAGGTATCAAATGCTTATGTTGGGTTGTTTCTGAGCTTAACATTCCTTGTGAAGTTGGCATTTTTTCTTCGTCTTTCGTTTAATCCCGCGTCAGCCGGGGGAGGAATATCCTCTGCTTCGCGGGATAATTCGACCCGCAAGCTTCAGTGCACTTTATTTCTGAAGCTTGGGTCTCATTATTATAGGGAGCCTACGGCTCCTGCCAGAGGGGGCTCCACTCCAAATTCTAGAAACTTTTCAAAAGCATTTACCACACATTAAGCTAGAATTCAGCTATATGCGAGATTAAAAGAAAATTATGCTAATTTTTATAAATGGCTTTATTAAAAATCTCTGCGGGGATATCTAATTATCAAAATTATCGTTTACTTTTCTGTATTTTAGTTCGGCAAGTTTTCCTTTGTTCCAACTGGAAATTTTGCTGAAATATTTTGTAAGCCGGGCGATGCCTTCCACTTCCGTAGACCCGCAATAAATACAATTTTCATTTAATCCCTTTGCCGTTTTTTCACAGGAGAGGCAAAATGTAAATTCCGGATTAAAATCAATTTGACGGTTGCCGGAATTGTAAAATACCTCCCGGATAAATCTGCTTAGTTTTTCTTTGCCCGGATTAGCGCCCCCCAACTGCAGATGCGTAAATACTTCTCCTTCCAAATACTTATGGAAAATACCTTCCTGAATTACTTTTTGCAGAGGCGTGACATCCGCGGAAACATTCAGGTGAGTTGAGTTTGTATAATAGATCGCTCCTTCGGCGATGTCGCCTTTAACATAACGCCCGGCAACGGGGGAAAAATATTTTAAATCGAGCCTGGCAAAACGATACGCGGTGGTTTCCGCCAGTGATTGTCCCAACACAAACTTTATCTTTTGTTCCTTGCTGAGACGTTCGGCCTCACGTTTTATATAATCCACAATTTTCAGACCAAACTCACGCGCCTCCGGTGATTGATGCAGTTCCTTGCCTTGATATATTTGCACAAGTTCATTGAGTCCCACAATGCCAATAATATAACTGGCCATGTTCATCCTTAAAAAAGGGAACCCATCGTGGTTCATGGCCAGCACCGCAAGAGGCCCCTGCTCCGCGTAGGAAAGAAGTTTTTCCAGAAAATCTTTTTTCTGCACATGAGCCTTTGCAGCCTTTTCTATAAATTCTCTGAGCAGAGCGAACAATATTTTTTTATCTCCTTCGGCCTTATAACCAAGTCGCGGCAAATTCAAGGTCACGCTTTGGATGGCGGCAAAACGCGCAAGCCATGGTTTATCCTGTTCTCCGTCGCAAAGAACAAAGGAAGAATCTTTTTCGTCTCTGTCGAAAATAAAACAAGTATTGCCTTTGAGATCTGCCACATCGCAGGCATCCTGTAAAAATTCCTGAGTTTCCTCATTGGACCAGAAAGTTTCGTTTATGTGCAACAGCGGACGGGGAAGAATAAACGGTTTTTCGGTAGCATCGCCATTTTTAAACACTTCCAGTATCGCCCAGGCAAAGCGCTGTGCATCGCCAGTATAATCTCCATAAGTTTTTCCCGTCGGTTTTCCTCCGGCTCCTATGGCGGGAAGGTTCACCCAATGCGGCGGCATTTCATAATATATATGTATGTCGGTATATAAAGCCTGTCCGCCGCGCGTCGCGGACAGCTGCGAGAATTCATATACAAGCATTTGCGCAAACTGCTTAACTTCTCTATTGGTCATGGCGGCAAGATAAGGCGCAAAGGAAATATTGAGCGCATCCCAGCCGATTGTACTGGCAAAATGTCCCTGCAAAACAGCGCTGAAACGCACCATGTGCGCTAAAAGCACCTCGGCATATTTTGCCGGATTTGCGGAATTGATCGCCTGCGGCAGCTTTAGCCCGTTTATTTTCAGATATTCCAAGGATTGGCAGCAACTGTAAGGACGATCGATGTAACCCAAACCATGAATGTGAATGTCGCCTGTGGCATGCGCTTCACCGACATCAGCGGAAAAAACATCATAAAGGGAAAATTCTCTTTTAATGCCTTCGGCAAAAATCAGATTTGTGCCTTCGGGAGAATGGGGAATATTGGCGTCTTGTTTATTTTGATGCAAAATCAATTGACGCACATCATAAAGAGGAAATCCTAACCGGCCATGGAGCCTTCGTTCTTTCTCCAGGCCTTTTTCAATGAGTCGGACATTAACCAATTCGCGAATCAGCGCCGTTGTGAGCACGTTAATTCCCGAAGAAATAATCTGCTTTTCCACGTCTCTCGATATTTCCGCCGCCACTTGTTCATCGATATCTGTTTCGCGCATCAAGGCATCCACAATGCGCTGGCGGTCCCAACGGATAATTTCTTCTCCGGAAGTGCGGACAAAAAGAGTTAAATCTGTGGTTTCGGTATTTTCCATTATATTAAATATTCGTCGGCATTGACGTTTCTATACTGTCCAGAACTTTTTCCGCAGCCCCGGAAATATTTTCATCATAATCGTGATTCAGTGAAAACACTCTAAAGTGCACAACCCGCGCGGGGATGAACCGGTAAATTTCCTGCAGAGGTTCCAATGATGTTATTCCCGTAACAGGATTAAAAATATTTATTTTTTTGCCGGGTTCCGCAATAGGATTAAGCGGACGCGGGTCCTGCGTCGCCAAATCCACTTTAAAAGAAATTCCTTTTAGTTTTTTGGGCAGTTGTTCTTTGATTCTTTCCTCATAATCCTTAACGCGGCTAAATCCTGTGCCCCGATGAACTTGATCAATGGAAATTTCCGTGGAGAAGGACATCTTCCATTTAACTTCCCGGGCATGCAATTTCTTCCATTCACCGGCCAGCTTTTTCTTTTGAGAATCTTTCTGCCTAAGCCAGCTTTGCACTTCATTGAATAAAGACCATTCATCACAGTACAAATAGGCATTCAAGTTATTCAGAGGATTGCCGGGGAAAATAAGCTTTATCGTATCGTGAAAAATTTCCTGCAGATGCAAATCCAGGGCGCGCGTGGTGCGGTGGAAGTAAACGTTGCCGTATAAATTTATCCGGGCATTGAGAAAACGACCCAGCGCCGATATGCCTGATTGATGCAAAGTAAGGCCGTCTTTGGTAAAAAAAGTGTAGTACCGCAGGCGGGGAATATCAACCATATCGAGGGAAAAACCCGTCATGTAAGCGTCGCGCTGAACATAATCGAGATTATCAACAGTGTAAATTCCCGAAAACAATTGCCTCAATAACTGCAACCAGCGCGGTTTCTTGTCTTTTTCCGCGGCCTCGGGAATCTTGATTAAATATGCTATCTGGCGGGGATCCAAAACTTCGCCACGCGCAAACGCACCGGACGGACTGCGCCCGATGAGGGAAATAATTTCTCCAAGTTTATTAATGATAATTTTCTGCCCGATTATTTCGTGCGTCAAACCCCAATCGCTTAAAAAATGCTGATCAAAGAAATGCCCGTATGGACCGTGCCCAACGTCATGCAGCAGCCCGGCTAAACGCAGCAGTTCTTCTATATAATTAAAAGACGGTGTGTCTTTACAAATATAACTCAAGCTGGGATAAAGGTGCTTGGCAAATTCACTGGCAACATGCATCGTGCCGAGAGAATGCTGAAAACGCGTATGTTCCGCCGCCGGATAAACCCAGCGCGCGCTTTGCAATTGATAAATTCTCCTTAACCTTTGCATCCAGGGAGAATCGATCAAGTTTTTTTCTGTTATTTCCTTTCCAGAATTGTCTTCCGGCACAGTGAAAAGGATATATTGGTGAATCGGGTCGGCAAGAAGCGCCATCCCGTTATAAATGTTGTGATCGGTGGAATTATTCTTTTTCATGGCGAATTGTTTATAATATACTGCGCGAAAAATCAATTTTAATCATTTATGCCAATTCGCTTCCTTTGGCTAACTTTGTTAGCATCGTCGTCGGCTTCCTCAATGTATAACCTAAAGGTCACACGTGTAAATATACGCCTCGTCGCCTCCTTCTTGCCCCGCTGAAGCGGGACAGTTCAACTAACGAATTCCAGTTTAACTGCGTAACTGTAATTCGAGTTTCACTGCCGCCGCGTTAGCCTTTGGAATCAAAATGGCATATTTATGCTTGACTATTGACTGCCTGTCCCTTATTATTTTTCAGCGTTATAAAAAACTTTAATTCCACTAATCAGCACATTTTCAGGGAGCAGATTAAAATGGGAACAAACAATGTTATCTTTTTAGAAGTTATCGAATGGTTTGATGAATCGGGCAAAGAAATCGTGCATAGAATCCCGGAAAATGGTTCCGGTGATATTAAGTTCGGCGCCCAACTGACAGTAAGAGAAAGCCAAAACGCCGTCTTTTTCTACAATGGCAAAGCGTGCGGCGCTTTCGGTTCGGGACGCCACACTTTGGAAACAGCCAACATTCCGTTGCTCACTAAAATTTTATCCCTGCCCTGGGGCATGACCAGCCCATTACGCGCGGAAGTTTATTTCATCAATATGAAGGTTTTTACCGATTTAAAATGGGGCACACGCGATCCGGTTGCTTTCCGCGACAAGGAATTAGGGCTGATTCGCCTGCGCGCTTTCGGCATTTTCAATATCCGCGTTATTCAACCGCTCCTGCTGATTAATTCATTAGTGGGAACACAGGGAATTTTCAGCACTGAAGAAATTGAAGAGTATATTAATCGCATCATCGTTTCCCGGTTTAACGATTACATGGGAGAAAAGGTAGACACAATTTTTAATCTTCCGGGAAAATATAATGAGTTTTCCGACGGATTGAAACTGCTCCTGCAAAACGATTTGAGCAAATTCGGTCTGGCACTAACGGAGTTATACATTAATTCCATTACCCCGCCGCCGGAAGTGCAAAAAGCGATAGATGATAAAAGTAGGCTGGGTGTTTTTGACGATCTCAACAAACTACTGCAAATGAAAACGGCGATGGCTGTGGAAACGGCATCGCAGAATCAGTCGGCAGCTGGTGCAGGAATGGGCATGGGAGCAGGAATGGGAATGGGCTTCATGGTGCCTGGAATGCTGGCGGAAGCCTTTAAAGGCTCGGCGGCAGCAGCGGAAACCTATCCCTGTCCGGAATGTAAACAGGCTATTGGTAAAGACTCACGATTTTGTCCCGCTTGCGGGCATCAGATTTTAGTTATTAACAAGTGCGCTCATTGCGGAAAAAATTTACCGGTTAATGCCAATTTCTGCGTAAGCTGCGGCACGGCGGTAACGGTGCAACCATCAATTAAAAAATGTTCCAAGTGCGGTTTAGAAAATTTACCGGGGTCAATTTATTGTAATCAATGCGGTGAACGGCTCTAACTTTCAGATTGAACAACAATGTCCTCAATGCGGCGCGCCGATAATCCTCGACGAAGCCGACCGTATTCTTTCGTGTAAATTCTGCCGCACGCGCGTGTATCTGGCGGCGGAAGATAATTTCCGCTTCTTCCTTCCGCCGGCAGAAGGAATTTCTGAAACCATTTATTTCATTCCTTACTGGCGCATTAAGGGTCTTTCTTACACAATTGAAGAAAAGGAAATGAATATAGAGCATCAAGGTCCATTACTTTCTTATAGTATTTCCTCCACAGTTAAAGAAATGGATATTTCCAATAAGTATCTCGATATTAATTTTTTGTGTTTAGATTCCACATTGCTTCCGCATTCTTTAGGATTGCGCCCGCAGGCAATGAAACTGAAATTTATGGGAAGCAATGAAAACGAAGGAAAGTTTCTCCGGCATTCTTCCACGTTGCGTGATAATTTAATAAACGATTATCAAACACGCACCGGTGGCCTTCATAAGGCAATATTTATCGGCGAAACCGCCAGCGTTATTTATTCTCCGGTTTATTGCGCCAATGGCCGCGTTTATGACGCGATTTTAAAAAAGCCGCTTGATCTCCAGACAAAAGACGCGGAAGTCGAGCAGGCGCTTATCTCCACGCCGGATGAAAAATGGCACGTGGAATTTTTTCCTCTGCTTTGCCCCAATTGCGGAGCGGATCTACCCGGCGAAAAGGACGCTTTAATCGTTTTTTGCAGTAATTGTAATTCCGCCTGGAACCCGTCGAATAAAAAATTCACAAAAGTTGAATTTGCCACGTGGCAGGAAAAGGGAGATGATATTACCTACCTCCCGTTCTGGCAATTGAAAGTCAAAGTCAGCGGCATTCAACTCGAAACTTACGCTGACTTGATTAAAGTGGCCAATCTGCCCAAAGCTTCTTCGGAAGAATGGACAAAAACGCCGTTCTATTTTTACGCCCCGGCGTTTAAACTCAACCCTGCTTTATTTTTGCGATGGTGCAGACAATTAACCGCGACGCCTCCTCCAAAGGATTTAATCGCGGATTTTCCGGTCAAGAAAATTCATCAGGCAACTCTTCCCGTAAACGAAGCGTTGGAAAGTTCGCTCCTTACTCTAGTCAGTTTAATAGCCAATAAAAGAAACCTTGCGGAAGTACTGTCTTCACTCAATTTTACGCTGGAAGATTATTCTTTGGTTCTTCATCCTTTCAAAATCAGTTCCAGCGAGATTGTTCATACAAAGATAGGTTTCGGCATGGAAATAAGCGCGCTAAATATGGGAGTATACCTGTAATACCAATTTGCTTGTAAGTTACCACTTTACAGGATGCAATTACCGGTAATTATAAAAATACCTTTGACATAAAAGATTTATTTTAGTATTGAAAAAAATGTTTATCGAAAGCCGATAATTTAAGGGTTTTTAGAATAAAATAATTTATTACAAAAACCAGAAAGAAAGGAGCGTATTATGAAAAAAATTTGTATGTTAGTGTCTTTTTTACTGATGATGACTGTAGTCACGACAGCACAGTCAGAAATCAGGACAGAAGCCAGGGCCGGTGGCTTACCAGCATTAATTATCAATAATAGTATTAAAGACTGTAGCTGTCCCCCATGCTGTCCACCTCCCGTAGTAGAACAAAAAGTGGAAGCACCTCCACCTCCACCTCCACCTCCTCCTCCACCACCACCACCTCCTCCTCCTCCAGTGCAGGAGAAAGTTACCATAGCGCTTAATGTGGAATTCGATACCAACAAAGCAGTTGTCAAAGAAAAATATTATGACGAGATTAAGAGGGTAGCCGATTTCATGAAAGAGTTTCCTAATACAACCGCTGCAATTGAAGGTCATACTGACAATATTTCCAGTGCAGCCTACAATCAGAAATTATCCGAAAAACGCGCTAACAGTGTTCGTCAATATATTATTGACAAATTCGGAATTGACGGTTCTCGGATAACCGCCGCCGGTTATGGACTGACTAGGCCGATTGCCAGCAATGATACGGAGGAAGGTCGCCAGAAGAACCGCAGAGTTGAAGCTGTCATGGAAGCAATAAGGACAATTAAATAAATTTTTAACATTTTCAGAATTTTAAAAACTCAGGCCCCATAACCAATTCAAGGTTATGGGGCCTTTTTCTTGGAGTGCCCTTAGATAACGACAAGCAGGTTGATGTGAATCGCCGGTTGCACTGCCAACAAAGTTTTCGCTGAAGTTTGGGAGCGAATAGTAAATTAATTATAATTATCTGAAATTATCGCCTGCAAAGTGGTAACGTACAGGCGACTTGGTATTAATTCTATATTTCTTCCCCGGCCTTGTAACCTTCGTGGATGGCTTCCAGAATGCGGCGCGGGGTTTTGGCGTCACCGACTGTTCGAAAGGAAATGGCCAGATCCTTGAGCACATCTTCCAAAGCATTTTCCGACTTGGCGCCCATGGCCGTCACAATCAGGGCCGCGTTCTCCTCTCGTTCGGCATCTTGATGGCGATAGCGCACAGAGCCGGTTTCAATAGCCAAAACCTTTGCGCCGAAGATCAGCCTGCCATCGGCATCCTTGATGCGTTTGTTCAGCCAGTATCCGTGCGCGGTCAGTTTACCAACCGGCGGGAACGGCTGCATCTCCAGTACTGTAACCGCAATACCTTTGGCCAGCAGATAGTCCGCAGTCTCCATACCCACATAACCAGCACCCAAGATCACGACCGGGCTCACAAGCTCGACCTTACCGGTAAGCACGTCACGGGCATCTACCACCATTTTAGAATCAAGGCCGGGGATCGGGGCTGTAACCGGATAGGCGCCGCAGGCCAGAATCACGGCATCAGGCCTTTGCTGTTTTATTTCCTCTTTGCTCACGGTATGTTGACAATGAACAGGCGTGGAACTTTTTTTCAACTGACGCAGTGCCCATGTGACCCAATCCATGAAGGCCGCTTTGTGCGGCGGTCGGCTGGCCGATAACAACTGCCCTCCGGGTTGGTCTTCTTTCTCGAATATCTCCACCTTATGCCCCCGCGCGGCTGCCGCCATGGCGGCAGACATTCCGGCCGGTCCGGCGCCGATTACCCACACACACTGGGGAGGATTGGCTTTAGGGGCTGGCCCCTTATATTCGCGGCCACACTCGGGATTGAAACTGCACGTGGCGGATTTCATTTCGAAGTTCAAGCGTTCAATGCAGCCCTGATTGCAGGCCGTGCACCAGCGGATATCTGCCAAAGCACCGTCGCGGGCCTTGTTTATGAAGTCCGGATCGGTCAGATGTTGACGTCCGAAACTGATTAAATCAGCATCACCGCTGGCAATGGTCTGATCGGCCAGTTCAGGGTTATTGATACGTCCCACGCCGATTACCGGCACATTCACAACTTCTTTCAGCGCGCGGGCGCGGAACAGGTTGAAACCGGGATCGGTATCCATCGACGCAATGGAGAGGCTGCCGGGCGTGGAATACACTCCCACCGAACAGTGGATGGCATCAACCCCGGCGGTCACCATTCTGGGCGCGAACTTTTGCATGAAATCCAGGTCATAGCCGCCGCGCACCAGTTCATCGGCCGATACGCGAATCCAGATCGGAAAATTCGGCCCCACAACTTTGCGCACCGAAGTAATAATTTCCAAAATGAAACGCATGCGGTTTTCATCACTGCCGCCGTATTGATCATCACGCTTGTTGGAAAAAGGAGAAAGGAACTGATTTAACAGATAGCCATGAGCACCGTGAATTTCCACGGCATCGAAGCCCGCCGCCTTTGCGCGTCCGGCCGCTTTGGCAAAGGCATCTATTACCTTGGCGATGCGCTCCATGCTCATCGCCTCACAGGGCTGGCCCAGGATAACACTTGGTATGGCCGAAGGTGCCTCGGGTATGGAACCTGTCGCAGTCTCAAAAGTCTCACGGCCGGCATGATGCAACTGCATCGCAACCTTGGCCCCATAGCGATGCAAGGCCTTCGGGATGCGCGCAAGTCCCGGAATAAAAGCATCGTTCCAGACTCCGATCTCGTTGGGAAAACCCTTGCCACGCGGATCAACCGCGCATATCTCGGTAATTATCAGACCGGTGCCGCCCTGCGCCCGCCGTGCAAGGTAAGCCACCAAACGATCGCTTATCGTGTTGTCGGAATTGCCATACCCAGTGCCCATAGGCGGCATAACCGCCCGGTTCTTCAAGGTCATACCGTTAATAGTGATTGGTGAAAAAAGATGCTCAAATCGCATTTATACCTCCATTGATTTTATAAGACGTTGCGGAATGATGGGTGGAAGTATAAGAAGAACTGTTTTGTATGTCAATGAAATATAGAAAGCATCATGCAAATGTTTTGTTACCTGTAAGCTCTGTTCTATTTCACATATAAACAAATGATTTTGAAAAGTCTTGATGTTGTGAATTAATATTTGAACAGTATAGGGACAAAACTCACCTACCATGATGAAGCACAGTCGTTAGATGTCTATTTGCTGCGGCATCAGTTCCCGTTTTGCATAATTAACGTAGATTTTTTCTTTGATAAAAAACTCGAACAAATCTTTGTCAATATGCCTATCTTTGACCATTAACTCCATTATTCTTAAAGCCTCGGATAAAGTCTTACCTTTTCTATATGGCCGGTCTGCGGTAAGCGCTTCGAAAACATCGGCAATGGCAATAATTCTCGATTGCAGGGGAATCTCATCTCCTTTCAGTCTAAAGGGGTAACCACTACCATCAATATTTTCATGGTGAGCAACGGCATAATCGGCAACATTACGCAGTTTTTTGGGGAACGGAAGTCCGGCAAGTATTCTGTGTGTAACAAGAGCGTGATTGTTAATTAAATTTCGCTCATCTTCGTTAAGAGTGCCGCGTCGCACACATAAATTATAAACTTCCTCTTCCGAAAGAAGCGGTCTAATTTCTCCGTCCATACGCCATTCACGTTGGGCGATCTTTTTGATTCTGGCGATCTTTTCATCACTAAGGAATTCTTCGCCTTTATTAACTTCCAGCAGAAACTGATATTCCTTGTCTAATGCTTTAATTTCCGCATTGGCGCTTCTGGTGGTTTTGTCAGCACGCAGATCTTTATTTTCAGATTGAGTCGCCGGCAGATAATCCTTTTTGATCAATTTTAGGCGCGTTTTAACTTCATGGATACGATCATGCACAGTTTGCAATTTTGTTTTTTTATCTATGACATACTCAGGAGTCGTAATTTTTCCCACGTCATGCAGCCAAGCAGCCATGCGTAATTCCCGCATCTGATCATCAGAAAATTTTACAGCGGCGAAACACCCCTGCTGTGTTTCATTTATCTTATCAGCAATGGCCATTGTCAATTCAGCAACGTGGCGTATATGGCCACCTGTGTAGGGCGATTTTTCATCAATGGTTGTCGCGATTGTTTTAATAAACAATTCAAACAGACTCTCTAAATCATGAATTAAATGGCTATTGGAAAGAGCAACTGCCGCCTGTGACGCTAAAGACAGAATAATCTCCTGTGATTCAAGTGAAAAATTTATTACTTCGCCGGTTGTCGGATCCAGAGCGTTCAAAAGCTGTAGAACGCCGATAATGTCATTTTCATAATTACGTAAAGGCGTTACCAGCATTGATTTCGAACGGTAACCGGTCTTTTTATCGAACTGCTTTGTTCCTTCAAAATTAAAACCCTGAACGTAGTAAACATCATCAATATTTACTGTCTTGCCGGAAATAGCTACGTAAGCGGAAACATTTGCTTTGTTAGCCTTTCCGTCTTTATTTATTAAATTAACGTCCGACCATGTTATGACTCCTCCGGTACCACCCATGCGAATATTCAATGAATTATTTTGAATGATCGCGAATTGAAGTTTAGTCTCGTCGTCCGACATTATATAAAGCGTACCGGCATCGGCATTGGTCAATTTGCGTGCCTCCTCCACAATTATTTCCAGAAGACGATTAATATTCTTTTCTCCGGAAAGAGACACTCCAATTTGAATCAGATGCTTGATTTGATCATGATAGGTACGATAACCGCTTTTAGTTTCGCTTTTCTGTTTCATATGTACTTTCAGGCAATTTTCCTTAGTCGAGGCTATCTTCGTCAATCATTTTGACAATTTGTTCAGCTATAATTTAGCGACAACAGATAAAGTTTATTTTAAAAATATTTTTTCTATGATTATTTTTATCTACGCGCAGTACTTGTACCATATATTAAGTTATAGTTCAGCTATTTTTAATTATTTCCGATTGAAATATTGTGTGAATTGGGAAAATAAGAAAATCAACATTACAGGAAGAAAGCCCTAAATAATTAATTTGTTCTTAAAACACCCCTTCCAGTTCCGTCCCGCATTTGGAACATTTATTTCCGGTCAGTTTAATGCTGACGATTCTAAAACCGCACCGTTCAATCAAAAGGTTGCCGCAATTAAAACATTTTGTGTTTTCGCCTTCATCACCGGGAACATTGCCGCTGTAAACATATTTCAGTCCGGCCTGTTTTCCTATTTCCACCGCCTTATGCAATGAGGAAACAGGAGTAACTGGAACATTCAACATTTTAAACTGCGGATGAAAGCGGCTGATGTGCCAGGGAGTCTCGACGCCCAACTCGGTAATAAATTGCGCAAGGTCTTTGAGTTCTTCGTCACTGTCGTTTAAAGCGGGAATCAATAATGTGGTTATCTCCACCCAGATTCCCATTTCTTTCATTTTTTTTAAACTTTCCAGAACGGGGTTGAGCCTTGCTCCACAGCGTTTTTTGTAAAACTCGTCACGGAAAGATTTCAAGTCCACATTAGCGGCGGTTAAATAAGGAGCTACCGTTTCAATGGTTTCAGTGGTCATAAAACCGTTGGTTACAAACACATTTTTCAAGCCGTTTTCAACAGCGATTTTTGCGGTATCATAGGCCAGTTCAAAATATATGGTCGGCTCAGTATAAGTATAGGCGATTGTTTTCGAGCTACTTTTTTTCGCCCTTGCTACAATTTCCGCAGGCAAAAAATCTTCGCCGGTTATCATACGCGTAGAACGCGGCATCTGCGAAATGTCATGGTTCTGGCAAAATTCACAATTAAAATTGCATCCTACCGTGGCTATGGAATAGGATTTGGACGCGGGGTAGACATGAAAGAACGGTTTTTTTTCGATGGGATCAATGTTTTCGGCAATCAGTGTTCCGTAAACCAATGAATACAGAACGCCGTCCCTGTTTTCCCTAACTCCGCAGACGCCCCGTCTGCCTGGTTTAATCGCGCATCTGTGCGCACACAGGTTGCAACGCACCTGTCCACCTTCAAGTTTTTCGTATAGCATCGCTTCTTTAATCATTTATCCGCCTGTCGCAACATGCCTCGAACGGCTTCCGGGGCAGTGTCGCGGGCTTTAGCTTTTAGTTCAAACGATTCCATAATCGGGTTTTGCGCTGTCCGGTAAGTGTATTTTGCGGGAAAGGCCAAGCCAACGAAAGCGCCCAATGGATTTTTTTCCAGAGGAAACGCTTCTTCTAACTCTTCAAAAAAAGCGTAAACAATGCCGGGAAAATAAATGACACTGCCCCATTTAATATCCGTATCACCAATTAAACTTCTCACCATGGTTCTAATTTCATTCAAGCTGAAAAAGTGAATTTTTTGCGAGACGGGAAAACCGGATATTTCCTTCAATCGTTGTTTTGTTCCGGCAAAGGAATAGCTATTTAAAAATCCGATAAAAACACGGCCATGGCAAACTCTGATTGCCTCCGCAATGACTTTTTGCGGATCATTTGCAGTTTCCAGAACATTAATTATGGTTACAATATCAAATTCATTATCCGAAAAGGGAATGTCTTCGGCTTGAGCTAAAATCAATTCAGCATGGTCACCGTTTTTTGCCCGGGCGATTTTCAGCATTTCCGTGGAGGAATCAATTCCCGTTACAGAACACCACTTATCCCGGAAAAATTGCAAATTATCGCCTGTACCGCAACCTACGTCCAGCACCGTCTCACCGGCGCGTGGAGCCACTAAATATAAAATCAGTTCTTTTTGCCGCGAAAAAATATAACGACCCTGCGGAGTTTTTAATCGTTCATCGGATAATTGGGCCGCTTTTTGATCGAAAACCATTTGCGTTGTTCCTGGTGAATTCTACGTTAAATCTCGATTAAATTTATCGGCGGACGCTCCGCCATTTGCTCACGAAGCCGCTTTTCATCGTTGAAATTATACCTCATACTAATTCTAAATTAAAGCGCTATCTTCGTTAAATGCGTAGCCGGCTTCCTCAACGTGTAACCTGATAATTTAAAGGTCAAACATTAAGAATATGCCGTATGCTTGACCAGCGAATGCTAGTGAATCCCCTTCTTTTTACCTCGTTATACTTTGACCGGAGAGGCGACAAAAAGGAGCTCAAATAAAATAGTTTTTACCTTACCGGGAACTGACGCCGACCAAGCGGCAGATTCCAATCGAAAGGGTATGGACTTAAATAGCATTACCGGACGATCACAGCCATCAAATGTTTCTTGACAGGGTACATATTCTTTATTAAACAAGAAGTAAGCAATTATCCTGCCCGTTGTTTTAAAAAGATTACGTCAGGACAAAAACAATCTGGAGTTTTTATGCAAAGAATACCGATTACAAAAGCAGGTTTTGAAAGATTAAAAAAAGATCTGGAAACGTTAAAAAACGTATCCATTCCTGAAAATGTTCGCGATATTGAAGTTGCACGCGCGCACGGTGATATTTCCGAAAACGCTGAATACACCGCCGCCAAAGAAAGACAGTCTTTTCTTTATGGAAAGGTTCAGGAGTTGGAAAATAATCTCGCTTTAGCTAACGTCATTAGTTTAAAAGGTCTGACCACCGACAAAGTAGTTTTCGGCTGTCATGTCAGCCTGGAAGATATCGACAGCGGCGAAAAAATTAAATATCAACTGCTCGGCCCCTATGAATCCGACATCAGTCAGAATAAAATTTCCGTGACATCTCCGATCGGCAAAGCCCTGATCGGTAAAAGCATCGGCAGTGAAATCAATGTGCAAACACCCGGCGGTACGCGCAACTTTGAAATCATCGATATTTCGGTTGAAGAAGAATAGGTTTCATTTATAATTTTGCTGCAGATGATTTAGAGCCTGTTCGATCTCTTCCTTCACTTTACCCTTGCTGTCTTTAGAAAATTGTTCCAGTCCGGCCATTGCCTCTTTATTGCCGATGCGTCCCAGCGCCCAGGCGATCATGCTCTTTACGCGCTCATCAGAATTTTCTTTAAACGCACGGATAAGGTCTGCTACATAGACCGGATTGAGACTATTGCCCATGGCACGGGCCGCATTCATCTTCCAGCGCCAGAGATCATCAGCGGACATGTAGAACATGTGCGGCCAGATTTTCTTCTCGAAATACGGTTTATCCATATGCAACAGGCAGGCAAGATCGAAATTCGCGGCCTTGGCTAAAACACGGGGATTTTGCTGTTTCTCCCCGGTCATCCAGGGGATATTGCGGGGGCAAACATTCTGACAGCGATCACACCCATAAACACACATGCCCATAGGTTCACGGAGTTCAAGTGGAGTAAGCCCTTCGCCATAATACGTTAAAAAGGAGATACAGCGGCGCGGGTCAATCTTTCCTCTTCCTTTGAGGGCACGGGTAGGACACGCCGCGATGCAGGCATTGCGGCACCAATCGGGGCAACCGATGGCGATAGTTGGTTCATCTGTAGGATATTCAGCATCAACTACAATAGCGATGGGAAACACAAAAGAACTTCCACGCGCAACACGCCCGGCGTAAAAAACACAGTTGTTACCGAACGTGCCCAAACCGGCGCGAGCGGCTGACAACCGATGTGGCAGATTGAATGGCACCTTGGAATCAACACCGTTTGCCTGAAGAAATTTCCGGAAAGTCTTAATTTTAAGCGCCAGACGGTCTTTGGTAACCCGGTCATCATCAAGATAACAGCGGCCAAAATGACGTTCCATTTGAATAGGAAAAGATTCTTCGAAATAAGACTCCAGTAATACGATTATGGATTTTGCCTGTGGAAGAATGTTCTTAGGATCTGTTCCGGCAAGCAAACCTAAACCGACGGCCTCTGCCCATCCATACTCTTCCTGATGTACCAGCAAATATTCCTTTTGAGAGTCAAAAGGCTGGGCGTCAGTGAAACCGATGTCGGCAAATTTCAACCGTTTGGCTTCCGCGATTATGTCTTGTTTGGTCAGCATAATCTTACATCCTTATACCAATTCTAACTCAAAGCGCTACTTTTGTTGGCGTCGTTGTCGGCTTCCTCAACGTATAACTAATACGCCTCGTCGCCTCCGCCTAGCCCCACTGAAGAGGGACAGTTCAACTAACGAATTTCAGTTAACTGCGTAACTGTAATTCGAGTTTCACTGCCGCCTCAATATCATCTTTGATTTAGAAATGGTATTATATTTTTTTCTCATTTTTCACCGTTGGGATTCAGATACTTGTTTCTATCTGCCATGAAATCTTTATAGATGCGGTAATGTTCAGTTTGTTCATACTGAATCTTCTGAACCGGAGAATTATCAAAAGTATAGATTATTGCTCCCGGACAAGCCAATAAAAGCGGCGAATGAGTGGCGATGATAAATTGCGCATGACCGGCAGCACTCATATTTTTAAGAATGTCCAGAAGCTCTATCTGTGAGCCCGGCGATAGCGCTGTTTCCGGTTCATCCATGAGATACAGGCCTTTAATTTGATAGCGGCTGCGGAAAAATGACATCAGCGATTGTCCATGCGATTGGGTAGTCAAAGATTTCCCGCCGAAATAATTCAACTGACCGCGATCCGCCGCAGCCCATTCATCCAGTAACTCGGCAAAGTGCTGAAATATTTTTGATCCAAAAAACGATCCGGGCACGCGGCCGTTTGACCATTGCACAGAGATATATTGATGAAGCTTGTCTTCATAGGGATTATGTTCCGGCCTGCTTCTTTGCGTATCGCGCCAGATATGAATATTGCAGGCAAGAGCAAGGGCTTCCAGTAAGGTTGACTTACCGGTACCGTTTTCACCAACAAATAATGTAATCGGTGAATCAAATGTTACTTGTTTTGTTTCGTGGAAAAGAGGCAGATTAAAAGGATAGAAATCTTTTACCGGATATTTTTGGGGATGAAAAGTAACTTCTTTTAAATGCATCGTTTTGTCTCGATATAATAACCTTCCGTGGGACTGTTCAAAAATGTTCAGCTGCAAGGCGCGCAAAAAACCGAACCGCGAGGCGTATATGAGTATACGTTGAGCGGTGCGGTTTGCAGCGCAACACCGCAGATGAGCGTTTTTCAACAACCCCTGCTTGCATAATTTATACATTAACCATAACGTGATTACAAGAACATACATCGCTTGTGCTGTCAACAAATCGAAAAGATTTGACAATATTGTTTATTGTCTAGTAAAGGCATTTACGTGGAGCTTCGACTAAGAAACCTTCCAAGGAGAGAAACTTATTCTAATCTATGAATCGCACAAAATGAAATTGAAATATTCGCTAATCATAGTTTTTATGGTGTTCATGTTTCTTGGCTGCGCGTCCAATAATGAGCAGGTTAAGAAAGACCAGATAATCAAAACAAAAACACATGATGAGATCCCTATTGCTCCCGAATTGAAAAAAAATCCAGAATCAGTTGCCCTGATTAAGATTAAAGAACTAAAACAGCATCTGATCATGAACGGAGTGCCCGGAGAATGGTTCAATGAACAGATTGAAAATGAAACTTTCCGAATTCACTACAATATAGACCAGTACTTTCAGAAATCTGCGGAAAAGCAGACCGATCATGACAGGAAACACGATATCGCCTGGTACTTCGCCCGAATAGGAGTGGACGCCAAAATCGAAAAAGGAAAGACATTTATCGAAAACCACAGCGAGATTTTCAACCGGGTCGAGGCGAAGCATGGAATACACAAGGAATTGATCGCCGCTATTATTGGCGTCGAAACCAATTTTGCCGATCGTCAGCAGCGCGGCAAATTCTACGCATTCAATTCTTTAGTATCTCAATACATTTTCACAAACCGGACAAAATTCGCTGTTCGTGAAATCACGGCTCTTTACAAATTTTCACAGATGACGGGACATCCGCCGCAGTATTTTACAAGTTCATATGCCGGCGCAATCGGCTGGGGTCAGTTTATTCCTTCGTCCCTGCTGGCATTCTTTATAGATTCAAACGGACGTGATGATGATATAGATCCATTCTCCATAGAAGATACTATCTTCAGCGTGGAAAACTACCTTTACAAGCATAAACTATCAGGAGAGAACATCGGCGATTACGATAGCAAATACAAAGCCGTTTTTGCTTACAACCACAGCGACGTTTACGTCAAAGCAGTTATCTACATCTATGACGGGCTGCTGGATTATTTCTCTCCGGCAGAACCGGTCGCTCGCACAGAAAAGTGAATAAAGAAAAAATCGTCAGCAAGGCATGTGATTTACGGCAGAGGTCTCACCGTTAAGTGATTGTAAATTTAGAAGGTGCGACTTTTGCGGCGTCCTTTTTTATTTTATATCGCTTGAATAATAGCCTAATTTGTACCGCCGGCTAATAATCAAGATTTTGGAATTCCTTTTTATCTTTACGATATGACAGATAGCTGTTTAAGAACCATCCGATAATAAAACCGATTAACAAAGTAAAGAAAATCAGTACCGCGCGTGACATTGACATTTCCCAGAATAAAAAGCTCACAGTGACGACTTGTATATTCTGAGCAAGAAAGATGAGAGCAAAACCGGAAAGAATAATAACCAATATGATTTTGAAATTCATCTTTTTATCCTCCCGTATGTTTAAATCTACAACTTACCCAAACCGGCCAGTGATACTGTAAATAAAACTCTACTGTCGGTAGCAGTCTGAGTAAAATCCAATCCCATGCTCCAGCATTGTTTGTGATAAACAAGCCCAACTGTATTCTCTACCGTTTGGGAATTAAATTGATCGCGTCTCGAAATAAATGTGCCATTAATACTTGGTGTAATTACTGCTTTTAGGTTAAAGTCGACCTCTTCAACAGAGCCTAAAGTATAACGGTAACCGATCATCATCGTATCTCCGCGCCAATCTTTTAGATTCAAATCATAATTCGTTTGTGCCCAGCCATCATAAATGCTGTATTGATTACGCGCGCTAAAAGAAAAATATTTATGAGGAGTAAAATCAAACTCTATTCCCATATCAGAAAAAGGCCGTCTTTCACTAGTAATCCCGTCCATATTTTTGTTAGCTTCATGGAGGTCATAAATTTGAAACAGCTTAATCCGGAGAAATTCCAAATAACTATAGGAGCCACCTTTATCTTTTATTCTAGCCGTAAAAGTGTTCGTAAGCGACCAGACAACGGCGTTTTGTTCATCAAAAGATGAAGATGTGAAGGGCATTACAGTGCCTGCAGATGTTATGGGTATTATAAACGGCGAAAAGGCAGGCAAATAGTAATCAGGCAAATTATTTCTCGACATGTTTGGAATGTAAGAATAGGTTATTTCGGGTTTTATTTCGTGTCTGATTTTTTCCCAGTTTTGCACATTGACATCAAAGACACGGGAAACCTGACTGCTTAAGGCTAATGACGCATTATAAATTGTTTTGTCAGCGCTTTTACTGTCTGATCCGACTTGATTGTCATCTCGGATCCAGAATGTTTCTTTCAAAGCAAACTGCGGCATTACTTTAACATAGCGGGATATATTAAACGGCGCGGAAACAGTTGGTGAAAAATCAATGTAGTGCCCCTTCTGGCCTTCTCCCCGGTAGAAATAATCATAAGTGCCCGCAAATTCATAATATAATGGTGTGTTCAAAAGCGGCTGTTTAATTCCGGTAAAAACTATCTCCGGATATTTTTGCAGGGTTTGATCATTATTGGCCGCCGCGAAATCTTCAGTCGTGTTTACCAATCCCGTCAAACTGTAATTAGACCAACCTTTAAACACGCGGGCTGTAGATTCCAAGTAACGTTGAGATTGATCGCCTTGAAAAGAAATTTTTTTAAGCTGATCATCCGCGGTATGGGCATAATTATCAAGATAGTAATTGTGCGCCAAAAAATCTTTAAAGTACCATTTGTCGGATACTTTTATTAAATCGGTCCTCACATAAAATTGCGGATCAAAATTTGTTTGATGATTTAAATAATAAGACCAGCGATTATGCGATTCCTGCCAGTCGCGGCTGGTTGCCGCATCGACCGTTTCGATAACATGTTTCGTGTCCTCCATGTAATCACCGTAAAAAGTACCGGATGAATTATTTCCTAAATAGTATCTGAATTCCGCGCCTTCTTTAAATCCTCTTTTTTCGATATAACGCTGATAAAAAGTTGCGTCCATCTGAGGAGAAATCGCCCAAAAAAAAGGGGTTTCGATATCGATACCATCATTTCCGGAGGAAGAAAGATACGGAAAAAGAAATCCCGATTGACGTTGAGTTTTTGCGGGAAAAGGAAGTAAGGGAGAATAAAAGACAGGTAAGCCTTTCGCCAGTAGCCGGGCGTCTTTCATTAAACCATAGCCTTCAATTGTTACCTTCATTTCACTGCCGGCGATTGCCCAAGCAGGATCATCTCCATCACAAGTTGTGGCAACCGGTTTTTCAATGAAATATGTATTTTCTCCGGTTTTCTCAATTTTATCGCCTTTTATATAGAAATGGTTCCTCGCATAAAAAGTATGGGCGTTATAGGCAGCGCCTGTTTTGTTTTCAATATTGAAAACAATTTTATCACCCTGCAGGGTATCTTCTCCCATTTTCAGAGAGGCACTGCCCTGAGCAGTAGCAACATTGTTTTTATTATCCAACTCCATATCATCGGCATAGAGAGCGGCGCCACTGTAAATTATGTTCACTTTCCCTTGAGCATGGTATACGTCACGAACATTGTCGTAATCCATACTGTCCGCTTCGACGTTTACGGGATTGTCATTATTCTTGGTTTCAATAGCCGAAGCTCCGGGAGCGCTGGCAATATTGTTTCTATTACCTCTTTCTGTATCTTCGGCATCGAGAGCTGGACCTTTATAAATTACGGTCACTTTTCCTTGAACATGGGCGATGTCGGAAAAATCATCGCCATTCATACTGTCCGCTTTAATATTCACGGGATTGTCATTATTTTTAGTCTCAGAAGCAGAAGATCTGGGGCAGGAAATAAAAATTATTACCACAATCAGAAAGACAATTATTAGATCAAGATTTAATATGTTGAGTTTTTTATGCCCAATCGCATTCATCATTCTACCTTTGCGGCAACTCCCGTAGCGGCATTCATCAGCTTGGTGTACTTTTTATTGTGATTTTGTATTATCATATAAGACAAGTTTAGGAAATGTCTGTTTTACTTCACCGGCCAGATAAAAAGAACCGGTAGCACAGATCAAGTCTTGCTTTTTAGCCATGGCCTGTGCCCGCTCAATGGCCTGCTTTACATTTTCAGTGGCAATTGCCGGATAGCCCATTTTTTTCAATGTTTCCATCATATCGTTAACCGGCACAGCGCGCTTGGTTTTTAGTTGTGTTAATATTATTATTGAGGCAAGAGGAATTAATTTTCGCAGCATTCGGCGATAGTCCTTATCAGCAAGAGACCCAAAGATGAGAATTAAACGGCAATAAGAAAAATCTTTCTTTAAAGAACGACACAAAACATCAATACCCGCAGGATTATGAGCTCCATCGAGAAGAAACAGAGGTTGATTTTGCAAAACTTCCAGCCTGGCCTCCCAATGTGTATCTGCAAGTCCCGCATAAATCGCTGCATCATCAACACAAATTTCTTTTTTTTCACAAAGTTCTAATGCCGCTAAAGCCAGAGCGGCATTGGATAACTGATGTTCGCCTTGCAGAGGAATCGTTAAATTTTTCAGATTACGATTAAATCCCTGATAAGTGAAAAAAACATCTTTTTGTTTTTTGATTTTTATATCGCGTCCCAGGCAGTAAAGCTTCGCGCGGCGGCACAGGCAAACATTTCTCAACACCTCCAGAACTTTTTTTTGTTTTGCCGCCGTAAGGCAGACACTGTTTTGTTTGATGATACCTGCTTTTTCGCGGGCAATTGATTCCAGAGTATTGCCCAGATAATCCGTATGGTCGAGGGCAATATTGGTGATCACCGAAACCAGCGGCTTACAAACATTTGTCGCGTCAAGCCTGCCGCCCAAACCTACCTCCAGCACGGCAATATCGACTTTTTGGCGTTGAAAATATACAAAGGCCACGGCGGTTAAAAATTCAAAATAAGTCACCGGTTGTTTCTTTTTATCTTTCACATCCGCAATAGTCCGGTTAAATTCCTTCAGAGAAATTTTCTTTCCGTTGACAACAATCCTTTCCCGAACATCAACCAAATGCGGGGAGGTGTATAGACCAACCTTATAACCGGCGCGGCACAGAATAGAAGCAGTCATCGCCGCAGTTGATCCCTTGCCATTGGTACCGGCAATCAATATTGTCTTATATGAATTTTGCGGGTTCCCCAGCCGTGACAACAATTCAGTGATTGCCTTTAGCCCAAAACGCATTTTATCAATATTTAAGCTGGCAAGATATGCGGAAGATTTTAATTTATTCATTTACTCATCGGTTGTTTAAATGCTGATTATTCCTCTTGAATGTGTCGTAAACTAGCACACCTTATTCAGACAGGCAATGAATTTGTAAAACTGTGATTGGAAATATGAGATTTCTTCTTCACTCGCCTCTGGCAAGATTATTACAACGAAAGAGTATTATTTGTTTTCGAACAACAGGCTCTGCCAAGTATGTCTCTCTAAAAACGAGCCGGGGACATTCTGTTCCATTTCTTCAAAAAACGCGAAAGGTACGGAAAACGTCATCAAATGAGGATCGCCCAGTTGTTTGCGAACGTATACGCGGGCGGAGAGATCGGTAAGGCCGATAACGGCGCGTGGCTTTGCTGACTTTGCCTCTCGGTAAGGATAAATGCCGATAGTTTGACAACCGGCGGCGTAGGGAATAATCACGTTTTCATTATCGCCGCGTCCGTAATTGGCCAAGACCACCAATGCTGAAAGCTGATCGGGATTAACAAAATAAATTACCGTCTGAGGTTTTTCCTTCTTTGTGTCAACATCATCCAATGGCTGAAAAACAACATACTGTTTAGGAATTTCTGTCAGGGGAAGGCTTTCGAGAAACTTTTTAACAAGAGCTGGAGATTTAACGTAGCGCTCACCATGCAGGAAATTATCGTAACTTTCTTTAGTCATATAAGGTTTAATCTTTTCGGCAGCCTCCATTCCGCCTTTGCGATCAGCATTGCCACTGGAAAGAAAATGACAAAAGCCTTCTTCGCCGCCGGGGAAATTTTTATATTGATTGCCGAAACCCAAGCCGACTCCGCCGCCAAAACAGCCGAATGTTTTTATATCGGCGACAGCCGTTTTTCCTTTTGCAGCATGAGCGGCAAACCACATAACACAACCCCATTTGCCCTCCTGAAACTGCATCGCGCCTTGCGGTTTTTCATTAGACCAGAGAAGAGCCACCGGCTGGTATTTGAGTTGAATTGTCCTAGCGATTAAACTTTCCATATCGTTCACAATTCCTCATCATTTTTGGGGCTGTATTCTAACAAGTAAGTATCGACATTGTCCATCCAAATTTAGTTTTGTTGTTTGTTTCACCTACGAAGCAAAACATACTGTGAATAAAATATTTTGAGGTTTTGCGTTTGAAATGATTTAATTCTAGATCATATATAAGAGTTCATTAATTCATTTTGCATCTACCTTAATTCCTTTATCAGTCATGATATGTAGCATCATTGATATGCAATTCCTTATTTGCTCGTCATACTTTAACCAACTCTCAATTTTCTTATTACCGTGAAAAATATTATTCCGAAATCTAAATATAACATACAATCCAAACTTATTTTTTTCTGTTTCATCTAGTTCTTCATATTTTTTATTCCTAATATCCTTAAAATAACTATTCTCTTTTTCATAGTATAAGTTTTTCCATGTTGTTTTATCTTGATAACGTACATGAAATTCTTTAACCTTTTCATAAAAAGGGGTTTCTAAATGCTTATCTTTGAAACGATAATTGCATTTTTTTATTAAATCTTCTTTACAGTAGCCCTTAAAACATTTTGCTTCAAATATCGACCATATGAGTAAAAAATCAGTTGCTGTTTTCGTACTCAATAATTTATTTACTTGCTCTTCTTCAACGCAAAAATATTTCATAAAGAAGTTCTTAATGTCTCCGTCCATCATGCACCCCTTATAATAAAGCCATGTTTTTCTTTGGCGCGAAGCGTATGCCGAACAACAATTAATCTACGAACTTCACTTTTTCCGATGGCGGATTGGAATGGACACCCCTACTCTATATCTAATACCAATTCTAAATCAAAGATGATATTGCGGCGGCTAGGCGGAGGCAACGAGGCGTATTACTAATACGTTGAGGAAGCCGATAACGACGCCAACAAAAATAGCGCTTTGATTTAGGAATGGTGTAATTAATCCGGTATTACTTTAAATACTTCATCGCCGGGCCGCACACGATCGGAAACTTTAACACCGATGAAATCGCCGGCTACAGCCTTTTGCACGGATTTATTATCCACTTCCATGGACTCAATAACATCGGTAAAGTCAGTAGTGTGGCCGGAGAATTTAATGCTGTCACCAACAGTTACTTCTCCTTCCGTTATTTTTACCGCGGCCACAGAAGGTTTCGAAAAAAATTTCATTACTTCGCCAATTTTCTTTTCTGCCATAACCAAACCTCCTTTATTGTTATATTAGTAACTTAATGCTTAAAATCCCACGTCCCTGCCAACTGCGTTGGCGGGATTGTTCCTCCTGTGCTTCGAGCTCCATTACATTCGCTCTCAGCGGGAGTCACGATCGCTTCACTCCTGGGACAATATCCAATAGCCTTTGGCTATTGGATAGTTCGACTAACAAACTTTAATGCGCTTCGCTTTTAAAATTTGAGTCTCATTACCACTAACACTTTAATGAGCCTTGATTTTCCGAAACATAGTGCGACGGAAAATCTTAGAGCGAATTATCCCGCCACCTTCAGGCGGCAGGGACGAACTTCGCTCTGCTCGTTCTCAGCGAGTGTCAATACCACGGCGCTACTCGCCTGGTATAATTCGTCCAGCAAGCTTCAGTTCACTGTGTTTCTGAACCTTGGGTCTCATTAAATACATTTTTTGATGCGAAAAAACAACAATAAAAAAGGCAGGGTCAAAACCCTGCCTTTTTTATTTTCTAATGCATTGATAAGCTATCCGGCTGTCTTTTCTTTTGCCTTCGCTTTAGCCTTTGGCTTTGCTTTTTCCTTCTTTTTCTCATCAGGAATAAATTCCAAAATGGAAACAGGTGCATTATCACCAAATCGATAACCGACTTTTATAATTCTCGTGTATCCGCCCGCACGGTTCCGGTAACGTTCGGTAAGTTCCCCGAAAAGTTTACTTACTAAAGATTTATCCCGGACAACAGCCAGAGCCTGACGGCGGGCATGTAAACTGCCCTTTTTGCCTAAGGTAATCATTTTATCCGCCACTTTTCTCAGTTCTTTTGCCTTCATATCTGTCGTACGAATACGTTCAAATTTTATAACAGAAGTAACCATATTACGAAGCATGGCTTCCTTATGGCTAGAAGTTCTCCCTAGCTTACTACCAGTCTTACCATGATGCATCGCTAATATCTTCCTTTCCTAACCAGTTAAATTCAGAAAAATTATTTGTGCTATTATTTTAGTAAATTATTTTATTCTACTTTACAGAATCAATATCCATTCCAAAAGTAAAACCGTATTCATTAAGAATATCTTTGATTTCACTTAACGATTTGCGGCCAAAATTCTTTGTTTTGAGCATCTCCGCTTCTGTTTTCTTCACTAACTCTCCAATAGTGTTAATTCCTGCATTCTTCAAACAATTAGCCGACCGGACAGAAAGTTCCAAATCTTCTACTGAACGTAATAAGACTTTATTTACATTTTCCTGTTCATCTTCTTTTTCCGGTAGAATTTCTTCCTCAATTTCTTCAAAGTTGATAAACACGTCCAGTTGTTGCTTTAATATTTTTGCGGAATAAGCAATGGCGTCCTCCGGTCTTACACTGCCATCAGTCCAAACTTCCAGCGTGAGCTTGTCATAATCGGCAATTTGACCGACTCGTGCGTAAGAAACGACATAATTGACTTTTTTAATCGGTGAAAAAATGGCGTCAATATTAATTGTTCCTTTGGGCTGGTCAGATTCAAGTTCCTTTTTCGCCGGAAGGTATCCCTTGCCCATCTTCACTACCAATTTTGCTTTAAAAGATCCTCTGGATAAAGTGGCAATATGATGATCAGGGTTTAAAACCTCGATTGTGCCATCAGTGATAATATCGGCAGCGGTAATGGCTCCGGCATGAGTTACATCAATACTCACTTCTTTTGTGTCCGCTACTCCTAATTTAAAACGTACACCTTTCAGATTTAAAATAATATCCGTTATGTCTTCCTTAACTCCGGGCAAAGTCGAAAACTCGTGCAGTACGCCTTCAATCTTCGCGGAAACAATAGCACAACCCTGAATAGAAGAAAGAAGCACCCGTCTTAACGCATTACCTAATGTTATCCCAAAACCCCTTTCCAAGGGCTGAATGGTAAACTCTCCATAAGAATTAGTATGCGTCGCTTCATCAACATCTATACGTTTGGGACGAATCAAACTTGACCAGTTCCTCTGCATAATTAAACCCATCCTTTAGCTGGTTTATGAAAATAATTTAATTTTTTACTTCGAATAAAGTTCTACAACAAGTTGTTCCTGCACCGGCATGGTTAAATCTTCCCGCACCGGCAGCATTTTAATTGAGGCCTTGAAGTTATCTTTATCCAATTCCAGCCAATGAGGCATGCCACGCCTTGCTACAGTTTCAATTGCTCCCATTATTCGAGTTATCTTACGGCTGCCTTCCTTAACGCTAACTCCATCTCCCGCTTTAAGCAAGTACGATGGGATATTGACCGGTTTGCCATTAACTAAAAAATGACCATGACTAATTAATTGCCTTGCCTCCACTCTGGAATTAGCAAATCCCATGCGAAAAATCATGTTGTCCAGTCTTCTTTCCAGAAGTACAAGCAAATTTACTCCTGTAATGCCTTTTTGCTGATCGGCCTTTTCAAAATAGCCTCTAAACTGCTTTTCCAAAAGACTATACATTCTTTTTAGCTTTTGCTTCTCCCGTAATTGAACGCCATAATCAGAACGTTGTTTTTTATGCAACTGACCATGATCTCCCGGAACATAATCCCTTCTTTCGAAGGAGCATTTTTCCGAATAGCACCTGTCGCCTTTTAAAAATAGTTTTAATCCTTCACTGCGACACAACCTACATGAGGAATCCGAATATCTTGCCAAAAAAGCCTCCCTTGCTATCTTATATTATTATTCATAATTATTGTTCTGTTATACTCTGCGACGCTTCGGCGACCTGCATCCGTTATGCGGGACAGGCGTCACATCGCGAATCATGGTAATAGTAAGCCCGGCAAGCTGCAATGATCGCAATGCCGATTCTCTGCCAGCACCGGGACCTTTTATATAGACTTGCACCTTGCGCATTCCCTGTTCCTTGGCTTTACGCACAACATCTTCCGCAGCCATTTGTGCTGCAAAAGGCGTACTTTTACGCGACCCCTTAAAACCCTGTAAACCGGATGATGACCAGGCAATTACATTACCACTCAAATCAGTTATTGTAACAATGGTATTGTTAAAAGTGGACTGAATATGTGCAACCCCTTCGGTAATATTTTTCTTTTCCTTTTTCTTGCCAGTTTTTCTGACTGCCTTAACCATTATGCCTCCAGCTAGGAATAATTAAATTGCTTTTTTCTTGCCTGCGATAGCCCGCCGCGGACCTTTTCTTGTACGGCCATTCGTATGAGTTCTCTGTCCTCTTACAGGAAGTCCCTTGCGATGTCGCAAACCACGGTAAGCACCAATGTCCATCAAGCGTTTAATAGACATGGATATGTCCCTGCGCAAGTCGCCTTCAACCTTGTGATCTTTATCAATTATATTTCTAATTGCTGATATTTCCGAGTCCGCCAGATCATCTGTTCTAGTATCCGGACTTACGCCCGCATTTTTCAGGATTTGCTTTGCCCTCGTCTGGCCAATGCCATAAATATAAGTTAAAGCAACTTCCATTCTTTTATTTTTCGGTAAATCAACACCTGAAATTCGTGCCACCTATAACCTCCTGAATATTAAAAACTAGCCCTGACGTTGTTTATGCTTAGGATTTTCACAAATTACCCGCAAAACACCTTTGCGTTTAACAATCTTACACTTCTCACATATTTTTTTCACAGACGACCTAACTTTCACGATTTCCACTCCTTATTCTCAGTAAAAAAATATTTTTACTTCGTCCTGTAAGTAATTCGGCCCCGGGTTAAATCATAAGGCGAAAGTTCTACCGTTACTTTATCCCCCGGAAGTATTTTGATGAAATGCATGCGCATTTTACCGGAAATATGAGCTAAAACTTTATGCCCATTTTCAAGCTCTACCCGGAACATTGCATTGGGTAGCGGTTCAAGAACCCGACCCTCAACTTCGATTGCTTCCTCTTTGGCCATACTTTATTATCTATATTCCCGTTTAAAAACTTACAACCAGCTTCAATTAAGAACAAATTTAATTCAATTTACTTAAAATCTCTGGCCCGTTATCAGTAATTGCTACCGAGTGCTCAAAATGAGCCGATAAGCTTCCATCTTTTGTAACAACTGTCCAGCCGTCCGGCAATACGTGTACCTTATATTTTCCTTCATTGACCATTGGCTCAATGGCCAAAATCATCCCTGTTCTCAGCTCAATACCGCGTCCCTTTTCCCCGAAATTGGGAATCTGAGGATCTTCGTGCAGATTTTTACCTATTCCATGACCAACAAAATCCCGTACTATCGAATAACCGGCATCTTCCACCATATTCTGCACAGCGGCGGATATGTCTCCCAATCTGTTGCCATCTTTGGCTTGCGCTATACCCGCATATAAACTCTGCTCGGTAACCTGCATAAGCCTTGAAGCTTTTTCTGTCACCTTTCCTACAGGCAATGTTATGGTTGCATCGCCGAAAAAGCCCTGATAGTAAACGCCGAAATCGAGTCCCACAATATCGCCTTCTTCCAATATCCTCTCTGAAGGCATTCCATGCACTACAACTTCATTTACCGAAACACACAAGGCATAGGGAAAACGATTATAACCTTTAAACGCCGGTTTTGCTCCCTTTTTTCCAGCGATTTCCTCGGCGAATTTATCCAGATCTCTTGTTCTTACACCGGGTCTTACTCTTTCTCTAAGCTTACTTAAAACCTCGGCAACAATACGATTGCTTGCTCTCGCTTTTTCAATTTCCTCCGGAAGCTTCAAAATTACCATTATCTGCTAACCAACAATCTTCCGTTATCTTCTGCGGGCAATATGTCCTTTTTTCATAAATCCTTCGTATTGCCTTGTAAGCAAATGCGACTCAATCTGACTTGCCGTATCCATAGCGACACCGACAACAATCAGTAGTGCCGTACCGCCAAAATAAAAAGGAACATTTAATTGAGCAATTAAAACGCTGGGCAGTACGCAAACTATAGAAACATAAATAGCCCCACTGAAAGTCAGTTTTTCCAATACGTTTTCAATATATTCAGCAGTCTTTTTACCCGGTCTTATTCCCGGAACATAACCGCCGAATTTTTTCATATTATCAGCGACATCATCCGGTTTAAAGGTGACTGCCGTATAAAAAAAACAGAAGAAAAAGATAAAAGCAACATAAAGAACTTCATAGCCCAATCTGCCCGGAACCAAATATCCGGCAATATTTTTTATCCAACCTTCCTGCGCAAAATTAGCAATGGTTGCCGGAAACATTATAACCGAAGATGCAAAAATCGGGGGAATGACTCCTGACGTATTGACCTTCAAAGGTAAATGTGTGGTCTGTCCACCATACATTTTACGACCCACTATTCTTTTAGCATATTGCACCGGAATGCGGCGTTGTCCAGCTTCCACAAAAACGATGGCACCTACCACTAATATCATTAGTACGGTAATTAACAAAATTACTAATATGCCTAGTTCACCGGCAATAGCCAGCCTGTATGTATTGCCAATTGCTGCCGGCATGCGGCAAACAATACCGGCAAAAATTATCAGCGATATACCGTTGCCAACTCCTTTTTCCGTAATCGTTTCACCAAGCCACATAATAAAGGCCGTGCCGGAGGTCAGGGTGATAACTGTTATCATTATAAATGACCACCCCGACTGCAAAACAATTGGAGAACCTGAGGGACCAGCCATTTGTTGCAAACCATAAGCAATACCAAAACCCTGAATCATACTTAATAGAACTGTTCCGTAGCGGGTGTATTGCGTAATTTTGCGCCGTCCAGTTTCGCCTTCTTTAGAAAGTCTCTCCAAATGAGGAACGGCAATAGTTAATAACTGCAGAATAATTGAAGCACTAATATAGGGCATAATGCCCAGGGCAAAAATGGAAAAATGACTAAAAGCGCCGCCGGCAAACATGTCCATCAGGCCAAATAAGGAACCTTTTGCCTGCTCAAAATAAGCCAATAAAGCTACATTATCAATTCCCGGAGTTGGGATATATACACCAATCCGATAAACAGCTAAAAGAAGGATCGTAAATAAAATTCTTCTTTGCAATTCCGGAATTTTGGATACGCTGCCTAGCCCTTCTAACAAATTATATTACCTCTTCTATTGAACCGCCGGCGGCGGTAATTTTTGCTTTAGCAGCCTGACTAATTTGGGCTATCTTTACGGTAACAGGAAAATCAATGTTCCCTTTGGCCAAAATTTTAATGCCGTCACTTTTTTTCTTTACAATACCACTATCAAAAAGAGCGGCTTCATCTATAAACGCACCCTTGGTGAATTTTCTGCATAAATCGGTAAGATTTACAGCAACATATTTCTCGCGAAAAGGATTACGGAAACCCCGCTTCGGCAATCTCCGAGCCATAGGCATTTGCCCGCCTTCAAACCCTGCTCGTACCTTCCCGCCTGAACGAGCCTTTTGTCCCTTATCGCCTCTGCCGGATGTTCCGCCCTGGCCGGAAGCGTCACCGCGACCAACCCGTTTTCTCTTTTTCGTCGCACCGGCCGGAGCCCTAAGCGAACTTAAATCCATAACCTACTCCTTTGACTCTTCCACAGAAACTAAATGGATAACTTTATTTATCATGCCGCGGGTCTGCGGAGTGTCAACTAAAGTTACCGTGTTATTTAATTTATTCAGACCCATCCCTCTTAAAATTTTTCTTTGCTTTTCGGGGCGGCCGATTTCACTTTTCACTTTTTTAATTTTTAACATTTTACCCACTTTAAACTACCTCATTGAATCATTGATAAGACTACTTGCCTCTTTGCGCGGCAATTTCCGCTGGATCTCTCAACTGGCAAAGGCCGTCAAGAGTTGCTTTTACCAAATTATGTGGATTATGAGAGCCAAGGCACTTCGTCAAAATATTATGGACGCCGGCCACTTCCAATACTGCTCTTACAGCTCCTCCAGCAATCAACCCGGTCCCTTCGGATGCCGGTTTTAATAGAACTTTTCCTGCGCCGGAGCGGCCGATGACTTCGTAAGGAATCGTCTTTGCTAAAACGGCAACTTTCACCATATTTTTTTTGGCCATATCCATCCCCTTACGGATAGCTTCCGGCACTTCATGAGCCTTCCCCAGTCCGGTACCGATCATTCCCTTGCCATCTCCGACAACCACAATAGCACTAAAACGGAACCGTCTGCCGCCCTTGACTACTTTTGCCGTTCTGTTAATGGCAACAACCCGGTCAAAAAACTCCGCATCTTTCATCTCTCTCTTATCCGATCTCTTATCCAACGATTCTTCCTTTATTATAGAGTATTATGTACAACAATTAAAATTTAAGACCATTTTCCCGTGCAGCATCTGCTAATGCCTTTACACGGCCATGATAGAGGAAACTTCCTCTATCAAAAATGACTTTATCCACACCCAAGGATTGTAAACGCTCTGCAATTAGTTTACCCACTTCCTTCGCTACATCTATTTTTTTCTTGCCTTTGATCTTTGAGGCTAACTCTTTGCACAAAGTAGATGCCGTTGCCAAGGTACTCGCATGTGTATCATTGATGGCTTGAACATAAATATGTCTATCGCTCCGGAATACGGAAAGACGAGGCTTTTCTTGTGTTCCGGTAATTTTGCCCCTTATTCTTTTTTTTCTCTTTTCTCTGATCTTTAATGTCTTTTTGGAAGCCAATGTTCTACCTCTTTAAGGCAATGTAAAATTTTTATTTAATTAAGCGCGCTCAGCCGACTTTCCAGCTTTACGTTTAATATACTCATCAGCATACTTAATGCCCTTGCCCTTGTAAGGCTCCGGCTTTTTCAATGCCCTGATTTCTGCCGCAACCCGGCCAACCAATTGTTTATCAATCCCGGAGACAACTATATTAACTTGTTTATCCACCTTGATGTCTATTCCCTTGGGAATATCATATTGCACCGGGCTGGAAAAACCTAAAATAAACTTTAAACTATTTCCGGTAATTTCGGCACGATAACCGACTCCGGATATCTCTAATTTTTTTTCAAAACCCGTGCTGACGCCATTTACCATGTTTCCGATTAATGTTCTGGCTAAACCATGATAAGACCGCGCAATTATTTCTTCTGATTTTCTCTCCACAACCATGCTACCATCCCCTATTGCCAGAGTAATACCTTCCGGCAATTTCGAGGAAAGAATCCCTTTAGGGCCTTCAACTTTCACGACACCAGCACTTTGGCTGATTTTAACATTTTTAGGAAAAGTTATCGGTTTTTTACCTATTCTTGACATTAACAAGCACTCCCGCTTAATATCATTTATTCAAATTACCAAACTTTACAAAGAACTTCGCCACCGACATTCAACTCTCTGGCTTCCGCATCAGTAATAACGCCGCTGGAAGTCGAGAGAATAGAAATCCCAAAACCATTTAAAACTTTAGGGATACTGTCAGAAGCAACATAAACCCTGCGTCCCGGCTTGCTGACTCTTTTAATATCCGTGATAACACTTCGCTTGGCATCAGGATATTTAAGAACTATCTCCAGCATCTGCTGCCCCTTTTCATTTTTTACCTTATCGTAAGTATTGATATATCCCGCCTTCTTCAATACTTTGGCAATATTAACGTTCATCTGGGACACATGAATATTAACCGTTTTGAAACGAGCCTTATTCGCATTCCTGATTCTAGTCAACATATCGGCAATAGGATCCGTCATTCCCATGCATTTTTCTCCTTAAACTAAAGTTACCAACTCGATTTTATTACTCCGGGAAGCTCTCCCTGTAATGACAGTTTTCGTAAACATATTCTACACATATCAAATTTTCTGTAATATGCCCGCGGTCGGCCGCAAAGTGGACAGCGGTTATAGTCTCTGACCGAAAATTTATTCTCTCTTTTTGCTTTTGCAATTAATGACTTCTTTGCCACGCCAAATTCCTCCGGAACTTCCTTGTTTAATGCTTAAAAGGCACACCCATCAGCTTTAGTAAAAGCCTGGCTTCGTTATCAGTTTTCGCCGTAGTTACGATGGTTATGTTCATTCCCTTGACTTTCTCCACCTTATCGTATTCAATTTCAGGGAAAATAGTTTGTTCCTGTAATCCAATAGAAAAATTTCCCCTGCCGTCAAATGCATTGGGCGATATACCGCGGAAATCTCTCACCTTTGGTAATGCGGCATTGACTAAACGATCAAAAAACTCATACATATTACTTTTTCTTAAGGTAACCGAACAACCAATAGGCATGCCCTGCCTTAACTTAAACGTTGCTATGGATTTCTTTGCCTTGTTTATTATCGGTTTTTGTCCGGTAATCGCAGCCAACTCCTGCACAGCGCCATCAATAATTTTTACGTTTTGAATGGCTTCACCAAGACCCATGTTGATGACAATCTTTTCCATCTTGGGCACTTGCATAGGATTTTTGTATTTAAATTCCTTAATCAGAGCAGGAACTACTGTTTTTGAATAATAATCCTTTAATCTTGCCATTTTCCTCTAACCCACATTGATTACGTCATTACATTTACTACACATACGTATCTTTTTCCCATCTTCAAGGACCTTACTTTTTATCCTCACCGCTTTATTGCATTTGTTACACAATAAACCAACTTTAGATATATGAATTGATCCCTCTTTTTCTACGATACCGCCCTTGGATTTTTGATCAGGTCTTTTATGCTTCTTAATTAAATTAACTTTTTCTATAACTATTTTGTCTTTTTCAGGAATAATCGTCAATACTTTACCGGTTTTGCCTTTATCTTTACCGGCAAGAATCTTAACCATATCCCCTTTTCTTAATTTGCTCAGACTCATTTTCTTCCTCTGTAAGACATTTTTATAAGACTTCCGGAGCTAGAGATATAATTTTCATGAACTGTTTTGCTCTCAATTCACGAGCAACAGGTCCAAATATTCTTGTTCCGACCGGCTCCAACTGGTTGGAAATCAATACTGCCGAGTTGTCATCAAACTTCAGATAAGAACCATCGGGCCTTTTTACTTCTTTAACAGTGCGGACGATAACCGCTTTCATCACGTCGCCTTTTTTTACCTTGGAATTCGGAATTGCTTCTTTTACCGAAACCACAATAACATCGCCCAAACTTGCATAACGCCGCTTCGATCCACCCAGCACCTTAATGCAAGCAACCTTCTTGGCGCCAGAATTATCCGCAACATTTAGTATGGTCTGCATCTGAATCATAAAAAAACCCCATTAAACTGCTTGCCTCAAGCAAGTCTGTCTATTTTGCTTTCTCCAGAATTTCCAGCATCCGCCAGCGTTTTTCTTTACTCAACGGTCGCGCCTCAATAATCAGAACGGTATCTCCCAACTTGCACTGATTTTGCTCATCATGGGCCTTGTACTTAACGTGTTTGCGGACATACTTATGAAAAACAGGATGTTTTACTAAACGTTCGGCTTTAACCACGATTGTTTTATCCATTTTACCACTTATCACTACGCCCTTGATAGTGCGCTTGTTCCCCTTCTCAGCCATGTTAACTTGCAGCCTCCTTTTCCTTCAGCACCGTGTTGACACGGGCTATATCCTTGCGGAAGCGTCCCAACATCACTGTTGATTCCAACTGCCCGGATGCATGTCGAATCTTCAACCGGAAAAGTTCTTCCATTAATTCACCACTCTTTTGCTTGAGCTCGTTGATTCCGAGAGCTCTGATTTCTTTAATTTTCATCAGATATCTCCCTTGATAAAAATTTAGTGGCAATAGATAATTTGTGCGCAGCCAGACGAAATGCTTCTTTGGCGACTTCCCTGGTTACACCTTCCATTTCATAGAGAACCGAACCGGGTTTTACCACGGCTACCCATCCTTCGGGAGCGCCCTTTCCTTTACCCATACGGGTTTCGGCAGGCTTACTCGTCACTGATTTATGAGGAAATACTCTGATCCAAATTTTACCACCACGTTTGACATGACGGGTCATCGCGATACGCGCGGCTTCTATTTGTCTGGCAGTGATCCAACCGCATTCTGCCGCCTGCAATCCATATTCACCAAAAGCGATCGAACTTCCTCTTGTTGCTTTGCCGCCCATTCGGCCTTTTTGCAACTTTCTGTATTTTACCCTTTTCGGCATTAACATAAGCTAAAACTCCCGTTATTCCCAATCACACAATTCCTTACTCGGTATAAGCCAGACAATTAAACCGGCGGGCGAGCAGAACATTATTTTTTTTCATTTTTTGTCGGTAAGATTTCTCCATGGAAAATAAAAACCTTAACGCCTATCAATCCGTAAGCCGTATGTGCTTCGATAAATCCATAATCAATATCCGCGCGCAAAGTATGCAGTGGTACGCGACCTTCCCGGTACCATTCCGACCGCGACATTTCCGCACCGCCTAATCTTCCCGAACAGGCTATTTTAATTCCCTTAGCGCCAAATTTTAAAGCATAACCGACACATTTTTTCATCGCGCGACGGAAAGCAACTCTTCTTTCCAATTGCATGGCAACATTTTCCGCCACAAGTTGGGCATCGACTTCCGGTTTACGTACTTCTAAAATATTAATGATAATTTCCGCTTGCGAAAACTTCTCTATTTCAGCTTTCAGTTTCTCGATCTCGGAGCCTTTTTTTCCGATAATTACACCCGGTCTCGCCGAGTAAATATTTACCTTGGCTTTATTAGCTGCCCGTTCAATCTCAATCTTAGAAATTCCTGCATGATACAGCTTTTTCTTGAGGTACTTTCTGATCTGCAAATCCTCATGCAACAACTCACTATATTTTTTATCGGCGAACCATACTGATTGCCACTTTTTAATGTAGCCTAATCGTAATCCTACCGGGTTAACCTTCTGACCCAATATCGTACCTCCTTACATTTCATCCAAAATAACTGTGATATGTGAACTTTTCTTTTTAATTCCCGCCGCTCTTCCTTGTGCCCTTGCCCGCCAACGTTTTAACGTCGGTCCCTGATCAACGAAGATTTCTTTGACGTAAAGAATCTTCTCATCAATGTTAGGATTCTGGGCAGCATTGGCAACAGCGGATTTCAGGACACTGGCAACGATACCTGCCGCATATTTTCTGGTGTAAAGAAGTATATTGCGTGCTTCCTGCACCTTTTTCCCTCTTACTAAATCAACCACCAGCCTGACTTTCTGCGGTGACATTCTTATATATTTTGCAACTGCTTTTGCTTCCATGTTTATAAACCCCAAAAGTATCCGCCATTTTTAAAGATCTACGCGTGGACTTTTGTCTTCCGATCTCCTGAATGTGAATAAAAAATCCTTGTCGGCGCAAACTCACCGAGCTTATGTCCTACCATATTCTCTGTAACGTAAACCGGAATGAATTTTTTTCCATTGTGCACGGCAAATGTGTAGCCAATTAGTTCCGGTGTTATGGTTGAACGCCGCGACCAAGTCTTGATAACATTCTTGCTGCTCTCGGTCTCCATTTTTCTGACCCTGGAAAGCAACCTTTCTTCAATATATGGACCTTTTTTGATCGAACGTGCCACGCTTTAACCCCTTCTCTTAACAATATATTTATCCGTACTCTTATTCTTTCGTGTTTTGTGACCCTTTGTCGGCACACCCCATGGTGTACAGGGATGTCTTCCACCTGATGATTTGCCTTCACCACCACCCATAGGATGATCAACCGGGTTCATTACGACACCGCGATTATGCGGCTTTTTCCCTAACCACCGCTTTCGTCCAGCTTTACCGAGACTGATATTTTCATGATCGTTGTTTCCTACCTGCCCGATAGTCGCCATGCACTCAATAAATACTTTGCGCACCTCACCTGACGGAAGCCGGACTTGAGCATAACTTTCTTCTTTTGCCATTAACTGACCGTAAGCTCCCGCAGATCTGATTAATTGTCCGCCGCGGCCAACCTTCAATTCCACATTATGAATTAACGAACCCAAAGGTATGTACTTTAAAGGAATAGCGTTGCCCGGCTTGATATCCGCCTTATCACCACTGAATAAAACATCTCCGACATTAACCTGCGCCGGAGCTACAATGTACCTTTTTTCGCCGTCACGATAGTTGAGCAGCGCAATTCTTGCCGACCTGTTCGGATCATATTCAATTGCGGCAACCTTGGCGGGAATATCCGCCTTATTGCGGCAAAAATCTATTACACGATATTTGCGTTTATGACCGCCGCCAATAAACCGGGCTGTAATTCTGCCATGACAATTGCGGCCACCTGTCCTCTTCAAAGGTTTCAACAGACTTTTCACTGGTTCAGCAGAAGTAATCTCTGCAAAATCAGAAACGCTCTGAAATCTTCTACCCGGTGATGTTGGTTTATACTTAATAATGCCCATTAGCCTAATCCTTAAACCAGTTCTTATACGCCTTCAGCAATTTCGATACGGCTGCCGGCTGCCAAAGTCACTATCGCTTTTTTCCAGGAACTCTTTTGTCCCATAGTCCGGCCCATTCTCTTCTTTTTTCCTAAAACGTGCATAACGCTAACATCAGCAACCTTTACTTTAAACAGTTTTTCCACGGCTTCGCTGATTTCCACTTTGTTTGCTTTGGGATTGACTTCAAAATAATATTTATTCGATTTATCCCGCGCATCGGTGCTTTTTTCTGTAACTAGTATTTTCTTAATAATTTGATGTATTTCCATTATGCCAGCAATGCTCCCTCAATCTTCTTTACAGAGGGTTCAAGAAGGATTAAATGTTCATGATTTAAAATATCATAAACATTAATACCCTCTGATCTGATCATCTTAACGTTTTTTATATTTCGTGATGACTTCAGCAAAACTGCATTGTTATCATCTAAAATAAAAAGCGCCTTTTTCAGGCTGAATAGATCAAAAACACCTTTAAATATACGCGTACTTATCTTTTCCATCGGAAAATCTTTCAGAATCAACATCTTATTTTCTTTGAATTTCATACTCAACGCCGATATTATAGCTTTTTTTCGTACCTTCTTAGGAATGCTATAAGAATAATCTCGGGGATGCGGCCCGAAAACAATTCCTCCACCTCGCCAAATAGGCGATCTTGTGGTCCCCGCTCTGGCCCGGCCTGTTCCTTTTTGGCGCCAGGGTTTTTTTCCACCGCCACTGACATCGCTTCTTGTTTTAGTGGAAGCTGTACCGGAACGTTTTGACGCCATCTGCATTTTAACTACATCGTATATAATAGCTTCGTTGACTTCCGCGCCAAACACGGCGTCATTCAAGTCAACTTGAGAAACTTTCTTTTTTTCAATATCAAAAACATCTGCAACTGCCATTTTTATAACTCCAGATGTGACTTAAGCACTCTTTTTCTTGGCTTTCTTAATTAATATAAAACCGTTTTCGCTGCCTGGAACCGAACCTTTTAACAAAAGTAAATTTCTATCAGAACGAACTTGCCATACTTGTATATTCTGGATAGTTTTACGGACATTGCCCATTTGACCACCCATTCTTGTGCCTTTAAATACGCGCGATGGATCGGCACTGGCACCAATGGAACCCGGCGCCCGATGATGCATGGAACCATGTGTGGCCCGGCCACCGCCAAAGCCGTGTCTTTTAACAACGCCCTGGAATCCCTTTCCCTTCGAGGTTCCAACTACATCGACGAAATCACCAACTTGAAAAAGGTCCGCAGTAATTTCCTGCCCGGTTTCATATTTTCCCGATTCCGCTTGAAATTCTTTTAGATTACGGAAAAATCCTTTATTAGCTTTATTAAAATGACCCTGCAATGGCTTGGTTACGTTCTTTTGTTTAGTTCTGCCGTAACCAAGTTGAATGGCATCATAGCCATCCTTATCTTTTGTTTTTACCTGCACAATAACGGAAGGTTCCACTTCAACAACGGTTACACCGACGGTCGCTCCATCATCTGCAAACACTTGAGTCATTCCCAATTTTTTTCCAATAATTCCCTTACTCATCTAATATTCCAACTTTTAAAAAATATTAAGTCAATAATCTTCACTTTGAAGAATGGCTGTGATTCGATACCATCTTCCAACGCTCGAAAAAACATGCCTACGCTTTTATTTCCACATCCACTCCGGCCGAGAGATCCAGTTTCATCAAAGCGTCCACTGTGGCTTGAGTAGGCCCGACAATATCAATCAATCTTTTATGTGTTCTGATTTCAAACTGCTCGCGAGATTTTTTATCCACATGCGGTGAGCGATTTACGCAATACTTATTGATTTCGGTAGGGATAGGGATAGGACCGGCAACGCGTGCACCTGTTCTTTTTGCCGTTTCCACTATTTCTTCTACAGAACGATCTAAAAGTTTATAATCGTAAGCTTTAAGACGAATTCTAATCTTTTGTTCTTTCATTGATCGGATAACCTATTCCCTGTTTCTATTCAATAACCTTGCTTACGACTCCAGCACCTACTGTTCTTCCACCCTCACGAATAGCGAATCTTAGTTGCTCTTCCATGGCAATGGGCATAATCAACTCTATCGACATTTTGACATTATCTCCGGGCATAACCATTTCTACGCCTTCGGGCAAGGTTGCCACTCCGGTTACGTCGGTTGTACGGAAGTAAAACTGTGGACGATATCCGGAAAAGAAAGGCGTATGCCTGCCGCCTTCTTCCTTGGTCAATACGTAAACAGCAGCTTCATATTTTGTATGAGGTGTAATGGAACCGGGTTTGGCGACAACCTGACCTCTTTCAACTTCTTCACGCTTGATACCGCGAATCAACAAACCGACATCATCGCCAGCGCGGCCTTCATCAAGAGTTTTGCGGAACATTTCCACACCGGTAACAACGGTCTTAATGGTTGGCCTGATTCCGATTATTTCCACTTCCTCGCCAACCTTGACAATGCCTCTATCCACTCTACCCGTAACAACGGTACCACGACCGGAAATGGTGAAAACGTCACCGACCGGCATCAAGAAAGGTTTCTCTGTATCGCGCTTAGGTTGAGGAATGTAGTTATCTACTGCATCCAGAAGTTCCCAGATGCATTTTACATCGGGTGAATTGGAATCCTCGGCCTCCAACGCTTTGAGCGCGGAACCGCGAATAATGGGAATATCATCACCGGGAAATTCATATTGGGTTAATAATTCTCTTAATTCGAGTTCGACAAGATCTAAAAGTTCGGGATCATCAACCAGATCCACTTTATTGAGGAAAACAATCATGTAAGGAACCTGCACCTGTCGGGCAAGGAGGATATGTTCGCGAGTCTGCGGCATCGGACCATCGGAGGCGGCTACAACCAGAATCGCGCCGTCCATATGGGCAGCGCCGGAAATCATGTTTTTAATGTAGTCGGCATGGCCGGGGCAATCAACATGAGCGTAATGTCTTTTCTCTGTTTCATATTCCACATGGGCGATATTGATAGTGACGCCACGTTCTTTTTCTTCCGGTGCATTATCAATGGAATCGAAAGGCCGAAATTCCGCAAAACCTTTCTTAGCCAAATGCTTGGTAATTGCGGCTGTCAACGTTGTCTTACCGTGATCAACGTGGCCGATAGTTCCTATATTTAAATGCGGCTTAGTCCTTTCAAATTTTTTCTTTGCCATCTCACCTTTCCTCCTTAACTTTGAATGGTTGGTTCCCTTGTCGTTTTAAGAAAACTAACTCAATTAAAATTTATAATGGGCGAAAGCTTTGTTCGCTTCAGCCATCTTATGTACAGCTTCTTTTTTCTTGATCGCTCCACCACGGTTGTTGGCTGCATCAATCAATTCACCGGACAACTTTTCGCGCATGGTTTTTTCCGTGCGCTCCTGAGCGTTGGATATCAACCAGCGAATTGCCAGTGCTGTGCGTCTCGCCGGTACAACTTCTGTCGGTACTTGATAAGTAGAACCGCCGACACGTCTTGATTTTACTTCAATTACCGGTTTTACGTTATTTACCGCTTTTTCAAAAAGTTCAACAGGTTGCTCTTTCAATTTCTTTTCGATAATGTCAAAAGCACCATAAAGAATACTTTCCGCAACGCTTTTTTTGCCTCTTTTTAACAAAGAATTAACAAATTTTGCTACCAGTTTATTATTAAACTTGGGATCGGGCAAAATATCTCTTTTTTCGACTTCCCGTCTTCTCGGCATTTAATTATCTCCGTTTAGTTCAGCTTGGCTTTTTTGCACCGTACTTTGATCTACTCTGTTTGCGGTCCTGCACGCCCACAGTGTCGAGCGTACCTCTGACAACATGATACCTTACACCCGGTAAGTCTTTAACCCTGCCCCCACGCACCAGAACAACGGAATGCTCCTGCAGATTATGGCCAATACCAGGAATGTAAGAAGTAACTTCATAACCGCTAGTGAGACGAACCCTGGCCACCTTCCTCAACGCTGAATTTGGCTTCTTTGGCGTCGTTGTATATACCCTGACGCAAACACCACGACGTTGAGGTGAACCTATCAGCGCCGGTGTATTTGTTTTCTTTTGTACTTTGATTCGGCCTTTTCGAATCAACTGACTTATCGTCGGCATTTTCCTCCTAAACTAAATCACTGCCCTTATTTTAACAACAGCAGCAAATCGGTGATAATTATCAATTCAGCTTATATATGTCAAGCCTTTTCTCTAGCTTATTTAAATTTAATGTACATCCACTGCAGGATTGTCATTTTCAATCTTAATACCTAATTTCCGGTACATCACCAAACCAGTACCTGCTGTTATCAACCTGCCCATAATAACGTTTTCTTTAAGACCTCTTAAATAATCCGATTTACCTGAAAGTGCGGCTTCAGTAAGCACTTTGGTAGTTTCCTGGAATGAAGCGGCAGAAATAAAACTCTGAGTACTAAGCGATGCCTTTGTAATACCCAAAAGCATTGGTTCACCTATAGCGGGACGACCGCCTTGAGCTACAACCTTTTCGTTCTCTTCCTGAAAGCGGTAACGCTCTACTTTTTCATCAGCAATAAAAGCCGTATCGCCCGGATCACTTACCTTAACTCTGCGGAGCATTTGACGAACAATGACTTCCATATGTTTATCGTTAATCTTAACGCCCTGTAAACGGTAGACTTCCTGTACTTCATCAACCAAATATCTCGCCAGTTCTTTCTCACCCTTAATGGCTAAAAGGTCATGTGGATTGTTTACACCGGACATCAAAGCGTCGCCTGGTATAACGTGGTCGCCTTCCTGAACGCTGATATGTTTACCCTTGGCAATAAGATATTCCTTTTCTTCTCCAATTTCCGGGGTTACAATTATCTTGCGCTTACCCTTGGCATCCTTGCCATAAGAGACAACTCCGTTAATTTCGCTGATAACAGCAAAATCTTTGGGCTTGCGAGCCTCAAAAAGTTCGGCCACACGAGGCAAACCACCAGTGATATCCTTAGTCTTTGTTGTTTCGCGCGGAATTTTCGCAAGAATATCTCCAGCACGGACTTCATCTCCTTCAGAAACAACTATGTTAACTCCTACAGATAAGAGGTAACGGGCAACAGCATTCGAGTCGGCTAACTTGGCTGTTTTCCCTTTGCTGTCTTTGATTGAAACACGCGGCCTTAAATCTCCGCCTTTAAATTCGACAATAATTTTACGAGACAAGCCGGTTACTTCATCAACCTGTTCCTGCATCGTTTTACCTTCGATAATGTCATCGAACTTAATTGTTCCATCCACTTCAGCCAGAATCGGTATAGAGAAAGGATCCCATTCGGCAATTAATTGCCCTTTTTTAACAGAGCTGTTATCACCTACTTTCAAATGAGCGCCATAAGACAAGAGGTACTTGCCGCGACTGCGTTTCTGTTCATCCAAAACATGAACTTCACCATGACGCCTCATAACAACCAGATCACCTTCTCTGGTTTTCACTGTATATAAATTAACAAACTTAATCACACCATCATGACGCGCTTCCAGAGTAGAATGTTCGTCAAATTTAGCTGTACCACCAATATGGAAAGTTCTCATGGTCAACTGCGTACCGGGCTCACCAATGGATTGAGCGGCAACTATACCGACAGCTTCACCAATGTTAACCAGATGGCCATGAGCCAAATCACGGCCATAGCATCTGGCGCAAACGCCATGCTTGGAACGGCAGGTTAAAACTGATCGTATATTAACCCGTTCAATGCCGGCGTGGTCGATCTTTTCAGCCAGGGCCTCATCTATCTCCTCATTGGCTTTCACTATGACTTCACCGGTAAATGGATCCTTAATTTTCTGCAAGGCCACTCTACCCAGTACACGCTCCCCGGCTGTTTCGATAATTTCGCCACCTTCCATAAGCGCGGAAACATAAACACCATCAACTGTTTCACAATCATGCTCAGTAATGATACAGTCTTGCGCCACATCCACCAATCTTCTGGTCAGGTAACCGGAATTTGCTGTTTTCAATGCCGTATCGGCCAACCCCTTGCGCGCTCCGTGGGTGGAAATAAAGTATTGCAAAACGGTCAAACCTTCACGGAAATTAGCTGTAATCGGCGTCTCGATAATTTCTCCCGAGGGCTTGGCCATCAATCCGCGCATACCGGCCAATTGTCTTAATTGTACCGCGGAGCCTCTGGCGCCGGAATCGGCCATCATGTAAATCGGGTTGAAACTTTCAATTGTACGTTTTTTACCGTCAGCAGCTGGAACTTCTTCGGTGCTTATGCCTTTCAACATTTCGGAAGCTATTTTTTCGGTGGCTTGCGCCCAAATATCAACAACTTTATTGTAACGCTCACCATCGGTAATCAAACCGTCCATATACTGTTTTTGAATTTTCAGCACATCCTTATCGGCCTGCGAAACAATGCGTTTTTTATTTTCCGGGATAATCATGTTGCCCACAGCAAATGAAAGCCCGGAAATAGTCGCATATTTAAAGCCCAGATCTTTGAGCCTGTCGCATAAAAGAATCGTTGTCTTGTCGCCACATAAACGATAACAATAATCAATTAAGTTGGTCAGTTCTTTTTTATTCATCAACTTATTGACCATGTCGAAATCAATTTCTTCAGGAACTATTTCTGAAAGTATAATTCTTCCTACTGTGGTATCTTTCAACTCCGAATTAATACGTACTTTAATACGGGCATGCAAATCAATTGCGCCGGCATCAATAGCCGAACGCACTTCGTCGGGAGACGCAAAAACCATTCCCTCGCCTTTAACTTCATTCTTCGCTCTTGTCAGATAATAAATGCCTAAAACAATATCCTGACTGGGAATAATAATCGGACTCCCGTTTGCCGGAGAAAGAATATTGTTGGTGGACATCATCAGAACACGGGCTTCTGTTTGCGCCTCAATGGACAGCGGAATGTGGACAGCCATCTGATCGCCATCAAAATCCGCATTAAAAGCTGTACAAACCAACGGATGAAGTCGGATGGCCTTACCTTCAATTAATACCGGCTCAAATGCCTGCATACCCAGACGATGTAACGTTGGCGCTCTGTTCAGAATAACCGGATATTCGCGCACGACCTCATCAAGCGCGTCCCAAACTTCGGCCGTTTCCTTTTCCACCATTTTTTTGGCGCTTTTTACGGTAGTGACATATCCTTTTTCTAACAAACGGTTGTAAATAAAAGGTTTAAAGAGTTCTATGGCCATTTTCTTGGGCAGACCGCACTGATGAAGCCTTAAATCGGGCCCGACCGTAACAACTGAACGGCCTGAATAATCGACTCGTTTTCCCAGCAAGTTCTGGCGAAAACGGCCCTGTTTACCCTTCAACATATCCGATAAGGAGCGAAGCGGCCTTTTATTGGTTCCGGTGATAGCTCTGCCGCGACGACCATTATCAAACAAAACATCTACCGCTTCCTGTAACATGCGCTTTTCATTGCGGATAATTATTTCCGGAGCATTTAATTCCTGTAATCGTTTTAGACGGTTATTTCTATTGATAACGCGCCTGTATAAATCGTTAAGATCAGATGTGGCAAAACGGCCGCCATCTAGAGGAACTAATGGTCGCAAATCAGGCGGGATAACGGGCAGAATCGTTAAAATCATCCATTCCGGTTTGTTCCCGGACTTGCGCAGAGCCTCCACTACCTTTAATCTTTTTACCAGCTTCTTTTTCTTGGTATCGGAAACGGAGGTAACAATCTCCGTGCGCAGTTCTTCGTAGAGCTTTTCCAAATCAATTTCTTCCAGCAACTGCCTGATCGCTTCAGCACCGATTCCCGCAACGAAACCGTTAGAACCATACTGTTCTCTGGCTTCATCGTATTCTTCATCAGTAAGCAGATCTTTTTTCTTCAAGGGCGTGTCTTTAGGATCAAGAACAATCCAGGATTCAAAATAAAGAACCTTTTCCAATTCCTTTAACGGCAAATCGACTGCATTGCCAATACGGCTCGGAAGACTCTTTAAAAACCAGATATGAGCCACAGGAGTTGCCAGCGTAATGTGTCCCATTCTTTCCCGGCGAACTTTGGATTGAATAACTTCTACGCCGCACTTTTCGCAAACTACTCCACGATGTTTCATTCTCTTGTAACGCCCGCAAAGACATTCGTAATCCTTTACCGGCCCAAAAATCTTCGCGCAAAAAAGTCCATCTTTCTCCGGTTTAAATGTCCGGTAATTGATAGTTTCCGGTTTCTTTACTTCGCCACGAGACAACGAAATAATCTTCTCCGGTGAAGCAATAGAAATCCTCATTGCATTAAATCTGATTAAATTTTTTGGTTTTTCAAAATAACTGAAAACGTCTTCCACAGATTTTCTCCTGTACTATTAAAAGCTTAAGTGAAATTTCTGAGTTACTTATGTTAAGTCGTCTTAAATTGGCTGTCTTTGTCAGCTCAATTCGTCGGCTTCCTCAATCAATTCCACATCTAATCCAAGCCCTTGGAGTTCTTTAACAAGCACGTTAAAGGATTCCGGCAGACCAGACTCAAATGTATGTTCACCTTTTACGATAGATTCGTAAATCCTTGTTCTTCCTGCGACGTCATCGGATTTGACCGTGAGAAATTCCTGCAAAGCATAAGCCGCACCGTAAGCCTCCATCGCCCAGACTTCCATTTCGCCCAGCCTCTGACCACCGAATTGAGCTTTGCCACCCAATGGTTGCTGGGTTACCAGCGAATAGGGGCCGATGGAACGCGCGTGAATTTTATTATCAACCAAATGGTGCAACTTCATCATGTAAATAATGCCCACAGTTACTTCTTGATCAAATGGCTCGCCGGTTCTGCCGTCGAAAAGAATCGATTGTCCTGTTTCTGGCAAATCAGCTTTTGTTAACATTTCTCTAATTTGATTTTCAGGACAACCATCAAAAACCGGGCTCGCTACAAGCATTCCTTTTTTCAAACGTCCCACAAACCTTTTAATCTCTTCAGTAGAAGCCTGATCAATGAATTTGTCAAAATCCGGGGAAGAATAAGCTTTTTTCAATTCGCTTTTAATATTATTCAAATTAGAGTTCTTGTTCCAAAGTGCATTCAAACCTTCGCCTATTGATTTTGCCGCCCAGCCCAGATGAGTTTCCAAAATTTGCCCGACATTCATTCGAGAAGGAACGCCCAAGGGATTCAGGACAATATCCACCGTGGATCCATCAGCAAAGCAAGGCATATCTTCTTCCGGTAAAATACGCGATAAAACACCTTTGTTGCCGTGCCTTCCCGCCATTTTATCGCCTACGGAAAGTTTTCTTTTGATAGCGACATAAACCTTGACCATTTTAATAACACCGGGAGGAAGCTCATCGCTGGCCTTAATCTTGTCCAGTTTCTCCGCAAAATGAGCATGGACAAAATCAATTTTTCTCTCCAGAGAAGCAATCAGGTTATTTATTTTTTTTTCTGAACCGTCGTTTTCAGCAATGGTAATTTCTTTCCAGCAGGAAAAAGGCAGATCCGCCCAAACATCTTTTGTTATCTTATCGCCTTTCTTTAGAATCGTTTTCTTTTTAGCATCCACTATTTTGGTTGCCACAGTTTTTCCAATAATAACCTTTGTAATATCTTTTTTAATTGTTTCAGTCAGGATACGGATTTCATCATCCCGGTCTTTGGTTATTTGTTCAATAGCATCGGCTTCGATAGCCTGCGAACGCAGATCACTATCCGCACCTTTTCTTGTAAAAATCTTAGCGTCAATTACAGTGCCTTCAACACCGGGAGGCACACGCAAAGAAGTGTCACGCACATCGCTGGCTTTTTCGCCAAATATTGCCCGCAAGAGTTTTTCCTCGGCGGATAACTGCGTTTCACCTTTAGGTGTGATCTTACCGACAAGAATATCGCCGGGCTTAACCGAAACGCCTATGGAAATAATGCCGCTTTCATCCAGGTTCTTCAGCACTTCTTCGCCAACGTTGGGAATATCACGCGTAATTTCTTCTTTGCCCAATTTGGTATCGCGGGACATGGTTTCAAATTCTTCGATATGAATTGATGTAAAAATGTCTTCTTTAACTATTCTTTCGCTAACTAAAATAGAGTCTTCGTAGTTGTAACCACCCCAGGACATGAAGGCAACCATAACATTTCTGCCCAGCGCCAACTCTCCATTATCAATTGCCGGCCCATCGGCCATTATATCTTTTTTATGGATATGATCACCAATATCGACTATAGGTTTTTGATTAAAACAAGTATCCTGATTAGAGCGTTGATACTTAGCTAAAGTATAAATGTCCACACCGCTGTCGATGCCATCTTCTTCTGGACGGTCAGCCCGGACAATAATTCTCAAGGCATCAACGCTTTCCACAACTCCAGCCCTCCTGGCCGCAATAACTGCCCCGGAATCACGGGCAACAACCGATTCTATACCCGTACCGACTACCGGCACTTCCGGACTCATCAGCGGAACAGATTGTCTCTGCATATTTGACCCCATAAGCGCACGATTGGCATCATCATGTTCCAAAAAAGGAATTAAGGCCGCCGCTACACTGACAAGTTGGGTGGGAGAAACGTCCATCATTTTAATTTCTTCTGGTACAACTGAAACAAAATCGCCGCCTTTTCTAACAGATATCAATTCCTCAACAAATTTATCATGTTTATTCAGGGGACGATCTGCCGACGCGACATTTTGATTTTCTTCTTCAATCGCTGTTATAAAACGAACTTCATCTTTAACGCGGCCATTCTCTACAAGCCTGTAAGGAGTTTCAATAAAGCCGAATTCGTTAACTCTGGCATAAGTACTCAGGGAAACGATCAAACCGATATTAGGTCCTTCCGGTGTCTCTATCGGACAAATACGACCGTAATGTGTGGGATGAACATCCCGGACTTCAAATCCGGCTCTTTCCCGCGTCAAACCACCAGGTCCTAATGCGGACAAGCGTCTTTTGTGCGTAATTTCAGAAAGGGGATTAGTCTGATCCATAAACTGAGAAAGCTGGCTGGAATTAAAAAACTCATTGACAACGGCAGAAACGGGCTTAGCGTTAATCAGGTCATGCGGCATCATTGTTTCGATATCCTGCAAACTCATTTTTTCTTTGATCGCCCGTTCCATGCGCACCAAACCAATACGGTACTGGTTTTCAATAAGCTCACCAACAGATCGTACTCTGCGGTTTCCTAAATGGTCAATATCATCGACACTGCAATCACCAACGCCGTTTTTCAAATCGATCAGATATTTAACCGCAGACAGAATATCTTCATTGCGCAATATGGTCAAATCAGTCGACACATTTAGATGTAATTTGTAATTCATCTTGGCGCGACCGACATTCGACAAGTCATAAGTTTCCGGTTCAAAGAAGAGACTGTTGAAAAATTTTGCTGCCGTCTCCGGCGTGGGAGGATTGCTGGGACGCAACCGGCGATATATTTCCATTATTGCATCCTCGGTAGTATCAATTCGATCCATCAACAACGTATCCCTTATGGAAGCATTATCCATATCTTCATCAAGATGGATAAGCTTTAATTCTTTGATACCCTTCTCCCGTGCTATTTCCAAACAGTCCGATGGCAATTCCTCGTTGCAACGGAAAACAATTTCTCCTGTTTTCGGATCAATAATGTTCGAAGAAGGAATCTTGCCAACAAGTTCCGTTTCATTGATTGCAATACGCTTAATGCCGACATCCATTATTTTCTTCAAAAGAGGCTTCGTCAGCTTACGTCCTTTTTTAACAATCACTTCAGCACTTTTAGGATCTTTGATGTCTTCGGGTGCTTTTTGACCGGCGAGAGCATCGTCAACGGCAAAATAAATCTTTTTACCTTCAATGATAACTTTATCAATGCTGTAAAAATAATTTAAAATAAAATCCGTCGAATTACCCAGCGCCTTCAACAAAATAGTGACAGGCATTTTTCTGCGTCGATCGATCCTGACATAGATGATGTCTTTAGAATCAAATTCCAAGTCCAGCCATGAACCTCTGATGGGAATAATTCGCGCTGAATAAATTAACTTGCCGCTGGCGACGATTTTACCTTTATCGTGATCAAAAAAGATGCCGGGCGAACGGTGGAGTTGATTAACAATAACCCGCTCCGTTCCGTTTATGATAAAAGTGCCATTTTCAGTCATCAGAGGGATCTCGCCAAAGTAAACTTCCTGCTCTTTAATATCGCGAATCTGCTTTGCTTCAGCTGTTTCCCGGTTGATTTTACCATCAGCAAGGCGATCGACGTCAAAAACAACCAGCCTGACCACAATTTTCAAAGGAGCAGCATAGGTCATACCTTTTTGAACACACTCCTTCACATCATACCGTATATCACCAAGCTTGTAACTGACAAACTCCAGAGAACACTTCCCGCTAAAATCCGAAATGGGGAAGACACTCTTAAAAGCACCCTGCAAGCCAAGATTACCCCTCTTTGCCGGCGCTAATCCCTTCTGGAGGAATTTTTCATAAGATTGCGTCTGAATTTCAATTAAATTGGGAATATCCAGTATTTTTTTTATCCGACCAAAATATTTTCTAAAGTCACCCATAGCATCCTTAATAAAATAATATATTAGAGATTATGTTACTTAATCTCGACGGTCCCGCCGACTGCTTCAATCTTCTTCTTAATATCTGCAGCTTCATCCTTGGAAACGCCTTCTTTAATCGGTTTGGGCACACCTTCCACCAAATCTTTTGCTTCTTTAAGTCCCAAATTAGTAATAGCACGAACAACTTTAATTACCTGAATTTTTTCCGCGCCGAATCCGGTCAGGATGGCGTTGAATTCAGTCTGCTCTTCAGCCGCAGCGGCAGGAGCGGCGCCACCAACAGCAACAGCAGCCATCATGGGAGCGGCGGCGGAAACACCGAATTTTTCTTCCAATTCTTTCACCAGAGCAGAAAGCTCCAATACCGTCATTCCTTCAATAAATTTGACTACGTCGTCTTTAGTAATTTTATCTGACATTTTCTCTATCCCTCTCTGTATGTTTTATTAATTTAAAGTTTTTTTCTTATCACAATAGGCATTGAGCATTTGCACAAAGCTTCTCTGAACGCCACTTAAAACGGTCACAAACGATGTCGGCACCGCTGCCATCACCGAAACTAATTTGCCTAAAAGAACCTCTTTGCTGGGTAATTCCGCTAAAATATTAAGATCACCCTTAGTTAAAAGCTTGCTATCCAGCATTCCAACTTTGATTTCCAATTCCGGATTCTTCTTCGCAAAATCGATGAGAATCTTAGCAGGACTTACTGGGTCTTTATAGCCCAAAACAACGGCAACAGGCCATTTGAAATGATCGGCAAGAATACTGAAATCGGTTTCTTTTGAGGCGATTCTCAAAAGAGTGTTTTTTACAACCTTCCATTCAGCATCGGACTTGCGCAACGCATTTCTTAAAGTTTCCATTTTCTCGACGTTCATCCCGCTGAAACTGGTCAAAACGCCTAACTTGGCCTGTTTGAGTTTCTTTTGCAGTTCGGATACAATTTGTTCTTTCGTTCTCCGATCCAATCTGTCAGCCTCCTTTCAAAATTATTTTATTTTTTGAGGCCGGAGAATCTAGCCACATACAGAATAAAAAACGGTAACCTTACCTGACTCCGATTCCCGTTTTCCAAAAATTGTTTACCTTTATAAAAAATAAAGTAACTATTTTTATTCCACGAGTCTCGGCAGGCCGCCTTACGTTTAAACTTCTGTACCTGCTGTCTTCGACCTTCTTATATCAAACGCTCAATATTTTTCTATTGAGCAGCTTTAATCTCTAGAGGATCAATTCTCACGCCTACACCCATGGTGCTGGAGAGAGAAATACTTTTAATATAAATTCCCTTACTGGATGCCGGTTTTAACTTAATAATTGTTTCCAACAAAGCACTAACATTTTCACTTAATTTTTCGGCGCCAAAAGAAACCTTCCCCACAGGAGAGTGCACGATTCCCGCTTTTTCCACGCGGAATTCAACCTTGCCTGCTTTAAGTTCCTTCACCGCGTTGGCCACTTCAAAAGTCACTGTTCCTACCTTGGGATTGGGCATCAAGCCACGCGGGCCTAAAATCTTACCAATCTTTCCCACGGAACCCATCATATCCGGCGTGGCGATAACACGATCAAACTCCATCCAGCCGCCTTTAATTTTTTCGATAACATCGTCATTACCGACTAAATCCGCACCGGCCTCCAAAGCTTCTTTTTCCTTTTCGCCTTTGGCGAATACTAAAATACGCACCGTTTTGCCCAAACCATTGGGTAAAACCACGCTGCCCCGGACCATTTGATCGGCATGAGCAGGGTTAACGCCTAAACGAATGGCCGCATCCACGGTTTCATCAAATTTAGTGCCAGCCGTTGATACAACCATTTCTGTAGCTTCTTTAAGCGAGTATTTTTTGTTTGGTTCAACCTTCGCTCTTGCTGCCAATACACGTTTGCCTCTTTTTAACATGATAAAACCTCGTATTTATTAACCTGTAATTTCAATTCCCATTGACCTTGCGGTACCGGCGATAGTCTTTATAGCGCCTTCAATATTCACGGCATTTAAATCTTTCAACTTTAATTCGGCAATTTCTTTCACTTGCCCGGCCGTAACCGTTCCAACTTTTTCCCTCTTCGGATCGCTGGCTCCTTTAGCAATTTTGGCCGCTTGCTTAAGCAGCACAGACACCGGAGGTGTTTTGGTTATGAATGTAAACGACCTGTCGGCATAAACGGTAATCACGACAGGAATAATCATTCCTTCCTGACTTTGCGTCATAGCATTATACGCTTTGCAAAATTCCATTATATTGACGCCGTGCTGTCCCAATGCCGGACCAATAGGAGGTGAAGGAGTCGCCTTGCCTGCCTTTATCTGTAATTTTATGCTCGCAATAATTTTTTTTGCCATGATGATCACCCTGATCTAAATATTTTTGAAACTTCGCTAGTCTGCCTCTTAATACCTTAACCCTGCGTTACCTGAATAAAATCTAATTCCACCGGTGTCGGCCGGCCAAAAATACTTACGATAACTCTCAATTTACTTTTTTCCGGTTTTAATTCGTCAATAACTCCATCAAAATTGGTAAACGGGCCATCGATAATTTTTACATGATCGCCAACATCGAATTTGAACTTGGGTTTGGGCTTTAAAGTTCCTTCATCAATCCTGAACTTCAAATTTTCCACATCTTTATCCGGTATGGGCGAAGGTTTGTCTTTAGTGCCAATGAAACCTGTAACTTTAGGAGTGTCTTTTACAATATGCCAGGCATCGTCATTCATTTCCATTCGGACGAGAATATATCCGGGAAAAAACTTACGTTTGGAATTTTTCTTTTCCCCTGAAATCAATTCCACAACATCTTCCTCAGGAATAAGAATATCCGAGAAATAAGCCTGAGAGCCTGTTATCTCAATTCTTTCCTGAAGACTCATTTTTACTTTGTTCTCATACCCGGAATAGGTATGAACAACGTACCATTTAAAAGCCATTTTGCTAACCTAATACAAATTTGACCAATTTAGCGAGGGCAAAATCAACTATGCCCAAGTAAATCGCTACTATAAAAACGATAATTATTACAACCGACGTCGAAGCCACTGTCTGCTTTGGAGTCGGCCAGGTAACTTTCTTCAACTCCACCTTGGCTTCTTTGAGAAACTGGGTTACATTTTGAATTATTGCTTTTACTTTTTCTTTTATTTCTTCCATACTTTAAAATCCTTAATAACAGAAAAAATGGCAGGCCAGGAGGGACTTGAACCCCCAGCATCCGGATTTGGAGTCCGGCGCTCTATCCATTAGAGCTACTGGCCTATACCAAAATTAACTATTTGGTTTCCCGATGCAGTTTATGCCCCCGGCAAAACTTGCAGTATTTTTTCATTTCCAAGCGGTTTTGCATGGTCCGCTTGTTTTTTGTCGTCGTATAATTCCTTTGCTTGCATTCCGTACAAGCCAAAATAATATTATTCCGCATAACACTCCTTAACTGGAGCCCACGACCAGGATTGAACTGGTGACCTCATCCTTACCAAGGATGTGCTCTACCAACTGAGCTACGTGGGCACAATCTCTTATTTTCTTTTTGCCCTTTATTTTTATTTGGAGCGGGAAACGGGATTCGAACCCGCGACCCTCAGCTTGGAAGGCTGACGCTCTAGCCCCTGAGCTACTCCCGCCTATTTCAACTCTAAAAAATCCCTGGTGGTGGGGGGAGGATTTGAACCTCCGTAGGCTACGCCGGCAGATTTACAGTCTGCTCCCTTTGGCCACTCGGGAACCCCACCGGTTCATATATAATAAAACTGGAGCTGGTGATGGGACTTGAACCCGCAACCTGCTGATTACAAATCAGCTGCTCTACCGATTGAGCTACACCAGCAAATCCCACCTCGATTATCTTTTAATATCAAACATTTATGCTTCTTAAACACAAAAAAACACAACTACGCCCCTAAGCGAATTGTGGAATCTAATTTTTATAGATGTTTTTGTCAAGTAAATTTTTAAAAAATCTTATAGATAGGCTTGAAATCTTAATTGACTGCATGAATGCACGCAGAGGTAGAGCAATCAGTTTGACCTTGCCGGTAATTACCGCCTGCAAAATGGTAATTACCGGCAAATTGGTATTATTCGTTCATCTGGTACTCGCCGTTCAAAACAGAAACATACTTTTCCCATACCTTATTGTACTGCTCTGGATTCGGGACTGCCTTGATGAGCATGATCTTGGTACAGTATTCCCTCTGCTCGTCTTTGGAACTGTGGTTGCCGTATATCTGCAGAGCAAAGTGAGCAAAGTCACGCACCATGAAATCGAAGATCTGGTTGAGGATATCCGAATCAAGTCCGTCGAACTTAGCCTGCTCCAGAATAAGCTGGCCATAGACAACAATGGAAAACATCTCGCCCACCGGCAGTGACCACGACGGGTCCATATCCTGCACCTTGTCCGGGCCGGCCTTCTCCAGCATCTCCTTGAAGATCTCGATCTGTTTGATGAAAGTCGCCACATTCGGCAGGCCTTTGTTGGCCTCGAAGACAGGCTTGTAGTCATGAAACTGGACTTTGCCCAAGCCCTTGGTGGGGCCTTGGTTGAACAGGAACGAATCATCTTTCAGTGAGAAGTCGGGTGCTGCAGGGGCATATTCGACCGGAGTGAAGAAGTAGTTCTTCATGAACTTGCGAATGAGCTGCACGTTCACGTGCACGGTTCCTTCGAGCTTGGATGGGCCGCGAACGTCGGCAGCGGCCATGTGAAAGTAGGTGTCTTTTTCGAAGCCCTTGGCCGCGATCACGTCCCAGAGCAGATTGATCACATCTTCGGACTGTAAAGTAACTTTCATTTTACTCGTGGGATTGTAGAGCAGGTAGCGGCGGTCGTTATCTGACGCGCCCCGGAAGTAATCGGTGGCGCGACGCTGATAGATCTTCATTCCCAGCAGCCGCAGCCAGGCATCCATGAAATTCTTGCGCACGTGCGGCATATCCGTTACCTTCACACCATAGAGTATGCGATTGGACGCGTGTGTGATGGCCTCATAGAAACAGTGCTCGGCAACACCTATGGAGGCCGGACCGATGTTGAACTTGCCGATGTTTACAGTATTCAGAGCTGAATCCCAGGCATGGGAGCCGCGGGAGAGGATATCGTCTTCGGTGATGGGGTAGTCGTGCAGCGCAAAGTTGGATACGTACTCCTGGTGGGAAATGACATTTTTCTTCAGTTCATAGGCCTTGTTGCGGTAGTTGGTAACAAAGAAAGTGTAGTCATCCGTACCGTCCTTGATCTTGCCTAGGGTGGAGACCATCTCGGCTTCGTTGCCGTTGCCTATGTAGTATTTCTCGCCATTGGCCACGTAAGAGCCTGCGCCTTTCGGAGTTAACGTTGCCTCCACAGAGTAGATGTCAGCGCCGTGTGTTCTCTCGGAGAGGCCGAAGGCAAAAATCGCCCCTTCCTTGAGGAGTTTGGCAGCCTTCTTTTTTGCCGTTTCATTCGGGCTCATCCAGATAGGGCCTAAGCCCAGAATGGTCACCTGGAAACAGTACCAGTAACCCAAGCCATAGAATGCCAGCAACTCGCTGTATTCGCTGTTGCGCGCCGTGTCCCAACGGGCATCAGGATCGCCTCCGGCATATTGTTTAGGGGTGAGCAGTTTGGCAAATATCTGCTCTTTACCGATGAAATCGACAAATTCACGGTACCAGACCTTCTTGTTATAGTCGTCGAGGAGTCTGGTCTTGCCCATCTTCTCGAAAAAGGCTATGGTCTTATCCATAATGGCCTTTGAGCCTTTATCGGCCATGAGACTTTTGTATTTTTTCGGTTGCAGTAGAAAATTCATATCTTTCTCCTTTTCTTAAATGATTTTCATTTTTCCGCACGGATGCGATTTTTCTATTTTCATGGGAACTTGTCTTCTGCGCTTGGAAGTATTAAGGCGAAAATGTTTTTGTGTCAAGGTGAAATAGATTCCAGGACGACCAAAACGTTAAACCTCAAAATACGTCATAATAACTTCTATGCTATGGATATTTTTATGCAAAATATCACGGGCATGACCCCAAAGCAAGTTTTGATGTTTTTATATCCCTGTCTCTACGGTATATAATTCGGCTGACAAACTTCTATTTGCTTCTATTTTGGGGTTTATGCCAGTAATTTTACGACCTGATAAAAAATAATTTGTCATCATTTATTATCAATAGGGATGAACTTGACATGATCGTAAATTAAATTTATACTTCGTTATCTTTTTTTAAAGGAGGCAGGCAGTGAAAAAATTAACAGCTACCATTCTATGTGTCCTATTTCTATTTCCAACTTGTGTGTTTGCTAAAAATTTATCCACAGAAGAAAAGTTCAAAAAGAGTTTCCCAAAAAATAATTTTGAAAGCATAACGCCTACAACGATTAACGGGGTGTACGAAGTCTATACCGGCAACCAGATTTACTATTACATGCCGAAAGACGATGTAATCCTTTACGGCAGTTTAATTTCCAAAGACGGAATAAATATTACCCGGGAAAGCTATTTAAAAAAGACAGCGCAAAAGATGGCTAAATTGCCTTTGGATAGCGCTCTGAAAATTGGCAATGGGAAAACAACTGTCGTGGAATTTATGGATCCCAACTGTTACCACTGCCGTCAGGCTTATAAGTTCTTTTCACAGCGCCAGGATGTAACCCTTTATGTTTTCTTTTTCCCGCTATCTAAAGAATCGGGGGACAAGATCAAACATATATTATGTTCAAAGGATGTAGTGAAAACGTATGACGATGTCGTGAGCGGAAAACTGGACAATAATGCCACTCTGCCTGCTTGCACGGATAAAAAAGTGGATGAAACTGTAAAAACGCATATGCGGCTTGCTTCGCAAATCGGAGTAAGAGGAACGCCGTTATTTTATATCAAAGGTCAGGTAGCTGACGGATTTGATCTTCCCGTTATTGAAAAGCTTTTAAAAGATTAGGAATATCATTCAAAAACAGACACGGGTTCTTTTGAAAGAACCCGTGTTTCGGGGCTGTTCAAAAATGTTCAGATGCAAGGCGCGCAAAAACTGAACCGCGAGGCGTATATGGATATACGTTGAGCGGCGCGGTTTGCAGCGCAACGCAGCAGATGAGCGTTTTTCAACAGCCCTACAGACAGTTAGCGAATCTTCGCTCCCGTTTTTGCTTCGCGGTCAAAGGTCAGAAAGGTAAGTCCTTTATCCGTATCGGTAGCCAAAAGCATGCCGTAAGATTCCACTCCCATTAATTTAGCTGGTTTTAAATTGGCAACGATTACTATTTTTTTGCCAATTAATTCCGCAGGAGTGTAGTCTTTGCCGATGCCGGCAACGATTGTTCGTTCTTCACCGATATCGATTTTAAGTTTTAAAAGTTTATTAGATTTTGGAACAGCCTCCGCTGTCAGAATTTTTCCCACACGTAAATCGACTTTGGTAAACTCCTCATAGTCAATCTCCGGTTTTAAATCAGTTACAGGGGATTTTTTCTCTGAAGTTTCGCTTTCTTTTTCCTGGTTGATACGCGGGAATAATGATTCGCCGCGGGTTAACGGACTGCCCGCGGTTAAAGCATCATCTTTGCGGATGTTGGCCAAATCCAGCGCGCTGAATTTGGCCACTCCAATTTGCCGCAAAATTTTCTCCGCGGTTTGCGGCATAAAAGGCGTGAGCAAAATAGCTATCGACCGCAAGGACGCCAATAAATTATACATGATTGCCGTTAATTTTTCTTTGTTTGCCGGATCTTTTCCCAGAGTCCACGGCTCATTTTCGACAATGTATTTGTTGGTGACATTGATAAATTCCCAAATGGCAATCAAGGCCTTATGCAGGGACATATCATTGAAGCTGGATTCTACTTCCGTGACTGTTTTCAGGGCGGCTTCTTGCAGAGCAGAATCTTTCTTTTCGTGGTTGATTTCCGGCACCTTGCCGTCGCAATATTTGATAGCCATGGTAATGGTGCGACTGACCAGATTTCCTAAATCATTGGCCAAATCGGAATTCAGCCGCTGGACGAAAGCTTCCTCGGAAAAATTGGAATCCAGCCCGAAAACCATATCTCTCAGAAGAAAATAACGGAAAGCATCCAGACCGTATTTATCTTTTAAATCAAGCGGACGGACAACATTACCGAGGCTTTTAGACATTTTGCTTTGATCTGAATTCCAGTAACCATGAACATTCAAGTGCCGGTAAGGTTCAATACCGGCCGCCTTGAGCATTGTCGGCCAGTAAATGCCATGCGGTTTTAAAATATCCTTCGCTATGAGATGCTCGGCCGCAGGCCAGAATGTTTTAAATTTTTCTCCGTCTGGATAATCCAGAGCGGTAACATAATTAATCAAAGCGTCAAACCAGACATATGTTACATAGTTTTCATCAAACGGCAGTGTGATACCCCATTGAAGCCGGGATTTGGGACGCGAGATGCAAAGATCTTCCAGAGGATCGCGCAGGAATGCCAATGCCTCATTCTTGTATCTTTCCGGACGAATAAAATCGGGGTTTCCCTTGATGTGATTAATCAGCCAATCCTGATATTTGCTCATGCGGAAGAAGTAATTACTTTCTTTGCGGTACTCCGGCTTCGTTTGATGATCGGGACATTTTCCCTCGACCAATTCTTTTTCCATATAAAATCGCTCACAACCGACGCAATAATGTCCTTCGTAACTTCCAAAATAAATATCGCCGGAATCATAAACTTTCTGCAGAATGTGACGCACTGTTTCGATATGGTTGGAATCGGTTGTCCTGATGAAATAATCGTTGGTAATGGAAAGTTCAGGACACAAGTCGCGAAACTGCGCGCTGATTTTGTCCGCATATTCCTGAGGCGTTACTCCGGCCTTCTGCGCCGCTTCAGCGATTTTATCGCCGTGCTCATCAGTGCCGGTAACAAAGAAAGTGTTCACACCGGCCATACGATGATATCTGGCCAAGACATCGGCAACAATTGTTGTATAAGCATGCCCGATATGCGGCGAAGCATTAACGTAATAAATTGGTGTTGTTATATAAAATGATTTTGGCATATTTAAAGCATCCCATTGTTAATTATTGAAAATTGTCGAATTCATCCATCTTTTCCAATTCCATTGTTTGCTTGTCTTCCTGTGCCTCTTTATTGTTGGCTTTGGCAGCTTTGGGACATTTTTTTTGCCCGGCGTATCCTTCATGTTCGAAAGCCAGACAACACATCAACCGGCCGCACAATCCGGAAATCTTTTCCGGATTAAGCGACATGCTCTGTTCTTTAGCCATTTTAACGGTAACTCTCTCCATGTTTTGCAATATCCCCGCACAACAAACCATCCGGCCGCAAATGCCAATACCTTTTGTAATGCGTGTTTCCTGCCGGGCGCCGATTTGTTTCAGCTCTATCCGAATTTTAAATCTTTGGACAAGGTCTTTGACCAAGTCACGGAAATCCACTCTGCTTCCCGCGGTAAAATAAAAAATGATTTTGCTCTTTTCGAAGAGACAATCCACTTCGATCAATTTCATGGAAAGCTCTCTTTTCTGAATTCTTTCTAAACAAAACTTCCAGGCTTCTTTTTCCAACTTCTCATTTTCTTCTCTACGCTGCATATCTTCCGCTGTAACTTTGCGGACGACTTTTTTGAGATTAGCCGGCGCCTCTGACGGCGGACATCTTTTTACATCATTGGCAACAACTCCCAGCGACAGACCATTATCGGTATTGACAATAACCTGATCATCCTTGTGAAGAATAAGATCGGCAGCGTTAAAACTATATATTTTGCCCTCTTTTTTAAATTTAACTCCAATAATATTTATAAGCAATCTTCATCCTACCTGATTTTTTTTAATCACGGGTATAAACCCCATGTCGACCCTAATTACGTCCCAAGAAGCGGGACATTATACCCTCCGCTTGTAGCGGGATTGTTCGACATACAAATTTCAATTCACTTCGTTTTTTAAATTTGAGTCTCACAATAATTTAGCTTAAATGCCATTGTTTCCAATGTCAATGATTTGTTAACATTCTGGTCGATTGTCTCCCCTGCCCGCTCCACCAGCGCTATATTCTGAAGAATTTGCCCGCCGGACAAACGTGCGGCCTGTATTGAAATAAAGGAAGAATTGTCCTGATTGACCAACATTTCGTTTTTTTGAGTTTCTTTAAAAACCAAAGCATCGCGGAAAATAGTGCTGAGAATATTTAGTCCTTGCTTGATTTCCTTTTTCCCCTGTCCCAAAAAAGACGCAAAATTAATTAAACTGAAAGGATCATTTCTCTGCGTAATGGAAAGCAATTTTATAAGCTCCGTGCGATAGACAACTATATCATCTTCATTCAATTCCATTGCATGTCCAAGTGACCCACCGGATAACCCGGCCAAAAGCAAAGCTCGTTGATCATCCATACCTATTCGATCGACAAGAAATTTTGCCACGGTATCAAAGCGCAACGGGTTAAAACGCATGTGCTGGCAACGCGAAATGATCGTCGATGGCATTGAGTAAGGCCGGGCTGTAACCAAAATTAATATATTGGACGGAGATGGTTCTTCCAGTATTTTTAAAAGCGCGTTCGCTGCCTGATCGTTCATTTTGTCGGCATCATCAATAACAAACACCCGCCGCCTTGCTTCCAGCGGTTTACATTTCATTTGCTCCTGAATTTCGCGAATGGCATCAATGCGAATGAATTGACCATCGGCTTCGACGGAAAAGACATCAGGATGGTTTCCCCTCTGGATTTTCCGGCAGGAAGAACATTCACCGCAAGAATCATGGAGAGCATCTTCCTTCTCACAGTTAAGAGCCTTGACAAATTCCCAGGCTATAGTTTTTTTGCCCACGGCGGGAATACCGCTAAAAAGATAAGCGTGCCCTATTCGTTTTTGAGCCAGAGCTTTTTGGATAATTTCTATTTTTTTTTCATGACCGTAAATATCGTGAAAAGACATAATCAATTTATAATTTAAAGGGAAGCCTTTCCAAAAGTTAATTTTGCAAGTTTATAAAATCAATAATATACCGGCGCACTTCTTCCTGAATTGTATCAACGTCGCGCGTCGCATCAATTAAGCGGAAACGATTCGGTTCATTTTTTAAAATATTGAGATAGCCTTCACGAATTCGCCTATGGAAATCCATGTTTTCTCTTTCAAACCTATCAAGGGAAGAAGATTCCTTAAGGCAATTATTTCGCTCGGTTGCTCTTTGCAGTCCAATTTCGACTGGTAAATCAAACAGCAAAGTTAAATCAGGTTTTAAAAGCATCGATGAATAGTCATTGATTAATTTAATGAATTCTTGATCAAGACCGCGGCCGGCACCCTGATAGGCATAAGTGGCATCGGAAAACCTGTCGCACAAAACAACCTTGTTTTGTTTTAATGCCGGCATAATCATCTCTCGGACATGCTGCGCCCGCGCCGCGCAAAACAAAAACATTTCCGTCTCCGCGCACATATAATAATGCTCCCGGTTAAAAAGGATGCCGCCAATTTTCCGGCCGATGTTGGTCCCTGATGGTTCCTGAGTAACAAGAAGCGGAATGTTTTTCTCAATTAAATATTCGGCAACAAGTTTTATTTGAGTTGACTTTCCTGAACCCTCAACACCTTCAAAGGTGATTAGTTTTTTCACTGGCTCAACCCTCCATACCTAATCTTGGAGAAATTACTTTACAGCGCCAAAATACCTAACTCGATTTTCGTTAAAATAATAAGACGTACTTATCATTAAGTAAAAATGGTTTGTAAGTGGAATTCCTCCGGCAGGAGCCGGAAGCTCCCTGTAATAATGAGACCCACCAGAAACAAAGTTCATAACCTATGCAGGTCGAATTAATGAAACTCAAATATTACAAACACAGTGAAGTAATATTTGCTAGTTGACTTATCCCGTCGCAAGTGGAGGATATCTTAAGATATCCGTGGTATCCCGAGAAGCAGATGATAATGCGATCTCTCGTGAGCTACGGTGCATTCCTCCCACGGCTGGAGCAGATGGATTCCAAGTCGCGGGATTAAAGTGAGAACCCGGAAATAAATCCGGCCGAATATGAATTTATTTCCAGTTATGAGTTTACCATAAATAAATTATTTCCCATCCCCGGACACAATTGCTTCCACCGGACATTGATCGACACAAGTTCCGCAATCGGTACAAAGTTTAGCATCAATAACATACTTATCTTCGCCTTCAGAAATTGCCTCCACAGGGCATTCGCTTTCACAAGAACCGCAAGCTATACATTCGTCGGTAATCACATATGCCATAATTCTTTATGCTCCTTTTATTAATAATTATTTCAACAAAATTGAAGTTCACTAACAAGCTCGTTGTCAGAAAATTTTTTTAACCAAGTCCTATAATAATTGTCAATTCACTAAATAGAAATCAAATCGGTATCCCCATTATCATAAACAGCGAAGATAAAACAAGGTAGTTTTGCTAAAGCCATCGCCGCAAAAACCATAAATCGTTAAACGGCTACAACTTCTTTTATATCGGGCACTTGCGTTTTAATGATTTTTTCTATCCCCATCTTCAAAGTCATTTGGGACATGGGACAACCATGACAAGCGCCGGTTAACTTCACCTTTACTATTCCATCTACGCTGACATCGATAAGCTCTACATCTCCGCCATCCGCCTGCAGACTTGGTCTGATAAGATCGATAGCTTTTTGCACCTTTTCTTTCATCTAATTTCTCCCTACCCGGTTAAAATTTATTGTGAGACTCAAATTTAATGAGACTCGCTAAAAACGAATCCCGACGAGTCGGGATGAAGTTTGAAGCGTTAGTCGAATTATCCCGTTACGCGTAGGGTATGAAACCCGTCAGGGTTCATACCCGTGATCTTTTTCGCCCGCTCAATGCGGCATGCAAACAATCATCTCACGAGTAACATCGCTGGCAACTTTAGGCAAGTCAGGCTTAAAAAACATGTAACTTTCCGTTATATCGTGGCCGGCTTTCCACATTAATTTACCGGTGGAGGCCTCATGTAATTTCATAGTCATGCTAACCTTCGCCATTTTTTCATCCTTCTGGACAGTATAATCCCACCCATCAACGGACACCAGCAAGAATGCATCAACTTTGGCTAATTCGCCAATTTTCTTGCTCAAATCAGGATCAGAAAAATTAACTGTTCTCAATTTAGAAAGATACTCAGTCATTGCCTTATTTAATTCTTCATTGACCAGAAGCTGACTGTTCAGACTTTCCGTGTCCATTATATTGGAGAACCACTTCTTTTCAACGAGCGAACCCGCAACAATTTGTTCCACTACTGACCTTGCACCTTTTGCTTCTTCATAATTCAACATTTCCACCGGAAAGACAGCCACTTTTTGCGGGTGAAAATCTTTTGCCTCCGGTGCTAATTGGGAAAAACGCAACCCGCCGCACGGGTGAAAATATTTTACCTCCGGTGCTAATTGGGAAAAACGCAACCCGCTACAAGCGATCGTTGTTAAAACAAAAATCATTAAAATATATTTCACGAATAATTTTTTTCTCATAATCTTTAAAACCTCCTTTCTTCCCTGGAGAACATCTCCATATCAGAAAATACGCCACAGGAGAACACAAAAACCAGCCATAATATAGCTGGTTTCCAAGAGGCCTTCCTTAACCGCCCCGGAAAGCCCGAGATTTCTATCACAAAACCGGAAACAAATCCATATATATAATATGCAGGCAAGCAGGAAAAAACTCAAAGACGAAGTCCATCCTGCGGGATATGAAAAAAGAAGAAGAGCTGCTAATATCAATGAAATAATTTTGAGGAGGGTTAAAGTCCTGGTTCTGCCGAAGAATACGGGAATTGTTTCTTGTCCTATTAATTTATCACTTTGTATTTCTAAAATATCCGACATTGCTGAACGGATAAAAACGATCCCAAATGTAAAACCAAAAGCAACGATTAAACCGGCATGAAAAGAATAATCTTTATTCAAGACAGGCAAAATTGACGCAACTATTCCCCATGCGGTGGAAATAAATATATTTTTCGAACCGGGTAAATCTTTTAAACTTCGGAAGTGCCATTTTTTAGGCAGAATTGTCATGTTATAAAGTACACCGGCAAGTGAAATAATAAACAAAAAAATAAAAGGAAGAACCGCATTATTAAATGCCAACACAAGAGCAACCAAAATAGATGCTAAAGCGGTGTAAAAATATAATTTTCCATACCGGTGATAAGTTTCTTCCCGAAAAGAGCCAATAAGACCAGCCGGCTTGAGGCCAAGCAGTCGATTTAAAACATGCATCGCGTAGACAAACAAAGAGGCAATCGCAATAAAAGACAGTTTGACCGGTATGCCCTGCAGCAACATGCAAGCCAGACAAAGGCAGCCGGCGCCCAGAGCCGAATAAACATCCGTTTTTATCGCCGATATCCAAAGATTGAGCAACTTGCCTACTTTTTTTAACTTACGGCTTTGACCTTCCATAATTTTGTCCATCACCCGATCGATAATCCAGTTCGGAGTGGAAGCGCCTGCTGAAACCCCAATACGATTGTAGGGGCCGAAATTAATATTCTCCATCTCTGCTGGAGTTTCAATATGGTAAGAGGGCGTTTGCTGCTTTTGGGCCAGATCAGCCAGCCTTCTGGTATTGGCGCTATTTTTTCCGCCAACGATGAACATTGCATCCATTTCACCAGCCATTGCTATAACTTCCGCCTGCCTTTGTTCCGTTGAAGAACAAATAGTGTTAAATATAATCGCGTGGGGATAGATACTTTTAATTTTTTTAACAATCTTACTGTAATTATCTGCATCTTGTGTTGTCTGGGCAACAACACAAATTTTATTAATGGAAGACAATTTATCCACATCATCCAATGCTTCCAGAATAATGCCCCTACCGCCGGCGTAACCCAAAAGACCGTCAACTTCAGGATGTTGCGTATCGCCTACGATCACTACCGTGTAATCAAGCGCGGCATGTTTTTTGATGATAGATTGTACATAACCAACTTTGGGGCAGGTGGCATCAACAATTTCGACATCGCTTTCCTCAATTTTTTTTCTTTCAGCGGGAGCGATACCGTGGGCACGAATAATCAGTATAGCGTTTTCTCCGTCGGTTATTTCTTCAATATTTTCTATTGGCGTGACGCCGCGGTTCTTGAGCAGTTCAATTGTTTGCGGATTATGAATCAACGGACCGTAAGTATAAATACGACGGCTGGTTTCATGCTGCGCTATTTCCAGCACAATATCCACAGCCCGGCGTACACCCATGCAAAAGCCCGCGGTCTTGGCGAGTTTAATTTCCATTTTGCTCTTTCTTTCGCGCTAAAATAAAAAATTCCCTGTTACCCGCCGGTCCTAAAATAGGCGATGCACAAGTTCCTTCGACTTCTAAATTCAGAGATTGACAAAATCCGCTGATATCCTGCACTACACGATCATGAATAGCGGGATCTTGAACTACACCGTGTTTGCCCACTTCTTCTCTTGCGACTTCAAACTGAGGTTTAATGAGCGCCAGAATTCGCGCCTTCTCTCCAAGCAATTTTGAAACCGCCGGAAGAACAATTTTTAGAGAAATAAAAGAAGCATCGATTACGGCCAAGTCAATTTTTTCGTCCAGATCAGCGCCTCCATAATACCGAACATTGGTGCGTTCGATCACTACTACGCGTTTGTCTTCGCGCAATTTCCACGCCAACTGGCCATAGCCGACATCGAGAGCGTAAACTTTTCGGGCGCCTCCCTGTAAAAGACAATCAGTAAAACCTCCGGTGGAAGCACCCACATCAAGAGCAACAATACCCTCAACATCCAAATTAAATTCTTTCAGGGCTTCTTTTAATTTTAATCCCCCGCGGCTCACGTAGGGATTGTCTTCACCCTTTATATGTATTTCGGCGTCAACTTCAACCGGGGCGCCCGCTTTATCCAGATAGGTTTCATTAATTTTCACCGCACGGGCTAAAATAAGCGCGCGGGCTTTTTCCAGCGTGGGCGCGATTCCGCGATCAATCAGCAATTTGTCCAAACGAATTTTTTGAGTGACCATATTCTCATGTAATTTAAATTATCAGCTATTGGATTCTTTAGCCAGCATTTCTCTTATTTATTATTGCGTTGTGAAACCTTAAGAATTTCTTTAATTCGCCCATTACTACATTGTGAACTACCAGATATTGTAAGGTAAAACAAGATTGAAATTAATACCGAATCGCCATCATTGGCGCTTCTCTTGTTCGTTAAAATTATAGGCTTATTGTTAGCAGATTTCTCAAGATGACGGATGTCGCATTGTACCTCCAACGCTGTCACTGACACCGCACTCCACATTTTGTGGTCAAGATTCCCTTGACATACAAGACCTCGTTTCTTATACTTCCCCCCACAAAAAGGAAGTTCTTATCAATAAAACATCGTTGTAAGCATAGATTATTTTATGTACTCAATCTCTGGAGGAATAAGAAATTGAAGCGTCGACTTTTGGTTGCCTTCGGATTGACGGCTATCGGCATCATGGCGCTTTTGTGGATGCGATCTGACATTGGTCACTCGCGGTATTTCACGGACCAGACCTATCATCACTTGACACTCAGGGCTCTTGGCGAAATTCCGTACGCCGGAGCTGATACTGGAGAAATCCTCGAGACGATAAAGCATATTCGCGCAGGCGATTCGAACAGTTGGTTCGAGGCTTGGGAGCGAACCGCCAATCGTGTCGCCGAACGCGCGAGAACGGTGCTTGATCCCACAAGCCGCGGCCGTGCATTGTTAAGAGCGCACAACTACTACCGCACAGCTGAGTTTTTGCTTGCACCGGGCGATCATCGTCGTGCAGCAACTTGGGAAAAGAATATTCGCGAGTTTTATGAAGGCCTTGATGCCCTGGGTGTGCACTACGAGCGAATCCGAGTACCTTACGGAGCGCATCATCTGAACGCTCTCTATTTTCCGGGGAGTGAAAGCGCGAAGACTAAGCCGCTGATCGTCGCCTGCGGCGGCTTTGATTCGACCATGGAAGAGCTTTATTTTGTGATCGTAGCCGGAGCGCTTGAGCGTGGCTACTCCGTGCTGGTCTATGAAGGCCCCGGGCAAGGATCGGTTCTTCGAGAGCAAGGCCTCACGTTCACGCCCGAATGGGAGCGGCCAACCGGTGCGCTCCTCGACGCATTTCTTCAATCGCATCCCCGACCAGTGCGGATCGTGCTCTTCGGAATGAGCATGGGCGGCTATCTTGCGCCGCGCGCCGCTGCGTTTGACGAACGAATCGACGGCGTAGTCGCGTTCGACGTTTTATTCGATATGGCAGCCGCGGCCCGGAGCGTGTCGCGCTTCTCGAGGATCGTCACCTAGCTACACAAAAGCGGATTCAGCGCTGCTGCCGACGGGATCTTGCGCTTTGGAATGTGGACGATGCCAGGCATCAAGTGGTCGGTCAATAACGCCATGTGGACCATGGGCCTCCATTCCCCCAGCGAAGTCTCCGTAGCGTTCGACGCGTACACGCTCAAGGACGTCGCCGCAAACATTCGCGGTGACGTGTTGATTCTGGCCGGTGTCGAAGATCAGTTTATCCCCCTCGAACAGGTCACACAATTTCAGACAGCGCTGACGCACGCGCGGAGCGTGACGACGGTCGTCTACGACGCCGAATCGGGCGGCAAAGAGCATTGTCAGGATGGAGCTATCACGCTCTGGCAGGCGACGGTTTTCGACTGGTTACTGTCGAAATATCCGCGCGCCACACTTCCATGACTGCTACGCTGCGCAGGTGGCAGGCAAAGACAGAATCATTGCTTTGCCTTATCCGTTTCCAGGTATTTCTGAATAATCAAGACGCCCATTGAATGTACTATCAGTATTGGCGGTTTGGGTTCACCCTTCATATGTATTTTAGCGTCAACAGGAACAAGCGCGCCCGCTTTATCCAGATAGATTTCATTAATTTTCACCGCGCGGGCTAAAATCAGCGCTCGGGCTTTTTCCAATGTGGGTGTAATTCCGCGATCAATCAGCAATTTGTCCAAACGAATTTTTTGAGTGTCCATATACTCGTGCAATCTAAAAATTATCAGCTATTGATTCTCTCGACAGCATCTCTCTTATCGCCAGAATAATACCTTCTTCATCAATGCCGTATTTCTGGCGCTGCTGCGCCTGAGTGGCATGATTGACAAATTCATCCGGAATACCCAAGCGCTTTACTTGAACACCGGTTATACCTTTTTCGGCCAATAATTCCAGAATAGCGCTGCCGAAACCTCCCTGAAGCATGTTTTCTTCAACTGTAATAATTTTTTTAATCGTTGACGCCGTATTCAAGATGAGCTCATCATCGAGCGGTTTGACAAAACGGGCATTAATGACTTTGATATTAAATCCTTCTTCGGAGAGCCGCTTTGCCGCAGCAAGAGCCGGATAGACCACTGAGCCGATAGCGACGACGGCCAGATCGGAACCATCCCGCATCACTTCGCCCCTACCTATTTCCAAAGTTTCCAGTTCATCATCCAGGATTACGCCCACACCTTTACCCCGCGGATAACGCAGCGACACCGGATGGCCGCAACCTATAGCCGTTTTAAGCATGTGCTGCAATTCGTTTTCGTCTTTGGGCGCCATGACAATAATATTAGGAATGGATCGCAAATAAGAATAATCCAGGAGGCCCTGATGGGTGGCGCCATCCTCGCCGACAAGCCCGCCGCGGTCGATGGCGAAAACAACCGGCAGCTTTTGCAGACAAGCATCATATACAATCTGATCATAGGCTCTTTGCAGAAAAGTTGAATAAATGGCGACTACGGGAATAAAGCCTTCGATTGCCAGGCCGGCGGCAAAGGTCACTGCATGCTGTTCCGCAATACCGACGTCATAAAAACGATTCGGAAATTCCTGACAGAACTGATCAAGCCCGGTGCCATCACACATTGCGGCGGTAATAGCCACAATACGAGAATCGGCCCGCGCCAATTTAACAAGAATCTGGCCGAATATTTTCGTATATGTCGGAATATCTGATGGTGGAGAAAGAGCAAGACCCGTTTCCACATTAAAAGGCGCTACTCCATGATAACTAAGCGGGTTTTCTTCCGCAAACTTGTAGCCTTTGCCCTTCTTTGTGATCACATGAACGAGCACGGGGCTGGTCAACTCCTTGATGTTTTCAAAATTTTTAATGAGGTAAGATAAATGGTGACCTTCCAGCGGACCTACATAAGTAAAGCCCATTTCTTCAAAAAGCGCTCCAGGAACAAGAAATGTTTTCGATGATTCTTCTATCTTCTGAAACAATCTGACCATATACTTACCAATACCAGGAATCTTTTTTAGTAATTTTTTTGTATTGGCTCTAAGTTTAGTTACAGCGTGGCCGGTCATCAGGCGGTTTAAATAAGAAGACAACGCGCCAACGTTCGGAGAAATAGACATTTCGTTGTCATTTAAAACTATAATCATGTTTTTTTCACGATCCCCGGTCCAGTTCAAACCTTCAAAGGCCATTCCCGTGGTCATGGAACCGTCACCTATAACAGCTATTATTTTATTGCTATCGCCTTTTAAACTCCCGGCTTCGGTAAATCCCGATGCAGCAGAAATAGAAGTCCCACTGTGCCCGACATTAAAAACGTCATAAGGGCTTTCTTCTCTTCTGGGAAATCCGCTGAGACCGTTTTGCCGGCGCAAAGTGGCAAATTTATCTTTGCGTCCAGTGATAATTTTATGCGCATAGGTTTGATGACCAACATCCCAGATGATCTTATCTTGCGGCGTATTAAAAACGTAATGAAGAGCCAGCGTTAATTCCACTGTTCCCAGAGATGAAGCCAAATGGCCGCCGGAAGACGCAACTGTATTAATAATCAAACCTCTAATTTCCTGCGCCAAAGTATTGAGCTGGGCAATATCGAGTTTACGGATGTCCGCAGGAAATTCCACATTTTTAAGAACACTGTAATTTACTGTTTTCTGTTGTTTTACCAAAACCAATGCCTTTCCAATGTCAAAATTAATTTATGATTTTCTTTCCATTATATAGCGCGCAATGACAATTAGCGGCCGCGCCCGTTCATCAAAACCAGAAAGACTCGCTACTGCCGCGTCTATATACTTTGCTAATTTTTCTTTTGCCAAGTCCGAACCCAGTAAAGATGTATAGGTAAGTTTGTTATGGGCGGCATCACTGCCGGTTTCCTTGCCCATTAACTCACGGTCTCCTTCTACATTTAGAATATCATCCGCTATTTGAAAAGCTAAACCCAAATTTATTCCGTATTCAGCCAGTGCTTGAATTTTATCTTTGCGGACATTGAAAATAATAGCGCCCGATTTTACCGCGGCAACAATCAACGCTCCCGTTTTGCGCCGGTGAATTTCATGGAGTGTGTTTTCGTCAGACACGAATTTTACCGAAAGTACATCCAAAGCCTGGCCGCCAACCATACCGTGAATTCCGGCAGCCTGGGCAATTTCCTGGATAACTGCTAAACGTCTTTCCGCAGACAGCCTTACTTTTTCCATGTGTGATAAAAGAACAAACGCCTCCGTAAGCAGCGCATCACCGGCTAGAATTGCTATATTCTCTCCGAAAACTTTGTGGCAGGTAGGCTTGCCGCGCCGGAAATCATCGTCATCCATTGCGGGCAAGTCGTCATGAATAAGAGAGTAAGAGTGGATTAATTCCAACGCGCAGGCAACTGGTATGGCCTGCCCCAGGTCTCCGCCAACTGCCTCCGCCGCCGCCAGGCAAAGAATCGGCCGAATCCGCTTTCCTCCGTTAAAAACACTGTAGCGGACAGCTTTATATATATCAGCAGGAATATTGTCTTCTCCCGGAAGATAATGTTCCAGCGCTTCTTCCACAATCTTTTGCCTATCCTGCAAATACGCTTTTAAGAACACCTCATTTTCAATCACCGTCTTCCCCCTGAAAACGCTTTACTTGTAGGGAATCTTCTTTCCCCAGAAGCATCTCAACGCGGCGTTGGGTCTCCTCTAATTTGGCCGAACAAAAGCGAATAATCTTTATCCCTTCTTCAAAGGATTTCAAGGCTTCATCCAGTGGGATATCGCCGGCTTCCATTTTCCTCACGATATCTTCGAGTTTTTCCAAAGCATCTTCAAATTTTTCTTTTGCCATAATTACCCCTGAGATATTTTTTCTATTTTAGCGTTAAAATTACCCTTTGCCAATTGGATATTAACATCATCCCCTATATTCAGAACATCCGCTTGCCGGACAGTCATTCCGCTGGCTATGCTGCGTGTAATGCTGTAACCTCTTTGCAAAACGCCCAGAGGACTCAAAGATTCCAGAATAGCCGAGTTCTTCTGGAGCCGTTCCCGGAGCGCTGTTACGTAATATGAAAAACTGTTGAACATATCTTTTTGAATATTTTTTAATAAAATTTTCTTTTCATTGATCTGCCTCGCCGGGCTTTGGTGCTGGAGGCGCAGTTCCAGTTGCTGGAGATCATGATACTGGTTTTGTTTTTTATGATGCAAGGCCGCTCTGAGCCTTTCCCTAAGATCATCCAGATGAATTTGTAAATTGATCAGAAACCGGCGCGGATCTTTGAGCCTTTCCTGCAATCCGGTAATCTTATCTCTCCTGCTTTTCAGATAGCGGCAATAACCGGCTATCAGCCTCTGTTTAAGAATATTAATTTTCGCTGTCAATTCGATCCAGTCCGGCACAATCAATTCCGCCGCGGCAGAGGGCGTGGACGCGCGCAAATCCGCTACAAAATCACAAATGGTAAAATCAGTTTCATGACCGACCGCGGACACTATGGGTATAGACGAATGGAAAATTTCCCGTGCCAAAGCCTCATCATTGAAAGGAGCAATGTCTTCCAGAGAACCACCGCCGCGGGCAATAACGATTACATCAACAGTACCTTGAGAATGCAAATTGCGCAGAGCTTGAATTATTTCGGCGGCAGCTTCGTCGCCCTGCACCCGCACCGGAGCAATTAATATATCCGCCACGGGGAAACGCCGTTTTGTTATATTCAAAATATCTTTGATAACCGCGCCGGTGGGCGAAGTCACTACACCGATTTTTTTAGGCAAAAAGGGGATGCTTTTTTTATAGCGTTCATCAAATAATCCCTCCGCCAAAAGTTTGGCTTTGAGTTGCTCAAACGCCTTTTGCAAAGCGCCGACACCAAGGGGCTCAACTGATTCCACAACAAGCTGATATTCTCCGCGCGGCAGATAAACATTCAGGCGCGCCCGCAACAAAACATTTAAACCTTCTTCCAATTCAAAATTAGTCCGCTGTTTATATGCGCCGAATTGGCGAAAAAAGACCGCGTTAATCTGGCTTTTATCATCCTTCAGCGTAAAGTAAACATGACCTGATTGCGGACGACGCAGATTGGAGACCTCGCCTTCCACCCAAAGAAAATCAAATGTTTCCTCCAAGAGGAATTTAATATTATTATTGAGTTGTGAAACCGTAAGAATTTCTTTCATTCGTATAATCCTGCCTTGTGGACTACCAGATATTGGAAGGTAAAACAAGATTGAAATTAATACCGAATCGCCTGACTTGCAAGAACGGACTTCTCATCGTGCGATCATGCAAAAATAATATTCCATCAAATGTTGAAGCATAAAAAAACTGAGCTGCCAGAAAACCTTTCTACTGGCAGCTCAGTTAAAATAAACTTCAGTTTGCTCAATGCTTATTGTTATCCGTCTTATTCCTTGGGTGCTCCGGTAAATACATCAGCCGAAGCCACAATCGCTGATATATCATTATTCATGATACACTCGACCTTGCCAAAGAACTTGGGGAATTCCGAAGCAATGAAGAACTGAGACGACAGCACGCGTCCGGAGTAATAGGCTGCTTCGGCATTATCGGCCAGCAGCTTTTTGCGGTCCGCGCCTTTCAGATCGCCCACCAGGACTTTCATCTTGGGAAGGGTTATTGTCATGCTCCACAGGTGCAGCCAGGCCACAATGAAGGGAAATATAGCCTGTTGCATTGGCACAGCATTATTCACCAGAGCGACAATTTTACCTTCCTGTAACTGTTTCTTCATCATGTCGATGACTTCTTCCAGTTTTTTCCAGCCTCGCTCCACCGGAGCAATGTATTTATCATCAACTATTCCTTTTGCTTTATCGATAGTTTCGGTGATGCGTTTTTTGAGAATTGAATAATTATACATTTCCGGATTCATGAGTATCTTGCGCATCTGGAGGTCCAGCGATTGAATGAAATTTGTGCCTTCATAGATAGAGAAGACCTTGACGTCGCGGGCGTACTGCTCGACTGGATATTCCGAGCAATAGCCATATCCGCCGTAAACCTGCATGGCTTCCGCCGTCACCAGCCACCCGGCATCGGAAATGCCGGCCTTGACTATGGGGGTGAGGATTTCGACGATACCCGTCGCTTCCCTGACTTCCTCGGGGTTTGGTGATGAATGCATGATGTCTTCATGATAGGCGAGGAAAAGGCAGAGCATCCGCATGCCCTCGATGGTACTCTTCATATAAAGCAGCATGCGTCTTACGTCGGAGTGTTCAATAATCGCGACTTTTGGTGCGCCGGGATTGAGCATTTGCGTTATATGCGCGCCCTGGATGCGGTTGCGGGCATAAGTGACGGCATGCATGTAGGCGGCGGAAGAAACTGCCTCGGCCTGAACACCCGTATGGATGCGGGCTGCGTTCATGAGCATGAACATGACCTTCATACCTTCTCGTTCTTTTCCCAGCAGATAGCCGACGCACTTGCCGTTATCGCCGAAACTGAGTGATGATGTAGCGTTTCCCTTCAGCCCCATCTTGTGTTCAATGCCCGTACAAGCCATATCATTGCGTTCGCCCAGCGATCCGTCTTTGTTGAAAAGAAATTTCGGTACCAGGAAAATGGATATTCCCTTTGTTCCTTCAGGATCGCCCTCGATTCTGGCTAGTACCGGATGGATGATGTTGGGGGTTAAATCGTGTTCGCCATTGCTGATGAATATCTTCTGCCCGGTAATGAGATAGGTGCCGTTGCTCTGTTTTACGGCTTTGGATTTCAGTGCTCCGAGGTCGGTACCGGCACCCGGTTCGGTAAGACACATCGTGCCGCCCCACTCTCCGGATATCAGTTTGGGAAGAAACATTTGTTTCACTTCTTCGGACCCGAAAGATGCAATGATGTGCGCCGCTCCGGTGATCGCACCGCAATACATGGTCAACGATGTGTTGCCCGCATTAAAATACTCCGCGGCGGCCATGGAGACGGTGGTGGGTATGCCCATTCCCCCTATTTCCGGCGGAAACGACAGACTGTGGAAACCAGCTTCCACGTATGCTTTAAATCCCTTGTGGAACGATTCGGGCACCTTTACTTCGTTGGTCTTGGGATTAAATTGTAACCCGATCTTATCGCCGTCGGCATTGGATGCATAAAACTGATCAATGGCAATCTTTTCAGCCAGAGCTAGCGTGTCTTCATACACGCTTCGGTCAAAATCTTTAAAACGGTCAAAGCGATTTAACTTTTCCAACTCCAGCATTTCAAACATAATAAAACGAACGTCACGTGAATCAACCAACGGGTTCAACGACATAAAAATATCCTCCTTTTATTGTTTTGTTTATATTAATTTCTCCCCTGCCTTTCTTATTACTTTAATGCTAATGTAAGGGAGATGGTTAAATTATAAAAATTATATGGAACTTTCGGTTCCTGTCGGAGGGGGCTCCACTATTATTGAGTTGTGAAACTGTAAGAATTTCTTTCATTCGTATTATCTTGCGTTGTGAACTATCAGATATTGGAAGGCAAAACAAGATTAAATTTATACTGAATCGCCTTCATTGGCGCTTCCTTTAAACTGATCTCAAATACACACTTGTGCTCTCCCTCCCCCTTTTTTTAGCGTATCAAAATATGGGATGAAGAACGGATATCGCGATGTACCTTCAGTTCTATCATTGATGCCACATCCTATATATTTTGACCAATATTTTATTGACAGACAAGCATCGCTTCCTTATACTCCCTTCTCCAGAAAGCAATTTTTTATCAAGTCCAGGACTAACACGAACCTTTCGACTGCAAATGGTTCAATATGTATATAACATTTCGCTTTCAATTGTATTATAAGTGAAAATACTTATATGAAAATAAGCACAAAGAAAATTATTATCGCCGTGATGGTTCTCCTTATAGTCGTGATAGGAAGCACCGTCATCTATCATGCCTACCTGCGGCCAGAGGCGTTACGCAACCTGGTACAACAGGCACTCGAGGCCAAGCTTCATAAAAATATCGTGATCAAGGACTTCGAGATAGATGTCCTAAACAGGCCCCGGGTGACGTTGGAAAAGATTACCATGGGCGAATACGACGGATATGCCATGGAAGCGGATAGCGTGATCGCGCGCTTCTCGCCCTGGTATCTGCTTCTTGGCCGGCTTGAAATCAAGGACGTAACCCTCAAGAATCCCCATTTCATCATCGATTTTGAAAAGATCAAGAGCCAGGGGGAATCTCCTAAACTACCTACGATTAGAATCGAACAGGGCAGCGCCCGGCTGATCTACAAGACCTATATTGTGGATGTGTTCAATATCCAAGGCATCCTGAGCAACAGACGGGCCAAACTGGATGCCGATACCTTGGGCGGCACTATCTCCATTTCCGCTGCCAAAATATTTTACACCTGGCGCGGTAGTGTAACGGCTAACGGAATCAATCTATCACAGTTGGATTCCGGATATAAGGGCATATCTAATATGGACGTCGTTTTCAAGAAAAATGAAAAGGAATATGAATTTTCTGTAGATTTAACCGGGGAAAACCTGAAACTGCCCTGGGGTAAGTCCCTCAGCAAAGCCATACTGACCATAAATGCCCACGGCAATAAGGCAAATCTGGACATCGATAAAGTGGCATTTAAATCTTCCCTGATCGATGCCACGGGTACGGCAAACATTACCGGACTGAAGGATCTGCCCAATGCGCACATCGACCTAAAGCTCAAATCAAATGAGTTCGTCTACGAGGATATGGTAAACGCTTTGCCCACAGCGCAATTCCCAAATTGGCTTAAGGAACTACTCACCCTTAATATCCGGGGCGGTCGTTCACAGGTAAAGTTTTTGAGCTATCAAGGCACGCTCAACGAAACGACCGCTTGGAGTACTTGTGTAAAAAATTTGCAGGTGAGCCTGAGCATCAACGGCCAAAGTTTCAGCATGAGTCACGTCCAGCGCGTGACAGGGGTAACCGGTTTGTTTTCCATTGCCCAAGGATCGATCGAGCTGAAAGACTTGACCGGCAGAATGAATGCCTCACGCATCAAGCTGGTTAACGTTAAATTCCCGGATATCGGATCTCGCGGATTCAGGGTGGCCGTGGCCGTGGATGCCGATATGCCCGTCGCCGATTTCGTACCAACCTGGAGGGCCTGTGTGGCACCGTCAACTGTACGCCAGTTGCTCGATCCCATAAACAAGGCTGAAGCAGGTAGGGTGCATGGTACTGTATGGGTCTACTATCAAGACGTAACCGACACCGCCGTAATAAAAGGGAACGTCACCCTAACGGATGTAAGCATGTACTGGAACAAGACCCGCTTGCGGCATTTCACTGGCCAAGCGTCTTCCCGTAGGTATGGTGATCCGGTAACAATGCAGCTTTCGGGAACGCTAAACGACACCGCCATTGACACACTGAAGGTCAACCTGAATGACCCACTTAAGCACCAGATTTTCACCTTTGCTCTCCATGCCCATGGATTCTTCACATCTGATTCACTCAGTTTGGACAAAAAGGCATCCGTTCAGATGAACGGTGCCGGGCAATGGCCAAACCTGGCAGGCAATCTGGTCTTCAGCGCGCAGGAGATCAACCTTTTCAGCCATCATCTGACGTCCAAACATGGTCCTATCACCGGCAAGTGCACGCTGAAGGCAGGTTTTTCTCCTCAGGCCCAGATTGAAATACCCGATCTGGTCATGAATCTGAACCCGGATATCCTCCGTTCAAAAATATTCTTAAGAGGTAACGAGACGAATATCAAGGTGACCGGAAAAGTGGCTCTGGCCAATCTGCAAGCCGCCGCAGGAGATTCTCTGATCCCCAGGGATGGAAAAATAATCGGTTCCCTCAGCATTGCGTCAGACAATGATTTTCACATAACCGGCACCCTGAATTTCAGACAGGCCAGCTTCATATACAAGGACAATCCTTTGAACCTTACGGGACTCATCACTCTGAAAGGCAACAAGATCACGAGTGAGACCTTAAAAATTCGTCAGGATAAGATGACTGTCGATATGAAAGGAAGCCTCACCCTAGATAAAATTCCGTATCTAACGGGCGACGTGGTTGTGGACCGTCTTACGATCAGTGCCAGTGCAAAGAGCAAGTTTGACATACTCAAGAAATTCCAAGGCAATGTAAAGCTCAAACTTACCAACCTGAACTATAATGGCATACCCATCCCAAAAGGCAGTGCCCTGGCGAAACTCGGACCTGCCGGCCTTAAACTGACGAACTTAAACTTGTCCGATAAAACGGGAACTGTCAAGGGCACGGTAATCTTAAAACCGGACAGCCGGTTTGAATACAATCTGGATATGGATTTACAAAACCTTCCCATTGTCAGCTTCATCACGGCCGCCTGGCCCGCCACATCTCCATGGATGGACGGCCACATGGATTTGCAAGGGCGGGCATGGGGAAATAACAATTCCATGAATGGCAATGTATCGTTCAAGGCACGCGCAGGCAATATCCAACGGTTCAATTTTTTATCCCGCATATTCTCGGTTTTAAATCCTTATAAGATAATCAAGACCGGTGAATTCGATTTCTTGCATTCCGGCTTCCCCTACAGTACCATTACCTCCACCTTTACCATCCGGGATTCGGTGGTGACCTTCAACGATTTCCATCTTAACAGCAACTCCCTTCAGATCTCTGCCGTGGGACAATATCTGATCCGCACCCATTACATCGACATGATCATGGGCATTGAACCGCTGCAAACATTCGATAAAACCATTAACCAAATTCCCATTGTGGGCTGGGTACTCACTGGAGAAAAAGGGGCTTTCATCGTGATCAATTTGCACGTGCTCGGGCCGGTGGACGACACCTCAGTAACGTACATGGCAGCTAGCTCCCTGACCAAGTCAGTGGCTGACTCTCTGTTGAGGATACTGAAGCTACCGCAGGATCTTATCACCAAACCCGGGGAGGTCATCCTGCCAGGAGCCATTAAAGAAAACGGAAATAAGAAGCCGTAAAAAAACGCATAACCACGGCGTGGTCATTTAGTGCTAAGTACTAAATCTTGCTGTCAAAGTTGCCTTGACACACAAAACCGAAATTTTTATAGTCAAATATATGAATAAAAACCGAATAAAAAATATCTGTATGCTGTTGGGAATTATAATATAGACATTGACTGCTATGGGTTGACTTTTGCCTGCCTATGTTTTAATAAGATTCAGATACAATAATATCAAGGGAGCAGCTATTTAATGAAGAAAAAAGATCTACTGAATAGAACAGTTGAGCATATTGACATCAAAGTCATTAATTCTGTGAACATTATTAACGCCATGAAGAAGATGTCCTTTTCCGCCCGCGACCTCGCCAATGCCTCTGATATCTATGACCGGATGCTCAAAGAAAAAAATTGCGCAATTATCTTAACTCTGGCCGGTTCCACCTCTGCCGCCGGCTGTATGCAGGTTTACGTTGATTTGGTAAAAAATAACATGGTCGATGCCATAGTGGCAACAGGCGCTTCAATTGTCGATATGGATTTCTTTGAAGCCCTGGGATTCAAGCATTATCAAGGTTCACCTTTTGTTGATGATAAATTATTGCGTAAACTTTATATAGATCGTATTTACGACACCTTCATTGATGAAGAACAATTACAGGTCTGTGATAAAACAATCAAAATAATAGCAGATGCGCTTCCTCCCCGCGTCTATTCTTCACGGGAATTTATTTGGGAGATGGGAAAATATTTAAAAAAGAAAGCGAAGAAAAAAGATTCTTTGGTGCAGGCAGCTTACGAAAATGATGTCCCTATCTTCTGCCCGGCCTTTTCGGACAGCTCTGCTGGTTTCGGACTTGTGCTCCACCAGAATGAAAGGCCAGAAAACCATATTTCCATTGACTCCGTAAAAGATTTTCGCGAATTAACCATGATTAAAATCGAAGCAGGAACCAGCGGTTTATTAATGATAGGCGGCGGCGTTCCAAAGAATTTTGCGCAGGATACGGTTGTATGCGCGGAAATACTGGGAAAAGAAGTGCCTATGCACAAATACGCCGTTCAAATAACCGTCGCCGACGTGCGTGACGGCGCTTGCTCCAGTTCCACTCTCAAAGAAGCCAATTCCTGGGGCAAAGTGGATTCATCTTTTGAACAAATGGTTTACGCTGAAGCTACCATAGCATTACCGCTTCTCGCCAGTTATGCTTATCATAAAGGAAGCTGGAAGAAGCGCAAAAAGTGGCGGTTAGCCAGGATTTTTAACACCCAAAAGTGAATTTTTTTAGGACGCATGTAGGTTATGCGGATGTTAATTACTGGGAAGTATCGCTAATGCAGGCAGTAACTTCCATTCGAAACGGTATGACTTACTTTTCATTATTGATAATCTGGACGTGCGGCGGCGAACCGACAACAGGCAGGTTGATAAATTTTAAAATTGACGGCTGAAATTTTTGAAAATACTCACTACCACGCTTGGGATCAGATGAAGGCAGTTCCAGTGTCAGTGTGAAAATGTTGCGTTCGTGACCAGCGTAGTTGCCAAGCGAACCGGGAAAGTATCCGAATTTTTTCAAAGGATGATTTATTTCCTTGCATATTTGTTCCATCCATTGTTCAAAGGAATTCAAATCCGATGATGGTCCGTCATAATCAAAAAAATTAAGGGGCGAATGCACGGACAATATTTTTTGCGGTTTGAATCTTTTAATCAAAGCCATCTGAAACTGTGTTTCCTGTTCCGAGGCTGGTTTTATTCCCGGATAATAGCGTTTGTTTTTCCCTTTGGCAATCCATTGGCGAATTGCGCGCGCCTGCCAGTCCTTTGTGGAGAAATTTCTATTGATATCAACTCCGCTGGCATTGACCCGCGTAGGCGGGGCAGCTAAGAAACCATCAGGGTTGAGCAGAGGCGCGATAATAATGCACTTATTTTTGAACAACGCGGGATTATCTTTAACGTAATGGGCAAGCTTGAACATGAGATAGGCTGTCGGCAATTCATCGCCATGTACGCAGCCTATAAATAAAATGCAGTTTCCCGTACTGTTACCAAACGTAGTAAAGATAAGCGGATTCTTATTTTTTGTTGTCCGGTAATATTCCCATGGTATTGTTTTCAGTTTGATGTCTGTCCATCCATAACGGGAGATTTGCTGCTCCAGCGCGCTTATGTATTTTTTTAAATCGTCCGAAGAAGAATCGTAAGAAAGAGCCTGATAAGGCAAAAATAGAAAAGACAACAGGCAGAAAAAAAGACACAAATTTCCAACGATTCTTTTAAATTTCATCATCTGATTGTGTGAGTATCTGTTATTGACAGCACTTTGATTAATATGCATTTTTATTCCTTCATTAAGATTTTAAAATCGCAGGCACAGGCTGCGATTTGATCATAAACCAAGAGTGGTTTCCCGCTCATAAAGCCCTTTTTCTATCCAATCAACACTGACCGCCTCTTTGAACTGGAAATCACCTCTTGATATTTTGCAGTGAACCGACAACAGGCAGGTTAATAAATTTTAAGATGGATGGTTGAAATTTATTAAAATATTCTTTGCCATATTTGGGGTCTGATGAAGGCAGTTCCAGAGTTAGAGTAAATATTTTACGTTCATGACCGGCATAGTTACCCAGTGATCCGGGATAATATCCGAATTTTTTCCAGGGATGATTTGTTTCCTTAGATATTTTTTCCAGCCAATGTTCGAAGGAATTCAAATCCGATGATGGTCCGTCATAATCAAAAAAATTAAGCGGTGAATGTACCGACAATATTTTTTGCGGCTTGAATCTTTTGATCAAAGCTAGCTGAAACTGTGTTTCCTGCTCTGATGCCGGTTTCGCTCCCGGATAATAACGCTTGTTTTTCCCCTTGGCAACCCATTTGCGAATCGCGCTTGCCTGCCAGTCCTTTGTGGGTAAATTTCGATTGATATCAACGCCGTTGGCATTGACCCGTGTTGGTGAAGAGGCTAGAAATCCGTCAGGATTGACGAGCGGCGCGATAACAATGCACTTATCTTTAAACAGAGCCGGATTATCTTTAACGTAATGGGCAAGCTTGAACATGAGATAGACAGTCGGCAATTCATCGCCGTGCACGCAACCTATAAATAAAACGCAGTTTCCCTTGCTGTTACCGAACGTAGTAAAGATAAGCGGATTCTTATTTTTTGTTGTCCGGTAATATTCCCATGATATTGCTCCCAGTTTGATGTCTGTCCATCCGTAACGGGAGATTTGCTTCTCCAATGCGCTTATGTATTTTTTTAAATTGTCCGAAGAGGAATCGTAAGAAAAAACATGGGAAGGTAAAAACAGAAAAAACAACAGGCAGAAAAAAAGACACCAACTCCCAACGATTCTTTTTCTTTTCAGCATATGATTTTGTGGATATTTCTTATTAATGGCAAGGCGGTGAATAAGAATTTGCATCCCTTCGGTAATATTTTTAAAATTAGTTATTATACTACTGCGGTTTTCTGGCGGTAATAATAACTTCTTGATGCTGTTCATATTGTTATAAATAAGTTTTTTTGTCAATAACCAATAATATTATTGTTAATAACATTACAGATTTTCTGTGTATTGCGTTAATCACTGATTTATAAAGGCACTGTTAAAAAGACAAATACTGGATTTATCCTGATAACCTGACCACCTGAAGGTGGCACGAGGTAGCACGAGGGCATCCATGACGGGAATGACAAGGATTTTTTTACTGGAGTTGTAATCACTCCTCACTTTTGATAAAGGTTATATGGCTAAATACAGAAACGAAAGGTCACTTCCAGTATGAACGATATCCATGAAAGATTGCGCGACAGGCTCGAAATGATGGCGATCGGTTACCCGTCCACGGCAAATGGTGTTGAGGTCAAAATTCTTCGCCAGCTTTTCAGCGAGGAAGATGCGGACTTATTCCTGAAAATGGAGGCCAAGCCGGAAACAGTTCAGCAGGTAGCCTTACGGGTTGAGACCAATGTTGCGGCAACATTTGAAATATGTCCCAAATGTGAAGTTAAAATTTTACGGTAACCATAAGGGCAATCCAAGAAAAGGCCCCATGACTTTGCAGCTGTCATGGGACCTTAAATATTCTCAAAATTCTGAAAATGTTAAAAACTTATTTAACTGTCTTTATTGCTTCCATGACAGCTTCAACTCTGCGGTTCTTCTGGCGGCCTTCTTCCGTATCATCGCTGGCAATCGGCTTAGTCAGTCCATAACCGGCCCTGTTACCTGATAAGTTTTGGATCCCGCGGCAAACGCGATTGCCGCAACAAAAAAGAATGCACACGCAAAGATCAAAATCTTTTTCATAAAAGCCATCCTCATTTATGTTAAGTTAAACTTAGACAGCAGTTATTTGACAACAATATAATCCTTGATCATGTCAAAGGTTCTACCTTTAATGCCCTTGACCTTCATAACATCTTCGATGGAATTATAAGGTCTGCCGGCGATGATCGCCTTAGCTTTTACAGGGCCGATTTCAGGAAGCTTCTCAATCGTTGACTGGTCGGCCGTGTTGATATTAATCTTTGTGCCCGGCGCAAGTTTGGCGGCGGCAGATTTAGCCGTTGTCTGCACATTCTTCGCGGATTTGGTCACTTCGGAAGAAGCGGCGGCTGTTGTTGCGATAGCAGACGTTTTCGCGGCCTCTGCCTTTGCGGCTACAGATGTTTTTGCGGCTGTAGCTTTTGTTGCCGCCGCTGCCAGAGGAGCAGGCGCGCCTCCGACCGTTACAAAGGGTTTGATCGAATTAATTGACTTGGCGCTCAATCCGGTCTTGGAAAGTTCATCAACTGATTTGTACGGACGTCCGGCAACGATCTTCTTTGCTGTTGCCGAGCCTACACCCTTGATAGCCTCCAGGTCTTTCTGCGACGCGTTGTTAAGATCCACGAGTCCGGAAATGCTCTTCTGCGCATCAACCTTTTTGGCAGCCTGCGCCGAAGTTACGCCCATTCCCAGAATAAACACAGCGCTTATCATTAAGACAAAAGACAACAAACAAAAACTCTTCAATGATACAAAACCTGATTTTTTTAACATAGTGCCTCCTCGCATTATTCAAAACTTTTTTAACTTAATAAAATTAGTGTTTGATTTTTACCAAAGTCACCTGCTCTTGTCAAAGCTATTTATGAGATATCCGCCAGTTTGGATGAACTGTACGAATAAAGAACAATATCATTATCTTAATTATCACCGACATTGAACATTCCGGCGTATTAGATTAACCCCGCAAGGAATAACATTGACTCGTAGGCAAACTCAACAAACACTTTTTCCTGCAATCCTCATTTATCAAATTTCCGATTTTATGCTAGATTACAACTGCAAATTAATGATAAATAAGAACCAAGTCTTATGACGTTTGCTGAACTCAGATACAATTATAGCGATCGCACTGTAACTCAATTTTATAAGGTAAGATTATGGAATTTGGTTCACAACAAATCGGTAAATGGTTAATTCTGGCAGGAGTTTCTATTGCACTGGCAGGGGCAATGTTAATGATATTAGGGCGCGTAGGTTTATTCAAATTGCCCGGTGATTTGGTGTTCAGCGGTAAAAACTGGCGAATCTATCTACCTATAGCAAGCTGTATAATAATATCAATTGTATTGACCCTTATCCTTTGGTTCATACATTATTTCCGCAAGTGAAAGAGTATCGATAAAGAAGACATTTGTTTCTTCCTGTTAGTGAACGTTTAAGATTTTTTACGGACATATTTCCTTTCGAATGGCAATCATTGATAAACACCTTTCACGCTCGACGATAAACATCAGCAGCACACCTAACATTTTGTGGCCAAGATTTCCTTGACATACAAAGCTGGACTTCCTATAGTTTCAGCCATCCAGAAGCAAAGTTTTATCAATTAAGGAAGATTAACCTGACTAATATAACAAGGAGGATTTTATGAAAAGAACGGCATATTTATTTTTTAGCATTTTCATGATGGCTGTCTTATGCAGTGGTTGCATGGTGGCGGAAAGCAAATACTTGGCCAAGGTAAATGAGGCTGACGCCACATCCAAACAATTGGCGGCGCTGACCGAGGAAAACACTTCGCTCAAAAAGCAAATAGCGAATCTTACCGATCAACGAGATGAGTTGGACAAAACTTTAAAAGCCAAAACAGATGACTCGTCAAAAAGCGTCTCCGAAAATCGAAAAAAAATCGCCGATCTGGAAGCGGAAAACACCAAACTTAAGGAAAATTTAGCTCAGTTGAAAAAAAAGTCACAGGAAGTAGAAGCCGCGAGCAACACCTATAAAGACCTTCTGAAGGGAATGAAAGCGGAAATCGCTCAGGGCGAAATTACCATCACGGAACTCAAAGGTAAACTCACCATGGACGTGGTTGATAAAATCCTTTTTGCATCCGGCGAAGCAAAAGTAAAAAAAGAAGGCCTGGAAGTGCTTAAAAGGGTCGTGGATATTTTAAAAAACGTAAAAGATAAAAACATCCGGATTGAAGGGCACACGGATAATGTGCAGATCACCAGCCATCTGGCCAAAATTTATCCGACCAATTGGGAACTCTCCGCCGCGCGTGCACTGAACGTTACAAAATACTTGCAGGAACAGGGCATTGATCCGAAAATTATCTCCGCAACGGCGTTTGGCGAATATCAACCACTGGCGGACAACGACACACCCGAAGGACGGGCGAAGAACAGAAGAATTGCTATAATTCTGTTGCCCAAGGATTAACCATCTTCTTCATATTGAATCAAGTAATCGTTAATGGGAAGAAGCACAGTTGAAAAAACTCCGGCCGGGCATTGGGTTTCCGGCAACCTTGTGCCCGGCGAAAAATCGGCATTTGCATTGAACTCAACAAACACTTCTTCCTGTAATGTTTTTTTAGTTATACTTGCTGGCACAACATTTCTAACTATAATATTCAAAAAAAACTATAGAGCTCTAATTTAACATGTAGTATAAGCATCAAAGGTAGATCGTTGGCATTATGTATTAATCCTAATGAATGGAGGCTTTTATGATTAAGCACAGGTTTCTGATTATTTTTTGTTTAGTCTTCGCCATGAGCGGTTGTGGTGGCAACAAAATGGCTCTCACCAAAGGAAAGTCCGACGTTGATCTTACAAAGAAATCCATTGCTTTGCTTTCCGTTAGAATATCCAACCAATATAAACCAAAACGTCAGTTAGAATTGCTGAACGTTGTTTTTTGCCCGCAATCTGAACCAAATTGCAAGCAAGATCTTCTTTCCACCCCCGGTAGTCCTTATAAACCTTATAAAAAAGAAAAAAAACGTTTCAATGAATATTTACTGAAGTACGAACTGGAGAGTGGCACATATAATATTGACAGTTTATATGCGATTTATAAAATTCCTACGTTGACTTCTGGATCTGGTTTTGCCAAGTTAAATTTAAAAACAGAGATTAAACCAAATTCAATAAGTTACTTAGGGCATCTGGACATTATACTCCGTGAGAAGAAAACTGATGCCGAAATAAAGGCCGGTGGCGATATACCTCATATCGATCAATCTATAGCAGGTTTTTCTTCTGGAACATTTGATGTTGTTGTTGAAGATAAATTCGATGAGGATATGAAATCGTTCATTTCTGAATATCCCGCGTTACAAAAAGTTAAGGTTGAGAAATCAATTCTTCCGCAATGGATCAGACCTGAAAACATCAAGGTAGTTCCATAGAACGGGTGGAATGAAGCGATCCAGATAAACGGAGATTTACAATACGGCTTTGTTGCTCTAAAAAATACCGTTCACAAAATTAAAGGCAGGGCCATTATGACCCTGCCTTCCTCACCCATGGTAAGAACCACGGTTTTAAAAAACCCGCCGAATGGGGTTTAGCTTTTTAACTTTCTCCGAACACCGGCCAAACCTATCAGACCAAAGCCAAGAAGCAGCATGGTAGAGGGCTCTGGAACAGAAGTGGGTGCTGCCGGCACGCCAACCAGCTCGTAGACGTCCGAAGTCAAATACGTGTCGGCGGATTTGTTTATTTTTATTTTTTGGATAAAGCGATTGCAGAAACGATTATGTAAATATTCTCGACACCTTTAATGGACAGAATCGACGTTTTTTCGACGATTATGTAAGAATAATATCCAGTTACAGTATGTTTCTAAATCTGCAAAGTATTCCGACACTTTTTACGGTTTTTTACAAAATACGTGTGGGAAGGTAGATATTGAGGCAATCTCTCCGCTTAACGGGATATCCCGCCGAGCTTCACTCGATGGATAATTCAACTTGCAGATATTTCTGCGCTTCGCTTGTAATATCTGAGTTTCATTAATTCGACTAACGCTTCCTATAGTCAGCGAGTCTCATTAAGTTTCACAATAAACACTATTCACGTACGATAGTCATCGACACCGCCCTTTATATTTTGTGATCAAGAGTCCTTAAATTCAAACTGAAAATAAATATCATCATCGCCCGATGAAATACTCCTGATCCGTTTCGCAATAGTTTTCTTACCGAAAATTTTGAGGGCCTGCTGAAAGTAACCCATAATAAGGTGCTCGAAGTAAACATTTTTGATTTGAAGTCCGGTGATTTTGAGATGAACGATATTGTTCTCTAACCGTGCGGTAGCTATACCTCCGTCAAAATACGTCGCCCAGAGCTTAGGCAGGACAAACTCAACGAACTGCTTTATATCCTTTGTGAGCATATAAGATTTGTACGGGCCATCCGCTGACAGGGCATTTTTAGCGCCTACCTTTCCAAACATCGAGTACTGCATTCTGTCGTTGTTAAAGAATTCCCTACACATCTCGTCAAAAATAATGATTAATTTATCCACCGGAATTAGGGTAATGGACATGATCACATTTTTGAAATATTTGTCCTTCTCCGCCAACTTGGTCATAAAGGAATTCCAGCGTTCCTCGCCGAAACCTGCGCTCATGGCAGCCTTTGTTATAACATAAAAAGTGCCTTTCACGTTCATATCGAAACCTCCCAAGAATGCCTATGTGAATTAAATATTTTTTTATATATATTTTGTGGTGCATTAATTTGCAAGTATAATCTTTATTTTATTAGACTGGAGAAAAGCCACCAGCTTCCAGGAGATAGAAAGATATTCACAAATGTTAATCATCACTTATTACAACTACCCTGCACTGAACAGTAGTAGGTAAAGTCCACCATTCCGCTGGTTCTTAAATCGGGATTTTGTTTGTTTCTTCCTGTAAGATTGTTTTTCTTGTTTTCCCAATTTATACAACATTTCAAACGCAAATAATCAAAAAATGCTGAACTCTAATTTAACATATGGTACAACCCCCATGAGAAGAAATATTGTAAGTTTTATTCTTAAGAGAACGGGGTTTTTATATTTTAGGAGTAGCCATGAAAAAATGTCCTGTTTGTCAGAGTGGAAATCACGATACGGTTAAAAAATGCAGATACTGCGGTGAATGGTTTGATAAACAAGAGAATGTTTTGAATGCAGAACATTCTCTAAAGAATAATACAACTGAAAGAATAAATATATCATCTTTAAAAGATATTCGCAAAGCAGCTGAGCAAGGTGACGTATGTGCACAATTCAATCTGGGATGGATGTATAGAAAAGGTAAAGGCGTCCCACAGGACGATTCCGAAGCCGTGAAATGGTATCGCAAAGCGGCTGAACAAGGTGACGTATGCGCACAGTCCAATCTGGGGTGGATGTATGATAACGCTAAAGGTGTTTCACAGGATGATTCCGAAGCTGTGAATTGGTATCGTAAAGCGGCTGAACAAGGACTTGGAAGTGCACAGTACAATCTGGGAGTGATGTACGAAATCGGGAAAGGTGTTTCACGGGACTATTCGGAAGCTGCTAAGTGGTATCGCAAAGCGGCTGAGCAAGGTGACGCAGATGCGCAATTACGACTGGATAAGATAAAAGATAAATAATTGAAATAGATAAACTCAACAAGCATTTCTTCATGTAAGTGTTAGGGCTGTCATTACCACAGTGATGCAAGACTTCAATCCGTAATAAACACTATTCACGCCCGACAGTCATCGACACCGCCCTTTATATTTTGTGGTCAAGAGTCCTTTAGTTCAAACTGGAAATAAATATCTTCATCGCCCGATGAAATACTCCTGACTTTGCGGGCAACATTTTTCTTCCCGAAAATTTTGAGGGCTTGCTGAAAGTAACCCATAATAAGGTACTCGAAGTACAAATTTTTGATTTCAATTCCGGTGATATTGATATGAACGATGTTGTTCTCGAACCGTGCGGTAGTTCTACCTCCGTCAAAATACGTCGACCAGAGCTTAGGCAGGACAAACTCGACGAACTGCTTTATATCCTTTGTGAGCATATAAGATTTGTACGGACCTTCCGGCGACAGGGCATATTGAGCGCCGGTCTTCCCAAACGTCAAATACTGCATTCTGTCGTTGTTGAAGAATTCCCTACACATCTCGTCAAAAAAAATGATTAATTTTTCCACCGGACTGAGGGTAATGGCCATAATCATATTGCTGAAATAGTTGTCCTTCTCTACCAGCTTGGTCATAAAGGAATTCCAGCGTTCCTCGCCGAAAGCTGCGACCATAGAAGCCTTTGTTACAGTATAAAAAATCCCTTTTGTGTTCATATAGAGACCTCCCAAGAATGCCTATGTGGATTAAATACGTAATAATATATATTTTGTAGTGCATTAATATGCAAGTATAATATTTTATTAGAATGGAGAAAAGCTACCAGCTTCCATGAAATAGAAAAACCAATCATGTAAACTACCCTGCGGCAGAGATCGCAGGGTAGTTTACAAGTATTTTTATGAAAATATGCGATCGGGGAAAGTACTTGTCAATCTTACTCCTTCAGCATTCTCTTTGCCAAGCAGGAGCTTACAAATTATTTTGATCGATATAATAAAAGGCGGTGCCATCAGGGGCTTGACAACATGACTCCCTATGAGGTTTACTAGGACACCATACCGAGGTTGAAGGAAGCGGTTTGAACAAGGGCAGCTAAACACTTATAACCCGCTCCAGGTTGTCTAAAGAAACCAGATAACCTCTGTTTATAGATTAAATCATATCAATGGAGCTAAAAATGGAAACCGCTCAGAACCAACAACTTTTGAGACAACGAGAAGAAGATTCATCTTATGAGAGCCAAAGCTCACACGCTGATAAGCTAAAAGTCTTTAAAATACAACGTACCTGTGTTCATGACGGTCCCGGTATTCGTACAACAATTTTCTTTCAGGGGTGCAATTTGAGATGTTTATGGTGCCAGAATCCCGAAGCTCTGTCATTCCAGCCCGACCTGGCGCCTGACAGCGATTATTCGATTCCCGACATAATCGAACTTGTTTCGAGAGACAAGGATTATTACTGCAAAACACACGGCGGGGTGACTCTGAGCGGCGGCGAGCCTCTATTACAGGACCCGGACAGCCTGATACCTTTACTGGAATCATTAAAGAAAGAGAAAATACATGTGGCCGTTGAAACTTCCCTTCACGTACCATGGGGGAATATCGAAAAATTGGCGCCCCACATAGATCTGTTTCTCGCTGACTTGAAGGTTGTCGGCGATGACAGCCTCCATAAGAAATACACGAGGCAGGACAGCAAACTAATCCACGCCAACATAAATAAACTGATTGCTTTGAACGCCAATGTTAAATTCCGCATGGTGATGGTACCGGGTTACAACGATGGGGACAACAGCATCAAGGCGGCAGCGGATTTCTTGAAGTCTGTAAATCACGACTCCATCGAACTACTGAAATACCACAACATGTATGAAGAGAAAGCCAGGCGTCTCGGTTTGGAGTCAGAGTCATTGAATATCACAAATGACCAAAGTCTTGCCTCCGTAAAAAGGGCAGTCGAATTATTCAAATCTCTTGGCATCAAAGCCGAATGTTATGATCTGGATGCGAAAAGGCATAATGCCGTCTTTTCAAAGCGCGTTTATGACATACAAAACGCTATCAGGGAAAGTGGCAGGAGTCTCTGTTTTGAAGTATCCAGACTAAAAACAGATTACTACAAGAAGCATGGTTTTAAGAAACCGAACCCCATTCACAGGGCGGAACGTCTGTCTTATGTATTGGAAAACAAGAGCGTTATTATCTATCCCGATGAACTGCTCGTCGGCAATTTCACTGCCAAGAGATGCGGCGGTCAGATATGGGAGGAACACTACGGCGCTCTCTTCGCTTCAATTCTCCATCAGATCCATCGCCAGAAACCGGTTCCCTTCCAGTGTTCATGGAAGGAGAGACTTAATTTCTTTTATAGAACACTTCCTTTCTGGCTGGGACACTGCCTTTTAATGAAGGTAAATAATTCCATCCCAAAGTTTATGTTAACCATTGCACGCTCTTCCGAGAATGTTGCCGGATTCAATAACAACATGGCCGCAATAGCACATTTTACCGTCAACTTCGAGCGCATGCTTGAGCTGGGAACCACAGGGATCATAAAAGAAATTGAAACCTCGCGAAAAGGAAAGCCTGACAGCAGCCAGGCCTTCTACGAGGGCGCAATCATCGGCCTCAAGGCATTGGAAGCGTTTGCCGAGCGTTACGCAGACAACCTGACAAAGCTGAGCCATGAGGAATCGGACCCGGGACGCCGCAAAGAATTGGAAGAAATGGCCGCGATCTGCAGACATGTTCCCAAATACCCTGCCCGCACGTACCATGAAGCGCTCCAAAGTATGATGTTTCTGCAGATCGCGATTTGTACAGAATCCTATGAAAATGCGATATCCCATGGACGCCTTGACCAAGTATTATATCCTTACTATAAAAGGGATAAAGAGGCCGGTATAATTGATTACGACAAAGCGAAAGAACTTCTGGCCTTATATATTCTCAAAATGGACGAAGCCATCCTGGTAAACGATGGCGATACCTATCTGAGAATCGGAAGACTCTTTGAAACTATGTCTACTGACCAGGCTGTGACGGCCGGAGGTCTTGGCAGAGACGGTAAGGACGCCACCAATGACGTTACCTATATGCTGCTCGATATTTGCGAACTGCAACCTTACTCCTGTAATATGACAGCAAGAATTCATAAGGATAGTCCCATACAATATCTGGACAGGCTTGCAGAGGTATATATTAACGGCGCACCTATGCCTGCTTTGTATAATGATGAAATTTATCTGAAAACTTTGGCGAAGCATTACCCCGCCACTCCCGTGGAGGATGCAAGAAATTACGCGGTAATTGGATGTGTTGAACCAAATGTGTCTGATGATCATTTTGGCAATACCGACTGCGCCAATGTGAACGTTACCTTGCCTTTCTTACAGGCACTCAAAGGCGAAGAAGACGATCTGTGGAACGTCGGCTTAGTCGATCAACTGGAGAAAATGACCACTAAGTTTTTCGAATACAATTGCCGACGGGACAATAAACTTTCCCAATATGTCCTTTCAAAATATATGAACGCCCAGAAACGGTTCAAAAAGAAATGGGCCTCCACACCTAAGCCACCTGCGAACATGGATGAGTTACTTCAACGCTTTCAGGTACGTTTGAATCATCTGACCAACTCCATCTTGACCGACCACCAGAACATTGAAAAGATGATTAGTGAAAACTTTACGACGCCCCTTTCATCAACACTCTTTAAGGGTTGTATTGAAAGCGGAAAAGACCTGTGCGAAGGCGGCGCGACGATAAACAGCAGCGGCATTCAGGCGGTAGGAATTACGGACGTCGCGGATTCGTTATTTGCCATCAATGAGGTGGTATACAAAAAGAATCTCTATTCGATTAATGACGTCATCAACGCCATCAACAACAACTTTGAGGGGGAATATTATCAGCAGGTAAGATCGGCATTGCTCGAGGTCCCGAAATTTGGTCATGATGGTTCCAGTGAAGCAGTCGTTTGGGTGAACAAAACATTACAGATTTACGTCAACGCTTTGAAGTCGGTTGCGAACTGTCCTAGAGGCGGCATATATACCGCCGGATATTACGCCTTGAATGTAAATGATGTCTACGGAAAGAAAACGCCCGCCTTGCCTTCAGGCAGATTGAGCGGCGTTTCTCTTGCTAACAGTATCACTCCTCATTATGGAATGCAGACGACGGATTTATTGTCATCACTGAATGCTGTCGCCGGTGTTGATTTTGTAAACCATGCTCCCAATGGAACCACGGTTACATTCACTGTTGATTCGGCATTATTCCAGGGCATTGACGGAGTCAAAAACCTCTCCGGCATATTCAGCACCTTTTTCAAGAAAGGTGGCATGCAGTTCCAGCCAAACGTTATTGATAGACAAATATTACTGGACGCATACAACAATCCTGAAAAACACCCGCATCTCCTCGTTCGTGTTGCCGGTTACTGCTCATACTTCAATGACCTTTCCGATGATTTGAAAAAGATCATCATAAACAGAACCTGTTACTGTTAGACGCTGATTTTGCATAGTCATATCTGTTCATTCAGAAAAACTTGACTACATCAATAATCTTCCCACAAGCTCGCTCACTGCTTCATAGCCCTTCTGTGATAGGCGCTTGCCGAACCACTGGACCCAGGTCTCCGGACCTACCGGAACCACTGAGCGGTTATACCTCACCGCACTCAGCACGGCCCTGGCCACGCGCTCGGGAGGCCAGCCGAACTTCTTATAGAATTCTTCAACAGCCTCTCTGTTGGCACGGGACTCCTCCCTGAGATTCATGCATCCGTCTGCCACGACACGGGTATTGATGATGCCGGGGCATATAGTGCTCACACCTATGCCGTACTTCCTCACCTCTGCCCTGAGCGACTCTCCCAGACCGGCCACAGCGAACTTGGTAGAACAGTAGGCCGACATCCCAGGTATGGCGCACAGCCCTGCAAGGCTCGATGTGTTGACGATATGGCCGTACCTACGCTCGATCATATGGGGCAGAAACGCCCTTATGCCGTATAGCACACCCCAAAAGTTGATGGAAAAAATCCTCTCCCACTCCTCCAAACTTGTGCAATCAAATCCCCCTCCGACACCTATACCGGCATTGTTGTGGAGTATATCCACCCTGCCCCGCTCGGCTATCACAACCATGGCAAGGTCCTCCACCTGGGTCCGATCGGACACATCCACCTTCCTTGTCAGGACACGCGCACCTCTGGCCTCGATCTCCCCGGCCACTTCCGCAATGCGGTTTTCCTCCTTGTCCACAATGACCAGGTCCGCCCCTTTTTCTGCAAAGGCTAGGGCAGTTGCCCTGCCTATACCCGATCCTGCACCTGTAATGACCGTTACCTTGTCCCTGAAATCCTTGATGCCGGGCATATCAACCTCCTCATATCAATTCAGATTCAGATATTTGACCAAAAGCTGCCTGTTAATCCACCACTTGTTTGAACATCTCGCCCGTGTACACATCGAAATGCCCTGCTGGCGGGACCACGACCTTTGCATTCAGAATCATGGAACCCATTCTCCCCACTGCTTTGGCAGGGATGAGCGAGTCATTCTTTGCATACATGATGAGCACAGAGCATTGAATCCTGCGCGCATACATAATGGGCCGATAGGCAGATTCTAGCCGGGTCCTCGTTTTTTGATTTTGATAAAAACTTGCCTTTTTTGGGGAAAAGCATAGGAAACGCGGTCTTGTATGTCAAGAGATATTAACCATAAAATATGGCGTGAATATTGTTTATTACGGATTGAAAGGTTGCATAATTGACAAGGATAATGATTTATTTCTTTCAGTCAACTATCATGAATTCACTTGCGGACAAAAAGTTGTCCGTTGTGTCAGCATGGCATAGATGACACGGATCAACTTATGAGCAGTGGCCAGTACAGCCATCTTGTAA
>JBEKRZ010000011.1:0-103939 GCA_049517435.1 Smithella sp. | reverse complement strand
ACAAAATAAATGTGAGAAGACATTGGAGTTGAGAAAAATAAACGACGAATGGAAAATATATAGGGAAATAATTAACAAATAATTAGAAATTGTAAACCAATCTGTTTAAAATGAAAGGCAGGATCAGCAATAGCTCTGCCTTTCATTTATGAATACTTCAACCAGTAATCCTCAGTTCTTACAACTGCCCATTACTGAAACTTTGTGTAACAAACAATCACTTTCTTCCTGTAATGTTACTTCTTGAAATTCTATTTTTGATGCTACATTTCAATCGGAAATAATCAAGAAATGGCGGAACTCTAACTTGACATGTAGTAAAAGTACCTGGGACAGGTCAGTTTTCAGACATCCCTGATTTAGTTTTTTATCAGGTCTTTACGAATAAACTGCTGGAAAAAAATGTGAATCACCAGTATAATACAATGTATTTCAGCGGGGAAACAAATACGGAGATTACCGAAAGTATCAGATAAGTAATTACCAGCGCCTGAAGCCCAAGTGTTTCGTTTTTCTAATGCATCGACTGTTGGCAAAAGGCCTTATTTATTTCAGGTAGGCAATGGTTTTTTTATGATCGGGACCGATATTCCGAAGCGTGAAACGAGAGACCTGTGGGTGGCAATTGCTATTGCCCTTTCCCTAGGTGTATATCACCTGCTCTTCAATATTATTTCATTCTTACAGTATATCTCATATCAATACTATCAATGGGTGAGCAATTTGCTCTTCTTCTGGATACTTGCCCTGTTATTGGTTGCTTACCGGCGCTGGCGCAATGCGGTCTATAGGCAGAGAAAATTACGCAATATTCTGGCAAGCATCAAGACGGAAGTTATCATGGTAGTTGATTCCCACCGCCGGATTCAGATGGTCAATGAAAGTGTAAATATTTTTGGTTTTTCTCCGGAGGAGGTAATTAATAAGACGACGGATTTACTCTACCTCGACCGTCGGGTGGATAAAAACCGTCCTAACGAGATACGCGATTCTATTAATAAGGTTGGCTTTCATATCGGACAGGCAACTGGCCTGAAACGCACTGGCGAAACTTTCCCCTTGGAGATTATGACCGTATCACTTAAGGGGAGCGAGGGTGTTGTTGTCGTGATCAGGGATATCACCGAGAGAAAGCAGACAGAGGAAAAGATCCGGCAGATGGCCTACCATGATTCCCTGACTGGTCTTCCCAACCGGAAACTCTTCTCCGATCGCTTGAATATTGCCTTGGTCCAGGCCCAGAGAAATCAAAAAAAAGTAGGAATCGCAATGCTCGACCTCGACAATTTTAAGGACGTAAATGATACCCTAGGTCATGATATAGGGGATCTTACTCTCAAGGCAACGGCAGAACGGCTACATGCAAATCTAAGGAAGGGTGATACCATTGCTCGCTTCGGTGGCGACGAGTTTGTATTGATACTCCCGAACCTAGAGACAATAGAAGATGCGATCCAGGTTGTACAAAAGATCGTTGACAGTTTTTGTAAACCCTTTCTCATGGATACTCATCAACTCGTTGTGACAACGAGTATTGGCATCGCTGTCTATCCCGATGATGGAACAGATGATGATATACTCCTAAGAAATGCCGATATTGCCATGTATCAAGCCAAGCAAGCGGGGCGGGCCAGATACCAGCTCTATAAAAAGGCCTGAGATGCGATACAAACCGCACTTTACTATTCAAGGGTTTTCAACTTGAAAATACCTGATTACAAATGGTAATCCTCACCACAATTCTGTATTGGAAATCGTTGACTTGTAGGTGAAAGAAATAATTCTGGATCGGATCAAAGGATTTTTATTTCTTACTTCCTGTAATGTTGTTTTTCTTATTTTCTAACTTCATACAACATTTCAATTCGTAATAAATACAATTTACGCCCGACGACGAACATCGGCCTGCATGTTGTAACTATAAGGGCACTCCAAGAAAAAGACCCCATAAACTTGCAACGTTCATGGGGTCTCAAGTCTTTTCAGAATTCTGGAACTGTTACAAAATTATTTTGTCTGCACCGTTTCGATGACAGCCTGAACCCTACGGTTCTTCTGCCGTCCTTCTTTCGTGTCATTGCTGGCGATCGGGTTATCCGGTCCATAACCGACAGCGGCGATACGGGACGCGTCGATCCCGAAGTTGTCAATCAGGTATTGCCGGACGCTGTTGGCGCGGGCAAGAGACAACTTGATATTGTTTTCTGGATTATTGAATTTGTCGACATTGTCGGTATAGCCTTCAATCACAACCGTAGCTCCGGGATAAGCTTTCATGATATCGGCTACTTTCTTGATGTCATTATTATATTTATCCTTGACAACGGCCTTTGCGGTATCAAATTCCACATTAAGCGTAATGGAAACCTTCTTCTGCACTGGAGCAGGTGCAGTTTCTGGAGCAGGAGCAGGTGGAGGTGGAGGTGGAGGTTCTGGAGCAGGTGCAGTTTCTGGAGCAGGAGCAGGTGGAGGTGGAGGTGGAGGTGGAGGTTCTGGAGCAGGTGGAGGTGGAGGTTCTTCAGTTTTGGCAGCAAAGTTCTTCTTTTCTCCGCCGAAGGTAAAATTAATTCCCAAAGTGGCCATGAAATCATTATGTACGTAATCAGGATTATTCCAATTGCTATTCAGGGGAAGGATATGGCGAACATCAGCCCGCAGGGCAATATTATCCGTCAGGAAAACTTTCAGGCCCGCGCCGTAATCAACAGCAAATTGATCTGATTTAAAGCGGTCACCATAAGGTTTTGGACCAAAATAAGGATTATATGTATAAGTTTTGCCTTCACTGTAATTAATTCCACCGAGGCCTATTGCTATAAACGGAACAAAACGGCCTTCCGGCATAAAGTGATACAGGCCTTCAATGCCGTAATTACAAATATCTTGCCATGGTTTCCACTCACTATCATCCTGGATTTCAGTTTGTGTGTAGCTAAAAAATCCTTCCACTCCAAGATGTTTTGTAAAATTATAACCGGCACGCAAACCATAAACCGCTGAAGTATTTAGGTCTTGATTTCCTTCAAAGACATAAACTCCCCCAAAGGGTGTAACTGAAACAGATCCGGCCGTTACTTCTGCACGTGCTGTTGTGACGATAGCCATCAGCATTATGACAACTGTCAACATAACATTCTTTTTCATAATACTCTCCTTTCGTCCTAATTTTTTATAATATATATTATTACAGGAAAAAATTGGAATATTAAATGTATCTGTTTCCCACGAATGTTACTATTTAAAATACTAAAATAGATTCTTTATGTCAAATATATTGTTATCATTTGTTAATACCAGATGATTGTTTCACCCCTACAATGGCCAGGTAAAAAAATATCACCCCTTGACATCTGGAATAATTAACAGAATTAATAATCACGCTTAACTCAAAAGGTAAGAATGAATATAATTTACTTTATTCATTTGTCAGATCTTATAAGAGAGAATATAGAAAATGCAACAATCGAACAATTCTCATTTATCCATCCTTATCTCTGTCTAATCAATCTTAAGTCCTTAAAATAATACATGATGAGCATTTCACACGGCAGAACGGATTCTGGCCGCCTTTTCTTCAGCAGGTTATTTATCGGTATCCGGATCGCGGCGATCTTCACAATGGCTTTATCCGTGTGAAATGTATGTTACAATCCGTAATACTTAGTTTATGTAAATCCTCTCTACTGAAACTTTGTAGGTGAAAGAAACAATTTTAACTTTCGTAAAATATTTTATTTCTTTCTTCCTGTAATCCTTAATTCCCAAACTTATAAATTTATGCTAGATTACAACCTATAATCGTTAACGTTTGCAGAATTAGCACCGATGCACATAAACAATGTTGGGCGCAAGCAGGAACCGGATAGCACAGATGATACAAGGCACAAATACCTATATGTGGGAGGTATGATTTATGGCGGTTAGAGACAGAGAAGACAAGCTGGGCCTCGGGAAGCTCTCGGTCCGGGAGAAGTATGACATTCTCACGAAGACGTTGTATATCCGGGGCAAGCCTGTGCTTAACGGGCCCTTGGCTGTGCGTATGGCGGATTCTGTTATGATCAGGGCCTTCGGCATGCTGTTCAACCTGGGGAAGAAGGCAGCGAACGATGAAGAGGAATACCGCAGGCTGACTGGTAATTTCAAGCGCATCGGCAACATCGCGCGTAGGCTCAAGTTCTTCGGACACGTCAACCGGTTCCTGCTGCGCATGGCAATGCGCATGTCCGTGAACATGCTCGGCAGGCAGAAGCTCTTCGGCCTTGATAATGAAAAAACTAACGTGCGCACAGCGGCTGCCAGGTACTTCACTGCGACCGACTTCTTCGATTTCATGATCGAGGTGGACGACGTCGAAGACGACTGTGTGAAGTTCAGGTTCCTTGAGTGTCCTATCGGTTATGTGAGCGGCGACGACATAAAAATATGCATGGCCACCAACAAGTGGGACCGGCAGTGCGTACGCATGATGGGCGTGAGGATGCTTATCGAGGACCTCATACCCGAAGGCTCACCCGCATGCTTCGCCCATATTGTCCCGGAAAAAGAAAAGGTGCCTGATAAGTGGCGCAGGTACCCCCGTTTCACCATCTGATGACCGGTGACCGATGGCTAGTGATTTTGAATAATGCACCCAACAAAGGCATTCAAGCGGACGCTGATCCTTGTCGTTGCACCTTTCAAGTGGTAATACTCAAATCCTATAACTCCTTACAACTGAACAGTTGTAGGTGTAACCTGCAAGTCTGTTGTTTTGTTACTTTCAAAAAATCAATAACCTGTTTTTTTATTTCTTACTTCCTGTTATCCACAGATTGTCAGTCTCTACAAATGTTCAACCTTTCAATTGGTAATCATCAAAAATAGCTGAACTCCAGCTTAACTTGTGGTACAAGTATCTGGAGCAGGTCAGTTGCTGAACTCAAATTTAACATATGGTACAAGCATAGAAAGCAAGTCAGGTTGAAAAAAGGACTCCAATATTAATAAAGGAGACTAACAAATGCCGAAAGCAAAGGTAATCATCAAGAAACTCAATGCTCCTTACCAGCACATCAGTTTAAAAAACTATCTACCCCTGCAGAAGAAGATGGTCGCCGAGATCCGCCGTACAGTAAAGGAGATCTTTGACGAACTGGGAGGTGCCACTCTCATCAAATCCAGCGGCAACGTTTATATAAAACCCAACGCCATTGACGGTAAGGCCTACTGCTACACCCGAATTGAGGTGCTGGAGGCAGTGATCTCATACTGGCAGCAGGCGGGCGCCAGGAAGGTCTATGTCTTGGAGAATTCCACCCAGGCCAACTATACGCGCGTCGTCTTCGCCGTGAACGGTTATGCGAAGCTCTGTAGGAAGTTGGGTGTCGTTCCCATCTATCTCGATGAAGAGAAGACCAAGACTTTCACTTTTTCGGGCCGCCCGCCCGTAGGGTCCTTAAACCCCAAGGGTTATGACCGCACTACCTGCGATTTTCCCCTTACCGTCGTTGAAAAGCTGATCGATAGTGCCCATGAAAATCTCTACGTTGATCTTCCCAAGCTCAAGACCCATTCCATGGCGGGGGTGACGTTGGGCGTAAAGAACCAATGGGGTCTCCCCGTCCACACCAGCAGGGGATTTGACCACAACTACAACCTCTTCTCAAAACTGGCCGATGTCCTTTCGATGGTACGACCCGACGTTACCCTGATTGAAGGCGTCGAGGGGACCATCTACGGACACTATCCAGTCACGGCCCTAGCCGATACCTGTGTGAAGCCCTTCCGGCTGTTGATCGGCAGCAGAAACGTGGTTGCCGCCGATATCTTCGGCAGCAGGATTTTCGGTCTGGGTCTGGATGATGTGCCCCATCTGAAGGAAGCGGTAATGAGGGGTTTGGGGGAGGGAGTGAATGGTCCGGAGGATATTGAATGTGTAGGCGACATTACCTCTCTTGACGGAATCGATCTTATCGGTGACATGCCGCCGGAGGGCAAATATCCCACCGACCTCTACGATTCCTATCCCGAGAATGTGAAAATCATCGTGGGTAAGACGATGGCCTGCAAAGAAGGTTGTATGAATAACCCTAGGACGCTCCTCCAGGTGCTCCATCACGACTACCAGGGGAAAGGCGGCTGGACACTCATCATCGGGAAGGGTTTCAACCCCGACGAGATCGATGCCCTGCAGGGTCGGGTGCTGATTGCCGGCCACTGTGCCATCGAGGAGGTGGGTGAGCGGCTTATAAAAAGGCTGGGGAAACGAAAGGTATATCAGACTGGGGAATGCAACGATCTCTGCTCGTCGGTTAACGCCATGTGCCACTTGATGAAGGTAAATCCCATGGTGTTCATCGAACCGAATCTGATAGGTGCCTTGGTGGCCTTTGCCGTAGCTTTTCTGAAAGGTTCGAGCTCACGGGTACCGAACCCATTTTGCCATCTTATCAAGGTTGTCTAAAGTTTTTCCCAAAATCAGGTCTAATAAAGAAGACTGTATTCAAGGTCAACACCGGAGAGAATGCAGTGGCTCTTAAGTATGAACTAAAATCGAAATTGTCTATGACAAACCACAGCGTCAATCGGGGCATTAAACCTTTCAAATAGTAATCCACAACGTTAAAACTTTTTAAAGTTGTTTCTTTGTAAAAGAAACATTTTTTACGTTTCAGGAATCGGAATTTTGTTTCCTACTTCCTGTAAGATTGTTTTTTTTGTTTTCCCAATTCATACAAGCTTTCAATTGGAAATAGTCAAAATACATCTTCTCTCAAAGTACGCAACTTTATTTTCTTGACAAATTAAAATATTAATTTATATCTTAACACCAAATAATACTGGAGGAGAAGATATGAAGAAAACTTTAATATTAGTCCTTATCGCAGTATTTGTAATGATTCCCCTTGCATCGTTTGCCAAAACTGCCATATCTGATAGCGAACTGGGCACAGTAACAGGTGAAGCAGGTATTTCAATTGATTTCAGCAGTATTATAGGAATAAGCAACATTTTTTCAACAAGCTGGGGTGTTCCAACAAATGGTTCAAGTATGAACCACCATCATCCAATAATAACTTTTTTTAAACATTTTTTTCCAACGAATACGGGTGGTATTTATGTGCCGAGCAATGGTGGAGTAATAATTACCATTACCGCCCATTAAGATATAAACTATCTAGTGAGGAGAAAGATTAAGAATTAACGAAACGTAGAATTAGTTTAAATGCAGAAAGGCAGGGTCAAATGACTCTGCCTTTTTTATGCACATTTCAAGTAGTAATCATCAATTCTTGAAACTGTCCACCACTGAAACTAAGTAGGTGAAAGAAACAATTTTAACTTTCGGAAAATATTTTATTTCTTTCTTCCTGTAGTCCTTATTTTTATTTTTTTAATTTTATGCTAGGTTACAATCAGTAATCGTTAAGCTGTGTTTACAGATTTATACAGACTGTATAAATATTGTTATGTAATATGAAAGGATAAATCTATGAAAAAATACTTCTTTAAAAACATAACTCTCGGACTTGGCATATTGATTATCATGGGGTGCGGCAGCTACGGAACTATCATCAAGATGCAAGAAGTGAATAAAGTGCCGGATGGTCAGTACGAACGAATCATAAAATTGTATAATCCCGAAGGCGCGCCGGATAAGACTCTTGCTGGGCTAGTATTTATTAAAAAAGGCGCAAGTATCTGCACAGATTACCCACGCGAAGAAATAATTAAAAGCGTTGACGAGTTGTCAATGATGGAAAAGATTTCCTACAAATACTCAAAAATTTATACAATAAAAGAAGACAGCAAAACATTTGGATTTGTCTCTGAACCAGAAGAGTATATGGTAACTTTCTGGAAGAACGAAAAAGATGAAAACTGTAAATATAAGGTGCAGGTCACTTTGATAAGCAAAGATAATAATGATAATGGTGGCGGTCCCGGTGGTGGCCACGGTGGTGGCCATGGCCGCTGACCTGTTTTAAATTATACTTGATTTAACGGCAACGGTTATCTGCAATTTCCTTTAATGCTGTTTTTCTTCTTTTGCCTCTATATACAATCTTCGCTAATTCAAAAAATAATGGAAATTCATGAGAGGATAGTTTTATTTCTTGCTTCCTGTAATTTCGTTTTTCACATTTGTAATTTTATGCTACGTTACAAACAATAATCGTTAAACAATCCTTCTTTATTAAAAGTGATATATGGTAGGCTGAATGAAATGGAGATAATATGTCAAAAGATGAACGCAGGATAAATAAAAGGCTAGATACTAAATTTGAAATTTCATATGTACATGAAAATGATTATCTTATATCTTTTACAAAAAATATTTCGGCAGATGGCATGTTTGTTAAGACAGAAAGACCGCCGGCAGTGGGGTCAACAATAAAATTGATTTTTTCCATAGGCAATTTAAAAAAAATAGAAATTAATGCAAAAGTTGTGTGGATTAACAAAGGCGCTTTGTCAAAAGATCCTGGAATGGGTGTAAAATTCCTTAATATGCCTGCAAGAGACAAAGATGCACTCTTGAAAGAAATTAATATAGTTGCGGTTCTATAGAAATATTACATTTAGACCACGAGGGAATCAGATTACATGGTAAAAAGATTGCAACTTTCTAGCGTAAATTATCAGATTTTTTCAGTCGAAAAACTGAGGACATATAGGTGTAACAAATAATTTCTTTCTTCCTGTAATCCTCAAATTGTTAATCTCGGTAAATATACAACCTTTCAATCGGTAATCATCAAAAAATGGCTGAACTCTAACTTAACATATGGTACAAGCATCTGCGGCAGATCAAAAAACAGATATAAACACTATAAACACATTTTCAACTTTTGGAAGATGCTAGCTGAAAAAGGAGGATATATGAATACCAGAGAAAACTCGATAGTATTTACTCCGGCATGGATCGGGCCGTTCCAAGTGAAAAATCGTTTGATCCGTTCGGCAACATACGAGAACTCAGCGACAAGCGGAGGTGAGGTATCCGAATTTCTGGTTGATCTCTATCGCAGCTTAGCAAAAGGTGGTGTGGGTTTGATCATTACCAGTCTTGCTGGTATTTACTCCAAGGCTCTGCCCTATCATTTGTCGATAAGAGCGGATGAAGACTCTTTCATTCCGAGTCTCAAGAAAATCCCCAGAACAGTACGGGAAGTTAATCCGGACTGTAAGATAATTCTGCAAATGGCGCATCCTGGAAGACAGGTCATCAATCCAAAGGACGCTGTAAAATTATTTCCTATGCTTCCGCCAGCTATGCTCGCCTATATTCAAAAGCATCCTGAGATACTAATTCCGACAGAAGCAGTCCATGAGGTAGAGCCAACTGCTCCATCCGCTGTCTACGACACGACATATGATCGGACGCCAAGAGCGCTGACCACAGACGAAATTGGAGAAATCATCGAGGCTTTTGCCGAAGGCATACGGCGGGCCCAGGAAGCTGGTTTCGACGGGGTTCAGCTTCATGCTGCTCACGGTTATCTTCTAAGTTCTTTTCTGTCGCCGCGAACCAACCAGCGTGAGGACCAATATGGGGGCTCAACTGAGAATCGAACCAGGATCGTTAAGGAGATCTATCAGCTAGCCAGGAAAAAGGTCGGGGATAGTTTTCCCATCCTGATTAAAATGAACACGACCGACTTCCTCCCTGGTGGTATCGATCTAGATGAAGCGGTCCGAGTGGGAGCAGTCGTATCGGAGACAGGTTTCGCAGCCATTGAGACCAGCGGAGGTATGACGGAGTCATTGACTCGTACAAAAGAAGAACTCGGCTGGCCTCCTTTGTTGCTGGCCGAATCGCGGACTAGCATCAAGACCAAAGATCAGGAGGGCTACTTTCTCCCAGGTGCAAAAGCGATCAAAGAAAAGACGAATGCGACAGTCATCGTGGTGGGAGGATTTAAATCATTTAGTAAAATCGAAGAAGTATTGACTTCAAAGGTTGTGGATTTTGTTTCACTTTGCAGGCCCCTTATCCGGCAGCCAGATCTTCCCAACCTATGGCGTTCTGGGGAGGGACCAGACAAAGCGGAATGTATTTCTTGCAATGCCTGCATCCCCGTGGGTTCCGCTCGGTTGGGTTGTCGTGTCAAAAACCCATAGGAGTAGTCGCGCAAAGGCCCCTAGAGTCTAGCAATAGTTAGAAGATTACAGTCGTTAATCAGTAATCGGAAAAATAAAAAAGGCAGGGGCAGAAATGGCTCTGCCTTTTTTTATTGATTCTTTCAACCAGTAATCTTCACTTGTCAGCGTATAATAAGCCTAAGGACTTGTAGGTGTAAGATAGTCTTTTAAGATAATAAAAAACCCCCTCAATCCATATAAGCCTTGAGGGGGCATATAAACAAACAGATCATATGTTTGTTGTAGCGGTTATATCTATTTTGCCATTTCTTGTTCTCTATACGTTTTGTGTTACCTCTTTAGCTGACAAATGTCTTCACTGCATTAATAACCGGGCTGGTGAAAAGAGTCATCAGAAGCGTGTACAGAGCAAACACTCCAACCACTTCACCAACATACATCTTTTCATACTTACGTTTCAGGGAAACCATGATCAATCCGCCAAGGATTAAACAACCAAGTTGGAAAAATGGGAAGTTAGTAACACCTGTTGCCGTGTATTCAGCAAAGCTGAAAGTTGCCGTTAAAAGAACTACCGCCGCCGCTACTACTGTTGTTGCTAATGTCTTTTTCATGATCTGTTACCTCCTGGGTAATGTGTTTATTTGCCTTTATACTAATGAAATTTACGTGCCAGATTTTCAAAATAAATAAAATAATACTGTAACATATTGATATTTGATATGAATTAACAACAGTGAGGATTTACAACAACTGTCTCAAATGCCTATTTTCTTCTATTTGTTTCAATGAAATGATTAAACGGTTTAACGATATATCAAAAAGTATGGAGACCGGCAGAATAGTCGGGTATGATAATTATTAAGGAAAGAAATAGTTCAAAAAATAAAATACAAAGTGTTTCAGCTGTATGATGCATGACGAAGTTATTTTAAGTTACCTTGAAGAATTGGCTGAAAAACTGGAAATATTAGTTCGTGATGAAAATATAAATATAGAAGAGTCTTCCAGTCCCGGAGGTCTTTGTCGTGTAGAAGGGAAGCATGTTATTATTCTTAACTCTAAAGCTACAGTGAAAGAAAAAATTCAAGTGATGATCGAGGCATTGCAACAGTTTGACCTGACCGATCTGTATGTGAAACCAGTTATCCGGGAATTATTGGAAGGATCGGTGCAGGTATAGTCAATTATTATTAGATTATGTTTTCTGATATAATTACATTTTAATGGCGAAGGAGGATTGTTATGGAAAAGAAATTCAAGAATGAATTCGAACGGAAATGGAACAAATATTTTCCCGGAGCTGATTTACCCATCGGATTTTATTACACCGATATAAAAGAAGAAAACAGTATGTTAAAGCCCCCCAAGGGACATCGTTGTATCATCGCCGATTTAGCAAGTGTACGTAAGGGCAACACAAGATGTTTTGATGTCAATACTATTGGCTGTGGTGGTGGTAGGCGATACCTAGGTTTCGAGGATAATCAGGCACCAAATTTTGAATATTTCCTTTCTTACGGTATTCCGGGAAAACTTGAAGGTGAAAGATATAAGAAATCGCCAGAACTTGTTAAAGAGATCATGAATCAACAGACCCTGTTTAAAGCGCCTGCAAAATATATTGTGTTCAAACGGTGGGATGCTATGGAAGAAAGTGATGAACCACTGGTGATCATATTCTTTGCTCCGCCGGATGTCCTTTCAGGTCTTTTCACTTTAGCAAATTATGATGAGACAGAACCCAATAAGGTCATTGCTCCTTTTGCTGCCGGTTGCGGTTCTATAGTTTATTATTCTTACCATGAACTCCAATCCGAACGACCTTGTGCGGTATTGGGTATGTTTGATGTTTCTGCCCGGCCTTGTGTTTCTCCTGAAGTCCTTTCCTTTTCTATCCCATGGCCAAAATTCGTTCGAATGGCAGATAACATGGAAGAAAGCTTCTTGATTACAAAGTCCTGGGGCAAAGTTAGACAAAGAATTAAAAAAATGGCCTAGGCTAGCAGCATAATCACCGGGGCAGTTTAAAACAATGATCTTACGTCTCACATTAAAACTGGCTAAAAAAATCGGACTTGCTCCTTTGCCGGCTATTCCATGCGATGAGAACAGAAATCTCATCCTAGACTGGAACGCAAATGTATTCACATTGCAGCGCACACAATTTATCACTATGACAAACACGGCATCATTATACTCTATGGTTCTGCATGGGCGGAGAATTACGAACGACAAGCAGTTTGTTCGAGAAGTATTGCACTGTATGGAAGAGTTTATGACAGTAGACGGGCATAAGGTAATGTATGAAAATGTCATTGAACAAGAGAGTCAGAGAATATTCTTTTCCAGGATAGTTAATCGGCGAGTTTTAGGATCAATGAACGATCTTATATTTCAGGCGATGGTTTATCTAAAGGAGAGTCAAAAATCGCTGTTTGATATTGCATTTCTTTTAAATGAATCTCCTATGTCCTATTTGAACTACAGTAATCCCAAAACTGAATTCCGGAAATTGTATTTTACTGAAGACGGAGATTCACCATTTAATATGCAAAAGAAAAATAACGTAATTAACATTGACAATATTCGGGCAATGAAAACAAAATAATACGGCTGTCTCTTTATCCGTGAAGAATTTATGGTAGCTACTTCACGGTATACCCGCGAGCATCAAGACAGGCACCCATCTCCCGTTGATAATCTGCACGCATTTGATTCCGTTGTGCTTCCGGCATGTTCCCAGCAAATGGCTGAGTCGGGTCGTAATGTATCTGGCTTACAGCCCAGCTATGGCATTCGGAACGATCCTTCATCTGCAAATCTATGCTCTGGCCTTGCCGGGGATAAACAAAAATTCTTTCAGCCGATGATGGCGTTACCGATGGCTCTGGTTGAACGTACTCAGGAGGATGTTCTTGGATGACTACTGGTGGAGGTGCATAATGGTGTGAATGATAGCGCGCCAGAACCGCCGCCGTTAATATTACCACTATCACCGACAAAGGCACCAACCAATACCCTTCATCTCCATGGTCCCAATCATCGCCACGTCCCCCTCCTCTTGCATAACTGGATAATGGGTTGACAAGAAAGATGATCATTGTGAAAATAAGAACTGTCAGGGCAACTTTCTTCATATTTCTCCTCCTTGCCTAACTGTATATGTATAAATTAAGCCTTTATACTGCACTTTTCAATATGTTATTATAAATAATAGACAAGAATTACACAAAAGAAGAAAACAGCGTAAGTATAAGATATCAAATCATATATCCATGTAGAGAAAATATTAAGCTAAGAAGTTAAAATATTGGAGTAATCAAGAAACATTAATCTGTCTGTGCTGAGAGAGGTGTCCTACGCAAAAAGTTATATTCCTTGTAGACATGAATGCCTTTTTTATAAGTTGTGAAATGACAAGAAATCCTTCTCTTGTCGGAATACCAGCAGCTGTTGCCGGTGATCCTAAGAAGCGTACAGGCATCATTCTTGCGGCAAACTATGAGGCAAGATCATTTGGTGTAAAGACTGCAATGGTTCTTCATGAAGCTTTGAAACTTTGCCCTAAATTAACCTTGGTTCCGCCAGATCATCATTTCTATGGGCAGAAATCAGAAGAGGTTATGGACTTACTATCTAATTATACTCCTGCCCTGGAACAAAACAGCATTGATGAAGCCTGGCTTGATATGTCAGGAAGTGAGGGACTGTTTGGCAAACCATTTGATGCTGCTCAACGAATAATCAATGAAATTAAAGACAGCCTTGGACTTTGGTGTTCCATTGGAATCTCTGAAAACAAATTCCTGGCAAAAATGGCAGCTGAGATGAAGAAGCCACTCGGCATTACTGAATTATGGCAACATGATATTCAAAATAAACTATGGCCGCTTCCAGTTAAACAAATGTATGGTGTTGGTTCTAAAACCTCTGAAAAGCTAAATCTAATGGGAATAAAGACGATAGGTGAACTGGCTAAGTCCGATTTAAACACCATCATTAAAGCTTTTGGTAAAGGTGGAATTGAAATTTACCAGCGTGCCAATGGAATAGACAATTCACCTGTCCTTGCTCGTGTGGATGATGATATTAAATCAATCGGACGCGAAAAAACACTGCCTGAAGATATTACAGATATTGAAAAGGCAAAAATTGTTTTGATGGAGCTTGCTGATGATATTGGCATGACTGCAAGAGGACAAGGGAAGAAAGGACGCACTATCCATATAAAGCTGAAGTATTCTAATTTTCATTCTGTCACCAGGCAAACAACGATTCCTGCCACCTCAGTCACCAAAGAAATTTACTATGCCGGATGCAGACTACTTGAACAAAATTGGAATAAGTTTCTTCCGGTCAGATTAATCGGTATAAGCATTTCGGGATTTCATGAAGACAGTTCATCGGATCAGTTGTCACTTTTTGACAAAATCGAAGATAATTTAAAAAGCGGCAAGAACGAACGAATTGACAAGGCTATGGACAAAATAAGAAATAAGTATGGCTCCGAAAAAATAACAGTTGCCACATTGGTTAAGACAGAAAAAGCTTGATACAGTATAGCTTCCACAGCTATCCGCACCGTAAGAAACACGATCACAGTAGCTGATGGTTAAACTGAAGCTGTCCTGCCAGAGTTACCTTTCTAGCTGATAGCTACTTGTTACAGCTACTGTTACAGCTGTATGAATTGAAACCGGGCAGCTGTCCTGTGGCATCAGCTACTACCAAAATAAAAATTTCAGCTGTCCATCATCACTTTAAGAAACGCGCGAATAGCTGAAGTTCAGCTGTAATGACTGCCGGAAAATCAATGGGGAAGCTGGTGATAGCTGATTGAAGCTATCTTTATCTGCGGATACAGCTATTATTGCGGAGGATAGCTGTGGTCTTTAAAATGGTACAGCTAAAATATGAATAATAGCTTGGTAGCTAGCTTCGTAGCTCATTCCTTTTTGTTTTTTTTGAGACGTTTGTTTTTTTAATAACTGGATATGTTTCCATTTCATAAACGTTTATTTCTGCTTTATATTTGCAATAAACATAAAGATAGTAATTCCCATCCTTCACATTATGGATAAAATTATCCTCTATTTTTACATCCGATGGTTTTGTCTTTTTATTTGTCCAAATAGAAAATTCAGGATCTTTTGGAAAAAATACTGAGTCTGTAGTGCCATATCTTTTAACTTTATCCTCATACTTTTCATTTAAAGAAACCAAAATATAGTCCGCACCCTTTACATTCCAAAGTTTCGTCCTAATTAAAACCGTCTTACAGGATATATGAAAGGTGTGACTTCGAAACATGGTCCTTTTTTTAGGATCTAAATGTTCTATTTTATAACTGTTTATCCATCTAGGTAATCCGGTATTTTTTGTTCTGACATATGGATGATATTTTTTTTGTAACGCCGGATTGCTAATAATTTCTTTAAAGTTATTTTCCGGCAAAAATTCATCTGAAAACACCCATTCTTCAACCCCAAATAAATTGCATACAGTATTCATTGTTTTATTGGGGATACCTCGAATCTGCCATTTTTGAATAGTTGTAACCGCTGTGTCAAATGTATTTGCCAGGTCTTTCAATCTGAGACTTTTAATGTTTCTTGCTATTCTTAATCTCTTTCCTGAAACAGAAATTATATCGGTATCTTGTCCACATTTGTCCATAGTGACTTATCGTCCTTACTAACTATAATAGAGTAAAAAATTAAAGGGAGATTTGAATGCATTATATCGAAAAAGCGGTGAATCAGCAATTAAGAAGTTTCATCTGCCCTGAACAGCGTGAGCAGGAACTAAAAAAAGGCAGTCTGACATTCGCTCAGGCAATTGGCTTCCGTCGAAGTTCTGAAACAATAATGATCGACGCGATAGATCAAGGATTGAAACTGAAGAATGTAGCAAACTGTTTAAATGTAACAAAGAAAAAGCGGAAACGAAGACGGGGTCCAAGGATTTTAACCCTCAGGTAATCTATATGTTAGATGAATCGCTGACAAACGAATATGGAGCCTGTCTCTCAGCTACAGAACTGGCAGAATTTCTAAAACTTGACCCCCGCACAGTCATCAAGTATGCTGATCGCTGGGGTGGTGTGGAAGTAGCACCTGGTTCCTGGCGGTTCTTTGAAAAGAGAATAATGGAGGTTCTAAATGCCGAGCATAATAATGAAAAGAGGAACGTCTCGTTACCGCGCCAGTGTAACAGTTCAAGGAGTAACGAGACAAAAGATATTTCAGGACAATTCACAAAAGTCAAAAAGGGAAGCTTATCTTTGGGAAGGGCAAACCAAAAAGGAACAGAAAGAGATACAGTCCCAGACAAGTACAACGTCTTTGGCAGCCGGTGAATGGATTAACCAATACCTTGAAGAGGCCGAACAGCGATTCGCTAAGGTTACATTTGATGAGAAAAAAGCAGTATTCACAAGGTTCTTTAAGAATACGGGCTTGCTTAAGAACTCACCGATTGAGGAAATATCGCTGTCGATCTGTCGAAATTATCTCGTTAAACAGAATCGGGAACGTTCCGGAAATGCAGCAAATAAAGATCGTAAAAATCTTGGTACTGCATGGAAATGGGGATCGGATTACCTTGAAGGATGGCCGAAAGGATTTAATCCCTTTCTTTCCATCAAAAAATATCCTGAAAAGCGGGAACCTAGGTATGTTCCCCCAGAAGAGGATTTCTGGAAAGCCTTTGAATTAACCTCCGGTCAGGATAAAGTTATGTTGCTAACTTACCTTAACTTAGCAGCAAGGCGCAGCGAGGTTTTTCATCTGAAGTGGTCAGATATAGACTTTAACAGCAACAGGATTCGCCTTTGTACCCAGAAGCGTGAGGGGGGTAACCAGGAATTTGACTGGTTGCCTATGACAACAGAGCTTAGGAGTGAACTTTTAACTTGGCTGGAAGAAAGGCTTGGTCAATCAACGATAGATAAAGAGCATGTATTCCTGTGTCTCGACAAGTTTTCATTCTGCGGAGAGTATTATGGCAAACCATTTAAACATCGCCAACATTTTATGAAGAAGCTCTGCAAAAAGGCGAAGGTCAGACCTTTTGGTTTTCATGCAATCCGACATTTGACAGCATCGATTCTTTATAAAAAGGGATATCCAGTATCAATAATTCAGGCAATCTTGCGACACAAGAATCCGAATACCACGACAAGGTATCTTAGGACACTTGGACTGGAAGATACCCGAAGCGCTCTTGAAGAAGGATTGAAGATGCCCGCTAAGGTGATTGAGTTTCCGAAGGTAGAAAGTGGTTAATAAAAACCCCCAGAGGAATCATCTCTGAGGGCATTTGTGTCCGGACTTGTGTCCAGAGGTTAATGGTGAGGGTTATTTTTCATAAACCCTTGATATATTTGGCGTCCCCACGCGGATTCGAACCGCGGTTACAGGCGTGAAAGGCCCGTGTCCTAGGCCTCTAGACGATGGGGACGTCCGTTTTTTATGTGAATTGCGCCTTATATATTGTTCAAATTAGAATGTCAAGCATTGACTAAATAAATACGTGACAATAAAACAGCTTTAATATTAACAATTTTATTGGACTTAGATGTTTTGGAGAAAAAAATTCAGAAAAACATTTTAACGGGCGTCGACAAAGTGACATAATACCCTACAGCTTGCCTTAGAATTCATACTTGTGATTTCTCCTGCTGATCATGATCAAATAGTTGACGCGGGATGGGATATCAAATAAATCATATAAAATTTGCCAATGTCCCTATCTGGAGCTGAATCTCTACTTGATTTTACAGATGCTGAAAGCCACCATATTTGAAAAGGGTGACGTTAAATCAGCAATATGTAAATTACGTTAAAAAAATCAAATTTCAAAGAACCACTATTAACCGGACAATACTGATTAGAAATATATTATAGCAGAGTTACTATTTTAGAAACCCTGATTTAATGCCATCCTCAACAAGTTTATTGTATTTAGATGTCTTGGCTTCCTCAATATATTCAGATTTTTTTACTTCTTTCATCATTCTCTTCAAAGATTTATATGTAGTAGTTTTGATCAGACGATTCGCAATCCCCTTTGGTACACCTTTACCAAGATCTGGATCTACCATAAAAGTTACTGTTGTGTGTTCCCTGTCTTTCCACTCAAGTGTCCATACTGAACTAAATGAAGGCATTCTGACATATCCCTTGCCTGCGTCGTATTTCATTTCATCGGTTGAATCGACGTGAATTATATCTTTACCATTTTTAAGATTCATATCTACTCTGCTTTTAAGCACCATATCTCTGTCTGAAAATAGAGTAATATGTTGACGTAACCAGAATATAAAAATATCGTTTTCTTCATCTACTACTTTTAATATTTTTGTTTCTTTGCAATCATCCATCCATACCGGATATTTTTCAATATGTCTGAGGACCACACCAACGACTTCAATTCTAGCGGGAATAACGCATGTAGTTTTAGACGCAATATATTCTTTGTCGGGAACCGTGCTAGTATATATCTGACAATCATTTTCAACGCTGTCGAGTTTCCATTGATACCTGTCGGCGGCAAAACTGGTTGATACAATAATCAAAAGCATCAGTAATATGGTAATTATATAATTCCTTTTGGCCATAAAATCCTCCTGTATTTACTATTATTTTCTGGGCATGTTCAGCATTTTGCTGCTAAAATAACGCAAAAACATATTGCACGCAGGAAATGATTTGTCAAGAAATCCACAGATCGGGTTGAACCTTAATATAGGTTGTGGTATAAAACCTACACATTTATTTTATGCATTGCAAGTTGATTCCCTAAATATAAAAAATAAGGAGGTCTGTGCGCGATGTCAGAAGAAACCCATAAAAAAGAACATGATGAAAAACATTTGGAGAAGTTGACCATTAAAGAATTGCGAGAGATCGCCGCGGATATTCCCCATGAAAGGGCTATCCACGAAATGAAGAAGGAGGAACTTATTGTCTTCATCAGAGAAGCGCGGGGTATCAAGGATCAAACACCAGTCAAGAAAAAGAGACATATAGGCAAAATCAAGATGACCAAACCTGAGCTCAAGGCAAAAATCCGTGAACTGAAAGCCCTGAGATGGCAGGCGCTGGAATCTAAAGAAAACAAAACAGCTTCCCGGCTGCGGCATCAGATCAGTCAACTGAAGAAAAAATCAAGACGTCTTGTCGCTGCCTGAGCCGCGGAATCGGCGGAACCGTATAGTTAGAATATTTCCTATGCTTATGCCATCGAAACCCCACCGTTGCAAAGCGCAGTCAATCTCGATACTTGGCCGCGCTTTTTCATGGCGTAAAGCAGAGTCAATATGGTGGAAATAATAGTTCTAATTGTGAAACTCCAATTTAATGAGACTCGCTGAAAACGAATCTCGACAAGTCGGGATGAAGTTTAAAGCGTAAGTCGAATTATCCCACGTGCGAAGCTAAGTGGGACTATACATGAGACCAAAGTTTCAGAAACCATAATACCCAGCAGTTTGCTGCGAAATGTTTCCAACGCTTGCTTTGGGGTTCATACCCGTGATTGAATATTATTTCTGCTCAGGCAGGGAATTTGCCGGATTTCCGGGTGCTGAAGGAATTAGATCTTTTCCGAATATCCAGAAATAAATAGTCCCGATAAGTCCGCAGGCAAAGGCAGTAAAGAGGTTTACTTGTGGCGATATTTGCCAGAGGAATGCTCCGCCAAAAGCGGCGATAGAGACAATGATATCACGAATCAAATAGTATAGTCCAAACATACCGGCCTTTTTGTCTCCCGGCGCCAGATCCATAATCAACGCTTTGCGCGTCGGCTCGCCAAATTCCTTGAGGCCTCGGATTATAAAAGCCACAACCATCATCCAGAAAGAGTGAGCGAAAAAGATGATCAGCGGGAAAAGAGTAAAATTGAAAAACGTGATTACGACGAAAGGTTTTTTCGTGGAACGGTCGGCTATATAGGCCACCGGCAAATAGATTAAAAAGGCAGTGGTCATTTCAATAGCGGTAAGAATTCCAAATTCAGTGGCAGTGATACCATTATCTTTTATGCACCAGACAACCACAAAGGCATAAGGAATCTGCTCGGCAAAGCGGATAAGAATATCGGAAACAAGCAAATTGCGAAGCGAGGGACTCATAAAATGCCAGAGGTGCGAAGGACGCTTCTCCGCTTTTCCCCGCGCAAATTTATCATCCTCAATCATAATTTGCTGCAGGAGAAGGGAAAAGATACCCAGAATGAAAGCCCCCACAAAAGCCAGCCGCACGCCTGATTTTTCCCCATAGATGCCGATTAAAACTCCACCGATAATTGGTCCTAGGGCCATTGGCAATCGTCGTACGAGCGAATGCAGCGAAACGCCCATGGTGCGTTTATCCGGCGGCAGAACGCTGGAAACAAGGCTCATGGTTGCCGGGAGCGATATCGCCGACCAGGAAAGGAAGAACATTGCGCCAACGAGCACTGCCTGCCAATAGGGGAAAATAATGACAATGGAATAACCAAACAGTGCAATCAGGTTGAAAATTAGCAGCGCTTTTTTATAGCCTAGGCGGTCGCTCAAATAGCCGCCGGGAAAGGAATAGAGCGCGGAAAGGAGATTGGTCATGCCGTTGAGCATACCAATCGTAAGCGCGCCTCCGCCCAGAGCCATAAGATAAATCGGCAGAAAGCGCTCGGCCATTTTCTCCCCAAGGCCGACCAGGACAACCATGGCGAGCAAGGCCACCATACTTTTTTTTAAGCCGAAAAATTCAGCGATTTTTTCCCGTAAACTCATTTAATGATGTCTCTTTCTGCATGTCGTTCCCAACTTTTTTATTTATTCCCTTACCGGACTAATATTTTGCTTCCACAAGTTTATATTTACCTTGATGTGAAAAGGTCATGGACACAGCAGTACACTTTTTGCCCAGAGGCAAAGAAATTATCGCAAAGTGAATTGCCGCCTCTAGAGGAATTATTTTTTGCTTGCTGATATATGCGTTTTCAATGTAGTCAGCCCGTTCCAAATTTCGTCATCACCAACTATTTTTTTAACATCCGTAGCTGAATATCTGACAACGCAAGTGGGCGTTGCTAGGATATTATTTTCTTTAATGATGGCGCTGAGCATCGTTAAAATTGACTTTTCATCAAATATTTTCCAGGAAATTTTCCGCTTTTTCAAATAAGCAACCAGATCTTTCTCCGTCTCGATGTGTTTAGTCTGAGCCGCTTCGAAAAGCATTTTACGGATATGAAGAACGCTATTTGCACCGGGATTAGCATTTGCCGCGTAAAGATAATATTTGGCGTAAATGGGCGAGGCGCTATGAAGAGGGACATCAACAAAAGTTATTTTCACCTTGTTTGTTGACAGCAATTCCTTTAATAGCGGTTCGGCTTTTGTATCAATGCGTCGGCATGGCGGGCAAAAATAGTCGGCAAACATGACAATTTCATATTTACCTTTGCCCAGAGAGGGAATGGAGCTAGTCGAATCCTGTCCATAGGCGGGCGTGACGGAAGCGGAAAAAGTAAATAAAATAGTTAAATATCCCAACAAGCTGAAAAGCAACAACGGCAGTTTATGAATCCTGAACATAGAAAAATCAACCTCCCCGAGAAAATATAGCCACATCCGGCGGCGGTTTTCACGCCAGGCGGAAGGAACTTCATAATTAATTATAAATGATAAAATCAACATTATTGAGAACGCAAGACAAAAAGGGCAATAAACGTCGTTTTGCACCTGAAAGGCATATAGATGGACTTCCACGCCCAGCCCGGCGGCCAAAAGCGCCCGGACAAAAGACGTTTGTTTAAAAGCGGCGAAGGCGATGATGGCCGCCATATAAGCGATGCCGACCCATTTGAGATCAATTCCCCAGATATCGCCTTTCAGATAACTGCATGCAGTATCGCAGTAGTCGTAATACGCCATGATGCCGATGCCGATTAGCGACAGCGCGATTGTCATAAGGTTGCGATATTTTTTTATGAAATCTTTTATGCTCATTAGTGAAACCCCCTCCGGCAGGAGCCGAAGGCTCCCTACAATAATGATACCCAAGCTTTAGAAACACCGTGCACTAAAGCTTGCAGGTCGAATGAAACTCAGATATTACAAACGCAGTGCCGTAATATCCGTCAGTCGAATTCATACCGCAAAGCAGAGGATAACGCGACCTCCCGCGGGTTACACAGCATTCTTTCCCCGGCTGAAGCCGAAGGATTCCAAAACGCGGGATTGGTAGTATTCTCAGCGCGTTTTTGTATATATCCTCTTTAGAAGAAGTTCTTTCTAAATTTCAAAGCCATATTGACCAAAATAATGAGTACCGGAACTTCAATAAGCAAGCCAATTTTCTCATTTTTGCAATATAGCCAAATAACCATAAGTATCAACAATTATTTTTTGTAAATTTAATAGATGACCGAGTAAAAAATACAAACAATAATGTTCTTGACGGTTATTTCTCTCTTACTGTAGATTTATTCCGGCGCATAAACAGGATGAAAAAGTAATGACTAAAATATTAATCGTTTATCATTCGCAAACAGGAAAAACTGAAAAGATGGCAAATGCCGTAGCCGAAGGAGCGAAGTCTATCGAAGGAGTAGAAGTAATTTTGAAGAAGGCCGGAGACGCCACGCTGGAAGATCTTTTAACAGCCGACGGTCTGGCTGTCGGTACGCCGGAAAATTTTGGTTATATGTCCGGAATGCTCAAAGATTTTTTTGACCGCACTTTTTACGGCTCGCAGGAAAAAGTCTTCCGCAAACCTTTTGTTGTTTTCATCAGCGCGGGAAACGACGGAACGGGAGCGCTCAGAGCAATCGAGAGCATTGCTCTAGGCTATAAATTTAAAACTGTTTGCAATCCGGTTATTGCCAATGGCGCCATTACCGAAGAAATCATCAATCAATGCTTTGAGTTGGGCGGCACAATTGCGGGTGGCTGCCAGATGGGCATTTATTAATTTTTTCCTTAACTATGACAAGAGTATAATTTACGGCACAGTCCTACCCTCGCAAGCGGCGGAAATTTTTCCGCCGCTGTAATATTTTAATTATTGGATTGTCTCCCGCGTCCGGCGCAGCATTGGCGCTTGAGAACTGAAATTCTACTAAGGCGTATATTTGAACGACACTTTTAGTTTCGCGCGATATTCTACCACTTTGCCTTCTTCAATTCTCATGTCGAGTTCCTTGACTTCAGCAACCCTGACTTCCTTCAGATTTTTTGCAGCCAGTTCAACAGCCTTTTTTGCAGCGTCTTCCCATGATTTTTCACTGCCCCCGATAATTTCAATGACTTTATAAATGCTGCCCATAATCCTTCTCCTTTCTGTTTAATGATTTGAAAATAATAAACGTTTCACACCAGCTTTTCAGCCGATAATAACAGATAACGCAAGCAATTCATTTAAACGATCAAGATAAGAAACTGCATCCGGATCATATAATCAACGCAATGGCGAAGCCCGAATGAAAGCAAATGGAAAAGGCTAAAAAAACAATATCGTGATGAGAATATCTATTTTGAAATCATTTAATGCCGTCGAGTATCAGCATAAGCCGGTGAAGGAAAATTACTCAGAGAAATAACAGTTCATTTGTTTGATTGCGATTATACCTCTTATTTAAAAAACGTCAATCAGATAATATTAACGATTCACTACTTACAACAAGCCAAGAGGTTGATATTTATAGGGAAACAATGACCGCTGGTCAGCCAGGATATGCCTCTATTTTGATTCCATTTTTCGGATAAATGTCTTGTAATAATAAAACCTGTGTGGGAGGGGGAGAGAATAGAAAAACCCGCAAGGAGTGATATTCCCCTGCATAAACGTAAAACCAGGAGGAATTACACATGCATACATTTACATTAGACAAGCCCGACAACCTGATTGATTGGTAGGACGAAAGCGTCACCAAATTAGCCGACAGAAGATTCGTAAACACCAATAACAAAAACGGCGTTTACAAATGGGTGACCCGTAAAGAAGTCAACACCTGCATTGATAATCTCAGAGCAGGTTTGGCCTAATTTGGCATTAACTAAGGTGATGCCGTGCCGTTGGCATCATTGCCAATAACCGTGTGGAATGGATTGTCGCGGCTTTTGCCACACAGGGACGTATTGCCCGTTTCGTTCCCATGTATGAAGCGGAACATATTCCTGAACAAGGTTGCCCTACTTGGCCTGCTTTTGCTGCTTTGCCGGTGATTTTTTGGATTTACCCTTGGCATGTTTAAGCGCGGCTTCGATGAATTTACCGAACAGCGGATGAGGTTTGGTCGGCCGTGATTTGAATTCGGGATGAAACTGGCAACCCAGAAACCAGGGGTGATTCTTTATTTCCACAATTTCCGCCAAACGGCCGTCTGGCGACGCGCCGGTTATCTGCAATCCTTTATCCGTCAATATTTTCTTATAGTCATTATTAAATTCATAACGGTGACGGTGTCGCTCCGAAATTTCCTTTTGTCCATACGCCGCATACGCAAAAGAATCAGGACTTACCACACAAGGGTAGGCTCCCAAGCGCATGGAAGCGCCCTTATCCTTAACATCGCGTTGTTCGGGAAGCAGGTCAATTACCGGATAGGGAGTCCGGGAATCAAATTCAGAACTATTGGCTTTAGCCAGAGAACAGATATTGCGGGCATATTCCACTACGGCCATTTGCATCCCAAGACAAATTCCGAAATAAGGAATTTTGTTTTCCCGCGCAAATTGCGCCGCCGTGATCATACCTTCAATGCCGCGAATGCCGAAGCCTCCCGGCACCAAAACTCCATCCACATCATCGAGCTGGTCTCCCAGTCCTTCCGCTTCCGCTTTTTCCGAATCAATAAATTTCAATTTCACTTTGCAATTATTGGCGATTCCGCCATGCACCAGCGCCTCATTGAGGCTTTTATAGGAATCGGTCAGGTTCACATATTTGCCGACAATGCCGATGCACACTTCATGAGGAGGATTATTGAATTTGTCCACAACTTTTTCCCATGCATCAAGTTTCGGCTGTCCGGTCCAGATATTGAGCAGATCAACAATCTTTGTATCCAACCCCTCGCGGTGAAAAACAAGCGGCACCTCGTAAATACAACCAACATCCTTGGCGGTAAAAACAGACGTGACCTCCACGTTGCAAAAAAGTGCTATTTTGGATTTGATGTCATCGGATAAGAAATTTTCCGTTCGGCAAAGAAGGATGTCCGGCTGAATACCGATTTCGCGCAGTGCCTTGACGCTGTGCTGCGTGGGTTTGGTCTTAACTTCTCCAGCAGTCTTGATAAAAGGAACCCAGGTCAAATGAATAAAGATGGCGTTTTGTTTTCCCGCTTCATTGCGGAACTGGCGAATGGCTTCCAGAAAAGGAAGGCTTTCAATATCTCCTACCGTTCCACCGATTTCCACAATCGATACATCATATCCGGCGGCTGTTTTACGAATGTAATCTTTAATTTCATTGGTGATGTGGGGAATTACCTGCACGGTCTTACCCAGATAATCACCATGTCTTTCCTTGGTAATGACGGAAAAATAAACCTGGCCGGTGGTGAGGTTGTTACACTTTCCCATGCAGGTCGAAGTAAATCTTTCGTAGTGCCCCAGATCAAGATCGGTTTCCGCGCCGTCATCGGTGACAAATACTTCCCCGTGTTGAAAAGGGCTCATTGTACCGGGATCAACGTTAATATACGGATCCAGCTTTTGATTGGTGACTTTCAGGCCGCGGCATTCCAGTATGGCTGCAATCGAAGCAGCAGCTAGGCCCTTACCCAAAGAAGAAAGAACACCGCCTGTGACAAAGATAAATTTTGTTTTCATGATTTGTCCTCAACACTCCCCATGTATATTCTTGATTGCAAAAACTCCCGTTACCCAGACTCCATACTTGCGGGAGAGCTTTATTTCCCCGATATGGCCCATTGCTTAATTCTGCCAGCCAGTACCTCCACTGGCTCGCTGAACAAATCAACAAGCGGTATTTTTTCCAGATAATTATCATCCCAGACAATGTTGTATTCGTTTACCAGATTACGGATATCATTGTAGCGGTAACCTAAAACTTCTTTCTTTTTGCCTGCGGGCAGAAGTTCATTGTAGTCCACATGGAACAAAACGAGATTGCTGACAAATTCATTTTCTCCCCAAATAGGTAAGATAACGATTGCTGCTCCATCCGCCTTGCCTTTCCCGATATAAGCATGCCCTGTACTGACAATCGTCCTTTTCGTGCCCATCAACATTGCGGAAGATTCTGCGCGCGATTTCATATCCTTGGCCACTCCGCCCTTTTTGCGGATCGTAATGGTCGAACCTTCAGCGGGATTGCCCTGCGCATCGAGATTGTTAATAGCATAAATGGTGTATCCCCGCACGGTGGAAATGGCCGGCTGAATTCTGCTTACAGTAAGTACGTTTCTGTAGGTCAGATTTTGGGCGGCAAATTTCAGCTTCTCCAGCAGATCGAAAATAATTCCCTTAAGTTCCTTTTCCTTGCGACTTGTGCCTACAGTAACTGTTTTGGCCTGATGACGTATCGCGTCTATGGGTCTTGTCAATTCATCAATCGCTCGGCCCAGGGTAACATCCAGAAGATCAAGCGGCGAGGAAAAATCTTCATCAGTCTTAAATTCATGGCGGAAATCTTCCAGCGGTAATTTTCCCGCGGCATATTTAGCCAGAAGCACAACATCCGAAATTGTCCGAACGCCCAGCAAATTGAAAGCCCCATCATTGCGATGATGATTGAAATTCTGATAAAACTCATTAACCATGCGGCGAAACTGAGCATCCGCAATCCTCTCGTAAAGAGAATAATTCATTTTCACCTGACGAGCCATGGCCAGATTAAGATCGTTTCTGAATTCTCGAAAGATACGTGCTTCTTCATCGATGGCACGGGCGGCATAATAACCCCATAGATGTCCCGCCATGGTATTGAGAATCACTGGCAGCGGCATGGCTGCCACCGGGAGAGAAATTACAGCATCGGCAATCTTATCGAAACGATCATCACCTTCATCGGCAAAAACAATGACTGCGGCCTTATGCGCTTTAAATATAGCCACATCCTTGGCGATATCTTCCGCGACCGCGCCAGGACTGCCGGCGGCACAAACCAGAATCAAAGGTTCCGCCGATAGATCAATGTGCTTTTTATTTTCAATAATATCGGAGGAAATGGTTTTGTAACATAATTCGCTTAGTTTGATTCGAATCTCATCAGCCGCCGCTTTGTTGGGCCCGCTGCCCACTATTGCCCAGAATTTCTTTGCGGGGGCTTTTTTCACACAGGCGGAAATTTGATCCTTTCTGGCAAAAACCCGCTCCATCAGTTGCGGCGCGCCTTCCAAATTACGCAATTCTGCTGTGATGTAATCATCCCTGCGGGCGCCTAAAAGCTGGGCAAAGAAAAGTGCCAAAACATGGCCGGCAATAATTTGTGAATAAAAGGCCTTGGTGGAAGCAACCGACATTTCAATATCGCGTCCATCACTAGTGTAAAATACTCCGTGCGATTTAGCGGTGATATCCGATTGCCTCCGATTGACAATGGAAATGATAAAAGCGCCGCGCTCTTTGGCCATAGCTACGGCGCGATTCGTATCTGTTGTTGTTCCTGACTGGGTAATGGGGATCACCAGGGAATCAGATAAATCATCCTTTAAGAAAAATCCGCTCAGTTCGGAAGCCACTTTGCACATTATATTAATGTTCTTGTTTTTTAAATAATGTTCCAAAGCGTCAGCCACTGCCGCACCGGCGACAGCCGCCGTTCCATGACCAATGACGATTACATTTTTGATCGTACCGTTTTGGAGTCTTAAACGAACATCTGCAGGAACAATATCTTCACCTAAATTGAAAATGACCTGCGGCAAAGAATTGTCCTTGGTGGTGAGAAGATATTTACCTCGCAGGGTCCTTTTAATCGAAATAGCGGATTCGGAAATTTCCTTGAGAAAGAAGTGGGGATGATCGCCGCGATCAATATCGCGCGTTGTAATTTCCGCTTTCTGTAAATTACTATCCTTCAAATTAATTTTGGTGCCATCGTAATAGAAACCTCTTGCTCCTGCCAGTCCTCCCGATGAGGCTTGATCCAAGATAAATATTTGCCCCACTGCTTTGCTTTCACCACTTGCGGCTTCTTCACCATTCATCTTGATAAAACGGGGCGTCACTTCCACCAACCCATAGAGTTCCGAAGAAAACATGTATTGATCAGAACTGATCCCTATATAAATGGACTGGCCACTGCCTTTGAGCGCTAGAAACATTTTGCCTGGTTCCAGATCACTGGTCATGGTTATCGCGTGCGAACCTTCAAAATCATTCACGGCCAAGCGAAACGATTCAGTAAGATCATTATCGGCTTTCAGATATTTCTCGATTTGCAGGGGAATAATCTTTGTATCAGTTGTGACTTCCGGAGCAATCAGTTCCTTATCTGCCGAAAGCCCGGCTCGTAATGCCGGGTAGTTGTCAATATCGCCATTTAAAACAACATTAATATGCGCTACGGAACTTTGATAAAAAGGAAAATGTGGATTTTTTTGATCAAGTTTATAATTATTGATAGGATGACAATTTTCCTCCGTAATCGAACCGACAGAAGCCCAGCGTGTATGAGTGAGCGCTGTCTCGCATACAGCATCCATTTGGGCAAAGCATTGAAAGATTTGGTCATTTTTTATGATTTGTCTTAAATCCCTGACATTGCGCCCTAGTTCGCCGACGATGGAAAATGTTTTGTAGGTAAAAGTTACGGTTGTTCTTTTTTCAGCAGCGGAAAACACATGAGGCGCAATCCCGATCGAGCCATTGACAATATCCCCTTCCTGCGACCGCATTGAATAATCTTCGTATAAGCCTTTTTCTCTCAGTTTAAGCAGGATGCATTCAATGTCCTTTTCTTTTTTCAGGGTAAAGACAATTTGCAGTCCCGCGGAATCTCTACCCCGAACTTCCAGACGGTCCAGCGAATTGAGCAATAAATTAATTTGCCGGTATTTTTTGAAAGCCGCCGAATTGAGCGCGGTCGTTTTTTTCGCGCCGGAAAGATAGAGAATTTTTGCGAAATTAGCCAGGATATCTTTTTCTAAAATCCATTGGATATCTTTGAACAGAATAACCCGGCTATTAATAATTTCCAAGTCTGTGGAAGTAAATTTGGTAGCGTTATCTTCCAGCATCTTTTCTTCTTCAGCGAAAAATACTTTCATTTTTTCAACTAAACCGAAAAGTTTTTTGGCTCTTACAGTCTGGGAGAAAAGGATTTCCTGTTTACTTTCCTGTTTTAACTCCAATGTAATTTTTTCCATGGAATTGAGTGTTTCGATTCCACTTAAGTATGCTTCCGGGGTAATCTTTCCGGTCAAGACATTTTTTAAACCGGAACTTTTGATTTTTTTCCACAAAGACGCCAGTGCAAGATCGTCAATTAAGTCTGTGGAGTTTTTATTGGACTGGAAAGTCATTAACCCGGCAAAGCCGCAGTTAAGTTGGGAAGTCATAACCGGGAAAAAAATTATTGCCGGAACGGAAACACTTGTTGGGCGTTTTCCTATAAATACTTGACAGACCGCAAGAAACCGGCCGGTATTTTTTATTGTATTGAACATTCGCGCAATAAACATTATTTTTCTTTCTGCCTATGAGCGTGAGAATTATTTATACACTCAGTAATATCTCTTAACCAATCAGTACCTTCCCGGCTTTGCGTAGGCGTTAACAACGTTATCGCTTCCATATAAGAGTTGCCTTTATTGGACAGGCGCTGCATTATTTTTAAGAAGGAATCTCTTTTCTTCCGCCCGATTTTTTCTTCATTGTTGCCGGAAAGATATGCTTCCATTTTCGGCCAATCCTGCAAAAACTGTTTTTGAGTACGCGACACGCTATCCGGATATATTTTTTTCATTTTTTTTGTGACTACTTCCATGGAAGTTTCCATGTTCTTTGCAAACAGGTGCAGTTGTTTGATCCTTTCAGTAATGGCTTCATCCAAAACATTGCAAGCTCCGGAATAAAGAGCATCGCCATACGTTTCCCTTATAAAAAACTCGCGGCGCACGTAGCGATACCATTGCCTTAAGGCTGATAAATTAGCAACATACTCTATATTACGCTTAACTTTGCGAATAATGTCACCGCCGTAGGCTCCGGCAACAAACTCTTTCTTCTTTTCCAGTGAAGTTGGGGATGACCAAAGTATTCCTTCTGTCTTAAAATCCTGCCGGCAAATAATACCCGCGGGAATCACCGTTCCATAATCAATTTGCACCGGCCCCACAATGCCACCCTGACCGCCCAGGAATATCGGCGGTTCTCGTAGCATTACACCGCGTGGCACATCACCGATTAAAGAAGGAGTAGCTTTGTCTTGCCGGGGAGTATAATTGAAATGGATGTAGGAACTGCCCACTTCACTATGATTCCTTCGGCTAGTTCCGCCAGCCATCAGGCAATCACAAAAATTAACCAGACTGCCTAACTGAACAAAAGGGAAAAGGATTGTTTGTTTCAAGCCGACACAGTGATTTCCACCGGATTCTTCTTCCAAAAGGCAGCCGGTACGAACCTGTGCGTTGCTGCCCATTGTCGCTTTATTCAAAAAAACCGAATTGATAAAATATCCACCCCTTAATTCAACCGATGCACCAAGTTGACAATCAATTAAAGTAACAGGTGCTTCATATCCCAGTTTTACATCTTGAGCGATCAATGTATTTTCGCCGTAAATTCTTGCTGCGCCATAAATTATTGAAGAACCGGCAATCCTCTCCGGATTTACCTCATCGCCGATTTCCACAGAAAAAGGGGCCGTCATCCGGACCCCTTTTTTCAAGAGACAAATTACCTTTTGAGGTAAAGTTACAGTTTTCTTAATGGTTCTAGTCATAAATGTTTTTTAGACGGCTACTTATTATTTTTTCCACAGCTAATACCCAGTTTAGCCATTTTATCGGTAAACGTGTTACGGCTGATACCTAGAAAAACCGCGGCCGAACTTTTTACGCCATTTGACCGGCGCAGAGCAATTTTAAATAGACCCTTCTCCACCATATTCATAACTTCTTCGTAAAGCTTGCTTTTGCGATCACCGGAAGAAGATAAAATTATGGCAATATCTTCCAGTTTTTTCCCCATTATTTCTTCGACAGCCTCATAAGGGGTTGCCTTCACATTCATAACAATTTCTGATTTATTCTGCTTTTTCGACCGCATTTTTTGAAGCTTACTCCTTTCGGACAAAATTTACTAAAAAGAAAAATATATATTTTTAAAAAACATGATTAATTGCAAATTTAAACTGATATCAATTTTAAAATTATAAAGGCAGTACTTATTAACACAGCTAACCAACACATCACAATCAGAGAACATCGTTCGACAGGATGATCTAAATAATTATTAATTTCAGTTTCAACTCTTTCGTTTCCTAGCTTATCCACAAGAAAACGAATAAGTAAAGCATGGTTTTCTAATAAGTTGGAAAAGAAATAAAAACCCTTAGCTGTTGTTAATATAAAATAGATTTTATTGCGCATATTAACAACACCTAAATGCGTAATTTCCGTCCAGACAAATTCTTTTGTCCGGGAAAACTTCTCTATTTTCAAGCCCTCGTTAGTTACAACAATTTTTCTCCTTGTTGCTTCAATGGCAATAAGCAAGGTACTGGCAAAGGAAACAGCCAGAACAATTTTCTCCCACATTTGACCTTTGAATAAGCTTAGTAAAAATAATAAACAAAGAAGTGCGACGATAGTGATGAAAGGTACGAGGAATGCCCGTTTAATTCTAAAAACATTTTGTGCCATTTTTTGATTTCCTGATTTAATATGATTTGTTACCCAAACTATCAAATATTGTTTTTCTGTATGGTTTCATTTGCCTCGAACCACTGGTCTTATACCCTCTGTTGGAGCTGGAGAATTCCAAGTCGCAGGATTGAATCAATTGATTTTGGTGGACTTTAGCATAGGCCAATTAATGAGTCAAGAAACGTAAATATTTTTTTTGGTTTGTCCGGATTAAGAGTCCTTGTACGGGATTTACACCTTCCTTGTTGTCAATCACGGATATGAACCCCAGGGCAAGCCCTTGACCAAAATTTCGTCCCGAGGGACGGGGTATTCTATCCTCTGCTTATGCGGGATATCCATATGTGCTTTGCACAATGGATAATTTGTCCAACAAGTTTCAGCACGCTTTGCTTCTGAAACTTGGGACTCATTAATTCGACTAACAAACTTCTATTTGCTACGTTTTTGAAGTTTGAGTCTTATTACAATAGTCCCGCGTCGCTTCGCTCCTGGGATAATTCGACTAACACTTCAAACTTCACTTCGTTCGTTTTCAGCGAATCTCATTAAATTGGAGTCTCACAATAAATTATAATTTTCGGCAAAGACTAATAATTTCAGACCATATTGTTATATCCTGATAATTATGGTACATTTAAAAAAATGATTACAATTTTGTGACGGCCCGGATCCATGTAGATATATAGTTGAAATACTATGGCACTGTCAAAAATCACGGCGGTTAACGGAGAGAGCAGATCTCAACTCAATAATATCGGAAGAAACTGGTTTGCTTGACTTAATAAAAGCAAATCGGACAATTAACCATAAATCATCAGGTACATCATGACACTGAATCTGTTGACACTGAAGTTCTCAGGGGAATCATCAATCCTTGAAGCGCCATTTCTGAGAAATTACTACCGAGTGTCACTTCCCCAAATCCGCCTATCTCTAATATTGGGAGCGTTTGTTTATGCTGCTTTCGGCAATTTGGACGCGTTACTAATGCCCGAACAGAAATCCACCATATGGTTTATTCGTTTTGTTATCACTTGTCCTGTGTTCATGGGTACTTTTCTGATGTCGTTTTCCAAGTCCTTTGAACGATATATGCAACCTCTTCTGATGAGTAATCTTATTCTGGCTGGTGCGGGCATTGTTGATATGATTATCATTGCTCCAACGCCAATCAATTATTATTATTATGCCGGCCTGATACTTGTTTTCATGTGGGGGTACACTTTCGTTTGTGCTCGGTTCCTCTGGGCTTCATTAGCCGGATGGGTGCAAGTGGCATTATACGAAATTGCCGCTATCTGGATCAGTCCAACGCCCTATAACGTTCTGATCAGTAACAACTTCTTTTTCCTCAGCGCAAATGCCATAGGAATGCTTGCCTGTTATTCCATCGAATTCTATGCCCGGCGTGATTATTTCCTGACTCAACAATTGGAGCTTGAGCGGGAAAAGATTAGTCAGATTAATCAGGAACTAGAAAGGCGTGTGGAAAAGAGAACGGCGGATTATCAGAAAATTAATCGAGCGCTTGAGCAGGAAATCTTTGGTCACAAGAAAGCGGAAGGTGCTCTGCGGGATAGCGAAGAGCGGTATCGGGCGTTGGTGGAAAATGCGAACGATATGGTTTTTAGGACGGACAAAAACGGACTTTTCACCTTCGTAAATGCGTCGACGGTCCATATTACAGGATACGAGGAAGAGGCTATTATTGGGAAGCATTATCCGACATTTATCCGTTCGGACATGCGTGACGAAGCCATTAAGTTTTTCGGCCGTCAGTTCGTAAAGGGGATTAAAAATACATATTCAGAATATCCCATTATTACAAAGGATGGCGGTGAGGTTTGGCTTGGACAAAATACACAGTTGATCGTGGAAGATGGCAATGTTACAGGCTTTCAGGCAGTGTCCCGCGATATTACCGAACGCAAACGGTTAGAAAAGGAATTGAAACAAAGCGAAGAAAGATACCGTGAACTGAGTATTATCGATGACCTAACCCAGCTTTATAATGCCAGGCATTTTTACCAACAGCTTAAAATGGAAATCGACCGGCTGGACCGCCATGAATATCCATTAACCCTTCTTCTTCTTGATTTAGATGATTTCAAAGAGTTCAACGATACTTACGGCCATATTGAGGGGGACCAGGTCTTATTACGGCTCGGCCGGGTGATAAAAAGGTGTCTTCGCAAGGCAGATTCCGCCTATCGTTATGGCGGTGAGGAATTTACGATCATTCTGCCCATGACAACAAGCGAGGAAGGCATCGTTATTGCGGAAAGAATCACAGAAGAATTAAAAAAAGAAGATTTTTCTCCGGTGCCGGATAAACACGTCCATCTTACAGTGAGCACAGGGCTTGCGCAGTACAAGAAACAGGAAGATATGAAGGCCTTTGTTAGCCGGGTTGATCATCTCATGTATCAGGGAAAAAAGGATGGAAAAGACAGGATTTGTTCGGAGTCATATCCTCAAGAGAGAAGAAGTAACGAATTGAAAAATATAAAAAATTACCTGATGTCGTTTGTGGAACGGGGAGGCCCTGAACCAAGTGAGTATGTTGAGCTCAACGATCACTTTTATTCTATAAACTCCATGCTTAAAGAGAGTAAGATTTCTCGCGCTCAAATCAGGGAGTTGTGGGCGGTTTGCGGGGAAGCTTTTTCGGAAGGTACCATGCAGGGATTTGTGTGCAAAAGTCCCCATGGTTATCACGGTGATTATGAAATAATGGATAGAATTTATATGGAATGGATTTCATCTCAAAAACATCTGGAAAATTGGGATAAGTTTTTTCATTGGCAGGCTGCACCCAAAGCAGTGCGAAACAGGAAAGAATATTTTAAGAGCATATTATCTGGAATTGACAAATCACAGGTTATAGAACCGGCCGTGTTGAATATAGGTAGCGGCCCATGTCGTGATATTTATGAATACAAATGTGAACATCCATTTTCAAAGATACATTTTGATTGTCTGGATGTGGATTCAAATGCCATAAAATATTCCAAACAACTGCTCAATTGTTCGGATGTTACCTTCTTTTGTGAAAATGTGTTTCGTTTCCGTTCGGAAAAACGATACGGCTTAATCTGGTCTGCAGGACTTTTTAATTATCTTGACAATGAAAAGTTTATATTCTTACTACGCTCATTAATGAAAATGTTAACAATAAATGGCAAAATAGTTATTGGCAATTTTTCAACAGTAAATCCATCAAGAGATTATATGGAATTGGGGGAATGGTTTTTATTCCATAGGGACATGGACAATTTGACTGAATTGGCCGGCAAAGCGGGCGCTGATCCTTGTTCAGTTTCAATTGAATCCGAGGAAACAGGGGTTAATCTATTCTTAACAATAGGCAATAAGGACGTATAGAGGGTTGGGCGACAACAACGTGATTCGTGTCTTTTGATACGGTGTGAACTGTGAGATAAGCTGAGATGTTGGTGCGAAGTCCATACAAATCAAGAGGACTAATTAATCGAGCAAACCATTTTTTTAAGGAAATATCTTGATATAAAGATTCCGATTAGCTAGTATTCTACGCCAATTTGATTATAAATTACCACTTTGCGGGTGGTAACTTACCGGTAAGGTAAAATTATAAGTTATTATGCGCTCTCCTTGCGGAAAACGCTTCCGGCCTTCGGCAAAATTTGTTAACATCGTCGTTGGCTTCCTCAACGTATGTACACAATATGCTTGCGGAGATTTCTTCTTGCCGAAGTTAATCCTTTGAACGGGTGCACAACCAAAGGGCGTGCAATAAAAATAAAATTTTTACCCCACAGGGAAGTGATGCCGAAAAAATGGCAGCTTCAAAGCAAAATGTTATTAAAATTTTCGTTGAAGAAGGCTGAATGTTCGTTAAAGTAATCAGTATGAGCGTCATTGGCATGGAATCATACCCTGTGTTCGTAGAGGTGGACACATCTCAGGGGTTGCCTCAGTTTGCCACTGTCGGTCTGCCTGATGCTTCGGTTAAAGAAAGCAGGGATCGGATCAAGGCAGCCATAAAAAATTCCGGCTATCGTTTCCCCCGCAGCCATGTAACCGTCAACCTGGCTCCCGCTGATGTTAAAAAAGAAGGAACAGGATTTGATCTTCCCATTGCCGTGGGAATTCTTGCCGCGGAAGAATTAATTAAAGAAGCTGCGCTACAGGATTGTTTTTTTATTGGAGAACTGTCTCTTGACGGCAGCATTAAAGGCGTAAATGGTGTCTTACCCGCCACTTTTAAAGCCAAAGAAATAGGCATCAAATCGGTTTTTGTTCCCGAAGAAAATGCCGCGGAAGCGGCTATGGTGGAAGGGATTAACGTCTTTCCGGTGAAAACACTGCCGGATGTTGTGGAATTTTTAGCCGGCCGGAGTAATATCGAGCCGGTATCTTTGGACATAAATAAAATTTTCCAAAAAACCCGAAAATATGAAGTAGATTTTAACGAGGTAAAAGGTCAGAGGCAGGCAATGAGAGCGCTGGAAATTGCGGCGGCAGGCGGCCATAATGTGATTATGATCGGTCCGCCCGGCTCCGGTAAAAGTATGCTGGCAAAAAGACTGCCCACTATTTTGCCCGATCTTTCTTTTGAAGAGGCTATTGAAGTAACCAAGGTATTTTCCATTGCCGGTTCCTTGAATAAAGATGAAATGTTAATCGCCGTTCGGCCGTTTCGATCGCCGCATCACACGATATCCGATGCCGGTTTGGTTGGGGGCGGCCAGACACCGCGCCCGGGGGAAATAAGCCTTGCCCATCTGGGGGTGCTTTTTCTGGATGAACTTCCTGAATTCAAAAAAAACGCGCTGGAAGCCCTTCGCCAGCCTTTGGAGGACGGCACCATAACAATTACGCGTTCTTCAGTAACAGCTTCTTTTCCCGCGAAATTTATGTTGGTGGCGGCAATGAATCCCTGCCCCTGCGGTTATTTTGGCGACCGGGTGCATACCTGCCGGTGCAGTCCGCAGCAGATTCGTCAGTATCAATCTAAAATATCGGGGCCGCTATTGGATCGAATAGATTTGCATATTGAAGTGCCTTCAGTTAAATATCGAGCCCTGTCCGGTAAAGAATTGGGAGAATCTTCCTCAACGATTAGAGATCGCGTAAACAAAGCGCGTGATCTGCAAAAAAAACGTTTTGGCCATAAAGGCATCCTTTGTAATGCCCGAATGACGGAAAAACAAATTCGTAATTTTTGTCCAATAAATGAAGAATCACATAAGCTCATCGAAATGGCCATTGAAAAATTGGGATTAAGCGCCCGGGCGGTAAACCGGATATTAAAATTATCCCGCACCATAGCTGATCTGGAAAACAAAGAAAATATTGAACCTGCTCATGTTGCCGAAGCAATTCAGTATCGAAGTCTTGATAGAAGTTTAATTTAGTGATATATCAAAGAAAAATTTTAATACCAGACCGACTTCCGGGATAGTGAAGGATATAAGCGAGGCTGCAGCCTGGTGAAAGAGGCATTTATGGAAATTAAAATAAAAAAAGCGTCACCGAAAAAAAGAAAAGATAAACCTACTGATGAATCCAAACTTGGTTTTGGCAAGGTAGTGACTGATCACTTTTTCAACATTAAATATACAGAAGGCAAGGGTTGGTACGATCCGATAATTGAACCTTACCGTCCCTTGCAATTAGATCCGACAGCAATGTGCCTGCATTACGGCCAGGAAATATTTGAAGGTCTCAAGGCCTACCGCGGTCCAAAAGGCGAAATTTATCTTTTCCGCCCGACGGAAAACATTAAAAGAATGAATGTGTCCGCGGAAAGGCTCTGCATGCCACCGATGGATGAGGAAATTTTTCTGGAAGCTATTAAGAAACTGGTTATTCTGGAAAAGGACTGGATTCCCCGCGGCGAGGGAACATCTTTATACATTCGTCCGACCATGATTGCCACTGAAGCGGCGTTAGGCGTTCATCCGGCCAATGAATATCTCTTTTTTATCGTGGTGGGGCCGGTGGGGACTTATTATCCGCAGGGATTTTCGCCAACTAAGATGTTTGTGTCGCAGGAGCATGTGCGCGCGACAAAAGGCGGCACCGGGCACGTCAAGGCGGCGATCAACTACGCTGCGAGCCTTTTTGCCTCCCGCATTGCCACGAACAAAGGTTATACTCAGGTTTTATGGCTGGACGCCATTGAAAACAAATATATTGAAGAGGTGGGTACCAGCAATATCTTTTTCGTCATCGGTGATGAACTGATTACACCGCCTCTGGCCGGAACAATCCTTCCGGGAGTTACCCGCAATTCGGTGATCAAGCTGGCCAGATATTTAAAGATTAAGGTTGCGGAGAGGCCGATAACTATTTACGAAGTAATTGAATCATCTAAAAACGGAAAGCTTCAGGAAGCTTTTGCCTCGGGAACGGCGGCAATTATCTCGCCAGTTGGTCAAATTCATTTCAGCGGCAGAGATTATTCAATCAACGAAGGAAAAGCAGGGCCAATGGCGGAAAAGCTTTACAACGAAATCCTGCAAATTCAATATGGATTGAAAGAAGATCCCTTTGGCTGGCGCGTCAAAATATTAGACGGGAAAAAGATTAAAAAGAAGTAAATTTTTATTTGTGAGACTCAAGTTTTAATAGTGAAACGTATTAAAATTTGTAAGTCGAACAATCCCGCCGAAGGCGGAGGGTTGAATACTCTCAAAGCTTGCTTTGAGGTTTCATACCCGTGGTTTTCCCTTATATACAGGCACTTGGATTTGTATTCCACAAGATTGTGGAAATGCTTGTTGATAACTATGTTGATAATCCTTGTAAGTGCGTAATTGTTACGATTTTACACCAAATTGCCTAAGGTTTGAGCAACTTAAATATTCAATATAATCAATGACTTATTAATATAACCTTTTATCATAGTCACTTATACTGCATGGACAAAGACAGATATAAACTTCATAAGAAAAATTGTGCCAGATGTGACCGGTTTTTTATAAAAAAATGATAAAATTTTTTTTCAAAACAAATAAGCTATTTACGGCAATCGGGATTGGTCTTTGCCTTATTTTATCGCTATTATCTCTACCCGCTTGTGCTTTTTCCGATGAACTTCCGGTGGTTGACAATGTTATACAAAAGCTTCAACTTACTTATGAGAAAACAAAAGATCTGAAAGCTGATTTCATTCAGGAAGTAGCAATAAAATCAATCAAGAAAACTGAACAGGAAGAAGGCAAAGTTTTTTTTAAGAATCCGAAGAATATGCTTTGGGAGTACACAAAGCCCAAAGGAAAGAAACTGATTATAAATAGTCAAACGGCATGGCTCTACCTTGCAAATGAAAAGGTTGCTTACAGGCAAAAATCAGAAAGTATTTTCCAATCGAAGTTTTTAATTAACTTTTTTGCCGGAGCGGGAAAACTGAAAAATGACTTTACAATTAAATATGCCGAACCCAAAGCTTTGAATAAAGACGGGAATTATCTGCTTGTGTTGATTCCGAGGGAAAAGACGGCGACCTGCAATTCAGTCAAGCTTACAGTTGATAAGAACGATTTTTGTATTTTGCAGGTGAGCTTCGATGATGTTATGGGTAATTCCACCACGCTGAAATTTTCCAATATTTCCATCAATTCGGGAGTGGCGCAAAAGATTTTTCAGTTCAAGCCTCCAGCGGGAGTACAAATTTTCGAAATGCCGTAAGAGGGGCTGTTGAAAAAAGTCCATCTGCTGCGTTGCGCTCCGTTCGCGTCGCTGCGACCTACGAAAAAGTAGGCCTCACTCCGCGATACTCGCGCGCCTTGCATCTGAACGTTTTTGAACAGCCCCATTATTCACAATTTGCTCTTTCTTTTTTTGATGAAATGCAATGAATTTGCATAGACGTTCGTTAAATACCAATGGGGTATATTAATTGTTATTCAAAAAAGATTGAAGTTGCCAATCATACGAGAAGGAGATGATTATTTATGGCCCTTTATTCTAAGAAAATTATTTTATTAATTTTGATTATTTTCAGTGTTTGTTGTTTTGCATTAATGTTAGGTTGTTCAATGTTATTCTATGATAAATACTATAAGACAGAAACTGATAATAATAAATGGGTAAAAGGTACTGATACTACATATTCAAAAAAAGCCATAGAAAACGCACAATACAAAAATGATATAATAACTTTAACGACTCAATCTTCTTATGGAGTAGGTTCATGCCCCATTTCTATGGGACCTCCAATATTGCCAATTATACCCTTGTTTTTTTCCTGTTTCATGTTTGATTTTGATGTTGAATTATCGTTTATTATAGAAAATTCAAGTGATGAACTCGCAATAGATGTTCAAGGGATAAGATTATTAAAATCAGGTGATCAGGCTTTGCCTGTTTATCGAGTAAATTACTGTATGGCCGGTGATGGATATGGTTGTGCTCGAAATAATAAGACTAACAAAATTGTTTCAACTTCGCCGATCATCTTAAACAAAGGCAAATTCGTTCTTGATTTAACATATCAAAAGATAGGCAATCCAGATGAATTGACTGTCGAATTCGGAAAGATATTTTCTGAGGGAAAGCAAATAAATGTGCCATCTCTGAAACTTAGAAGCAATAATAGTGCTTGGTATGTTCCGCTTATGTTCTCTGGGCACGAACCCAGTTTCCGTTTATATTAATAACAATTAGGAGCGTTGCTTAATTAATAATTTGTACAACAATGGCAATTTATCCGATCGCTAGGCTCCGGCTGATTTTTCGTTATCCACTTAAACAGAAACAAATTATACCGATTTGCAGTCAAAAGTATACCGAGGTGGCGAGGAAGAGGCGCCGCAGTCGTATAGTACAATACGTCGAGGAGCCGATGACGAAGCAAACAAAGGTAGACGAATGAATGCGAATTGGTATCAGTTAATCAAAGGGATTGGATTGGTCAAAATCGGGTGTCAGTTCGTAGTCGCTAACTTCCTGAATAAAAATATTGTCAAAACCTAACTTCAGCGCGTAATCTGTTACCTGTTCATATTCGTGTTTGGTGATTCTGCGTTTTAAAATAGGATGACTGCGCACTTTGGCAACCGGCGTGTATTGGGACATGAGGCTAAGTTGAACCGACGTGGATATCTCTTTTTTGATTAGTCTTAAAACTTCTTTAGAGTTTTCAATTGTGCCGGGTAAAACCAGATGGCGAATAATTATTCCTTTTTGAGCCACGCCGTTTTTCAACTCCAGCCCGTCGCCGACCTGCTTCACCATTTCTTTTATCGAATCCAGAGCAAAGCGGGGATATCCCGGCGCTGACGAGAAATCCACGGCATCTTTTTCCAGACCGTATTTAAAGTCCGGCAGATAGATATCCACCATGCCGTCGAGCAATTTGATAACTTCCGGATTTTCATAGCCGCCGCAATTATAAACAAACGGCACCGTAAGCCCCTGCATGCGTGCCACGCACAGAGCCTCCATAATCAGAGGAGCCTGCGGCGTCGGGGTGACCGGTTCGACATTGTGACAACCTTTTTTTTGAAGATCCAGCATGACCTTGGCCAGTTCCAACACCGTCAGATGGCGCCCCTGCGCGCTATGGGAAATCTGATAGTTCTGGCAATATATGCAACCCAGATTACATGAAGAAAGAAAGATAGTCCCGGCCCCGCGCGTTCCGGATAGAGGCGGCTCTTCGCCGTGATGCGCCAGTGCGCAATCCATGACAATATCGGCGGGCAAACGGCAATAGCCCAACTCGCCTTTTGTCCGGTCAACCCGGCAGGCGCGCGGACAAAGCGTGCAGGATTTGTAGAGATCCAGAAGAGCTTGAATAATCATAGCAAACCATCTTGTTCCATTTCTAAATCAAGTGCTACCTTTGTTGGCACAGCCTGCCCCGGCGGAGGCCGGGGTCGTCGGCTTCCTCAACGTATAACCTGATAACCTGAAGGTCACACGAGGTCACACGTGTATAATACGCTTCGTTGCCTCCTCCTAGCCCCACTGAAACGGGACGGTTCAACTAACGAATTACAGTTTACTGCGTAACTGTAATTCGAGTTTCACTGCCGCCGCGGCATCATCATTAATTTAGAAATGGAATTAAACCTTAAATTTTACAGTTTTTCCACCACGTCCCGAAGCTTTCCGCTCTCCACCAGTTCTATAAATTCTTCGCCCAGCGGCGCTGATAATTCCACAGCTTTGCGCCAGTTTTTAATCCTTGTTTCCTGATCGTTAATGAAGGTGATAAAATCCGTGCGGTCCGGAACTTTTTCACCCGGAAGATCTTCGATAAAGCTTTGCGAGGGAAAGACCATTAAAACATTGCTCAATGTTTCCGCATCCGGTACGCGGCGCACTATTTTTTTATCCAGCCACCCCGGAATGATGCGTTCCTGATGATGGAAAAAAAGTACTATTTCGTTTTCTTTAGCGGCAAACTGGTGTGTAAGATTATAATCAATAAGCCCGCCATCGCGATAAACGCCTTGCGGAGCTCCATAAACATCACGCACACCGGCAATAACAATAGGGATGGCGCCTGAAGATAAAACCGCGTTTTTAAAATTAACTTCATTTATCTGCACGTAATTGCCGCGAAATTGCGGCTGGAAGCAAAAGGACGGCGGTTTGGCGCCATTATAAAACACAACCCTTTCCGCGAAACGGTAGATATTATTACGGTTGAAATAATTAAAGACATAACAGGTTATTAGACCAAGTTTTTGCACCCAGTGATTTTCAAAAGCCACAAGGCCGCGCGCACGGGCGGTAATTACAACAAGACGATATTTTTTATTAGCCAGGGCAAAAGGTAGTGCATCGTCCTCAAGATATTCATTAATGATGCCGGTAATTTTATCCAATACTGTTGCCGGTGTATCTTTTTTGGAGTATCTTATGTTAATATACGCATCCAAGAGTTTATTGTAAGATTTAATGGCCTCCGGCTGCAGCCAGGCGGCAAAGCGAAAGGCACCCGCAGAGGAACCGATCAGATAAACAGCGTTTGAGCGTCCTAAAAACCCGCCTTTCAAGAGAGTTAAATCAAAGCCGCTGGCAACAAGCCAGCGTGGTCCTACCGCCGGTCCAAAATAGGTGGAAACAGAATCAAAATTAAATCCGCCATCCTTGATGATTTTGTAAATGTTTTTGCCAGCTTTAATTCGTATTCGGTTCATTTCTTTCTATTCCGGCAAAGGCCTTGACACGTAAACTTTTGTTTTGTAGATTGACACCAGTAATTCTTATTGTTAAAGGTTGAATACAATCAAGTTCTTCAAATTTTTGTTATCTGTTTAGGCGGGGCAGTTTGTATCAATAATTGGTGAAAATGCAAGCAAATTTATTTTTAAGGATAATATTGTGGATATAAAAAATTCTATACAACAAATCGCTCAGGACGCGTCATTAGCGGCGCGAAAACTTTCCCGCGTTACAACAACGGAAAAGAATAAAGCCCTTTTGCAAATGGCGGATGAACTTGAGCAGAATTGTAAATTTCTTCTGATGGAAAATGCCAAAGATGTGGCCAAAGCTAAAAAATCGGGTATCTCCCGTGCCATGCTGGAACGCCTTACATTGAAAAAATCCACAATTGAACAAATGGCAAAAGGATTAAGAGAAGTGGCAGCTCTGCCCGATCCCGTCGGCAAAGTAACTTCCATGTGGCGCAGGCCCAACGGGCTTTTGGTCGGCAAGATGCGTATTCCTTTGGGTGTTATCGGCATCATTTACGAATCCCGTCCCAATGTTACGGTTGACGCTTCCGCTCTTTGCCTCAAATCGGGGAATGCCGTTATCTTGCGGGGAGGTTCCGAATCAATCAAATCCAATCTGGCCATTGCTTCCGTCCTGCAGGGAGTTTTGCGGAAAACGTCTCTCCCTGTAAACGCGATTCAAGTCATTCCGTTTACAGACCGCAAAGCTGTTTCGGAAATGCTGCAATTGGATGAGTACATTGATTTAATAATTCCCCGCGGTGGAGAGGAATTGATTCGCGCCGTAGTCGCTCAATCCAAAATACCGGTAATCAAGCACTACAAGGGAGTCTGCCATATTTTTGTGGATGCGCAAGCCGACATGGACATGGCTGTCAATGTGTGTTTAAACGCCAAGACTCAACGTCCCGGTGTGTGCAATGCCCTGGAAACTTTGCTGGTGCATAAAGATATTGCCGGTAAATTTCTGCCGCAGGCGGCGAATAAATTTAAAAAAGCCGGAGTCGTGATAAGAGGATGTGAAAAAACAAGATCGATTTTAAAAAATATTGAAAAAGCGGGTGAAAATGATTGGTACGCGGAATATCTCGATTTGATTCTAGCCGTAAAGGTTGTGGAGAACATTGATGAAGCTGTCGCGCATATTGAAAAATACGGGTCTTTACATACGGAATCAATAATTACAAACGATTATGCCAATTCTCAACGTTTTTTGAACGAGGTCAATTCTTCGACCGTGCTGGTCAACGCTTCGACCCGTTTCAGCGATGGTTTTGAACTGGGACTGGGCGCCGAAATCGGCATTTCCACGACAAAGCTTCATGCCTTCGGCCCTATGGGGTTGGAGGAATTAACGACAACAAAATTTATAATTTACGGCAACGGACAGGTGAGAACATGAGATGGGGACTTTTAGGCGGAACGTTTGATCCGATTCATTTCGGTCATTTGCGCGGCGCGGAAGAAATGCTGGAAATCTTTAATTTGAACCGCATTATTTTTGTCCCTTCATCCCGGCCGCCGCATAAGTTAGAAGCGAAAGTCACGGCTTTTAATTATCGCGAGCAAATGATTCGCTTGGCAATTGAAGATAATGTTAATTTCTCTTTTTCCGAAGTGGAGAAATTGCGCGCCGGCAAATCTTATTCCGTGGAGACAGTCGAATATATTCTCAATAAGTATATGGAGGATCTGGAGTTATACTTCATAGTAGGGCAGGACGCTTTTCAGGCTATCACTACATGGAAAGACTGGGAAAGACTTCTGCTGTTGTGCAATTTTGCCGTAATGACTCGTCCCGGTTATGAAAATGTTAAATTGGACGGTATCCTGCCGAAGGACTTTGTTTCCCAATTTACTTACGATGAAAAAATTGACGGATATAAAGGCCCGACCGGCCACACCATATATTTCCGCCATGTAAGCTTTTTGGACATTTCTTCTTCTCACATGAGAGAGATGATCAAAGCGGATAAATCCATAAGATATCTTACACCGGATAAAGTCAGACAGTACATCGCCAAGAACTCTTTATATAAAAAATCCTGATAAGGCTTAACCAAGCACTAAAATAAACGTAAAATTTTTGAAGGAGAAATATATGACATATAAATTTATTGAACTGGAGATTAAGGATTACATCGCGACAGTAACTTTGGCCAGGGTTGATGCCCTGAATGCTGTGAGTTTGGAGTTTGCTTCTGAGATTGCCGATGTATTCAAAAAAATGGGAGCCATGGATGAGGTAAGGACAATTATTCTGCAAAGCAAGGCCAGAATTTTTTGCGCCGGGCTCGACTTGAAAGACGCCGCTTCGAATTTTAGTGATTCAGCCAGAGGCGCTTTCGATGCCATAAAAAAATCCCAGTCATTGTTTGATTGCTGCAACGCCATCGAGGAATGTCCTAAACCGGTAATTGCGGCCGTACATAGCAAGTGCATCGGCGCCGGGCTTGATATGATTTCCGCCTGCGATATTCGCCTCTGCAGTGAAGACGCCATTTTCTGTCTCAAAGAAGCCAACATTGGATTGGTTGCCGATATGGGTGTTCTTCAGCGGCTTCCCTTTATAATCGGCCAAGGATACGCCAGAGAGATGGCTTATACGGCGGGAAACTATTCCGCGCGGAAGGCCGAGAAAATGGGTCTTGTCACTGAAGTTTATGCGGATAAAGACGCCCTTATGTCAGCCTCACTACAATTAGCGAAGCAGATAACCGCAAATGCTCCCCTTGCCATACAGTGCACAAAAGAGGTTCTTAACTTCAGCCGCTATACAAACGTTAATGAAGGCATGGCTTTGGCGATACAAAAGAACATGTTTTTAATGACATCGGATGATTTGAAAGAAGCCTTTACAGCTTTTATGGAGAAGAGGGCGGCGAGCTTTAAGGGAAAATGAAAAATAACGGTATTCACTCCAGCCCTTCCCGGTTTTGCAAGCCGGGGAGGGCTGGAGTGATGTGTATTAGTTGTTGTACAGTTTTTCTATATCATCTTTGTATTTTTCAAAGACGATTCTACGTTTCAGCTTCAAAGTCGGTGTCAACTCGCCTGACTCAACGCTGAAAGCTTTTTCTAGTACCTTATAGTACTTGATCTGTTCGTAACGGGGCAATGTTTCGTTAACCTCATCTACCTGTTTTTTGATCAATTCCTTAACCTGTTCATTCGAGAGAAGGTCTTTATCAGAACATGCCGGGATGTTGTTGTGCTTGCAAAAACGGTGGAGTTCCGAAAATTCGGGAACGATAAGAGCGCAGATATATTTCCTCGCGTCGCCAAGGAGGCAGACCTGATCTATATGAGGCTTGGCTGTCAGTGCCAGTTCAATCGGATGCGGAGCAATATTCTTGCCGCCAGAGGTAACAAATAACTCTTTCTTGCGGTCGGTAATAAGAAGAAATCCGTCCTTATCAAATTCGCCGATATCGCCGGTCTTGAACCACCCATCCTCAGTGAATGCCTCGGCTGTAGCTTCCGGCAGATTCCAGTATCCTTTGAATACTTGAGGACCTTTGACAAGAATTTCGCCATCTTCAGCGATTTTTTCCTCCGTCCAGAGAGCTGGTTTGCCGACGGTGCCGGGCTTGATCTGCATTTGATAGGCAACGGTATTATAAGCCAGCGAAAGTCCCAGCGAACGGATCGGATTGGTATAAGGCGACAACCCCTGTGCCTGTTTTGTAACCATCAGATCCACAGTCAAATCAATCATCTTATTGCCAAACCAGCCGGCCTTGCTGGGATCAAAGCTGCCGCTGAATTCCGGTTCATTGAAGTTAATTACCGGCGATGTTTCTGTAAGTCCGTAACCCTCGCTGAGCTGAATACCCAGGGAGCGGATAAACACGCAAACATCTTTGGAGAGCTTGCCTCCGCCCGATGCGCCGAGGACGACGCGATCCAAACCGGCCGTCTTTTTAATTTTATTGAAAACAAGCTGGTTGGCCAGTGCGAATTGAAGCAAATCCATTTGACCCATTCTTGTAGCGGTTGCCATGGCATTGCAATACTTTTCACCCAGCTTCATTGCCCAATTGAAAATTGACTGGGTGGTCTTGTTTTGCCGGGAGACGATTGATTTTGTGATGTCGTATATTTTTTCCCATAATCGGGGAATGCTTATTATAACATTGGGTCTTACTTCCAGAATATTTTTCGGTATCTTTTCGAAACTTTCAGCAAAAACCAGGATCATTCCTTGCTGGAGCGCTCCTACATGATAGTCGGTTGTCCTGCCGAAAACGTGACACAGGGGCAAATGAACAAGGCTTGTCAGATGAAGTCCAAGTTCACGCTGACGACGAAAGAGAGTGGAATTGGAACACTGATGAATATTGGACACCCAGTTTTTTTGGGTAAGAACGACGCCTTTCTGTTTTCCAGTAGTTCCGGAAGTATAAATTATGGAAGCGACATCTTCGGGGACGACAGCGTTTATTTTATTTTCTAATTCCCGATCGCTTACCTTTTGTTTTCCTAATGCCGTTACCTCTTCAAAGGTATAAACACCTGCCGGTTTGGCGCCATCCCAGGGACTCATCGTTATGATTGTTTCTATGGGAATGCCCTGCGTCTTTGCTTTGAGGGTCATTTCCCCCTTTTCCTGAGTAGAAACGATGACCATCTTAGCCCCACTGTCCGATGTCATATATCCCAACTCTTCCAGAGTTAATGTGGGATAAAGAGGAACGCAGACAGCGCCGCAGGCCTGGATAGCCTGATCGGCGATGATCCATCTGGGTCTGCTTTCGGAAAAGATAACTACGCGATCACTTTTATTTAATCCTAAAACAATCAGACCCTTGGCCATATTTATAGTTTCGTCACGAGTATCCTTCCATGTTCGGGAATGCCAATCGCTGCTTATGCGACCATCCCCATCGAACTTGCCTCGAAGAAGCTCAACCTGATCTCCATAACGCAATGCCTGATTATGGAATATTCCACATATAGTATCAGTTCTGTTAGCCATGACACCATCCTTTCCTTTGAACGATTTTTTTGTGTAGGCAACAACAATCAAACGAGAAAGAGCATTCCATTGCTCTTTAAGTCCATTTATTGCGGTGCGCCCCTCACAATCTTTTTTTCAAAAAATCAATTTCAAATTTTTATGTATGACCAGAAAACGTTGAACCAGTGTTTATTTACCCTTATAAATATAACGCTCCAAAAGGCGGTTGTAGTTTGTCCAGTCGGAATCGGTATTGGCAGAATCAGTGATTAATGTTTGAAATGCGTTAAACTTGGCATCCAGGTCATCAATGTAATGAACGACCAAAGCTTCGAGTGTTTTCGGGCGTTTAGGAGAACCAAATTCAAATTCTCCGTGATGACTTAAAATAATATGACGTAATTCCAGCGCTAATTGCGGAGGGAAATCATCAATAGCCGCTATTTTTTTATCGATCATTTCCACGCCCATGACAATGTGGCCGATTAATCTTCCTTCATTGCTGTAGTCAATTATATGATCATAAGAAAATTCATATATTTTCCCGATATCATGAAGGATGCCGCCGGTAATAAGCATGTCTTTGTTGAGGGTTGGATAATGTCCGGATACTTTTTCCAATAAGCGTACAACCGAGAGTGTATGTTCCAGAAGTCCGCCTAAATAAATATGATGAAAACCTTTTGCCGCGGGCGCTCTCTGAAAAAGCTCTGCGGTTTTTTGATCATGAAAGAAAGCTTGCAGCAAATCTTGCAGCGGCTTGGTCTGAATTTTTTCAACATAGGTAAGCATTTCATTAAACATGGCGGCAACGTCGCCTTTGGCCGCGGGTAAATAGTCGGCAGGTTCGATATCTTCCCATGCATTCTTTATAATTTTGACGATCGATATTTGAATTGAATTTTTATAATTGGCGGCTTTTCCTTCAATATAAATTATATCGCCTTTCTTAAACTGTTGATCTAATTCAATCGCGTTATCCCAGACCTTACCATCGAGCTCGCCGGTTTTATCCTTCAGGCGCACGTTCAGATAAGGAGAACCTTTCAGAGAAAAGGCCATGTTTTTTTCGGCAGCCAAAAAGGTGGAAGCTACCTTGTCCCCCTGTTTGATGTCTTTGAGATAAATTTCTTTAGTTTTCAAATCATTATCCGCCTTTCCTGAGAATAAATGTTCATCCTGTCGCTAAGAACATAACCGGTCAGCGTTATGTTGGTCTTGCGTAAAAACTCGACAGCTTTTACCACGTGCGCCACAGGAAGCAATGATTTTTTATCGTCTTGCTCATATTTTTTCCGTAAAATGCAATGATCGCCTACTCTTGCCGTCAACTAATTTACATCAAAATATTCCATCAGCGGAATAATATATTTGCGCAAAAGGCCGGTTAGATCTTTGAATGTCGCCGGTGTCGCCTTACCGTCTTTTGCCAGCATTGCCTTGTAATCGTTTCGCAATTTGTTCAGAGAGCCACTGGCGAAACAGGGCTCTTCATTAATTTTGATTAAATCGCCATCTTTAAGCATTAGACTGTCTGGTCAGAAGCAATAACAAGTGAGGCAAACCCAAGTTCAATGGTAATGCCCCTTTCTTTTTCCTCTTTCAAACGGTCGGTGTCCACGCCGGTAAGATCTTTAATTAACGCAGTTTTTTTGTGATCAACATGGCTGACTGTGCCGATAACAAAATGTTTCATATGTTTGCCTGTTTGATTTGATAATGTACTGTAGAAAATAACAAACTCCTCACTTTTTCACAATATTATATTTACTATCAATATAAAATTAATAAAGTTTGCACCGGGTAGTGAAAAATATCAAATAATTTAATCCTTGAAAATGCCAAGGGGAATTGTTAGAGAACGAAATAAAAGAGGTACTCCTTGCGCATACTTGGTTTGGATTACGGAGAAAAAAGAATTGGCGTGGCGATCTGCGATGAATTGGGGCTTACTGCTCAAGGTTTGCCGACAATAATAAGAAAAACCAAGAAACATGATTGGGGAGTTTTAGAAAATTTAATCAAAGATTACAAAGTAGAAAAAATTATAATAGGTTATCCGGTAAGGCTGGACGGTTCAGAAGGTATCCAATGCGAAAAAGTCAATCGTTTTACCACTCTGCTGGAGGCAACATTTTCTCTTCCCGTTGTTAAATGGCCGGAAACACTCTCTACCAAAGAAGCTGAAGAAATACTAATCAACTCCGGTATCCGTTGGGAAAAAAGAAAAAAAATGGTGGATAAACTGGCCGCCTGCCTGATCCTTCAAGGTTACCTGGATTCTATCGCTAAATAGTCTAAAAATTAATTCCGCAAACAATATGAAAAGATTAAAACAAAAAAAAACCTATAAAAACCCCAAAGGAACAGCTAATAAGGTTTTTAAGATGTCTCTTTCTACAGGCAGGGTAAGCCGCTACGTTATTCTATTTCTTGCTGTTGTTGTGCTCTTTTTTGTTCTATTGATGAATTATTCAACCAGTTCCATTGATAAGAAAAATATGACTATACTGGTTGATATACCCTACGGATCCAGCTTTCTAAAAGTTACAGAAATACTCGATCAATCGGGTCTAATTAAATCTCGCTTTTTCTTTTACAGCTTGACTATAATAAAACATGCCAGACGCCACATTCGCGCGGGCGAATATGAGTTTAACACTTCCCTAACTCCTTCTGCTATGATTGACAAACTGCTGCATGGAGAAATTAAAATTCATAAAGTCATTATCCGTGAGGATTTATCTTTGCGGGAAATTGCCGCGCTCTTGGATAAAGAAAAACTAATTAATAAAGACGATTTTTTTGAATTGGCCAGTGATGGAGAATTTTTAGAATCTTTAAAGATTAAGGCGGATTCTATAGAAGGTTACCTTTTTCCAGAGACTTACTTTTTTGACCGTTCGATGAGCACGCGCCAAATTATGAAAATAATGGTAAATCAGTTTTGGAAAAACGTTACACCGGAAATGATTAAAAGATCCGGAGAGCTTGGATTTAACACTCATCAGCTTGTTACGCTTGCCTCTGTTATCGGTAAAGAGACAGGTGACGATGCTGAAAAACCCATTATTTCAGCAGTATTTCATAACCGGCTCAGAAAAAAAATGCGTTTACAAAGCGATCCAACGGCAGTTTATGATTTGGATAATTTTAAAGGCAAGGTCTTGCACAGTCATTTGAAAAGAGTATCGCCTTATAACACTTATGTCATAAAAGGTTTGCCGCCGGGACCCATCGCCAATCCGGGATTGACTTCCTTAGAAGCGGTGCTTAATCCGGCACCTGTTAATTATCTTTATTTTGTTTCCAAAAAAGACGGCTCGCACTTCTTTTCATCTTCTTTGGCTGTGCATAATCAAGCAACTTATCGTTATCGATATATCAATAATAAATCAATACAATAACTTAGAATGTCAGACCTTCAACAAAAAAGCATGAAAAAAATACTTTAATTTATTAATCGACATTTTTGTTTCCGCCATTTTCTCAGTTCAAAATTATTTCCGTTTCTTTTTCTCTATTTCCCCAGTGATTTTAAGTTATTTAATCGAAAAAAAGTTAAATTTTTTGCTTGACAAAGGCAAATACCACCTTTATAGTTGGCCCAGTGGAGTAAAGTGGTTTATCGTGGAGGATACTAATGTCTGTATTTCGAGGTCAATATCATCACAATATTGATGAAAAAGGAAGAATAATTTTCCCTTCCAAATTCCGCGATATCTTTGCGGAGGAGTATGACAACCGGATGGTGATTACCAACTGGGACCAATACTTAATGGTTTTTCCTTACGATGAATGGCTGGTAATTGAGGAAAAAGTAGCTCATCAATCCAAATTGCGCAAGGAAGTACGGTCGTTTCAACGTTTCTTTATGTCCGGAGCGGTTGATTGCAATCTTGATGGACAGGGACGTGTGCTTATCCCGCCGACTCTGCGCGAATATGCCAAATTGGAAAAAGATATTGTTCTTGCCGGAATGCTGAAGGTAATCGAAATCTGGTCGAAAGATCGTTTTGAAGAGGAAATGAAAAAAGCCGGCAGTGAAATTGACAAGTGCACTAACTTCATAGCTGATCTGGGAATATAGATCATGGTTGCCGACTTTTATCATGAGCCGGTAATGCTTAAAGAAGTTATTGATTCGCTTTTGGTTAGTAAAACGGGAATTTATGTGGATGGCACTGTGGGGGGCGCAGGTCATTCCTATGCGATACTTAAAGAAACAGAAGCATTTTTGGTGGGAATTGATTGTGATGATCAGGCTTTGGAGTTTGCGGAGTCGAAGCTGGCGGAGTTTGGTTCACGCAAGATTCTGATACAAGCTAATTTTGCTGATTTAGGCACAGTCCTGGAAAATTTGAATATAGGTAAGGTTGATGGCGTTCTTCTGGATTTGGGAGTTTCTTCCCATCACCTTAATACAGCTCAAAGAGGATTTAGTTTTAATCAAGAGGCGCTGCTCGACATGCGGATGGATCGCAGCTTGAAAATCAGCGCTTATGATATTGTCAACAGCTTCGCGCAAAACGAACTGGAAAATATTATCAAGTTTTACGGAGAAGAAAAAATGGCCGCAAGAATAGCCAGGGCAATATCAAAAAAAAGACAGCAATCGCCAATCAAAACAACCAAGGAACTTGCAGCTACCGTTGCTTCTTCCATGCCCGCGAAATTAAAATGGCAAAGAATTCATCCCGCCACAAGAACTTTTCAAGCCGTAAGAATCGCCGTCAACAATGAGTTGGATAACATCAAACCGGCAATTAACGCTGCTGCTGACGTGTTGAAACCCGGTGGCCGCCTTTGTGTAATTTCTTTTCATTCACTGGAAGATCGCATTGTAAAAAATGAATTTCGCGCTTTGGCCGGAGATTGTATCTGCCCCAGGGATATACCGTTTTGCGTCTGTCAAAGAGAAGCAAAGCTAAAAATCATGACTAGAAAAGCACTAATTCCCGCGGCAGAAGAAATCGAAGCTAATCCACGCGCCCGCAGCGCTAAGTTGCGTGTAGCCCGGAGAATTTAAAATGGCACAATCTGCGCAATCTGTTGAAACACGAATTATACCCCGTTTCCAGGAAGCAAAGGAAGCTTCTTTCGGGATCAAGTATTCGACTTTTATTATTTTTGCCATAGTGTTCATGTTTGTTGCTTTGATCTACGTCGGCTCGCATATTCATATGACAGAACTGGAATATAATATCGCTACGGAACTAAATATCAAAGAACAAAAAATGGAAGAACAAAAAAAATTGAAATTGGAATATGCGATGCTCAAATCACCGCAACGAATTGAAAACATCATGAGGAACAAATTGCAAATGTCGTATCCTGATAACAGTCAAGTAATTGTCTTAAAAAAATCGGGAGAATGATATGGCGAGTGAATCGAAAAAATGGCTGAAATTCAGGATGGGCATCATTCTTACAATGTTCCTTGTTTTGTTCATTGCTTTGATATCCCGTGCTTTTCAGTTGCAGGTTTTATCCGGTAAAAAACTAAAAACGTTGGCACAAAGACAGCATACCACTGTGCTGCAGTTACCGCCGGAAAGAGGTGTAATTTACGATCGCAATGGTGAAAAGCTTGCCGTATCAATCATGGCGAATTCTGTTTGTGCCGATCCTTCCAAAATTGCCGATCCCGCTAGAGCTTCCGGGCAAGTTGCAGAAATCCTTAATTTGGATAGTCAGGCAGTTTTTAAAAAAATATCGGCACCGAAAAGCTTTTGTTGGTTGGCCAGAAAAATTTCTCCTGAGCAGGCTGTTTCTGTGGAAAATGCGGATATCGAGGGAATTTTTCTAGTCAAAGAGCCGAAACGCTTTTATCCCAATGGCGAATTGGCCGCGCATTTGGTTGGATTTGTCGGCACAGATGCTAACGGGTTGGAAGGATTGGAAAGTAAGTATGATGAATCCTTGAAAGGAAAGCCGGAGAAACTGGCTTGGGCGCGGGATGCCAAAGGCAAAAAATTGTTTTTACGCGTCGAAAAGAGTGAGACAAAAAAAGATGAAAACATAAACCTTGTTTTAACCATTGATAACCGGATTCAATATCTTGTGGAAACCCATTTAAAAGAAGCAGTTCTTTCCAAAGGAGCAAAAGGGGGACTGGCCATTGTTATGGATCCTAAAACCGGAGAGATTTTAGCAATGGCTAACGAAATGGGATTCAATCCCAATAACGTCGAGGGGCTTACACCGGAAAAATGGCGGAACCGCGCCATTACTGATTATTTTGATCCGGGATCAACCTTCAAACCTTTTTTAGTGGCTGGCGCACTGGAAGAAAAGATCATTAAGGAATCAGATAAGTTTTTCTGTGAAAATGGAAATTACAAAGTAGCAAATCGTGTTATTCATGAAGCAAACAAAAAACGTCACGGAGTGTTATCAGTCCCTGATATATTAAAATATTCCAGCAATATCGGTGCTGCAAAAATTGCGCAAAAGATGGGAAAAGAAAAGTTCTATGATTATATTGAACGTTTTGGTTTTGGGGCAAAGACAGGTATAGATCTGCCCGGCGAGTCATCGGGGTTGGTAAGGCCGGTGAAAAATTGGGTGCCCGTTGATACTGCGATGATTGGTTTTGGCCAAGGTGTTTCGGTTACGGCAATTCAATTAATTGCCGCCGTGTCGGCCATTGCTAACAACGGAGTTTTAATGAAGCCTTACGTTGTGCGGGGCTTTGCCGATAGAGATAATCACCTTATTAAACTGTATACACCAACAGTAGTGCGTAAAGTTATCTCTCCCGGCGTGGCAAAGCGTCTCACCAATATGCTGACGGAAGTTGTCAGCGCTCCCGATGGCACCGGCAAAAATGCGCGCATTGTCAATGTAGCTGTCGCCGGTAAAACAGGAACTTCACAAAAATTCGATTTTAGCCGCGGTGTATATTCATCGGAAAGAGTGCGCACATCGTTTATGGGATTTTTCCCGGCTGATAATCCTCAGGTTGCCATTCTGGTAATCCTTGATGAGCCGCAAAGGGATAAGTGGGGCGGGGTGGCCGCAGCGCCGGTATTTAAAAATATCGGGGAGCAAATACTCAATTGCTTTAAAACAAATATTCGGGAAACCCCTGTTTTTGAAAAAGACACAAATAAAGTGCAACTGGTTTCGACGCAGCAAACGTTAATTCCGCAAAATGCTGCAGGCGATGATGAATCAACCATGCCTGATTTTTCGGGTTTGACAATCAGAGAAGCGATGAAAAAAGCAAAAGCCGAATCAATAGAACTTAAGATATCAGGCAATGGCTGGGCAGTGCGCCAGTATCCGCAAGCTCACGCACCGTTAGGGGATGAACGCATGTGCAATGTTGTTTTTGAGTTAAGCAATTGAGGAACACATGAAACTGAGTCAATTAATTAAAGATTTAGATATTATAAATCTTTCTGCAGATGTCACGGGAGATGTATCCACGCTTTGTTATGCGGCGGATAAATGTGAAGAGGGCTCCCTGTTTGTGGCCATCTCCGGCTTAAAACATGACGGTCATGATTATATTGCGGATGCGGCGAGTTGCGGTGCCCGTTACATTGTTTACGAAAAAGATATTCAAATCCCCTTCGGGTTAAAGGCGATTAAAGTGACAAGCAGCAGGCGGGCTTTGGGTGTGCTGGCTAAAAATTATTTCGGTAACCCCTCCGCCCGATTATGTCTCATCGGAGTCACGGGAACAAACGGTAAAACAACCACGACATATCTTTTGGAATCAATACTGGAGCAGGCTGGCTGCAAATGCGGAGTTTTGGGCACGGTAAATTACCGTTACAATAACAAAACATATCCCGCGCCCAACACAACTCCGGAATCGTATGAAATGCAGAGGATACTACGGGCAATGGCTGATGAGGGCATTACTCATGTCATAGCGGAAATTTCTTCTCATGCCATTGACCTGAAAAGGATTGACGATTGCGATTTTGATCTGGGTATATTTACCAATCTTTCCCATGAACATCTTGATTATCATTTGACTATGGAAAATTACTTTCAGGCCAAGAAACGATTCTTTGCCGAAGTATTGCCGCAAAGCAAAAAGGTTCATCCGCAAAAAATGATAATTAACGGCGATGACGAATGGGGACGAATTATTTTAAAGGATGTAAAGTTGTCCGCATTAACTTACGGTATGGAAAAAGAAGACGCAGTCAAGGCCGTAAGTTATGAATTGTCTCTGGCCGGAATAAAAGCCGATATTGATTTGGCGGGAGAAATAATTTCCATTCAGACACCTTTTGTTGGCAAGTTTAATATTTATAACATTCTTGCTGCCGCGGCGGCGGCAAAAGCTCTGCAAATACCGAGCGCGTCGATTAAAACGGGGATAGAAAATATATCTTCTGTGCCGGGACGCTTGGAGAGGATAAATTCTTCTTCCGGTTTTACGGTTCTTATCGATTACGCGCATAAGCCTGATGCCCTGAAGCAGGTGCTGCAAAATCTGGCGGAATTCAAAAAAAAAAGAATTATCACGGTGTTTGGCTGTGGCGGGAACAGAGACACCGGCAAGAGGCCGCTTATGGGTGAGACGGCAACATTTTACAGTGACTTGACTATTATAACTTCGGATAATCCCCGGCTGGAAGACCCGCTGGCTATCATCGCGGAAATAGAGGAGGGAATTGATCGAAGGAAGATACAGAAAATAGCGTCCGGCAATTTGAAAACAAAGGATGATGCTCACTCCTATAAGGTAATTCCCGAACGGAGAAGGGCCATTGAAACGGCAATAGGTGCGGCCCGGCGGGGAGATATTATTTTGATTGCGGGCAAAGGTCATGAAGATTACCAAATTTTGGGAACGAACAAAATACCGTTTGATGACCGTGTTGTTGTAGAACAGATTTTAAAGCTTAAGGAGTCAAGTAGAGTAAATTGATAAATAATGATTCACTGATATTTTCATTAGAGGATGTATTGAAAGCAACTGCCGGAATTTTAGTTTCGGGAAAACCGGAGAAAGCGTTTTATGGAATTTCCACGGATTCGCGGTTGGTAAACAAGGGGAATCTCTTCATCGCTTTAAAAGGTGAAAAATTTGACGGCCATGATTTTGTGCAAAAAGCGGTGGATCAAGGCGCCGCCGGCATTTTGGTGCAGGATGAGGCAAAACTTAATCAAGCTCTTGTGGATAAAGCTATTGCTGTAATTAAGGTTGCCGATACATTGACTGCTCTGGGAGATTTAGCTCATGAGTGGAGAAAAAGGTTTTTCATCCCTGTGATTGGATTAACGGGCTCTTCAGGGAAAACGACAACTAAAGAAATGATGGCGGCAATCATAGGCCGGAAGAAAAATATTCTGAAAACCGAGGGGAATTTAAATAATCTGATCGGATTGCCGCAGACGATATTTCGCCTTACCGGAGCACATGAATTGGTGATTCTGGAGATGGGTACGAATAGTAGAGGAGAAATAAAGAGACTTACGCAAATTGCCGTGCCGGATATCGGCTTGATCACTAATGTCGGTCCGGCGCATCTGGCCGGACTTGGTTCAATAGATGTTGTCAGGGAAGAAAAAAATGATTTGTTTCTTAATATGCCGTCTTCAGGCATTGCTGTCATTAATCTTGACGACAAAGCAGTCACAACTGCTGCCGAAAGATGGAATGGTCGGAGAATTACTTTCAGCATGAGTCCTAATGCCGATGTCACTGTAAAAGATATAGAGAAGAATGGTGTTAAGGGAGTGCGCTTTAACTTGATCATCGGCGGAAACACGCAAAAAGTGGAGATGAAAATTGCCGGCCTTCATCATGTTTATAATGCGATGGCGGCGGCCGCTACGGCTGTTGCCGCGGGAATAGACCAAAAGACGATAGCGGAAGGTTTGGCGGCATTCCGGCCGTTCAGTGGACGCATGGAGATGATCAAACTGCATAACGGCGCTTTTCTGCTGGATGATTCGTACAATGCCAACCCTGCTTCGGTGCGGGAAGCTCTGATGACGTTAAAAGATTTAAAGATCCACCATAATGGTTACGTGTTTTTAGGCGATATGCTGGAGTTGGGAGAAGAAGCCGGCGAAATGCATCGAAAAATTGGAATGTTGATAGCGACTATTGGCGTCAACGCCCTTTTTCTTCGGGGGGATTTTTCCGAGGTTACCGCTGCCGGAGCGGCGGAAGGAGGCCTTTCACCTCAAAACATTTTCTTTTTATCTGATAACGAAAAAGGAATTGATTACTTAAAAGAGCACTTAAAAAAAGGAGATTGGATTTTGGTGAAAGGTTCACGCCGCATGAAGATGGAAAAAATTGCGGCTCAAATATGTGATTGTTTTGGCAGTGATGAAATTAATGGACATAATGAAACGATTCATTAATCAGGAGTAAATTAGAATTGATTTACCATTTATTATATCCTTTACATACTACGTTTTCATTTTTTAACGTATTTCGTTATATCACATTCCGAACGATTTTTGCGTCAATCACGGCGCTTTTGATTTGCCTGTTCGTCGGCCCGTGGATGATTCAGAAGCTGCAGGATATGCAAATAGGCCAGCAGATAAGAGATGATGGCCCGCAAAGTCATTTAGTTAAGAAAGGCACCCCCACGATGGGAGGGATATTAATTATTTTAGCCGTTGTGATCTCTACACTGCTTTGGACAAATCTTTCCGCTAATTATGTATGGTTGATATTGCTGGTGACGGTTGGTTATGGATTGATTGGATTTATTGACGATTACCGAAAACTTGCCGGAAAGAGTTCCAAGGGCATCCCCGGCAAGACAAGATTGGCCGCGGAAATCATGATCGCTCTGTTCGTAAGTATGATTCTTTATTTGAAACCGGGTTTCAACTCGCAAGTAACGATTCCTTTTTTTAAAACGATATTGCCTAACATTGGTTGGGGTTATGCTCTGCTTTCCACATTTATCATCGTTGGTGCCGCCAATGCCGTAAATTTGACAGACGGCCTGGATGGCCTGGCTATCGGCCCCGTAATTATCTGTTTTGCCACCTATCTCCTTTTTGCTTACTTTGCGGGAAACGTGAAAGTTGCTTCGTATTTGCAGATTGCCCACGTTTCCGGCGCCGGTGAATTGGCGGTATTTTGTGGAACCCTTGTTGGCGCGGGACTTGGCTTTCTCTGGTTTAATGCTTATCCTGCGGAAATTTTTATGGGAGATGTCGGCTCCCTTTCACTTGGCGGAGCGTTGGGCACGATGGCGATTATAACCAAACAGGAAATATTGCTGGCTATTGTCGGCGGCATATTTGTTGTGGAAACATTTTCAGTTATTTTTCAAGTTGGTTATTTCAAACTAACCGGAGGGAAACGCATCCTCCGTATGGCGCCTCTGCATCATCATTTCGAATTGAAAGGATGGGCGGAGCCGAAAGTAATCGTGCGGTTTTGGATCATTTCTATTTTATTGGCTTTAATGGCCATAAGTACATTGAAACTGCGTTAGAGGAAGCATGAATCTTACCGGTAAAAAAATAGTCGTAATCGGCATGGGCAAAACGGGGATTGCCACGGCCAAGTTTTTAGGAAAACAAGGCGCGAAAGTAGCCGTTACTGATGAGCAACCGATTGATAAATGGGGGGGTGAGTTTGAACAGATCGCTAAGGAAAAATGGCTGGAAATCGGCAACTATAATACTCGCGTTTTAACGGGCGCATGCATAGTTGTTCCTTCTCCCGGTGTTCCTCCTCATAATGCTTTATTAGTTGAGGCGCTGAAAAAGAATATACCTGTTGTCAGCGAAATCGAACTGGCTTACCGGTTTCTAAAAGTTCCGGTAATTGCTGTAACCGGCACTAATGGCAAGACGACAACGGCAACCCTGTTGGGTGAAATTTTAAAATGCTCGGGAAAGAAAACGTTTGTCGGCGGAAACATTGGTAATCCTTTGATTGAATATGTGGAGGGCTCACAGAAAGATGACTTTATCGTCGCTGAAATCAGCAGTTTCCAACTCCAGTGGATAGAAAAATTCCGGCCGTTTATTGCCGTACTTTTGAATATCACCTGTGATCATATCAATTACCATGGTTCTTTTGTGGAGTATCGCCGCATCAAGACCAGAGTATTTGCTAATCAAACAAAAACGGATTTTGCGATTCTTAATGCCGCTGATCCTGAGCAGGAAGAAATAGCCAGTATTATTAATGCGCAAGTTATAAAGTTCAGTTCTAAAAAAGTGCTGCAAAAAGGAATATTTATTAAGAAAAATAACATTGTTTTTAGAATGCCCGGCACAAATGAAGAGCAATATCCTCTAAGCGTTATTAATCTTCCCGGCTTGCATAATGTGGAAAATGTCATGGCGGCGATAATGGCGGCGCGCTTCTGCGGCTGCAGCCAAGAAAATATAATTGCGGCTGTTGCCGCCTTTCGCGGATTACCGCATCGAATCGAATTCGTGGACGAAAAGAATTCAGTCAAATTTTATGATGATTCCAAGGGAACAAATGTTGGTTCCGTTGAGCGGGCACTGGGGACATTTGCCCAGCCCGTCATTTTACTTTTGGGTGGCCGCGATAAAGACGGTGATTTTGAAACCTTAAAGCCATTGCTCGCGGCAAAGGCCAAAAAAGTAATTTTGTTTGGCGAAGCGCGCAATCGTATCGAGTCGTTGATTGGCGGGGATATAAGGGTATTAAAAAAAGCGAAATTACGGGAAGCCATAGAGAGCGCTTATAAAAATGCTCAATCCGGCGATGTCATTTTACTCTCACCGGGTTGTGCCAGCTTTGATGAATTTGCCAATTATAAAGAACGGGGCAATTTTTTTAAGAATGTAGTGAGGAATCTTTAAATGGATGCTGCGGTTAAAAAAGAAGATAAATTGCCGGACATTATTTTACTTTTAGTTACCTTGATCTTGGTGACTGTGGGCACGGCGATGATTTATTCGTCCAGTTCCATTATTGCGTTGGAAAAATTTAAGGACGGACAATATTTTCTAAAAAAACAACTCTTCTTTGTTTTTGTAGGCCTGACTTCTATGATTATTATGACTAGGATTCCTTATACGCAATTAAGAAAATGGGCTTATCCGGGGCTGCTATTATCTTTTGTCTTACTGTCGATGCTGCTTGTACCGCATTTGGGAATGAAGCGAGGAGGGGCTACGCGCTGGTTAAATTTGGGAGGCTTTTCCTTTCAGGTAACCGAAATGGTTAAAATTACAATAGTGATTTTCCTGGCACACCTACTGACCCGCAAGGCGCATCAGTTAAAGGATTTCAGCAAGGGCGTTCTGGTTCCCTTAGGGATTACCTCAATTATAATTTTACTGATTCTTCTGGAGCCGGATTTTGGCACGGCTGTAATTATCGCTTCAATTCTGCTTTTAATGTTGTGTATAGCAGGCTCACAGATAAAGCATCTTTTATTTCTGGTAGCGGCTTTTATTCCTGTAGGAGTAGTGTTGATTTTGCATAAGGGATACAGGTTGACGCGTTTGACTGCTTTTCTGGATCCATGGAAAGATGCCGATAATACCGGTTTTCAGATTATTCAATCGCTGCTTTCTTTCGGTTCCGGTGGAACATTCGGCGTGGGAATAGGGGACGGCATGCAAAAATTATTTTATTTGCCCGAGCCGCATACTGATTTTATTCTTTCTATCATCGCCGAGGAAAGCGGCTTTATCGGAGTGGCTATTGTAATAGTCATGTTTGCTATTTTTGCTTTTCGCGGTTTTATGATTGCGTTGAAGGCACCTGATCTTTTCGGTACGTTGTTGGCGTCCGGGTTGACCATGGTAATTGCGTTGGAGGCATTCATAAATATTGCCGGTGTAATGGGACTTATACCGTTAAAGGGTTTGGTGCTGCCTTTTTTGAGTTATGGCGGAACCGCGTTTATTATGACAATGACGGCTGTAGGTATTTTATTGAATATTTCCACCCAGACGTGATGAATGAAATGTCGGGGGGATTTAGCTGTTTGCCCAAAGAAAAGTTAAAAGGTTTTGATTTTGTCTGGAATAAAGATGTGCATTGTAATTGCGGGAGGAGGAACAGGCGGGCACTTGTTCCCGGGAATTGCCATCGCTGAGGAATTTTTAAAGAGAGATGATCAGACAAGAATCATTTTTATCGGAACGAAAAAAGGCATTGAGAGCAAACTGCTTGGTCAACTGGGTTATGAGCTCAGAGAAATTGATATTGAAGGCGTTAAAGGCCGGGGGATTAAAGCATTGATGAAAGTCATCTATCAGATTCCAAAAAGCTTATGGCAATCAAGGTGTATTTTGCAGCAGTTTAGTCCTCATATAGTTGTGGGAGTGGGCGGCTACGCTTCAGGACCGGCAGTTTTTGCGGCTTACTTTATGGGTATAGCCACAGCGATTGCGGAACAAAATGCTATTCCGGGTATAACTAACAGAATTCTGGGTAATTTTGCGGATAAAATATTTGTAACATATGCGCAAACCAGAACATATTTTCCGCAGGAAAAGATGGTTTTAAGCGGCAATCCCGTACGGGCGGCATTTGTTGTGGAACACAGTAAAGAGAAAGAAAAAAAAGACTACCGACAACTGCTGATTTTCGGTGGATCGCAGGGAGCGGAGGCAATCAATAAAAGCATCATCAATATGCTGCCGCAATTGCGGAGCATGAAAACCAAGGTTCATATTTTGCATCAAACCGGGTCACGGCAATTGGAAGAGGTGAAAAAGGCTTATGAGCAATCCGGCATTCAGGCGAAAGTTACGCCTTTTATAGTTGATATGGCCGGAGCTTATGCGGATGCGGATTTAATCATTTGTCGTGCCGGTGCCACATCGCTTGCGGAAATTACCGCGGCGGGCAAGGTGGCGATTTTGATTCCGTACCCTTGGGCGGCAAAAGACCATCAATTAAAAAATGCGCAGGCTCTGGCAATTGAAGGTGCCGCTTTAATGATTCCGGAGCGGGAACTTAGCGGCGGTAAGTTATTTAGCGCAATTGAGGATTTATTATGGGATGAACAAAAGCTGCGGCAGATGGAAAAAAATTCGTTAAGGATGAGTAAAGTTGATGCGGCGGCAACAATAGTTGACAACTGTATTAAATTAATCGCGAAGAGAAATTAGGCCTATGCAGTTCATAAAGATAGAAAGAAAATGGCAGGATAAATGAGAGTAGATAAAAAGAACAGCTTAATGCAGCGTAAAGTAAAATGCATTCATTTTGTCGGGATCGGGGGCATTGGTATGAGTGGGATTGCCGAAGTTCTGGTTAATCTCGGTTATCATATCAGCGGCTCCGATGTTCAGCACTCGGAAACAACAGCAAGATTGCAGAAGATCGGAGCCAAGGTAATCATAGGGCACGTAGCGGAAAATATCGGCAATGCCGATGTTGTTGTTACTTCCACAGCAGTAAAGCCGGATAATTCGGAAGTTGTAGAAGCGCACCGGAAAAATATTCCGGTGATACCGCGGGCGGAAATGCTGGCGGAACTTCTCAAAATGAAATTTTCCGTCGCCGTCTCCGGTAGCCACGGTAAAACCACGACCACATCAATGATTTCCACGATCCTCGCGCAAGGCGGTTTAGATCCGACAATGGTCATCGGGGGAAAACTGGCAAGCATCGGCAGCAATGCCCGATTAGGCGATGGTGAAATTATTGTGGCGGAAGCAGATGAAAGTGACGGCTCATTTTTAAAATTGTCTCCCACAATCGCCGTCATCACAAACATCGACCGCGAGCATTTGGATTTTTATCCGGGAATTGCGGAAATCAAAGATGCATTTCTTAAATTTGCCAATATAGTTCCCTTTTACGGCTGCACGGTTGTTTGCAGCGACAATATACATGTGCGGGAAATAACCCCGTTGATTAAACGCAAGATGATTACTTACGGCATTGAGCTGCCTGCGGACTACAGCGCCCGGGAGATAAAATTTCTCAAAAGAAAAACCAGCTTCGGTCTCGTTTATAAAGGGGCTGATTTAGGGATGGTTGAGTTAACTGTGCCCGGCATGTTCAATGTCTATAATTCTCTGGCGGCAATTGCTGTCGCCCGCGAGCTTAATCTGGATTTTGCAACGATCAGGGAAGGTCTGCAAAGCTTTTCCGGAGTGCAGCGCCGTTTGGAAATTAAAGGAAGGGTGGGGGATATCACCGTGGTTGATGATTACGGCCATCATCCGACGGAAATCAAAGAGACGCTGGCCGCTATGAGGCAAATATGGAAGGACAGGCTGATTGTTGTTTTCCAGCCGCACAGATTCACACGGACAAGGGCGCTTTTTGATGAATTCACCAAAGCCTTCAGGGATACGGATATCTTAATCATGAATGACATATATCCGGCCAGTGAAGAGCCCATTGCCGGTATTAATTCCGCCGCGCTTTGCGAGGCGATCAGACAAACCGGACAAACACATGTAAAATATATTTCTAAGACGGAAGACATTATAAAATACCTCTTAAAGATTGTAAAAGCGAAGGATACTGTCGCTACCCTGGGGGCAGGCAGTATTTATAAAATCGGCGAAGCTTTTTTAAAACAACTGGCGGCAGGGAAAACAAAAAAGTGATGGCCGGAAAAAATGAAATTAAAGAAGCTCTGCGTAATGTAATTGCAGGAAAGATATTATATGACGAACCGATGTCGCGTCATACATCGCTTAATGTTGGCGGCAATGCCGGTGCCCTCGTGTTGATAAAAAGTGAAGATCAACTGGTTGGAGTTGTACGGAGGCTCAGAGAAAAGAAAATAAATTTTTTCCCGGCAGGAAACCTGACCAATATTATTGTGCGGGACGGTGGATACCGGGGAGTAATTTTGCTGATGACTGGGATGAAAGAAATCGGATACGAATATACACCGGAAGACGGTGATTTAATTTCTGCCCAAGCGGGCGCGGCACTGGCAAAAGTTGTCAGCCGGTCAATGTCAGACGAACTGACCGGGCTTGAATTCTGTGCCGGTATTCCCGGGAGTGTCGGCGGCGCTGTATGGATGAATGCCGGAGCTTATGGAAAAGAAATGAAAGATGTTATAAAAAGGGTATATTTACTGGATGAAGCAGGCGAAAAGAAGATTATGAACAGAGAAGAAATATCTTTCGGTTATCGCAAAACAGAGTTTCCTGTCGGCACAGTAATACTGGGCGCTCAATTTAAACTGAAAAAAGGTGGGCAGGAGAAAATCAAGAGAAATATAAGTGAAATATTGCAATGGCGTCAGAAAAAACATCCCTTGGAATTTCCTAATGCCGGGTCCATTTTTAAGAATTTGTCCAGGCAGGCAGCCGGCAAACTTATTGAAGAAATGGGGATGAAAGGGATGAATGTGGGAGATGCGCAAATATCGCCTAAACACGCCAACTTTATTGTCAACAGGGGAAAGGCAACGGCTTCCGATGTTTTAGATCTCATTGCGCTTATTCAAGCCAGGGCTGAAAAAGAAAAAGGAGTTAATTTAGAGCCGGAAGTTGTGATTGTTGGAGAAGATTAATGTTTAAAAGATCAGGACTTAAGGCGAAAAAAAACAGGATACGCCGGCGATTTACCAATATGTCGGGAGATTTTTTTACGGCAATGGGATTACTGCTTGCCATCGCGGTATTGAGCTCTTTGTTTATTTATACTTACAACGTCATTATAAGCAGACCGTATTTTGAAATAAAAGAAATCTCCGTGCGCGGGTTGAAGGAACTGACGGAAAAAGAAGTTTTGGCATCAGCGGAGATAAAGCCTGCGCAAAACCTGTTAGCCATAAACACCGATGCGGTTATACACCGGGTTGCCGCGAATCAATGGGTGAAAAATGTTTATGTTGGCCGGGAATTGCCCAACAAGCTTGTTTTGGAAGTTCAGGAAAGAAGTCCATTGGCGTTAGTCAAACAGGGCAGTGATTTTTATCTGATGGACGGGGAAGGTTATGTGTTTAAAAAACTGGGTAAAGGCGATGAAGTGGATCTTCCGATACTTACCGGATTTAACGTTCAAGACAAAACTAAATCCCCGCTTTTTTTAAGCATGCTTAATTTATTGAAAACTATATCCGGCTCCAGCCAGTATGCTTATTTGGGCACAATTTCCGAAATTCATATTGATGATGTATTCGGACTTTGCTTAATCTCCGGTACTGGTCTTTACTTGAAGCTGGGCATGGGCGGTTTTGAAAGCAAACTGAAAAAATTAACTCTGGTTCTGGCTGATCTGGAACAGAGAGGAATGAAAAACGGCTATTTATGCATTGATTTATCCGACGAATCAAAAGTTACAGTGCAACGCAAAAATACTCCGGAGTGGATAGAGCAGGGCAATAAAGGAAAGCAGTATTTGATATAAAAAGAAAAGCTTATGGGCTGTTAAAATTAAGAAGAGGGGAAAAATCTGATGAAAAAAAGAAGCAATGTGCTGGTTGGACTCGATATCGGAACGACAAAAACCACTGCTATTGTCGGTGAGATTAACGAAACCGGCATTGATATAATTGGTATTGGGACATCTCCAGCCAAAGAAATTAGAAAAGGGACTGTCGTCAATATCGACAGCATGGTGGAGTCAATAAAAACGGCGGTGGAAGAAGCTGAACACATGTCCGGATGCCGCATCAACTCGGTTTATGTCGGGATTTCCGGCAGTCATATTAAAGGTCAAAATTCTTTGAGCATAGTCTCCGTTAAAGGCCGGGAAGTGGATGAAGGCGATGTAAAAAGAGCGATTGAGGCTTCCAAAGCCATTGCCATTCCCGTGGGCAGGGAAATCATGCACATCCTTCCTCAGGGCTATGTAATTGATGGTCAGGAGGGAATTAAAGATCCAATAGGAATGTCCGGCGTCCGGCTGGAGGCTAAAGTGCACATTGTTACCGGAGCCACCTCCGCCATCCAGGACATTGTAAAATCCGTCAACCGGGTAGGTTTGGATATTGATGATATTGTTCTGGAGCAATTGGCCGCCGGCGAAGCGGTGTTAAGCGCTGACGAGAAAGATTTAGGAGTGGTGTTGGTTGATATTGGCGGATCCAATACTTCCATTACCATTTTTTCCGAAGCAAGCATCAAACATACGGCTATATTACCTGTTGGAGGCAACTATCTTACTTCGGATATATCCACTGGTTTACGCACGCCTTTGGGTGAAGCGGAAAAAATTAAAATTAAATACGGATGCGCCATGACTTCCATGATCCCTAAGGATGAAACAATCAGCGTGCCCAGTCTAGGCGGTAGGGAAGACCGCGAAGTATCGCGTCAGATACTGGGAAGGATAGTCGAGCCGAGAGTGGAAGAAATTTTAAATCTTGCTTACAATGAAATTGTCCGTTTCGGTTTTGAAGATTTATTGGCTGCCGGAGTTGTTTTGACCGGGGGGACGTCGCTTTTACCCGGTATCAGTGAACTTGCTGAACAAATCTTTGATATGCCGGCGCGTAAAGGTATCCCTATTGGTGTTGGAGGACTATCCGATATTGTGAATTCACCGGCGCATGCTATAGGCGTCGGTTTAATAATTTATGGAAATAATCAGTTAGGCGGCGATTCCATTTACAGAAAGACAACCGGTGTATTCGGCAATGTGGCAAGAACGGTAAAAAAAATGTTTTCAGAATTTTTTTGAAAGGAAGGAGAGGACATGTTTGAATTGACAGAGGTATGCAGTGAAAATTTGGCAAAGATTAAGGTGATTGGTGTAGGTGGCGGCGGTGGGAACGCCGTCAATACCATGATTTCATCATCTCTGCATGGAGTTGATTTCATTAACGCAAATACAGATGCGCAGGCGCTCGGCGTATCTAGTTCGCCAATCAAAATTCAAATTGGTGCGCAAATAACAAAAGGTCTGGGGGCCGGTTCCAATCCTGAAATCGGCAGACAATCGGCTTTGGAATCCCGCGATGAAATCCGTCCTTACCTGGAAGGTGCGGACATGATCTTTATCACAGCGGGAATGGGTGGCGGAACGGGAACAGGTGCGGCTCCGGTTATTGCGGAAATTGCCCGCGAATGCAGCATTCTGACTATTGCCGTGGTTACCAAGCCCTTTCAGTTTGAAGGCAAAAAACGTAATATCCAGGCTGAAGAAGGCATTGCCCAGTTGCGGGAAACTGTGGATACGCTCGTTGTTGTTCCCAACCAACGGCTTTTGAGCCTGGGCGGCCGCAACTTGTCGCTTTTGGAAGCTTTCAAAAAAGCGGACGATATCCTTTATCAGGCAGTCAAGGGGATATCCGATCTGATTCTGGTTCCGGGACTGATTAATCTTGATTTTGCCGATGTAAAGAGCGTCATGAGCAATATGGGCATGGCCATCATGGGCACCGGTGTAGCGAGCGGTGAAAACAGGGCGGTAGAAGCGGCGCAGAGAGCGATTTCATCTCCTCTACTGGAAGACAACACCATTCAGGGCGCGCACGGAATTTTACTCAACATTACCGGTGGACCGGATATGAGTCTTTATGAAGTTAATGAAGCTTCATCATTGATTCAGGAGGAAGCGGATGACGATGCTAATATTATCTTCGGTACAGTCATCGATCAAAATATGCATGATGAAATCCGCATCACTGTCATTGCCACGGGCTTTGATGATTTTATGAAGAAAAAGGAGTCACTGGGAAATGTGACGCATTTGGGCGGTTACCGGCGGGAAGATTTATCGACGCCTACTTTCATGCGCCGGGAAAAAACAAACAACCATGCTAATATAGCGGCTATGGGCATCATCGGTGAAACTGAAAATATGGATATACAAATTCCGACATTTTTACGCCGTCAGGCTGACTGAAGTTTTGACAGGGAATAGGCCATGATAAAACCATGGATTGGAAACTGAAAAAAAAATATGCCGCCATTCTGGAGAGTGAAACCGGATATGTAAAAAAAGTTTGGGGCACCTGCAATACGGTTTGTCTGGCTTATCCCAATTATTACCGAACGGGCATGGCGAATCTGGGTTTCCAAACGGTTTATAAAATATTTAATGAGCAGTCCTCCTTCCTTTGTGAGAGAGTATTTCTGCCCGCTTCCGGAAACGACGCCGAATCCGTTTCCGGAGCGGCAGAAATGGTTAGTCTGGAGAGCCAAAAGTCAATTGCCGAATTTGACATTTTGGCTTTTTCTTTATCCTTCGAAAACGATTATCCCCATGTTTTGAAAATGTTGACACTGGCCGGTATCCCTCTTTTAGCCAAAGACCGACCGGATAGTTATCCGCTGGTTATCGGCGGCGGCATTGCTCTTACCCTTAATCCCGAGCCGCTGGCCGATTTTTTTGATTTGTTTATTCTCGGTGAAGCCGAAGAAACATTGCCGCAATTCAACCGTTATTTTGAAGAAGCGCGCCGCCCTGGTTATGATCGCCGGAAATTACTTAAAAGTTTGCAGAAGAAAATAAACAATATTTATGTTCCGGGCCTCTATGAAGTAAAGTATTCGGCAGAAAGCGGGATTGGGTCAATTGTGCCTATAGAGGCGGGATTGCCGGAGAAAATAAAAATCAAGCACATAAAAGACATCAATGCTTTTTATACGGAAGAAGTTATCAGCGCGCCACAAACGGAAATGGAAGATATGTTTCTGGTGGAAGTAAACAGAGGCTGCGCCCGAAGCTGCCGCTTTTGCGCGGCCAGCTTCGCTTATCGTCCGGCTCGTTTCCGCGGCAAGGCGGAGATTATCGCCGCAATTGATCGAGGTTTGCAAAGAAAAAAGAAGATCGGCCTGGTCGGCACGGCTGTTTCCGATCATCCCGACCTCATCGATATTTGTGAATACATCATCGCGCAAAAGGCGCAGGCGGGCATAGGTTCCCTGCGCATTGACCGGATCAATGAAAAGATTGTTGACCTCATCAAAGCCAATGGCATTGAGACGGTCGCGCTCGCGCCGGAAGCAGGCAGCCAGAGAATGCGTGACCTTTTACGCAAAGACATAACTGAAGCGGATATAATCCGTGCCGCGGAAATACTTGTGGAAAAAGAAATTCCCAATTTGCGACTTTATTTTATGGTTGGTTTGCCCAAAGAAGAAGAACAGGATATTGATGCTATCATTGAGCTTACCAGAAAAATTCAACATCACGCTCTGCAACATTTTCAGGGCAAAAAAAAGTTCCGGCGCATTACGCTGAGCATCAATCAATTTATTCCCAAACCGGCAACTCCTTTGCAGTGGTGCGCTCTGGCCGATGTCCATGTCACCGGTAAAAAAATTAAAAAGATAGGGAATGCTTTTAGCCGGGATAAGCAGATAAAGGTTATTCACGATGTTCCAAAGTGGAACTATGTTCAGGCCCTGCTTTCTCTGGGTGATCGCCGGGTGGGCGAAATATTGCTGGCTGTGAATCGTCTGGAGGGAAACTGGGCGCAGGCACTGAAAGAAGTAAATATCAATCCCGACTTCTACGTTTACCGCCAAAAGCAATTTGAGGAAATTCTGCCCTGGGATATCATTAATCTGGGCGTCTCTAAAAAAGCGCTGATTAGTGAGTGCCGGAAGGCACTGGAAGAAACTTAATTTCAATCCCAACTCAAAGCGCTATCTTTGTTGGCACAGCCTGCCCCGGCGGAGGCCGGGGTCGGAGGCGTCCTCAACGTATGTTCATATACGCCTCCGGCGCCTACTCCTCGCCCCACTGAAACGGGACAGTTCAACTAACGAATTCCAGTTCACTGCGTAACTGTAATTCGAGTTTCACTGCCGCCTCGATATCATCTCTGATTTGGAATTGAAATAATAGATTATTGATTGCTGCTTTTACGAAAAGCTGAGCCGGAGCAGCCCAGCGGGCTGCGATCGGCTCTTGCGACTTGTTGTGCTAACCATAAAATATATTTTCACCATACCAATTTATCTTCAGGCCATTCCTCATCAAAACTTGAGAAAATAGCAGCATCCAAGACACAAGGAAAAACACCAGAGGCCCCACAAATTTTCTGAAAACCATCCAACACAAAATTATAATAATTTTTATCCGACAACGCCATTGCTGATAATTTAATAGGAAATCCAAAAGCCGTTAGCCATTTTGTAATTCTACTATCAACTGGGATTTCGTATTTCGTTAGGCCGAGGGATTGCAGCAAATTTCTGGACTGTTTAGGGCCAAAACCTTTCAGATTATCAATTATGATCTCTGAGGATTTTCTTTCTGTTTCAATTGTCTGGTTGATGATCATGTCTTCAACGATACCATTTACGATACTCCAGCCGCCAGCTTCAAGCCATAGAAAGTTGAATTCAACTTCTTCACCAATTGTTTTACCTCTTCTCAAACCACCAAATGCCGTTATCGTTTCCTCTACAGTAGTTTGAATTTTATCTGCGAGTTTGCATTTTTGATAATTTAAAGGGAAAGGCTTTGTGCAAATAAATTTTGTAACAGAACTATCCGGACCAGAACGCTGCTGCGTGGTAATCAAACATGAAATCATGGCTTCCCAGAAAAGTTCTTTTGTGAATTTGGGAAGGCTCTTTTTCACGTTGCGTTCAATACGATTTAAAACAAAAGCATTGTTTTTTTGCGTTTCGTAAAATGATTTAACCTTTTGAATGTCATCTTCTTCAATTTGCCATGATAATTTCATTGCATTCCTTTTACGTTTTAAATCGCTTATTCCTGCACAACAATTAATATACCCAATAGGTTTTTTCCGATATTTTGTGCAATCCTATATCAATTCGATAAAAATGGAAAGATAAAATTATGCTTAAATATCAATTAGAAACAAAAAACACACCTAGGTAATTTGTGGTAATAAAGACTAAAAGCCTGGTGGGTAAAACATGGGAAATTTGTCCAACTGCCATCAGATTTACCGTAGTTCTATAGTATTTCAGTCGCTGATTCTACTTTCTTTTTTTAATAATCAGGCTGGATAATACAATCAGGGAAATCAGTATCAATACGGTCACTGTGATTTTTGTGCCTAAATTTCCGAATTTCGGCAGAATCACGCAAGGCAGCAGCCACAGGTAAACCGTCATATGAAGAGTACCGATAAATCCTATTCTCAAGATTTTTTTCATAAGTTGAACTTTTTCTTTCGCGTTTGAAGAAATTACTTATACCAATTCTAAATCAAAGCGCTATTTTTGTTGGCACAGCCTGCCCCGGCGGAGGCCGGGGTTGTCGGCTTCCTTAACGTATTTTCATATACGCCTCCGGTGCCTACTCCTTGTAGGCATAAATATTATCTTTGATTTGGAATTGAAATAATAAAATTTCAGTTTTTGAGTCCACCATCAAATCAACGGCAGAGTCCAATGCCTTTAGCAGATTCTAATGTTTTACAATTTCCCAATGCACACGCTTTTTGCGCATCATAGCAGCCTAATGCATTGTTGCCCTGTTTTAAATAAGCAACCCCTCGATTCATATAGGCCTCGGCATAATCCGGTTTTAAACGGATGGCCTTGTTGTAATCCTCAATAGCGCGCTGATACTGGCCGAGGTTAGCGTAAGTAAACCCCAGGTTAGCATAAGCCTCGGCAAAAGTCGGTACTATGCGGATGGCATTATTGAAGTCCTCAATGGCCAGTTTATACTGGCCTCGTTCACCATATATAATCCCCCGGTTGTTATACGCATAGACATCATCCGTTGCTATGCGTATTGCTTTGTTATAATGATTGATAGCCGCATCAATCTTTCCTTCAGTAGATAGAGCAAGACCGAGATTGTTGTGCGCCCGATAGTTATTCTTTGTTACCTCTAATGCATGTTTCCAAAGCTTAATACTATTTTCCCAGTAGCCGCATTGATTCCAGGATAAAAACGCCATGATGGACAGAAAGATTACTCCTGCCGGGAATAAAATCTTTTTTCTTACTTCTGCACTTTCAATCAGAGACGGTATTCCCCATGCCAACATAACCGCAATGCCTATAGAGGGCAGATAATGGTAATGGTCGGCCATCGCGTATGGGTAGACTGAGACCTGAATAATTCCGATAACCGGCAAAATAATTATCGCATACCACATCCATCCGACAAATAAATAGGGCAGACGTTTCATCATTACAATGACGGTCACGGTTATAATGAGAATCAGTAGAGAAGCTCCTATGACCTGCCAGGTCGGAATTTGAGCTGGAAAAGGATAGAAAGCAGCCATGTCATGAGGCCAGAATGTTCTTCCCAGATAAGTCATAAAAGAAACATGTGCATTGGCGATTCGGGAACTCAGAGGAAAACCTTTTATGTATGATTCCTGTTCGTTTGGAGTGTAAAATGTAATGATAACAAGAGCCGCGGATAAAATAAAAAAAGGTATTTTTTCTCTCAACTGCCATAAAATCAAATTGCCTTTCTTAGACTCAAATCGTCTCAGCGGCCAGTAATCCAGCAAGATCATAACCACCGGTAGAGTAACAACCATAGGTTTGCTCATCAGGGCTAAGACAAAAACACAAAGAACAAGCATGTATCTTTTTACAACCGGTTTTTCAGTGAAATAAACATACAGGCACAAAGTAAGCATCCAGAAAAAGGCGCTTAAGACATCTTTTCTTTCAGAAATCCAGGCAACCGATTCCACATGCAGCGGGTGAAGCGCGAAGAGTCCCGCGACAAAAGCACTACGCCAGATGGTGCCGGTCATGCGGTTAAAAAGCCAGAAGAGCAACAGAGTGCTCAGTATATGCAGGATAAGGTTGCTCATATGATAGCCGCCGGCATTCAAACCAAAAAGCTGATAATCGAACATCAGCGATAGCCATATCAGAGGGTTCCATAAGTCGGCATATCTTGTACTGAACGCCCAGCGAAATCCGTCCAGTGTTATTCCGGACTGGATATTTCTGTTCTGTGTGATATACACTACATCATCGTAGACGAAGTCAAATTGATTCACCTGCCAGAAAACAGCAAGTGTAACCGCTGCCAGAACGATATATACAATCAGAATCTGTTCCTTAGGACTAATATTTATCTTATTTAGCATAATGACCTTCCCTCAATACTTGTACCATATGTTAAGTTAGAGTTCAGCAGTTTTTGATTATTTCCGATTGAAATGTTGTATGAATTAGGAAAATCAGAAAAACAACATTACAGGAAGAAAGAAACAGAAATTCACTCCGTTGTCATTCAGCCGGACGGAAAAGTAATTACAACGGAGAAATCTCCTCGTCTCGGGATTCTTTTTCCTTTCCGATTATATAAGCATCTATGACAGCAAATATCCAAAAGCAAACAATAAGGTAAAAAACAGCGTCATGATAGGTATCTGTGGTTGACATTTTTGATCCGACAATATTGGATAGCTCTTGCAGGTTCGTGGCACCATTCTGCAACTTAACCACAGAATCGTCAAGGATACTGAGCGCGGATATCGCGACCGCTAAGATGATGTAGCCTAATCCGGTAAGGATAATAAGCATGATAACTATTCCCCTCCAAAATTTTTTCAGATAGAGTTGACCAACGCCGGGAAAGACAAAAGCAGATAGAAGCGCAGCTTTATATGATATTTTCATTTTGATATTCCTCCAAATTTTAATGCCCGCCACATATGCATCATCAGTACGTTCACGAGAAAGGGAGTGAATGAAATATACAATTCCACATATAACCGCGGCGGCGATTACGGTAACAACAACTATTCTAAATCCCCATTTTTTTCATATTCTTCCTATCGGCTTGAAACTACCTTATTCATTTGTTTATTCGTATCAGCTTTTTTCTATTTCGACGTATTATTTTTTACATAATTACGAACATCGCAGATTATTAACTATATGAGAAAGATAATCGCTTATCTTCAGCAAATCATTTTTACTAAAACTCTTACACAAGCGATCACGGTGACTTAAGACTACCGGTTTCAATTTCTTTATAAGACTGCGCCCTGCCGGTGACAAATAAACGTGAAAAGCGCGTTTATCTTTTTTATCATGTAGTTTTTCAATATATCCCCGCTTGTCCAGTCGTTTGGGAATGCGGTTAATGTTGTGACGGTCTTTGGAAGTTTTTTCTCCCAGCTGACTTTGATTCAGCCATTCTTGTTCCCGCAAGCCCAATAAAGCCGCCCATTGCTCCGGCGTTAAATCATGACCCGCATCCTGAAAAGTCTGGCGCAAAGAAGCGGACACTTGAATATGGCTGCGGTAAAGCCAGAATCCGAGCGATTCATCCAAAGAAAAAGTTTCGATCTCTTGTCTCATTAAAACAACTTTTTTCGTCTTTATAAATATATTTGTCCGTTTAATTTGTCAATACTATGATATGGCAATCCCGCGACTTGGAATCCCTTGGCTCCTGCTTTGAAAAATCAAATCATCATCAGGAACGTTGACTTCAACTGCAACTATTCAGTGGTGGGCAGCTGTCAAAATTGAGAATTGATCTTCAATTTTTCCGGCTTCATGAATCTATTGCTTCGTAGTTGTTTCCAATAAACACCTCTTCCTGAAAACAGCAAATCGGCTACTTCGCCCGACGGCAAACATCGGCACATCACGCTGCACATTTTGGGGTCAATATTTAATTGACATGCAAGACAATTCTTCATATACTCCCACCGCTAAAAAGTAATACTTAATCAATTTTAATAATGATCCGCAATCAGCATACGAGGAGAAAAAATGTTGGCGCTGTCTATGGAGAAAAAACGTGAACTTAGAGTCTTTTTGAGGATGTTGGCCAGTACCATAGGGGCTGTTGGCTTGGTGGCTGTTTTGGCATCCTGCGGTACCAGCCCCGGATACACTTACACAGTCAGCGGCGCGGTCAGTGGTATGGTCGGCAGCGGGATGGTGTTGCAGAACAATGGCGGGGATGATCTGAGCGTATCTGCCGATGGTTCTTTCTCCTTTAAGACGCCACTGACCGACGGGGGTACCTACTCCATTAGGGTGAAACCGAACTTTCAGCCGACCAATCCGTCTCAGACCTGCTCTGTCAGCAACGGTAGTGGCACAGTCAACGGTGCACCTGTGAGCGACGTGGTGGTTAGCTGTGTGACGGGTCCTACATCCGTTACTGTTGATCCGTTCGGGAAATATGTCTATGCGGCAAATACGGATGGCACTATCTCGGCCTATAACATCGATTCAAGTAGCGGAGCATTAAACCCCATCTGCGGAGGAAGCACTGGAATCATTTGCCCTTCTGCCGGGACATACCCTACATCCATTACTGTTGATCCGTCAGGGCTATTTGCCTATGTGGTAGATACAGTTGGCGGCAATATCTTGGCCTATACCATTACTGACGGGGAATTATCCCCTTTGCAAACAGTGGCTGCCGGGAATTATCCCACCTCCGTCACGGTTGACCAGTCAGGGCATGTCTATGTGGCAAATATGGGTGACAACACTATCTCGGCCTATACCATAGATCCGACTTACGGGACATTGACTGAACTCGTAAATAGCCCGTTCCCAGCCGGTACTAGTCCTGCTTCCATCATCACGGTTAAACTCTCAGTGGGGGAATTTGCCTATGTGACAAATATGAGCGAGAGTACTATCCGGTTTTATTTCATCTCTAGTAACGGAGATTTGGCCCCTTTAGGAGAATTGCCTACCGGTACGTATCCCACCTCTGTCACGGTTGACCAATCAGGGCAATTTGTCTATGTGGCAAATGAAACTTCCAACACTATCTCCGCATATACCATCCAGAGTGATGGGACATTGGTCGCAGGAACGACAGTGGCTACCGGTACGAGTCCTACTTCCATCGTCACTGTTAAACTCCCAGTGGGGGAATTTGCTTATGTGACAAATTCGGAGGACGGCACTATCTGGGCCTATACCATCAATCAAACCACTGGGGCATTGGGCACGGGAACAGCAGTGGCTACTGGGCTGACGTTTCCTTCCTCCATCACTGTTGACCCGTTGGGGAGATTTGCCTATGTGGGAAATATGGGTGGCGGCAGTATCTGGGCCTATAAAATCAATTCTGATGGGACGTTGACCTTGTTGACCACTCCGTAATCATCATGGACATCGGTCCCTGTGGTAAATAATTTAACTTCCCCCCGTTGTGCAAGACAACGAGAGTCTTTCCTGACCTGATGTAGATGTTCGACAACAAAAATCAACACAGCATCTCACATTTTGTGGCCACTATTTTATTGACATACCAGATTGGAGTACATATAATTTCCCAATGATTGAATTGAATGCCGTAACCAAACGATATGGTTCCCTTGCCGCTGTCGACAACGTCTCCTTTTCCGTCAATAAAGGTGAGTATTTTGCTCTTCTTGGACCCAATGGCGCGGGAAAGACGACAATCGTTAAGATGCTGCTGGACTTTACAAAACCGACAGCGGGAAACTTGTCGGTAAATGGTCTTCCCAGCACGAATGCGGCAAGCCGCACGGCAGTCGGTTATCTGGCCGAGAACTATCATATTCCCCCGCATCTTTCCGGATGGCAGTATCTGCAACGCTGTGCGGAACTATTGGATATAAGCCGGTCTGAAGCGGCGGATCAATGCCGGCGCATCGTCGAGCTTGTAGGCATGCAGGGCAGGGAACACACAAAAACGAGCACCTATTCCAAGGGAATGATTCAGCGGTTCGGACTAGGTGCCGCGCTTATAGGAAATCCGCGGTTGTTGATTCTCGATGAACCCACTTCCGGCCTTGATCCCATCGGGATCAGAGAAATACGCCAGCTTTTGGAATCGCTTAAAAACCAAGGGATGACGATCTTCCTTAATTCCCACCTGCTGTCGGAAGTTGAAAAAATATGCGATAACGCCGCAATAATCAATTGCGGCAGGCTTTTGGTGAAGGATAAAATTTCCACCCTGGTCAAAGACGGTGATACGCTGGAAGATGTGTTTGTAAAATTTGTGAAAGGTTGACATTAAAATGCCGCAAGCGCTTTCCCCTATCATTAAAATTGCGAAATATACCCTTACCGATGAAGTTCGTCAGCGAAGCTTTATCGTCATGTTTGTTATCTGCGTTACATTAGTCTTTCTTATGCGTGGTTGTTATCACGGTAATTATATGGTTAACGGACAGGAGCTCGATGCCGGAACCATTGTCGGATCAGTGTCGAGAGCGACTTTCCACGTTATTGCTGTAGGTGTGATGCTTCTGACGGCGTTGTTTTCCATGCGCGTGTTTAGACGCGACCGGGATGAGGGGACGCAATCGTCCATTCTTTCCAAACCGATTACCCGGTGGCAGTACGTTATAGGAAAAGTACTGGGGTTGTGGGTTTTGTCGGCCTTCTTCATGTTTATTCTCCACGCCATTATATTCCTGACTGCCTCTATAACGTTGAAGGTTGTAATACCCGGATACTTAATTGCCTCATTGCTCTGCTCTTTCAATCTGCTCTTTGTGGTTATTGCTGTGCTCCTATTCTCGCTGATGATGCCCGACATAGCCGCTTTTCTTTGTATTATGGGCATCGGTATCGTCAGCTTTGTGGCCGACGGTATATTCGCTATAAGCCATAGTCCAATGGCGCAGGCGATGATGCAGCAACAGGGATCGCAGCAGAACTGGACAGCGTGGAGGGTTGTCTACTATTTATGGCCGAAACTTTCCGGCACGCAGCATTTTGCGTCTTCATTTATTGGCAGTGAAGGTTTTCCCGAAATCGGATCTATCTATCCACTTATCAACATTCTTATCTACGGTCTTATTTTCAGTGCGCTGCTGTTTTGGCGTTTCAGGAATGAAGACATAATTTAGACAGATCAAACTAACATTTTTTAAATTTTCTCTTGACAAATATTTTTAGTTTGATTATACAACTATCAAATAGAGGATAGGTTTTTCACGATGGACAGAAAACTAAATGCAAGCAACAATATTTATGGTTATTGGTTTTATACCTATTTTGCATTGGTCTGCCCGTCGCTGAGGAGGACTTGTTAACGTAAAGTAAACCAAAACAGCCATGGGTGGATCGAAAGAGCTCCTATGGCTTTTCTTTTTTTAAGGCCATGGCGGCAAAAGCCCTGGCCTTTTTTAGTTTTCAGGAGGAGAGAATCATGATCATTGTAATGAAAAATCAAGCAACCGAAAAACAAATTGAAGATGTGATTAGCTGGATTGAATCTGTCGGATACAAAGCGCATCCTTCAACCGGTGTTGAACGGACAATCATTGGGGCTGTCGGTGACAATCGCGACAAGGAAATTCTCAAACATGCGGAATCTTTGCCGGGGGTGGAAAAAACCGTGCCTATTTTAAAACCATATAAGTTGGCAAGTCGTGAATCGCACGACGGTAATACAATTGTTTCCGTAGGTCCAATTAAAATCGGTGGTCCGGAGTTCGTGGTAATAGCCGGCCCCTGTGCGATTGAAAGCGAAGAACAATTACTGGAAAGCGGCTATGTTGTCAAAAAAGGAGGCGCTCAGATTCTTAGAGGAGGTGCCTACAAACCGCGCACTTCGCCGTACAGCTTTCAGGGTATGGAAGAAGAAGGCTTGAAAATATTAAGTCAGGTCAGCGAGCGAACGAGTCTGCCGACAGTCACCGAAGTGGTCAATCCCGCTGATGTTGATCTTGTGGAATCTTATGCCGACATGTTGCAAATCGGCGCTCGCAATGTCCAGAATTTTGCCTTGCTAAAAGAGGTCGGCCATTCGCAAAAGCCGGTGCTTTTAAAAAGAGGGATGATGACCACTATCGAAGAGCTGCTCATGTCGGCGGAATATATCCTTTCAGCGGGCAACTCTCAGGTGATTCTTTGCGAACGCGGCATCAGGACGTTTGAAACAGCCACAAGAAACACTCTGGATTTAAGCGCCGTTCCGGTATTAAAGGGTCTGACGCATTTGCCGGTTATTGTCGATCCCAGCCATGCTGCCGGTCATTGGGAATATGTAATTCCACTGTCTCGTGCCGCGGCGGCTGTCGGCGCCGATGGTCTTATCGTGGAAGTTCATCCCCAACCGGAAAAAGCGGTTTCCGACGGAATGCAATCTTTGAAACCGGAAAAGTTCTATCAATTGATGGACGAATTAAGAGCAATTAACACGGTAATGAGACATTAATTTCACGACTTGGAATTCCCGACTCAAAGCGGAGGTGTCTTCACGGATTTTTTACAAAAGTGAGTTGAAAAATAATAAGGAATTTCTGTATAAAGGTAACGATAGTTGGAAAAAGAAAAAATAAGGAAGTGAATATATGCGATCGATAAAAGTTAATCTTGATAAAAAGGTTCTATCATCTTATGAAATAAGTATCGGTAAAGACATAATCGACCGGATGGCGCTGATCATTGCCAAAAACCATAAAGCGGGGCGTTATGTGGTGATTACGGACAATTGTGTCGGCAGTCTTTACGGGCAAAAGCTTCTCTCCAGTTTAAAAGATGCCGGATTAAATATACACATGATCGAATTTTCCGCCGGAGAAGCTTCCAAAAATATTAACACCGTGCTGGATATTGCGGGAAAATTACTTAAATTAGAGGCTGACCGAGAGACTTGTCTGATTGCCTTAGGCGGCGGAGTTGTCGGCGACATTGTGGGTTTTATTTCTTCCATATTTATGCGAGGTGTTCCTTATATCCAGATTCCAACCACGCTGATCGCACAAGTAGACAGTAGCATCGGTGGAAAAACAGGCGTTGATCTTCCCCACGGAAAAAATCTGCTGGGGACATTTTACCAACCATGTGCCGTTTTCGCGGATTTGCGTTTTTTAGAAACGCTGCCGGAAAAAGAATTTAATAACGGGCTGGCGGAAATAATTAAATACGGCGCTATTGACGATGAAAAAATGTTTCGCATTATGGAGAGCAACATGGACGCGATAAAGTCAAAAGACCCGAAACTAATGCTTAGTCTTGTCGAGAACTGCTGCCAAATCAAAAAATCAATTGTCGAAATTGATGAAAAAGAGCAGGGTTTGCGGCGTATTCTTAATTTCGGCCACACGCTGGGGCACGCGTTGGAAACAATTTCCCAATATAAAATAACGCATGGCGAAGGCGTAGCTCTGGGAATGATCGCGGCGGCGCGTCTTTCCGAAAAAATGGGCTACCTTGAAGGCAATGAGACCAAACGCATCGAAGCGCTTATCCGCAGTGTGGGCCTGCCCGGGAAAATACCAAAGTCTTTTGCCGGCGATAGTATTATCCCCCTGTTACGGATGGATAAGAAAAAAAAAGGTGACATAATCCATTTTGTTTTGTTAAAGAAAATAGGGATGCCTTTTATCAGTGGAAGTATTGAGCCGAAACTTATTACGGCAATGATTGAGGAGATGAAGAAATGAAACTGCGAAAGTTGGAAGACTTAAGGGAAAAAATGAAAGAGAAAGACCGGGAAATTATCCGACTGTTGAATGAACGGGCGCGGATATCAGTCCAGATCGGCAAGGTTAAAGGCGAAGGCGGAATCGACGTATACGACCCCGCTCAGGAAGCAAGGGTTCACGGCTATCTGCAGGAACTAAATTCCGGTCCTCTGCCGCGTGAAGCGGTAACATCGATCTTCCGGGAAGTTATTTCCGCATCACGCGGCCTGCAAAAACCGACGACTGTTGCTTTTTTTGGTGCGGAAGCATCTTTCACTCATTTAGCGGCACGTTTGCACTTTGGTGATTCCAGCCATTATTTTCCTCAGCCGAGGATTGATCGTGTATTTGATGAAGTGGAAAAAAGCTCCGTAGATTGGGGCGTTATTCCTGTGGAAAATTCTCTGGAAGGATCGGTGAATGTTACACTTGACCGGCTGATCACAACACCGCTGAAAATCAGAGCGGAAATTTTTCTGCGTATCAGCCAGTGCCTTATTTCTTCGGCCAAGAGCATGAAGGATATTAAGAAAATTTATTCTCATCCGCAGCCCTTGGCACAGTGTCAGGTATGGCTAAAAACCAATCTGCCCAATTGCATGCTGGGCGAAGCGGAAAGCACAACCACGGCGGTTCAAATGGTGCGGGGAAAGAAGAATGAAGCCGCGATAGGCAGTTCTCTTGCTGCCCAAATTTACGGCCTGAATACGTTGGCTGAAGGCATTGAAGATAATTCTTCCAATATGACGCGTTTTTTGGTTATAGGCAGAGGAGAAAGTAAAGCTACGGGCAATGATAAGACTTCCTTGATTTTTTCCACGCCTCATTCCCCGGGTTCTCTGCACAGCGCGCTGGCCTCATTCGCACGGCGAAAAATTAATCTAGCGAAAATAGAATCGCATCCAGTCAAAGATAAATTGTGGCAATACAGCTTTTTTGTGGATATGATAGGCCATGTAGCGGATAAACATGTAAAAAGCTGTCTGTTGGAGCTGAAGAAAAAAACAACTTTTCTAAAGATACTGGGCTCATATCCGAAAAGTGAAGGCACATTATGATTTGTATTCCCATTACGGCCGGCAAAAAAAAAGAAGCTTTGCATGCCATAGAAAGAAGTTGCCAGCTTGCCGATTTTATCGAATTGAGAATGGATTTGATCGAGGATGGATCGCTTGCGGAATTGATTTCTACCGCCCGCGACAATTCCAGTTTGATTAAAATAATTGTTACGTGCCGCAAAAAAGAGGAGGCGGCTCCTGCCGGAGGGACAGCAGTTATCAAAAGCGCCGGTAAAAAGACAATGGACCGGAAAATAGCTTTACTCAAAGAGGCAATTGAACTGGGTGCGGACTTTGTTGATATAGAACTTACGGAAGGACGTGCGGCAATTAAGGATCTCCAGTCTTTTTGTGCAGAACACCGGGGGAAAACAAAAATTATAGTATCCTACCATAATCTTAAAGAAACACCGGCTCTGACAAAATTAAAAGAGATATTTCATCAATGCGCTCGATACAAACCGGCTATAGTGAAAATAGTTACCACGGCGAGGACTGTTGAAGATAATCTAGTAACTCTCGGCTTGATTCCCTATGCGCGGAAGCGTTCTCCAGAAATTATTTCCTTGTGCATGGGAGATAAAGGCCGCATCAGTCGTGCCGTAGCTCCTCAGTTGGGTAATTATTTGAGTTTTGCCACCCTGGAGCGGGAAGGGCAATCTGCGCCGGGACAGTTTACCGTTTGTCAGATGAAACAATTTTCAGAATGGTTCAATGTCAGGAGAAATGAGCCTTTGGTGCAGGCTTTATCTTTGCATAAGTCTTTGCTGCAAAATTACATTTTACTGGGAAATCCGGTGAAACAAAGCCTCTCTCCATTGATGCACAATGCGGCTTTGAAGAAAATGGGAATCGAAGGAAACTACAGTGCGTTTTGCGTTGATGATTTAGGCGGCGCGTTGCGGGGTATGAAGGGAATGAATATCCGGGGCGCCAGTGTAACTATACCCTTTAAAGTCGCGGTCATGGAATATCTGGATGATATTGACGGGGACGCGCTGAAGATCGGAGCGGTAAACACGATTATCAACAGCAACGGCCGCCTGACCGGTTGCAATACCGATTGGCTGGGACTGATTCTTACACTCAAAGAAGCAATGTCAGTTAAAGGCAATACTTTTGTAATCATTGGCGCGGGCGGAACAGCGCGAGCGGCGGTGTATGGAATAATGAAAGAGGGCGGATTTCCGGTTATTGCTAATCGAACACCGGAAAAAGGAAAGATTCTTTCCGGCAAATTGAATTGCCCGTTTTATTCTCTTGCCGAAATCGGCAGGATCAAGGCCGACTGCCTGATCAACACAACGCCTGTGGGTATGTATCCTAAGGATAAATCGCCGGTAAAGGCGTTGGCGCTGGGGGGGTATAAATATGTAATGGATGTTATCTACAATCCGCTCAAGACTAAATTACTAGCAGATGCCGAAAAACAGGGCTGTCATATTTTTTCTGGTGCGGATATGTTTGTGAATCAGGGCGCAGAGCAAATCCGGTTGTGGACGGGAAAAGAACCTCCCCGCGCTCTGATGAAAAAAGTAATATTGGAAAGGTTGACTGAAATTGAATAAAGACGACGCTCATTTTAAGGAAGTGCATGCCACTGTTTGTGTTCCCGGTTCCAAAAGTCTGAGTCAGCGGGTGCTTGTGACCGCTGCTTTGGCACGGGATAATTCTTTTATCAGCAATGTTCTTATTTCTCAGGACACGCTGTATCTGATTGATGGATTACGGGCGTTAGGTGCAAAAATTGCTTCTTCGAAAGAAGGTTTTTTTATCTCCGGTACAGCGGGCAAAATTGTGAACAGCGGCAAAGAATTGTTTCTGGGAAATAATGGTACAGCGTTGAGATTTCTCACGTCACTGGTATGTCTGGGTGAAGGCAAATATACTTTAACCGGTGAAAAGCGTCTTTGTGAAAGGCCGGTAGGAGCTTTGGTAGAAGCGCTGAAGGAGATGGGCGCTGACATTCTTACCAATAACAATTGTCCTCCGGTGGAAATAAATGCCAATGGCCTGACTGGAGGAAAGATAACTCTGCGGGATATTGAAAGCTCGCAATACGTTTCGGCGCTGCTTCTTTGTGCGCCTTATATGCCTAAAGGCATGGATTTAACTTTGCAGGGCGGCGTCGTTTCCACTCCTTATATTGATTTGACGATCGCCGTAATGAAAGATTTCGGCGCGAAGATTACCCAGACAGGGAAACATGAATATCATGTCACAGCAGGGGAAGTTTATCAGGGGCGTGAATATCGCGTGGAAGGAGATGCTTCCAGCGCCTCCTATTTTTTTCTGGCCGCGGCTCTTTTGAAAAAAACAATTAGAGTTATCGGAATTAACCGGCAAAGCAAGCAGGGAGATATTCGCCTGCTGGATGTTCTGGAAGAACTGGGCTGCAAGATGAGTGCAGGAGAAAATTGGGTGGAAGTTTCCGGAAATAATCTGGCTGATGGTGATTTTACTTTCGACCTCAATGATATGCCGGATATGGTGCCTACTTTAGCGGTGCTGGCGGCCTTCCGCTCAGGCCGGACGGTTATCAATAACGTGGCGCATTTAAGAATCAAGGAAAGCAACCGGCTGGCAGCTCTGGTTGCGGAATTGAACCGCACCGGCATTAAAGCTCAGGAGATGCCGGAAGGTCTTGTTATTCAAGGAGGGAAAATGCAGCCGGTAGAAATCAAAACATATAACGACCACCGCATGGCAATGAGCTTTGCCATTGCCAGTCTAGTTGTTCGCGGCATAGAAATCAGCGATAAAAAATGCGTTGATAAATCATTTCCTTCGTTCTGGGGGGAATTAAAAAAGATATGAAGGTTGTCCTGATCGGTTACCGCGCAACCGGGAAGTCCACAGTGGGTAGAATTCTTTCCGCTAAGCTGAAAATTGCTTTTTGGGATGCCGACGCGATGCTAGAAAAAAGTATGGCTATGCCGGTCAAAGAAATTGTGGCGCTTCACGGGTGGGATTTTTTCCGCGCGAAGGAAAAAGAAACAATAAAAACTCTGGCGCAAAAAGGCGCATGTGTTATTGCTACCGGCGGTGGGGTTGTTCTTGCCCAAGAAAATGTAGATTTGTTAAAGCAGGTAGGCGTGATTATCTGGCTCAATGCCCCTCTGCAGGACATTGTTGACCGGCTCAACAAAGATGCTCAAAGCGCGGCGATACGGCCGCAGTTTACAGCTGGAAATATTGTTCAGGAAACTGTAGATATGATGAAACAGAGGATTCTTTTATATGAGAACGCTGCGGACCATACTGTGGATACGGCAAGCAAGAGTGCTGTGCAGGTCGCGGAAGAAATTTATCAATATTTGCGAAAATCGGGGAATTTAGCGAAGATTAATCCCGCGATTGGGAATCCCAGGGGATGAATGCGACGTGATCGCGGGAGGTCGCGTTATCCTCTGCTTCGCGGGATGAATTCAACTTGCAAATATTACGGCACTACGTTTGTAATATTTGAGCTTCATTCATTCGACCTGCAAACTTCAATTTCTGAAGCTTGGGTCTCATTATTTTAGGGAGTCTCCGGCTCCTGGCGGAGGGAGCTCCACTAAAAGTAAAAAAGTTGGTATGAAATAATTTATTACGGGAGTAACTTATGGCCGGTAATCAAATTGGCAGCGTTTTTCGCGTTACAACATGGGGCGAGTCACACGGTAAGGCCTTGGGGGTGGTTGTAGATGGTTGTCCGCCGGGGCTTGACTTGGACGAAGCCGATATTCAGAAAGCTCTGGACAGGAGAAGACCATCGACGATAGTTTCTTCAACGACGAGGAAGGAAAGTGACAAAGTCGAGATTCTTTCCGGTGTTTTTGAGGGGAAAACCACAGGTACTCCTGTCTCGTTGATCATAAAAAATGTTGATGCGAAATCTTCCTCCTACAATGAATTAAAAGATGTATTCCGTCCAGGGCAGGGAGATTTTACCTATCTACAAAAATACGGTATCCGTGATTGGCGCGGCGGTGGGCGTTCCTCCGGTAGAGAAACTGCTGCGCGTGTTGCCGCCGGAGCAATTGCCGAAAAAGTTATTGTTCAGGCAGGTATGGATGTCATCGCCTACACACAGGCAATCGGCTCAATAGAGATTGACCGAGGCAAAATGCCTGCGGATAAAAATTTAAGAAAATTTGTGCGTGAAAATTCTCTCTTCTGTCCCGACGCACAGGCTACGGCTTTAATGGAGAAAAAGATCACCGCGATTCGCAAAAAAGGAGATTCGCTGGGTGGGGTAGTGGAAATTATTGTCCGCGGATGTCCAGCCGGTTTGGGCGAACCTGTTTTCGACAAAATGGACGCTGATTTGGCCAAAGCATTAATGAGCATCGGTTCGGTAAAAGCGGTGGAAGTCGGTGATGGTTTTGTTCTGGCCGGTTTACAGGGGTCTCAGGCCAACGATCAAATGAATAAAAAAGGATTTAAAACAAATCACGCCGGAGGAATACTCGCCGGTATAACAAGCGGCGAAAAAGTAGTACTGAGAGCTTATTGCAAACCCATTCCCTCGATAGCCAAGCCGCAGCAGACTTTAGATTGCAAAGGGAAAGAGCGGATAATTGAAATTCAGGGTAGACACGATATCTGCGTTCTGCCGAGGATAGTGCCGGTTTGCGAAGCGATGGTAAGCATCGTTCTGGCGGATCATTTACTCAGACAAAAGGCGATAAGCTGATGAAAAAAATTAAAGTGGGGATAATCGGCGGCACCAATGGCATGGGATGCTGGTTTGCCCGTTTGCTGAGAAAAGAAGGCTGCACGGTTCATGTTTGCGGCAGAAAAACAAAGCTGGGAATAAACGATTTGGCGAGACTCTGTAATGTTATAGTCGTGGCCGTGCCTATTTCCGCCACCGCCGGTATAATTAAAGAAGTTGGCCCGCTGCTTACAAAAGATAAGCTTTTAATGGATCTAACTTCGCTTAAAACTGAACCGGTAAAACTGATGCTGGCCAATTCCAAGGCGGAAGTCATCGGCTGTCATCCGCTTTTCGGGCCGCAGTTGAAAGACGCTTCCGGGCAGAATGTTGTTTTATGTTCGGTGCGAGGGAAAAAGTGGCTTGGCTGGCTAAAGAAGGTATTTAAAAAAAATAAAATGGCTGTCTGGGAATCAACTCCCGAAAAGCATGATAAAATGATGGCGATTGTTCAGGCGCTCAATCATTTCAACACGATTACTCTGGGAGTGGCGCTGGCCCAAACGAATATTGAGCTTGCGGAAATAAACAAATTTTCCACGCCGATTTTCCGGACAAAACTCGATATTATAAAAAAAGTGTTTGTGGAAAGTTCTGAACTTTACATTGATATAATCACGAAAAACTCAGAAACAAATAAAATGCTGGATATCTATGAAAAAGCGCTGAAAGATATTCGTAAAATAATTAAATCCGGCGACAGGGCGAGATCAAAAGAAGCTATAGAAAAAGCGGCAAAAAAACTATATGGAAGCAAAAATAAATAAAGTCGCCCAAATGATTGCGGTATCGAAAAAACTGGTGGTTTTTACCGGCGCGGGCATCAGCACGGAATCGGGCATACCGGATTTCCGCGGTCCGGACGGGCTCTGGACTAAAGTTGATCCCGAAGATTTCACCATTGACAGATTTCTAAACTCCGGCGAAACACGCACGAAAGTTTGGTACTACCTTGTGGAAGGCGGATTGATGACTAATGCCAAACCCAATCAGGCTCACTTGGCGATAGCCGAGTTGGAAAAAATGAACAAATTAAGTGCAGTGATTACGCAGAACATTGATAACCTGCACCAGAAAGCGGGAAATAATCCGAAAAAAGTTTACGAATTGCACGGCAATATGCAATGGCTCGTGTGCCTCGATTGTGGAGAGCGTTATGATTTAGAACTGATGAGACAAAAAAATCTATCACCTGATCATTTTCCGGCATGTGAAAAATGCCGGGGTATTATCAAACCCGATGTTGTCTTTTTCGGTGAAATGCTGCCTCAAAATACATTGATATCGGCGGAGAGGGAAGCCGAGGAATGCGATTTACTTATTGTGATAGGTTCTTCACTGGTTGTTTATCCCGCCGCTTATATGCCTCTCTATGCCAAGCGCTCCGGCGCGAAAATTGTCATCATTAATATGGGAGACACAGGTCATGATGATATCGCCGATGTTTTTATAAACGCCCCGGCGGGAGAAACAATGACGAAAATTATGGCAAGATTAAAGGAAATAATGAAGTAAATCCTTCGGTTAATTATAACAATGTGCCTGATAGTATTCGCTTACAATGTTCATCCGTCATACCGTTTAATTCTCGCGGCTAACCGTGATGAATTTTATGAGCGGCCATCAGCACCAGCGGACTTTTGGGAGGATCAACCGCAAGTGCTTGCCGGACGTGACTTAAAAGAAGGAGGTACGTGGCTGGGCGTAACCAAAAAGGGAAAATTTGCCGCTATCACTAATTATCGCGATCCGGCCTCATTGAAAAACGATGCTCCTTCACGCGGGAAACTTGTCAGTAGTTACATTTCCGGAAAACAAAACGCCGATAATTATCTGAAAAAGATTTCCTCACAGGTTGATAAGTACAACGGTTTTAACTTGCTATTAGGCAATGATAATGACTTTTTCGTTTTTTCTAATCGCGGAGAGAAACAAAAACTAAAACCGGGAATCTATGGTTTGAGCAACCATCTCCTGAATACGTCCTGGCCAAAAGTATCTCGGAGTAAAAGGTTCTTAAAAGCCGCGTTGGATAAAAAAGGTAATGAATTGGAAGAAGCGTTATTTGACCTGCTAGCTGATGGTCATATTCCGCCGGACAAAAAACTGCCCGCTACAGGCGTCGGCCTGGAATGGGAGCGGGTATTGTCGTCCATATTTATTACCAGTCCGGTTTACGGCACTCGTTCCTCGACAATTTTACTTATAGGGAAAAATAATCGTGTAAAATTTGTGGAAAAAGTTTTTGATGGAAACCCTGAATCGTGGGTTACCAGCCGAGTTTCTTTTATCACAGAGAAAAGAAAATAAAATGGAAGAAGTGCTTGTTGACTTCACCTACAAAAGGTCAGAATTGAGAAATACGGATTGAAAGAGATTTTAGACTAAGACACTAACCGCGATTTAACACAGTAGTTCTTGGGTATTTAGGGAAAGCAATGTTTACTTAAAGCAGGTTTGTAAATTAATACTTATGTACTTTATTTATGGCGAAACTCCAATTCTAATGAGACTCGCTGACTATAGGAAGCGTTAGTCGTAGTGAGACTCTCTGAAAACGAGCATAGCGAAGTTTGAAGATAAAGTCGAACTATCCAATAACCAAAGGTTATTGGAAATTATCCCGCGAAGCGGAGGGTACAATATCCTGCCCCGTGGTTATGGTTGCATAAATTCTCTATATATTTTCCATTCGTCATTTATTTTTCTTAACTCTAATTTCTTTTTGCCTGAATGTTTTAACAGGGCTGAACGGTAATGTTGAGTAAATACTGCCGTGGCAATATTTGCAACCGCTGATATTTTTAAATCTTCAATGCGGATACTAATTTTTTTACTTATTTGGCGCACATTGGTTTTGTAGGCGATCCATGCATTTAAGTTCATTCCTTCTGACTGAAAATCCGATGCATAACAACTGCGGTAAGAGTCTATGTCGCCTGATTGCCAACTGGCCAACCACTTATTTACCAAATTTCGAACATCTTCTTCAGGAATGGATTTTGTCTCGTTTTGTTTGCTGCTGACTGGAGTTAAATTCTCAGTGACAGCGGGTACGGCAACAGATGTAGCTGCAGGTATGGGTGCGGCAGTGGCAGCAATGACCTCTTTCGGAGCTACAGGTTCTTCAGCCTTGGCGGTAGCTGCGGCCTCTTTAGGAGCAGCAGGTTCTTCAGCTTTGGCGGTAGCTGCGGCCTCTTTAGGAGCAGCAGGTTCTTCAACTTTAGCGGCAACAACTGTTTTTGTTGGAACTACAGGTTTCTCAATCTTGGGAACAACAACAACCTCATTTGGAGTAACAGGTTCGCAGGAAACTATATTGATTAATTTTTCACCAACTGTATTGGGAATGATAGCATTCCATTTACCAGACTCACTTTTTGGTGACGAATAAATAACATTACCTTTTTCATCATAAAAAATCACAGAAATATCTTTAATTTTTTTATTTACGCAGTCAATTTCCATCAACTTTGTATAATAACTTAACATGGAAGGATTGTCGGGTGCTTTATGTATTCCCTTGAGAATTGAAAAATACTTTGTTTTTGCTTCTTCGCTTAATATATCTTTATTCCATACAGAAATAATGCTTTTATCTGTTTTTTTAATGCTACTTTTATCATAATACATATCTCCAACAGAAGTTGTATCAAAATATATCCAGTCTGTTGCCCATGCCTGATTAGCAAATAGGGAAAAAATTACTAAACAAATAATACTCTGAACATTCTTTACTTTCATCATCTTTCCTCTCAATGATTAATATTCGAAGTATGCTTTTTCCGATAACCTAAAGGTAACACGTGAGCTGATTATTATCATAATAGCACTATTCATTTTTTTTAAAAGGGGAAAAACAACTGCCCCATTTATTATGGATTGAAGTCCTGCATTTTTTCGTGGTTGATGATTTGAGGATAACAGGAAGTAATGAGCGCATTTTTGGCGCAAAATTTGTTTATTTTGGTTTGATTTGGCGAGATAAGAAAAAAGGGCTTTCGATGTAAATATTGAAAACCCTTTGATTTATTTGGTGGGCCGTGTGGGATTTGAACCCACCCGCTATCTTGAAATAGCTAACATTTTCATGTGTTTACGTCAATAGTATGTTTGAAGGTTAAAGGAAAGTTAAAGGATTATTAAATGTCGAAATGGTCAGAGACTTACTTCCTGTAATCCACAAATCGTCAAACATGATTAAAATGCAACATTTCAACCGTAATACTCAATATCAAAACTTTTCAAAGTCATTTGTTTGTAGGTGAAAGAAATAATCACTTGACAGTTAATTTCCTAAGAATTATTTTAAATAGCACTTATTTCAAAGTTAACCTGTTAACCCAACCCTCAACCTTCTGGAGTACGCCATGAAGGAGGACTGCTATGAATTTATTTACCGCAAGTGAAATCGTTGAGTTCGCCGAACGGATACACGAGAACGGGGCAAATTTCTACCGATACGCCGTCCAGCTTGTGAAGAATGAGACAGCAAAAAAACTGTTTGCCGAACTTGCAGAAGAAGAGCTGAAATATGTGAAAACGCTTGAAAAGATATTTGCCAGCATAGTAAATGAGGAATCTATACCGGAGGAAACGTATGTAGGCGAGCATGCGCAATACCTTCGGAATTACATAGACAACAACATCGTCTTCACCCAACAGGCCATCCAAGCCGATTTGGCATCAGTCAAGAACCTCAGTTCCGCCATCGAGTTTGCTGCCCGCCGAGAGCTTAATTCCATTTCTTACTACGAAAACATCAAACCTTTCGTGCCGAAAGCTCAGCATGAGGCCATTGACCGTCTCATCGACTTGGAGAAGAGTCACTACGTTCAGCTCACAAACCTGAAAATGTTTAAAAAATCAAAACAAACGCTGTGATTTGACGATGACATTATAAATGAATGTATCGGGAATATGGCCGCAGTATATAGAATTATCTTGGGTGTGTTAGAGGAAGAAAAATCATAGAAGAAATATAATATGGAATCAACATACGAAATAAGAAATACTTATCTATTCGTGAAATTGAAGGGTAATTTTGATGTCAATCATTCAAAAGAAAAAATAATAGAGGCAAATGAAAAGTTACTTAAACACAATTTGGATAAATTTTTTCTTGATATTACGGAAGTGACGGGAATTGATGAAACGATTGTTTTTTCAATATATACTTTATCCTCTTTGATATACAAGTCTTTTCCCATAGGAACAAAGATGTCTGTATTGGAAACGAAAGAACAATTCAAAGGACATAGTTTTCTTGAGTATGTATTGACCCATAAGGGATTTCGTATCAAGGTAACCACAAGACTTGAAGAATGTTTGAAATTTTTGGGTGTGTCATAGGACTTTATCATTTCCTACCCTTGTCAAGAATGCTTTCTTTCGATCCGTAATCCTCAATTCTGACAACTGCCCACTACTGAATAGTTGTAGGTGAAACAAATAATCGACTTCTTCCTGTTAGTAGCAAATCATCAACCTTAACGAAAATGCAAGACTTCAATTAGTAATGAATTAAGCTGTGTGATTTACTCTTTTAAAAAAAATGAATAGTGGTATTATGGATATTCAATCCATCATAAAAAGCCCAATAAAGGATCTGTTTATGAACATTAAACATAAAAGGGGGTTATTACAATGTCTATTAACGATTTAGATAAAGTTCTTGCCCTGAGCGAAAAACTTATTCAGCAAGAAGAGTTATTAAAAAAGCTACATAGTGGAGAAATATCTCAGGAAGAATTTGATTACAGGAACAAAAGGCTAGATGAGGAAATAGCTGATGAAAAAAAACGCCTTATAGAGAGTTGGACTAAAGGAACAAAACTATCAGAGGGAAAAGAAGGATTATAGCATACTCTCTTTCTATCCCTAATCCTCGATTCTAACAACTGCCCATTACTGAAACTTTGTAGGTAAACTCAGCAAGCACTTCTTCCTGTAAGTGAGTATGTTTATTTTCCTCTTTTAAAAAAAATCAATAGTGCTATTATAATACTCAACTCATCGGAAAAAGCGAATTTGGGATATTAATTGTTAGAGAATACTGTAGTGAGACATGATTATGAAAAAATGTCCTTATTGTTCTGCAAAGACACGAGACGAAGAAATACAATGTTGGAACTGTGGTGAATGGTTTGACATATTATCGCCGCCTAAGCAAGGGACTGTTGTCAAACCTCCTAAAAAGAAACAAAGTGGTACAAATTCTATTGATGGAAAAACAAAGTTAGGGGAAATATGGGACGAGTATAGAGCACCTATCATAGGAATTATTATCATTATCGCTCTCATTCTGTTCACAATTTCACAAAAAGAAATCTCAAATAAAAGCTCAGAACAAGTAACAGCCATTGAACCCCCGAAGGTTGAGATTCCTGCTGCCCCAACCCCGGAACCTGCCCCAGCACCTGGCTTGGCTTATAATTTGTTAAATAATGCATTTGCCCTTTGCTCCAGCGGAAAATGTACCGACCCCCAAAAGGCTATTGAATATCTGAACGAAGCAATTAAACTGAAACCAGATTTAGTAGAGGCCTACAACAACAGGGGAAAGGCTTATGGTGACCTTGGCCAGCATCAGCAATCCATCACAGACTACAACGAGGCCATCCGCCTGAAACCGGATTTAGCCGATGCCTACTACAACAGGGGGAAGGCTTATGGTGACCTTGGCCAGAGTCAGCAAGCCATCACAGACTACAACGAGGCCATCCGCCTGAAACCGGATTATGCTCACGCCTACAACAACAGGGGAGTTGCTTATTTTATGCAGGGCAACTACGATCTTGGCTGCCCTGATGCGCAAAAAGCATGTGCATTGGGAAACTGTAAATTATTAGACTGGGCTAAAGACAGGGAAAACTGCCGCTGATTCAGTAAGGTTTCTCTATAACTTATTACAAATCGTAGTCCTCAATTCTAACAACTGCCCATTACTGAAACTAAGTAGGTGAAGTCAACAATTCCGTTGGTTCGGGAATCGGAATTTCATTTTTTTCTTCCTGTAATGTTGTTTTTCTTATTTTCCCAATTCATTCAACATTTCAATTTGCAATAGACAAAAATTATATATAGAATAAATACATATTATGTGTGAAGCATTAACTTCATTCTTATAAGAAAGGAGCAATAATTATGTCTATTATGTTTGCGTTTTCCATTATAGGTTTAATAATAATAGGATTTGTAGTTTGGCAAATAAAACAAACATGCTGGCACAAAAATATATCTGTAGGTGATACGGCTCTTGTTAAGAAACTGCTTGATGAAGGGGCAGACATAAATGCGAAAGATGACGGTCTTACTTTGCTGACAAAGGCTGCCACTGAAGGTTATCTAAAAACCGCTAAATTGCTCATTGATAAAAAGGCGGACATTAATGCGAGAACTAATGAAGGTAATACTGCGCTTATGGCTGCTTCCATGACTGGGTATACAAAAATCGTTGAATTACTCGTTAATGTAGGGGCGAATACTAAGGCAAAAAATAATATGGATTATACTGCGGAAATGTATGCTAAAGAAAAAGGTTACACAAACATCGTTCAACTGCTTAATAAAGTGGTAGATACTAGTGAGATTTAGAGTAGAGAGTGGTTAAAAGTATAGGTGGATATTTACTCAACGATTTTTCCCGAGTAAGGAGTTTGGTATGAATAAATCGGATTTGATCATGGAATTAGTCCCAAAATACAATTTTACCAAGCAACAGGCGACAAAAATAGTGAATCTTATTTTTAATGGATTTAGTGAAACTCTTAAGAAAGGCGGCAGAATTGAAATCCGTAAATTTGGTATTTTCACTGTTCGGGAATATAAATCTTATAAAGGAAGAAATCCTAAAACAGGAGAACCTATAGAGGTAAAACCGAAAAGATTGCCCTACTTTAAGGTGGGAGCTGAATTAAAGAAGATGGTGGATGGTTGATAAAAGAGTGTCACGATTGATCTCGATAAAATATTTAGAAAAGTATTAATGTTATATAATAACAGCATAAACTCAGATTGGCAAAGCATTGCACCTTTCAAATAGTAATCCTCAACATCAAGGCTTTTAAAAGTTGTTTCTTTGTAGGTGAAAGAAAGTCCTACCGCATTTAAATTTTAATAAGATCAATGTTAATGAATACCATGTGAAATACTGCATAACAATAGTGACAAACTATATTTCTCCCAATAACTAACTGCAATGAATATATTGGAGTAGGAAGATGAAATGAATGGTCTTTAATAATTGATATACCCATTGACATTAACAAAAACATCCATACATTAAATATGAAAGGAAGTTCAATCATTTCAAGGGGAGTTAAAAAAGAAAAGCATTTTGAAATATTGATGGTGACCACAAACTGCCCGAAAGGACGGTTATTTAATAGGCTGACTAGAGCCGAAGAATAAGCAAGCATTGCGGCGCTCTTTGATATTGCGTGCAAGTTTTTTGGAAGACATGCAGAAAAGAATTAGACAACCGAGATTCTGCGATGTTCGAATCAAGTCTATTCTACTGGATGTTAACAAAAGAAGAAAACACAGAGTCTTTGAGGTGGTTATCAGCCTTAAAAGACCAAGAATTCAAATGATAGACTTCAGTTAAAAGACAAGACGGCATATGCGGGTCTCGTGTTAGCCCTTCTCAAGAAATGCGTTTCTTGGAAGGGCTTTTTTTATCATTGAAGAAATACAACTTTACTCTCTTTCAATTGGAAATCTTCAGTTTTCTCAACTTCATTAATCTATTTGTTTGTAGGTGAAAGAAATAATTCTGACGATCCGCAAACCGGATTTTTGTTTCTTTCTTCCTGTAAGTGAGCATTCATGATTTTTCATGGATATACAACATTTCAATCCGTAATAAATGACACTGTGTATTTTCCCCTTTTAAAAATAAGGAATGATGCTATTATGATATTTAACTCATCGAAAAAGTGAAGTTCGTATATTAAGTGTTACCGTCTCTTTGCTCCGCCGTTGTGCACAAATATTAAGGACACGTATGAATGAAAAAAAATTGATTGTCGTTGCTTGTGATTTAGTTTTTGCCTTAATTACTGATTTATCAATGGGTAGTCAATGTTTAGATAAACGTTAAAAGGAAACAATACGGGGCAATGTAATCATCGCCCTGGGTAATAAGCAGAATTGGCAGATCAAGCAAGAAAAAGTAATAAATAATTGCATAAGAGAACGAAATGACACTTGAATGCTTCAAACCTATTACTATCGGCAATATGAAATTAAGAAACAAATTCGTGCGTTCAGCAACCTTAGAAGGCATGGCAACCAACAAAGGCCAGCCCATCCCCTTGCTGAAAAAATTTTACTGTGACTTGGCTGATGGAGGAATCGCTTTAATCATTACCGGCGCCAGCCTTGTTGAGTCTTATAAAAATCTACCGGACATCGAAGGCGTTGGATTCCCAGCTGCCATCGACAATGACCGCTTTATCAAATACTGGCAGGATATCGTATCGGAAGTCCATCAGCACGGCGCCAGGATAGCCATGCAGATCGTTCATCCCGGAAGACAGGACAATCCCAACCTCCGCACACCGATAGCCCCTTCTGCTGTTCCCTTGGAAAACAAAGACATAGTTCCGCACGAGATGACGGTAGAAGAGATTCACGCCATGGTGGAAAAATTTGCTCAAGCATGCCGCAGGGCTTACGAGTCAGGTTTTGACGCGGTTCAATTGCATGGCGGTCATGGATACCTCATCAGTAACTTCCTTTCACCCTATACCAATCGAAGGACGGACGAATATGGCGGAAGCACTTTAAATAGAGCACGATTTGTCTTGGACATTCTTAAGCGTGTGCATGAATTGATCGGCACGCATTTTCCTGTTCCTATCAAAATGAACTGTGATGATTTCATTGAAGGCGGCATGACCGGCCATGAAGCGGTTGCCATCGCTAAAATACTGACCCAGGCAGGAATTGCAGCAATTGAAGTCACCGGCGGCTTTGCCTCGAATAATCCGCAACGCACTTTCGCCAAGGGTATCAATAAGCGGGAGAAGGAAGCCTATTTTCGTTCCTATGCAAAGGCCATAAAAGAGAACATCTCCAGCCCTGTTATACTGGTTGGCGGATTGCGTTCACTGGAAGTAAGCGAAAAGCTGATAACTGACGGTATAACGGATCTCGTCTCTATGTCCAGACCCTTTATTCGCGAGCCTGGACTAATCCAACGCTGGATGGAAGGCGATTTGAAGCGAGCCCAATGCATCTCTTGTAACAAGTGTCATGATAATGTGTTCTGGGGAGGTTATCTGCGCTGCTATATGAAAAAAGGCTGAACTTGGAATGTTTTATATTTATCGATCTAAAAAACAAATAACTCTTGGCATGCATTGCTATGCGCACATATGTTTCAAGCGTCGATTTGTTCAATTTGGAGTATAATTACCTTTAATGCCCAACAAATCAATCCAGCCGATCGCTACGCTCCGGCTGATTTCTACGTTACACCTTTCAATCCATAATCCTCAATTCTGACAACTGCCCACTACTGAGACTTTGTAGGTGAAAGAGATAGAAAATATATTCACCCTACTTCGTTCATCAATATATTCTGAACTTCTTTATCTTCAATACCCAAGTACCTCATCGTTATAGACGGACTTGAATGATTAAACCGCTTGCAAAGTATTTCAAATCCAACGCCATAGACCGTTCTTTGAATGTATCCCCATGTCTTGCGCAATGAATGAGCACCATAGTTACCTTTCAGGTTAATCGTTCGCGTCAACTGCTTGACCATATTGTTGACGCATTGAATCGTTACAGCCTTATTTCCTTTTCTACTCCTGAATAAGAAATCCTCATTAGCAGGTTTTATTTTTTCAAGATAAATCTGTAGAGATTTGTGAAAACTTTTATTCATAACCAAAATATTACGCTTGCCAGTCTTACCTTCCCTTATAATCAACGTATCGCCTACCTTCATGCCTTTTACATCCCCAACCTTGAGTTTCAACAGATCACCCGTTCTTAAGCCATTGTTTGTTCCTATAACAAAAGGAAGATTGTTTCTTGGATTGTCTGAAAGCATTTTTGAGATAGCCTGTATGTCTTTCATCCTCCTTATCGGATCGACTGTAATCTTTGATCCCACCTTTGGCTTGTTGTAGTTTTCGCCTTTTTTCATAATTCATAAAATCTCCTTTCATTGAATCTTAACTTCTGGTGGAGGGAGGTCGGTTATTTAATATTCAAAATCAAGGGAAGTTTTTAAAAGATATAATAATTGACTTATAGATTTGAAATGATGAGTGAAAAGGTGAATAGCTGCGGTATCATCATTGATCTGGAAATGGAATTATATCCGGGGATGTCTGGATCGGTATGCGCATAAATAAAAAAGTATCTGGCAGAGGTAAGCCAGATACTTTTTTGATAAATGGAGAACGTGCCAGAAGTATTCTTATACCAAGTTGCTTTCAAAAATTTTAATATGAATTTTTGAAAGCTTACTTGGTATTATGCCCGGTAAAGCAACCTTTAAATATTTGATAGCTACTTGGTATTAAAGCACTCTGACAGCCACGACCCCATCGATAGACTGGATTTTCTTTACCAAGTCAGTATTGATATCGCCTTCCACGTCGATGATGTTATAGGCTATGTTGCCTTTGCTTTTGTTGATCATGTCGGCGATATTGAGCTTGTTGTCCGCCAGCAAGTGCGTGATCTTCTCGATCATGCCGGGCTCGTTCTTATTCGAAATGGTAAGCCTGGCCTTGCCCGACCTGTCTAGGGCGCATTCCGGGAAATTGACCGAGTTTTTGATGTTTCCGTTCTCCAGGAAGTCCATCAGCTGCATGGCGGCCATGATGGCGCAGTTTTCTTCGGATTCTTCCGTGGAGGCTCCCAGATGCGGAATGCCTATGACCTTGTCCGTCTTGATGACCTCTTCATCGGGGAAATCCGTCACGTAGCACGCCACGATGCCGTCGGCGATGGCTTTCTTCAGGGATGGGGTATCCACGAGTCCCCCCCTGGCGAAATTCAGGATTACCACGCCCTTCTTCATGACCGCGAATTTATCGGCGTTGATGAATCCCTTGGTATCTTTGTTCTGAGGTACATGCAGCGAGATGAAGTCGCACTCAGACAGGAGTTTGTCCAGGCTTGGTGCCTTCTTGGTATTGCGGGACAGCTTCCAGGCCGCCTCGATAGACAGGAACGGATCGTATCCCCAGACTTCCATGCCCAGACCATCGGCAGCATTGGCCAGCATGGTGCCGATGGCTCCCAGACCCACCACTCCGAGCTTCTTGCCCAGGATCTCGGTGCCGCCGAACTTGGATTTGCCCTTTTCGATCAGGTCCGGCACCTTGTCGCCTTCGCCGATAAGCCCTTTGGCCCAGACAATGCCTTCCGTAACCTTGCGGGAGGCCAGCAGCATGCCCAGGATCACCAGTTCCTTCACGCCGTTTGCGTTTGCTCCCGGGGTATTAAAAACGACGATGCCTTTTTCCGAACATTTGTCGATGGGAATATTGTTGACACCGGCGCCGGCGCGAGCAATTGCTTTCAGACTCGACGGCAGGCTCATCTCTTTCATTTCCTTGCTTCTTACCAAGATGCCGTCAGGATCGGGAATATCAGTACGATACTCATACTTATCAGTAAAAAGGCTGAGCCCTTTTTTCGAAATTTTATTTAACAGATCAATACGATACATAAAATACCTCCTATTCCTTTCTATACTTTTTTTATTGTGAGACTCAAATTTCAAAAACGAAATGCATTGAAATTTGTAAGTTGTAATGAGTCTCAAACTTTAAAAGCTAAGCGCATTAAAGTTTGTTAGTCGAATTATCCAATAGCCAAAGGCTATTGGGAAGCATCCCGCACAGCGGAGAGTATGAATTCCAAAGCTTGTTTTGGGGTTCATACCCGTGATTAGAGAGTACTCTGATAATATAGAATACCTAATTTTGTGCCACTATTGTCCAAAACAAATTGTCCTTATTGTATTTTTTGATAAGAACTACCGTTTTGCGGGATGAAGTATAGAATGGGCGTTTTTTTGTGTCAAGGAAATCTTAATGACACTCGCTAAGAACGAGCTATGCGATGTTCGAAGCGCAAGTGGAATTATCCCAGGCGCATAGCGCCGTGGGATCTGAGACTCGCTGGTTGAATTATACCTTGTGTAAAACGAATCTCGACTTGTCGGGATGAAGTTTGTCCCTGCCACCTAAAGGTGGCGGGATAATTCGCTCTAAGATTTTCCGAGCACTACGTTTCGGAAAATCAAGGCTCATTAAAGAGTAAGTCGAATTATCCAATAGTGAAAACTATTGGAAACTATCCCGCCGGCACAACCGGCAGGGACGAGGGATGTGGTTGTGTGGTGCTAGCTCCGACGAGCTTGGCGGGAGCCCATTCTCGCCGGGACCGCCATTAATAACTTCTTCCTGTAAGAGTTAGGCAGAATGATGTTACTACTGTAGTAGATTTCAATTGCAAATCATGATAGTTAGAAAAACGATCATAAATATTTATAGTGTTTGATTTTATGGCTATTGATTATTCAAAATTAAAAGATTTTACTGATCTTGAAAGTGCTATTAAGCATTTTTTATGGCTACTCCGAAATAATGTGATTGAAGATGAAGAACACGCAGAGTGGAGAATTCATCGTAGTAATTTTGCCGCTCATATAGGTTCCAAGCAAGGTTCTAAAGTTACGGAGTTCGATAGGAATGTTTATAAAAGCATATTATTTTCGGAGAAGAAATTTAATTATCAAATTTACAAAGGTTATATATTAATTAACATTGCAGAAGACTTAATGGGAAGAGGCGATCTTGATGAAACCTTGATTTGGTTAAAAAAAGCTCAAGAAGAAGACAAAATATTTTATACACATCCTGAATATAGACCTGCTTATAAAATCTTAAGTTTTATTCAGCCAATTGTTATATTCAGAAATAAATTATGGCCTATTTCCAAAGTTTGTAGAAAAAAAATAGGAAACAGATTAAGTTTGCTCTTTCCTTTTAGTAGGAGCGCTTCCGCGATAGCTTTTAAACCAGAATTATTTCCAAAAATGATTAATAACTGTATAAAAGATGATGATAACTTGAAGAAAATATTATTAGAAAACCTGGATGAATTGTTCAAGCTAGGGGAATTGTGTGATAAAGATACAAAGTTTTACAAGTCAATGATGTTTCTTGTAGCAAACATCATTGAAGGCATATTATTTAATATGTGCAATTATTTAAAAAAGGGCGGGAAATATTTCGCTTCTGAGGATTTGGAGAGAAAAAGCATATATCATTTAGCATATTTACTAAGAAATGAATCTATTATTGATGAACCGATGGAATATTCATGTAGATTCATACAGTCGTACAGAGATTTCATTCATCCTGCTAGAAACAAACATCATGAGTACAGGTTGGATTCAAATTTCAATAAGATGTTTCTGTTTTATTTTATGCAACTGGTTGATGACTTGCAAAGAGTAATTTTGCCTTTTTAACAATCACTTCTTCGTGAACTACAAAGAAATCAAAACTAACTTTTGCATAATAACTCCTACTTATTTTGTATCAATTCAGTATCAACTGTTTTTATGGGATAGTTAAATCGTGCAGTTAGATTGTGGGCCTCGGGTTCAATTTCCGTAGTCGAAAAACTACTTGACCTTTTTGGGTAAAGTTAAAAAATGCTACGCATTTTGTGTCAATTTGGCTTAATTTGGCGAGAAACGAAAAAGGGCTTTCGGCGTAAATACCGAAAACCATTGATTTTACTAGTGGGCCGTGAGGGATTTGAACCCACCCGCTATTTTGAAATAGCTAACATTTTTATGTGTTTACGTCAATAGTATGTTTGAAGGTTAAAGAAAAGTTAAAGAATTATTAAATGTCGAGATGGTCAGAGACTTACTTCCTGTAAGGTTGTTTTTTTTATTTCCCCTATTTATACAATATTTCAATCAGTAATAAATGATGCTCGTCTATTTTTCTCTTTTAATAAATAATTATTCGTGTATTATTATCCTCAATTATCGGAAAAACTAAATCACGTGAAAATCAAAGGGGTGAGAGAAATGAAATATAGGTTTTTAGTTCTCATATTTTTAATTATTTTATCTTTATCTCTTGCATCATGTACTTCCATACCAGCACTTTTATCATCTGAAAACTCAATTACTGCGTTCAACATTGTATCTCCGGTGGCGGCAACAGGCGTCATTGATGAATCAACACATACAATAGCCATCACGGTGCCTTACGGCACGGATGTGACGGCTCTGGTAGCGACATTTACCACAACCGGTGTCACCGTCTACGCTAATTCATTCGTTCAACAAAGCGGTATAACAACCAATAACTTTACCAATTCGGTGGTTTATACAGTCTGGTCGGCTGATAACCATTTACAGGATTATACGGTAACTGTTACAGTAGCATCATTATCGGCAAAAGCAATTACGGCATTTACTTTCCCAACTTCGACAGCAACTACGATTAATGAAGTTACTCATACTATAACTGTCATTGTACTCCTTGGCACAGATTTGACGACTCTGGTGCCGACAATCACTCACACTGGAGCAAGCATCAACCCAGTATCGGGAGTGGCACAAGATTTTACTAGTCCGGTAACTTATACTGTAACTGCGGCAGATAGTACGACACAAGATTATATAGTGATAGCAGTAGAAAACAGAATTATGTTTTTTTCAAGCAATTGGGGAGAGACACTTAGTCCCCAAACTGGATCGATCAGGATAACGAATGATATCAATAGCCTTGCTGATGAAGCAATTGCCACCCCTCGTATTATTACCGGTTCCAATGTAAACCTGCCCAATCCAAGATATGATTCACTTGCTGTGGATAAATATCGTAATATGATTTACGTAAGCGATAATGACACTAACAATATTATTGTCTATCACAATGCAAAAACTGCAACCGGCAACATCGCGCCAAACAGGACCATAACCATATCAGGTTCATCAGATATAAATGGTATTGCCATTGACTATAGCCATGATCGCCTTTATGTTGCGGGTTCTGGATCTGTCTATATCATTAATAATGCCAGCACCCAAACTGGGACAATAACAGCGGATTTCGTCTTGACCTTGTCTTCACAGGTTCTATTTATCGATGTGCAAAATGACCGCCTCTATGCGGCGAATTTAGGTACGGATGTGTATGTCTATGACAACGCCAGCACGCTGACCACCGGTGCTACTCAAAACAGAATCATCACATTGACGGGCATTAGCGCTTATACCGTATGGGTAGATGCTGGCACAAACAAATTGTATGTTGGCTCCAGGAATGCATCGGCTGGTGAATATAATCTTTTTATCTTCAACAATGCCAGCACGCTTAGTGTCACGTATAACCCTGATACGGACAGCACCGCCAGAATCGCCCTCGCTAATCTCGTGAATGTCATGGTGGATAATCAGGATAGGCTCTATATGTGGGCAGATTCGGCAACTAGTGTAGTAATCTATAATAACGCCAGCACACTATCGGGAAATGTGACTGCGTCACCCGATAAAACGATTTATGGTGTTGTGCGTAACGGATACGGAATGGGTTATTTGGTCTATTGACAGGTCCTGATGCTCAATCAACGACTAATCCCTGTTTCATAGGACTTTTAGCCCCGGCGGGTTTGTCCTGCCGGGGCTTTACACTCTTTCAACCAGTAATCCTCAACTCTGACAACTGCCCACTACTGATACTTTGTAGCGACTGTATTGAGCAGTTGTCAGAAATAATGACCGAACATAAAAAAGGGCGCCAAGAAGCGCCCTTTTAAAAGAATTTTGCCTAATAATTCTATTGTGCTGCAGGTGTCACGGCTAAAATACCAGCGGTAACAGCATAGGTTGCGTGATCAGTAGTCAAACCTGCCGCAGGGTTTGTTGAAGTTAT
>JBEKRZ010000010.1:0-108614 GCA_049517435.1 Smithella sp. | reverse complement strand
AGAAGATGTTTTTTAGCACAGGTTCGCCGCACGAGGATCACATGCTCCGAATTAGCATCTGGGATCCAGATCGCATCGGTCGTGAGTTGATCGACATAAGCATTACCAAACACCGGCTCTTCCCAGAGCTGCAAAACGTGTCGGGCAAGCTCCGCGAGCAATACATGCCTTGAGCAGCGAAGTACCGTGATTCAACTCAGCGTAAGGGCCACGCCTAATTCGCGGTTCTGGTGATGTCTAATTTCCATCGAGAGGACCTGCCTACGGTAGGCCGCTTATGTCAGGCGTTGAATCTTTCAAATGGTAATCCTCAGTTCTGACAATTATCCTCTACTGAAACTTTGTAGGTGAAAGAAACAACAAGACAAGATTTAATTGGACACTCTCTCTAAATTCAAGCATAGAACATGACAGGATTTCATGAGAAGAAATTAATCCTCTCGTAGGTCGATGCCTCCGCATCGAAAACAGCGCAATCGCCTTCATCGGCGGAACCCACCACAAAAATGTAACGATTGCTTGGTTCCAATAAAAATTTTTCCCCCGATGGCGCCACCTTGCGAAGAACACCGTCCGGATAGCTCAAACAAAAATATACCGGCGTATGGGAATGGCCGCAGAAGAGGATTCGGTAGGGCATCTGCTGAAAGAGAAGGGATGCCCGTTCCGTGGAGCCTACATCTATGGGTTCGTAAAAGGCCCGCAGGTAGTCAAAGGGAAATGAGTGGGCAAAACAAATATCATCCATGACCACCTTCATGGGCACCTTTTTTAGAAATTCATACATCCACCCTTGGTCGGGATATTTCTCGCCGGCAACATTGGATAGCGCCAGTTCGATCAAGTAGTCGTTGTTCCCCTTGACGGCGATAACACCCCGTTCCTGAAAGAGCCGGACGATGTCTTCGAGGCGGTCGCGGCGGTTGGTATCGCAAAAATCGCCGAGATGAATAATTCGCTCACAACCCTGGATCGTGAGGATGTCGATTGCTTTTTCGGTGGCTTCGAGGTTTCCATGACTGTCCGAAAGTAAACCCAGGCGCCGCGGTTTATTCATAGATGCACCCTTTATCACACCTCATTAAAATATACCTTTCTGCCTTCAACCCATCAGGAATGGATAATAGATATTAAAGCGAGGGAGGGATTTTGTCATTAACTTTATTCTTGCCAATATGTTTTAAGGCTTACCCTTTGCCGCCTTTGGAGAACGGCTCGATGAGCTTTAAGAATTCACCGGAGAAAACCATGATCGATTGGTTTCTATTCTCCAGGTTAATGGCCGCCTCCAGCGAGGGGGCGTCGATATTCTGATCCAGGACGCGCTTGGTCAGCCGAAGACCTCCGGCGCTTTTACCCAGCATGATGCGCGCATAGGAGAGGGCGGTTTCCATTAGCTCTTGCCTGGGTACCACGCGGCTCACCAGGCCGATCCTCTCCGCTTCGTCCGCCTTAACCTTGCGACCTGTGTAGAGAATGTCGGCGGCATGAGAAAGTCCCACCAATCGAGGGAGAAAGTAGGAACAACCGAGTTCTCCGCCTGAGAGGCCGATATTGATAAAGGAAGCTACGAAATAAGCCTCAGGGGAGGCCAGACGCACGTCCGAGGCCAGGGCTACGGCAAAACCGCCGCCCGCCGCGGGTCCATTTACTGCTGAGATGATGGGCTGAGGAATCTTTCTCAGGCCGAGGATCAGGGCTGAATACCGTTCCTGGGCGATGCGGAGAAATGATTCCGGACCGGAGAAGGCCTCCGTGTCTTTAAAGTTGATTGCATCAGTGAGATCGGCCCCGGCGCAGAAACCCCGCCCTTCTCCTGTGATGACGAGAATCCTTATCTTATCATTCTGGGACAGGTAGTCAAAGAGTGCTGCGAACTCCCCCAGCATCGCCACATTGATAGCGTTAAGCTGCTCGGGGCGGTTAAAAATTATTAATCCAATGCCGGATTCCACTTCTTTAAAGGATATCGTGCTAAATTCCTTCATGTCTTAACCCCTCCTTATCCTCTTTTTTCTATACCCTGCCAATATTTGTCCTCCAGTTCTCTTTTTATCATTTTCCCGTCGATATGTCGCGGCAACTCGCTTACGAACTCCACCACCTTGGGGACCTTCATTCCCGCGAGACCGTTTTCCCGGCAGAAACTGATAATCTCATCTGGGGTGGCTTGTTCTCCCGACCTCAACTGAATGACGGCGGCCGGAACCTCTCCCAACTCGCGGTTCGGGTAACGGACCACGCCTACGTCCAGCACCTTGGGGTGACGTATAATGGTGGATTCGATCTCCAGGGGAAAAATGTTAACGCCACCGCTGATGATCATTTCCTTGATGCGACCCGTCAGGTACAAAAAACCGTCCTTGTCCATATAACCCTGAAGCCCGTCGTCAAACCACCTTTGTCCATCTATGTTTTCGAAAACGGAGTCCAATTTTTCCGGTGTGCCGGCGTACTTAAGACTGATCGTCGTGAGGCTACGGGTCATAATGCGTCCCTCGATACCGGGAGAGCACCATCTTAAATTATCCTTGTCAAAGATCTTCGTTTCCGCGCACCTGATTTTACCGACGCTGGCGTAGCGCTTTGAATTTTCTTCGTAGTCTCCCGGCAACAGCACCGATGTAACAGCCGTTTCCGACGAACCGTAAAATTCCGTGAAGACGTTTTTCGTACAGCCTTGCTCCCGGAAAAATTTGTTGACGGCTTGCTTCAGCTCCGGCGTAGCTGGCGCCGCAGCACAGATCAGAGAGTGCATGGAGCTGAGGTTGTATTTCTTTTTTACTTCAGCGGGCAGGTCAAGGATACGCTGAAGCATGGTGGGCACCACAAAAACCCAGTTGATCCGCTCTTTCTCTATGATCTGTAGAAATTCTTCGGGGTCGAATCCCCGTACTGGAATGGCGGTTCCGCCCAAGAGAAGGAAAGGCGCCCAGCCGGAGATAGTGCCGGCATGATAGAGGGGGCCAGGCAACAGGCACCGCATATTCTGACTGACGGGATCCTTGATCGTGGTGCCGCCGAACCAGTACACAAAACTGAACTGTAGCACCAGGTAACGGAGATATTCACCCAGAGAAACCTCGGGGGCTTCCGAAAGTTCGCTGAAGGCGTAGCCGATGGAATCGAAGAAGTTGACGTTTTTAGGCGTGCCTGTAGTCCCGCCTGTGTAGGGATTCAACGCGACAATAAAATTAATGTCCGGTTCGTGATTAGATGAACTGGCGAGTAGATTTTCGTATAGGATCATATCGGCAGGCGCCTTTTTCCCGACGACGATGAAGTGACGAACTGTTTTCAGCTTATCCTTCATTGCCAGGACTTCATCCACGAACTCCTCATCGAAGATAAGCGCCTTGGGAGCCCCCCTGTTTATGGCTTCCGCCAGCTCTTCTCCCTTCATGTGCCAGTTCATAAAAGGCATGGGACAACCGATAAAACAACCGGCAAAGAAAGCCTCGAAAAACTCGTTACCGTTATAGAGGAGCTCAGCAAACTTGTCCTTAGGTTTCAGTCCCAGAGACTGGAGGCCGTTGGCCAGACGAAAGACACGATCCTTAAACATGTTGAAGGTGATTCTTTTGTCTCCGGAGATGATAGCTTCGCGGTCACCGAGGACATCCCACTTGGAAATTAAAAGATAGGGCATGAATTTATTCAAGCGGAAGTTGAGCACTCCCTTGATGGTTGCTATTACTCCCATCTTCTTGGTAGTGCGGGAGATGATCTTGAGAGCATTTTTTGCTCCCCACTGGGTGACGATGCTTTTCAAAAGCCCTTGTGTTTGCTCCATGGTGGCAATCTTGGGAATAGCCTTCATCAAGTTCTTAAAGCTTTTGTTGTTGTTTCCCATTTATCATTTTTCCTTTTATTGTTCATTACTGCAAAGGTAATTTCCATCATCCAGTCGTGAAAGAGAATAATGGCATGATCGTCTTTTTTTATGCCTAAAGATATCTAAGCATTGGCAAAGCAGTTAACCCGGTTGTTCAACTCTCTCCATGTAACTTTTTTCTCGTCGTAAATGATTGCCTTTCCTCTGGGATTATATCTGGCCATGCCGGCCAGCACCAGACTGAAACACTTTCTTGGCATAGGCCTTCCTTTCTCGATCAAACGTCGCTAAATTACTTCGGCCGATGGTTTATCTGTTTTTACTTCCCTATCTATGGAGCATAGTGGTTCTCTCGGAACCAACGTACAGAATCGCAGAGAGACTCCTCGATTGGGGTTAATGTTAACCCCAATTCGTTTCGGGCTTTGGAGTTGTCAAAGAACAGATACTGCGAGGCGTAACTAACTTCCGGAGGCGTGGTCAGTGGTGTTTTGTGACCGAGGTTGTCGGCCCAATATTTAAAAACGGAAGCGGAGATTTTCAGCATCGGCACCGGGACGGTGAGGATCGGCCTTACCGTAAAACCGGCCGCCTTGTAAACCAGTTGCATGAATTCCTTCATGGAGACGTTCATGTTACCCAGGATGTAGAGCTCGCCGGTTCTGCCTTTCTTGGCGGCCAAGACATGGCCCCGAGCAACATCCCTCACATCCACGATGTTGATGCCGCCGGGGAAGGCAAACACGTTTTTGCTCTTCAGGACATCAACAATGAGCTGCCCCGTGGGCGTGGGCACGATGTCGTTGGTCCCGAAGGGGAAGCAGGGATTGACGATAACCAGATCGAGACCGTTTGCGGCAAAACCGCGGGCAATCTGCTGAGAGAGGTATTTTGTCAAGACGTAGTGATTTCCAAGGGTATACTGGTTGAAAGGAGTTTTTTCATTGCTCAGCTGCTTTCCCGGGGCAATGCCAATGGAGGCGATGGAACTAGTATAGACGACCCGGGCAATGTTTGATTTCATTGCTGCCCAGAGCACATTCTGTGTGCCCTGAATATTGACTTCGTAAATTCGGCTCCAGTCTTTCATCCAGATGGAATATATGGCCGCCAGGTGAAAGACGGTGTCGACGCCAGCAATGGCTTTTAAGACGGCCCCGTTATCAAGGACATCGCCTTCGACCTTTTCAAATTCCATTCCTTTCAGATTGGTCAGGGATTCCCCCGGTCTTATAAGAGCCCTGACCTCGATGTTTTCTTTTAATAACTCCTCAACAACGTGCGACCCTATGAAGCCGCCGGCTCCCGTAACTAATACCTTTTTCATGAAGTTGCCTCGCTGCTTATTTAATCATGATATTTCTTAACTCCCTTTTTAATATCTTACCCACGGCGCTCAAAGGCAGCTCGTCCATAAACTCCATGACCTTGGGGACCTTGTAGGGCGCCACCCTTTCTTTCATATACTCCACAAGCTTCTTCCGCTCTGCGTCGCTCTTTTCTATGCCGGGTTTGAGCTTGATGGCGGAAGCGACGATCTCGGAGCCCGGGCGTTTCGGGTCAGGAATGCCAATCGTGGCTGCCATGTCGATATCGGGATGCTCCATAAGGATGTCGTCAACGACCCTGGTAAAGACCTTGAAGCCGGAGACGCTGACCATGTCTTTGAGCCGGTCCACGATGAAGAAGTATCCGTCCTCATCCATCTCGGCAATATCACCCGTGTGGAACCAGCCGTTCCGAAAACTGTTGGCATTTTCTTCGGGTTTGTTATGGTATCCCTTGAAGACCTGTGGGCCCTTGACGACGATTTCGCCGGGTTGGCCCATGGGGACCGGTTCTCCGGTTGATGGATCGACGAGTCTAACCTCCGTTCCCACCATAGGTATTCCCACCGATCCCACCTTCTTGAGTCCTCGCATCGGATTGGCGGTAATAAGGGGGGTCGTTTCCGTCATGCCGTAAACCTCCATCACCTTGCCCTGGCCAACGATTTTCTCAAAATCAAGGATGCTTTCCGCGGGAAATGGGGAAGCGCCGCTGACGAAGAACTGGAAGCTGGAAAAGTCCAGAGCCTTAAAGTCCGGCCTCTTCATCAGCTCCAGGTAGAGGGTGGGGACATTAATAAGGGCCGTAGGCTTCAATTTCTTCATAGCCTTGCACATGAATTTTAAATCCCTGGGGTTGGTCAAAAGAATCGCCGAAGCCCCCATAGCGATGGCCCAAAGGGAGAGAAAGTTGCCTGCCTGATGAAAAAGGGGAAAGGCAGAGGCGATGGTATGCTCGCCGATATTATTGAAACCTGTCCAGGTTCTCATCTGTTTCATATGACAAACAACATTGGCCTGGGTTAGTACGGCGCCTTTGGGGGGGCCGGTAGTGCCGCCCGTGTACATCATAAGACAGGGATCATCCGGTTTCACCTTGACATTGACCAAGTCCTTGGGACGACCTTCTATGGCCTTTAAGAAGCGGACCACCTCGATGTTAGGCAGGGAATGGACCTCTCCCGTAGGAATCTTTTTCAGAAGAGTTCCCAGGGTCTTTTTGATATAGGGAAGAAAATCGGCGATGGAGACGACGACCACCGTTTTGACTTTGGTTTTGACAACCGCCTTTTTTACCGTTTTAAAATTGAAATCAAAGGTTAAAAGAATCTTGGCGCCGGAGTCGTTCAACTGGTATTCCAGTTCCTCGGCGGTAAGCAATATGCTAATACCGGTGAAGACGCAGCCTGCCTTCTGGATGCCGATGGCCGCGAAAAAAGACGCGGGGACGTTGAGTAGATGAACCCCGACAACATCGCCCGGACAGCACCCCTGACTGATCAGAAAATGGGCAAACTGGCTTGAGTAGGTATCGAATTCACGAAAGCTGATGTTGGTGCCCATGTAGTTGAGCGCCATTCTGTCAGGTACGCCGTCGAAGGCCTCCCGCATGGCCTCGGCGCAGGACGTCTGCGGATAGTTGGTTATGATCGGCGGAACATGCTTGTCGTATGACTTAAGCCATGGTTTGCTGGCGTATACATCATCCATTAATTTACATCCTTTAATTTGTGAACCGGTATTATGCCTCCAACTTTCCTGAAGCAATCATTTTGCTCTTCAATCTTTGCGATACATGGTTACGACCACAGCGCCGCCGAGGCCAATATTGTGCTGGAGTGCGATCCTTGCACCTTCCACCTGGCGGACACCGGCTTCTCCGCGGAGCTGCCAGACAAGTTCGGCGCACTGGGCAAGGCCTGTAGCGCCCAGTGGATGCCCCTTGGAAAGCAGACCACCTGAAGGATTTGTAACAACACGGCCTCCATAGGTATTGTCACCGTCTTCAATAAATTTCTCGGCTGTTCCCTCAGGAGTAAGGCCCAGCCCTTCATAGGTGATCAGTTCATTAGCGGTAAAACAGTCGTGCAGTTCGACCAAGTTCAAATCTTCCGGTCCGATGCCTGACTTTTCATAGACCTCTTTTGCAGCCGCAGCGGTCATATCATAACCGCAAATGCTCATACAGCTACGATTTTCAAATGATCCGGCAAAATCCGTGATCATGGATTGTGCTACGATATAGACAGGTTTACTGATTTTATGTTTCTTGGCAAATTTATCAGAACAAACAATTGCTGCAGCCGCACCACAGGTAGGAGGACAGCACTGTAAACGGGTCAGGGGCGGGGCTTGCGGCGGCGAAGCCAATACTTCCTCCAATGTTACAAGATTCCTGAAGATAGCTCGCTCATTGTGCTCAGCGTGCTTTCTAGCCTTGACGGTGATTTTGGCAAAGGTTTCATTCTTGGTGCCATATTTCTTCTGGTGCTCAAAACCTGCCCCACCAAATAACATAGCTGCCATAGCGGCGCCTTCTGTTTGCGGAACGATTTCAAACGTTTTTTCAAAGAACGTCTGCATAGGAATTGGACGATCGTCAAAGACAATGCCCAAGGCACCTGGCTTCATCTGCTCGAAACCCAAAGCCAGAGCGCATTCAACCACGCCTGTGGCAACTGCCTGACGGGCCAGGAAAAGGGCGTTCGATCCCGTGGAGCAGTTGTTATTCACGTTAAAGATGGGAATGCCCGTCATACCGACATCATACAAAACCTTCTGGCCGGCGCAACTGTCCGCATAGACCCAACCGCAATAGGCATGCTGGATTTCCTTGTAATCAATCCCGGCATCCTTGAGAGCATCCAGAAGCGCTTCTTTGCCCATTTCCGTATATGGCCGTAAGGCTTTGGGCGACGTAAATTTTGTCATGCCAACTCCGATAACATTAACTCTTCTCATTTTTTCCCTCCCTTTTTAGTTTTTTTAAACTGAAGTTACATCTATCCTTGCTTTTCTTTATTCGATCCAATGATTCACGACAGGGACTGTATATTTCTCTCGTAAACAACTTTTTTTCATAAATTTTAAAAATCTTAATATTATTTTTTAGCCTATCGGATAAATTATCAAATATATTAAGTAGTTAACATACATGAGGAGCGATTACATATCCGCCCCAAAAGATTTTCTTACTGGAGAAGCGGCATCATAAAGGCGAAGGAGTCACCGACGCTGCCCAGTGGTTTCGCCTCGTCCAGAGCCTTGATGGTATTCCAGTTATCTTGGATTTCTTCTGGTTTGATCAGCCGTTTGCCGTCACCGATTGTGACGCCCTTAGCACAAACAATAGCCGTGCGACTGTACCAACCAGCCCCACAGTTGAAAATCATACCGGAATCCTGATTAGCCTCTGAAGCTAAGAAAAGGACGATGGGCATTACATAATCCGGTTTCAGTTTCGTGAACAGGTCCGGCGGTAGTACGTCCTCGGTCAAGCGGGAGGCGGCAACCGGAGCAATTGTGTTTGTCTTGATATTGTATTTGGCGCCTTCGATGTTCAGAACGTTCATGAGCCCCACCACCCCCATCTTGGCGGCACTGTAATTGGCCTGGCCGAAGTTGCCGTAAAGGCCGGCACCGGAAGTGGTACACACAATGCGTCCATACTGATTCTCGCGCATCACGTTAAAAGCCGGCTTGGTTACGCAGTAGGCACCACGGAGATGAACGCTGTTCACCAGGTCCCACTCTTCGTCCGTCATCTTGCCAAAACTTTTATCGCGGAGAATTCCGGCATTGTTGATCAGAATATCGACCTTGCCGAAAGCGTCAACAGCGGTCTTCACGATACTCTCCCCACCGGCGCCGGTTGACACGGAATCATAGTTGGCAACGGCCTGACCGCCCAAGGCCTTGATCTCATTAACGACCACATCGGCGGCACTATGGCTGGCGCCGGAACCATCACGAGAGCCGCCCAAATCGTTGACGACTACCTTGGCACCTCTTTTGGCAAATTCCAATGCATAGGAACGACCCAAACCCGCTCCCCCTCCGGTCACAATTGCTACTCTTCCATCAAATCTGATTTCCGACATATTACCCTCCTTGAAATTTTGATTTTTATTCCAATTCCGAATCAAAGCGCTATCTTTGTTGGTTTCTTCATCGACTTGATATCATTTTCGCTTTGAAGTCGGGAATTATCCAATAATACACCAGCAATCGCGAAGGATGTATTTCCGTTCGTCATTTCTGGCAATAACGCCGTACTTTTTCCTCCCTCTTCCGCACCGGTTTTGTAGGCTTAGTAGATACTGTGCGTATCCATCCGCAACGATACATTGACGGGGCTAGTAACTCCGGCGGTTTTAGTTTGATCGCTCACCCCGACATTGAAGTAATAAAAATGTTTCACGTGGAACATTACCCCTTCAGCCATTGGGCATATTTATACATTTTACCCAATGCCTTAACGGCTCGCTCCGGCGTAATAAAGTTCACTCCATTATATTTGCATCCATCTATATCAATTACTGTTCTTGTTTTATCATCATTAAGCAAATAAACCCCTATTATTGGTTTATTATATTTTTCCATTAATTTCACTGTCAGTTCAATTGTCTGTTTTTCAAAATCTTCGAGACGAAGCAAAGAATCTTCCACAAATTTAATATTATATTTATTATCTACAGCGACGCTTGATTCCAGCGTCGCTTTTATCATAATTACTCTTCCGATAATACCCATGTGGATTATGGCATCACATTCAGGCCATTGAATCAGTTCTTCGAGAATTTTCATATATATTTCTGTATTCATATCCCCTACAACATCTATGGGATTAGCATGACTCCAGAAAGGCGGTAATAATTTATTAATTTTGGAGATTACTTCGCTGGATAATTTTGGCACATTCAAACCATTTTCTACGCATAAATCGGACGCAACAACACCCCATCCTCCTCCTAGCGTCAGAAGGCCAATGTTATTTCCTTTAGGCAGCGGTAAAGATGAAAATGCCGCAGAAAGATCCAGCAAGTCCATGGGATTTTCAGCCTGGGTGATACCTGCTTGCCGGCAAGCGGCCATGAATACTTTTATATCGGACGCCATTGCTCCAGTATGGCTGGCCGCTGCATTGGCGCCTGCGGACGTACGACCTCCTTTTAAGACAATAACAGGTTTTTTTCTGCCAACTCGTTTTGCCGACTCAAAAAATCTCCGGCCATTTTTTATGCTTTCAATGTACAACACAACTGTTTTTGTCAACTCATCAACTTCAAATCCATCCAGCGCATCTTCAATTGTTATCATTGCTTCATTGCCTGAGCCGCCGAACGCTCGGATTCCGATATCTTCCTTTGCGGCAAAAGCCAACAATTGCGTTCCCAAATTACCCGATTGCGTAACTAAAACAGTACTTCCTGCTTTTGGTCGCACATGAGAACCTGTACAATAAAGAGATATATAGGGATTGCATATTCCCATTGTATTGGGACCAAAAATTAAAATTCCTGCCGCTCGTGCTTTTTCTACCAACTCATGTTCCAGTGCCTTTCCTTCTGCTCCGACCTCACCAAAACCGGACGATATAAGCAATACATTCTTTATCGCCTTTTTCTCAAATTCAGGTATAAGAGATAAAACCTTGTCTGCGGGAATTGTAACAATAGCAAGTTCTACCGGATCAGGAATATCTGTCACAGTTTTAAAAACTTTTCTTCCGGCTATCTCTCCGCCCTGAGGATTTACCAGATAAATTTCCCCCTGATATTTACCTGCGACAACATTAGTGAACAACATATTTCCCCATTTGCCAATCTTTGCAGAAGCGCCAATAAAAGCAATTGATTTGGGATAGAATAAACTTCCTATTGCCTTGGGTGCTACAGCAACATGAGTTATTTTTTTATCGGGTACTTCCCCCAAAACTATAAGGGCGTCAACCGCTGTAACTTTACCGTCGGCAGTAACTAATAATGGATTAATATCAATCTCTCTTATTTCCGGTATCTCTGTTCCAATTTTTGATAAACCCACGATTGTTTTAATCAATGCGTCTTTATCGGGAGCATTTTCTCCACGAAACGCGCCGAGTAATTTCTGTGCGTGCAACTCATCAATCATTTTTCGTGCTTCGTTATCATCAATAGGGGCCAGACGAAAAACAACATCCCCAATTGCTTCTGTAAAAATTCCGCCTAATCCGAACATTACTGTAGCGCCAAATTGTTCATCATGGAAAAGACCGGCAACGAACTCTCTTTTGCCTTCCAGCATCGGCTGGATTAAAAAACCCTCTAAATCACTTCCGGCTGCTTCCTTTATATATAGAGCGGCAGATCGAACATCTTCCTTGTTTTTTAAGTTCAGCTTAACTAAGCCTTTTTCTGTTTTATGCGTAAGACGGGATCCCAACCCTTTTAAAACAACAGGATAACCTATTTTTTTCGCTGCTATCTCTGTTTCCTCTATGGTTTTAACGGCTTTTTCTTCTACTACCGGAATGCCGTATTTTTTTAAAACTTCCTTTGCTTCTGCTTCTGTTAATGCCGTTCGCTTTTGAGATTTTACTTTTTTAATAATTTCTAATTTTTCCATTTTTATCCTCTATACAACTGCTCCTTTTTTTAATTATAAACTAAATAATTTTATACTTATTATATCATATACTTAGAAATGTTCTCCTTAATTTATCATTAACACTTGCTGCATCTTTAAACTTTTCCCATTTATGAAATAAAAATATTATTGCGATTCCTTTTCACCTAGAGGCGCGACCACTTTCCAGAAAAAATCAAAGAAATTGTTTATCGTGTCGGCAAGTTTCCATTTCATTCCATGGACATACCAGTTCTGTATGTGCCTGGTCATGATCATTACATAAAGGTCAGCAAAAAAATGATTTTCAATATCTGACATAACCGCACCTCTCTTTTTTGCCTTATCGACTATCCCGTTCAATATATCTATTTCTGTTTCTCTTCTATAAGGTTTGTTCGCCATAAAGCTTTTCAATGGAACTGTTATAAAAGCCGTAATGGCAAGCTCAGGATTGTTGTCGAAGAAATTCATAGTTACCCAGAACAACTTTCTGAACATTTCGCGAATATTCTCAGTTCCCGCAATATGCATCCTCAACAATGATGCAAGATCGCGCAATTTTTCGTCAATGATGGAAAAAAGAAGATCTTCCTTTGATGAAAAATATTTGTATATAGTTCCCGTACTGATTCCACTTTCTTTTGATATATCGCGTATATTGACCGCGTGGAAATCTTTCATGGAAAATTGTCGCAACACCACCGGAAACAGGCGTTCTTTTAATTTTTCAGGCATTACGGTTTTTTCTGTGATCATAATATCCTTATTTTTCATTTTTTACTTGCAAGTAGAATATGAAACGTTGTTTCAATTGTCAAGATAAAAATGAAACATTGTTTTAATAATATTCGAACAGAAGGTGATTAGAAGGCTTTTTTCGAAAATCTGGAATTTTCGCTGGTCCGGTCAAGGATCCCGCCGAAAGATCAAATCCCCGTTAACCAGAAATACGCCTCTATTGATTTCTAGCTCCAATTTTCTCCTTGACGAAACCATCTGGCACTAATATCTTTAGTTGATAAATAATTTCAGGAAACATTATGTCTAAAGATGAAATCAAACAAATTATGATTAACGACCATTTGGTCGGCATCGTTGGCTTGGAAGATATAATAAAAAAAACCTCTGAAACACATCGGGGCAAGAACAACAAAGACATCAAAAATATTTTGCTTAATGAAATTGCTCTCAATAATTACGTGCCTCCCGCAGCACAAGACGCTTACGGGCACGCGCTTTTACGCGAATTTAAGATTGCACAAGGTTTACTCGTTGCTGAGGAACCCAGCCACGGACTGAACATAGCAGTTTTGGGTATGAGCTGCACACGTTGCAGTCAGGTGGAGAATGATGTCCGTGATTTATTATCTGAAATGAAAATTGCCGCTAATTTACACCACATTACTGATCTTAAGGAAATAGCGCACTATGGATTGTTAGGCTCTCCGGCCCTGGTGATAAATAATAAAGTCTTGTCGGTGGGTGAAGTGCCTCCGAAAAGTAAAATCCGTCAATGGATAATTGAGGCCTATAATACTATAAGTAATTTATAATTTTCACTCATATATTTGCCCGGAACTGAACTTGACCTGATAGTGAGTTTCAAGACAATCGATAGTTGACTGAAAGAAACAAATCCTTATACTTGTCGAGTATGCTACCTTTCACTCCGTAATAAACACAATTTACGCTAATGAAAAATGTTGACATCATATCTATTTATGCTTTTATGGAGAAGATAAAATCGTTTTTTGGTGCTTGCCCAAAGGGCAGAAAAGGTTTACATGTATGCTCAAATCATATTTTAGATTTTGACACAATTTGACCAAAACCATACTGGTCAGACACATCATCGAAAATCGCATGTTGAACGGTGAAGTGATCAGACTTGACGGTGCCATTCGGATGGCTGCTAAATAGTACGTATATCCTGAACAAAACATAAATAACAGATGAGGAGATAATTCAATATGCAAAACAAAGATGATATCGTTATTGTCAGCGCCGCAAGGACGCCTTTCAGCAATTTTAACTCAGCCATGGTGGATATACCCAGTATTGATCTCGGGGTAATGATAATGAAAGAAGTTGTCTTGCGCGCTGGAATCGACCCCGGTGAAATCGATGAAATCAACTACGGCAGTTGTGTTCTGGCGGAGCTTGCCTTGGAAACGGATGTGCCGGCAAGGCAGGCTACTCTCCTGGCAGGATTCCCCGCAGAAAACATTTCTCTTACTCTTGATCGAGCCTGCTGCTCATCGCTCACTTGTCTGCGCCTGGGTTTTAGGGCCATCAGAGCCGGTGAAGCGGAAATCGCCATGACCGTAGGTTCCGAAAATATGCCCCGGACACCCCATCTGGCGCCCGGCTTGCGAAAAGGGATAAGGTTGGGGCATATCCAACTCATAGATGGTCTTTTTGAACTGGGCTACACCGCCAAGGGATTTAACCCGGTAGCCAAAGATGCGGGGGAAGTTGCCCTGGAGCATGGGGTAACACGGGAGATGCAGGATGCATGGGCGCTGGGAAGCCAAGAAAAATATGCGAAGGCCTTTGCCGCGGGAAAGTACAAAATCGGCGAAGAACTCATTCCGGTGAGCATTCCTCAGAAAAAAGGGGCCCCCATAGTCATTGAAAAGGATGAGTCCCCCCGTATAACCACCATGGAGTCCCTCGCCAAACTACGGCCTATTTATGGAAGCCCGACGGTTACGGCCGGCAATGCGCCACCCATTAGTGCGGGATCCAGCGCAATATTGTTCATGACGAGGCAGAAAGCGAAGGAGAACGGCCTAAAACCTCTGGCTACGATTGTGGCTACCGTTGCATCGGCGACGGCGCCCAGAGCGATTGCCGAAATCCCGGCCTATACTATTGCCAAGGCTCTGGACAGGTCAGGCCTGACCTTAGACCAGATGGATCTGATCGAAATCAATGAAGCGTTCGCTGCCGTTACCCTGACGGCCACAAAAATGCTGGCGAATAATAATGACAAGAAATGGAAAGAGATTCTGGAAAAGACCAACGTCAATGGAGGTGCCATAGCTATCGGTCATCCCGTGGGCGCGAGTGCCGCCAGAATCACAATGCATTTGGCCTATGAACTTCAGAGACGGGGCGGCGGCTATGGTGTGGCATCCATATGTGGCGGTCTGGCACAAGGCGAAGCAGTTATCCTGCGGGTGGATTAAGTAAGAATATTCGAGAAACGCTTATCAGGATAAAATACAGGAATAGAGTTTCTTTGACTCCAATACAAAATGAACAAGAAAGGATTTCTTCATGCCTAATTTCTAGTTACACCTTTCAATGAGTAATCCTCAATTTTGACAACTGCCCATCGATGAACAGTTGTAGGTGTAACAATTGTCAAGATACATCTTGATTGGACACTATCTGTCAGGTCAAGTATAGGTCGGAACATATTACTTCTGGCAATCAGGACAAAAAAATGTACTGCGTCCGCCTTGCTTGATACGGCAAATTGTGCCGCCGCAAATACAACAGATCTTTCCTTCCCGTCCATAAGCTTTTAATTCGTGCTGGTTTTCGCCTTTACAGCCATACAAATCGCGCCAATCGGAAATAGATGTACCTCTTTTTTTAATCGCTGTCTTTAACACGACTTTGGCCTGACGAAATATTTTTTTCCAGTCATCATTCGTTAATGTCGCCGCTATTCTTTCGGGATGGATACCGGTTCGGTGTAAAATCTCACACGCGTAAATGTTGCCTATGCCCGCCACGGCTCTTTGATCCATAATAAGCGATTTAACTTTTGTCCTGCGGCTTCCATGATTTTTCAGGAAAGTTTTAAGATCAAATTCTTTGAAAATATCTTTACCGGAGCCGCACTCTATTTTCTTTAATATCCTGACAGTGGCAAAACGGCGTGGATCGATAAGAAAGACATTGCCATCGGCAAAAGCCATTTTCCAGCGGCTGTGTTTCGGCCTCGTGGAATTCTCCTGCCAAAAAAGTCTTCCCGTCATGCGCAGATGTATTAACACGAAATTCCCGTCATCAAGAAGAATGGCTACTGTTTTGCCGTTGCGTTCAACCTTCGTGACTATTTTTCCTTTAAGATTTTTGATGCCAGCCAGTTTATTGTCATAAACCTCTGTGGCTAATATTTTTTTGCCGCAAAGCTTCTCTTGCAGTTGACGGCTTAGAGTTTCTACTTCGGGCAATTCGGGCATTAACAATCTCCGTGTTCACATTGGAAACATTTTTTATTCATCTTTTGAAAGGACGTTTTAGTTTTACTAAAAATTTTTCTTTTTTCCTATTTCTTTTTTTCTTTTGACAAACATTGCTCCGATCTTGAACTAAACATGCTCCGGCCGCCTGATGAGCTATCGTTGAGTATAACTTTTAATTTTCATGCCTTCTCATCCATTGGTTCAAATAATTTTTCGTATCCCTTGAAAAGTACCAATTCATCCGGCTATCGCTTCTTGCCTACGCTGATGTAGATTCCATGGGCATTAGCGCACTATAGAAGATTTTATATTTTACCTGATAAATAAATTTTATTGAGCCTTCAGACGGCAAAATAGTCTAAGTATCGTCAAAATATTTATTTTCAGAGAACACCCTCTTCAAAAAATATTTGAAATTTTTTTTACAAAAATGCAAAAAAGTGTTGACAAATATTTCTGTATGAGTACATTCGATAATTAAGAGTCTGTAATTTTATATTACAAAATAATTTTATGGGAGGGTAACCTTCAAAAGGAGGAACAAAATGGAAAGCGAGACCCTGTTTAATGAGGAGGAGGAACCTCCTGGTCAATGGACCGGTCTTGTTAATGCTAAAAATAATGTAAGTGACTTTTTGTTATTCAAAGAAGAGATTTCTCATTACCCGATTAAACAAAAGTCAGATAGTGTTTTATTTCCTTTTAAAGATTCAGCCCGCTCCCGCATTTTCCGAACACGACATTATCCCGAAATTACCCGCCTGGAATGGTTTGACTGGCACTGGCAACTGCGTAACGCCATCAGGGATGTTGATACTCTGTCTCAAATAATCAATCTTTCGGACAATGAACGTCAGGCGATGATGCATCATTCCGGAGCATTGCCTGTCTCCATTACACCTTATTATGCCAGTCTGCTTAACCCCGATGATCCTTTGGATCCTTTGCGCCGTTGCGTTGTTCCCGTGGTGGATGAGTGCCTGCATACTGAAGGGGAAGCAGAAGATCCGCTCTGCGAGGATGTGGATTCTCCAGTGCCGGGCATTATTCATCGCTACCCCGACCGCGTGCTGTTTCTGGTAACCGACAGTTGCTCCACTTATTGCCGTTATTGTACCCGTTCCCGCATTATTGAACGGAGCAAACATCATTTGATAAGCTTGGAAAAATGGGAAAAGGCTATTCAATACATTGCCGGCAATAAAAATATCCGGGACGTACTGCTTTCCGGCGGCGATCCTTTAACCCTTTCCGATGAAAAGCTGGAATGGTTGTTAACGCGGCTGCACAAGATTCATCATGTCGAAATCATACGAATCGGCACTAAAGTGCCTGTTGTTTTGCCCCAGAGAATAACACCGGCTCTAACAGCCATGCTGAAAAAATATCATCCTTTATGGATGAGCATTCATATAACCCATCCGAAAGAACTGACACCGGAGATGAGCGCCGCCTGCATTCGTCTGGCCGACGCCGGTATTCCGTTGGGAAGCCAGACCGTGCTGCTTTCCGATATTAATGATGACGTTGCAACTATGACAAGATTGGTGCACGGCCAACTTCAAATCAGAGTTCGTCCTTATTATCTGTATCAGTGCGATCCTATTCCCGGATCTTCTCATTTCCGGACACCGATAAGCAAGGGCATTGAAATTATTCAAGGCATGCGCGGGTATACTACCGGTTACGCCGTGCCTACTTATGTTGTCGATGCGCCCGGCGGCGGCGGCAAAATTCCTTTGCTTCCCGAATACGCTATCGGATGGGAAAATGGCGCCTTGCTGCTACGCAACTATGAAGGCAATACTTTCCGCTACCCCGACAACCACGCAAAATTGAAGGATATACATTAAACTGGCAGAAATTTATTGCAGGGGGTAGATAATTTAACCGTGAGTCGCGTCGGTAAAAAATTGAAAATTGGCATAACCTATGATTTACGCGACGATTATTTGAAAGAAGGATATGGTCTCGAAGAAACGGCTGAATTCGATCTTCCCGATACAATCGAAGCGATTGAAAAGGTGATTTTAGATAACGGTTTTCAAGCTGATCGCATTGGCAACGTAACAGCGTTAACTCGCCGGCTCGCAGCGGACAACCGATGGGATCTTGTTTTTAATATTGCCGAAGGCATGTATGGTTTCGGACGTGAAGCACAAATTCCCGCTCTGTTGGACGCATACAACATCCCTTATACTTTTTCCGATCCACTTGGTCATACACTTTCTCTCCATAAGGGAATAACCAAGCATGTTCTCCGCGATCTGGGAATACCCACGCCTGATTTTGCTGTAGTTAACAGTGACGCGGAAATAGATAAAGTTAATCTTCCTTTTCCTCTTTTTGCCAAACCGGTAGCGGAAGGAACGAGCAAGGGCATAACGGCGCTGTCCAAAATAACAAATCATGAAGAATTGTATCGGACCTGCAAACACCTTTTACGGACATTTAAACAGCCTGCGCTGATCGAAAGATATCTTCCCGGCCGAGAGTTTACCGTCGGCATATTAGGCACCGGAAAAAATGCTAATGCACTGGGAGTAATAGAAGTTATTTTAAAGCCAATGGCAGAACAAAATGCTTATTCCTATGAAAATAAGGAACATTACGAAAATCTCGTCCAATACGTGTTGGTTGATGATGACGAAGCCAGGCAAGCCAAGGGAATAGCTCTTAAAGTATGGCGTTATTTGGATTTAAAGGATGCCGGACGTGTGGATTTACGCTCTGATGCCCATGGAGCACCGCATTTCATGGAAGTTAATTCGCTTGCCGGACTAAACCCTAAGCGCTCGGATTTGCCCATTCTCTGCAATCTGCTGGGCATGAGCTATCATGTATTAATCAGCTCCATTATTGAATCAGCCCTGCGGCGCGCTGATATAAAACATAAAATACTACACTAAGACAGTTAAAATTCGGCAAAAATTAATGACGAAAAAAGTTGTAATTTTACACAGCGATGTTGCTCCCGATGCCGCGGAGGATGAACTTGATTGTATCATACAGGCTGAAGCAATCGCCCAAGCTTTACGCATACTGGGTTACAAACCCGTGCTTCTGCCTTTTGATCTTGATCTAAATCAGACAATAATAAAGTTAAAATCTTTAAAACCTCTGGTCGTTTTCAATATTGTGGAAACTCTGGCCTCCAAAGGTAGTTTGATCTATTGTGCTCCTGCTATTCTCGATACTCTGCGTATTCCTTACACCGGTTGCGGCACACAGGCCGTGTTTCAAACGTCTAATAAACCTCTGGCCAAGAAAATCATGCGCGATGCCGGAATCTCCACTCCGGATTGGATAGAGCAGGATGGTTTCTATTCCCAAAAAGATAATGCCAAGACATATTTAATTAAATCTTCCTGGGAACACGCTTCTATCGGCCTTGATGAAGATTCTCTGATCAGCTATACAAGTAAAGCCAAAATCATAAAGGAAATGAATCGTCGTAAAGTAAAACTTGGCGGTTCCTGTTATGCCGAAGCCTATATTGATGGCCGTGAATTTAACGTAGCTCTCATATCGGGCAAAGCCAGCGTTAAAGTATTACCTATAGCGGAAATGTTATTTCAGGACTATGCCCCGGACAAACTAAAAATCGTTGACTACAAAGCTAAATGGAACTCAGACTCTTTTGAGTACAATAATACTATACGAACATTTGATTTTTCTGCCAAAGATGCTAATCTAATATCGAATTTGCGTGCAATTGCCTTGCGCTGCTGGAATCTTTTCTCTCTGCGCGGATACGCACGTGTCGATTTTCGAGTTGATAATAACGGCAAGCCATGGGTATTGGAAATCAATTCCAACCCCTGTTTATCGCCGGACGCCGGTTTTGCCGCCGCGCTTCAACAGGCAAAAATTGAATATCATGAAGCTATCGGTTTGATAATCGATAACGCGATGAAATAATTTTACCGCAAAGTTGATTATTTTTATGAATGATTTTATCTATCGTCAGCAAATACAGCATTCCGATATCGGAGCTATAGCCGATATTGTAAAATCCAGCGGTTTTTTTTCCGCCAAAGAAATAGACATCGCGCTGGAATTGGCGGAAGAAAAGTTGACACAGCCCCATGACAGCTCTTACCAGTTTTTATTTGCCGAAGATAAAAAACACGTTGTGGGATATACCTGCTTCGGTCTTATACCTGCAACGTCCGGCAGTTACGATCTATACTGGATTGCTATCGATCAGCAATTAAGAGGCACTGGCCTGGGCAAAGACTTAATGAAGAGAACAGAAAAAATTATTTACGATCTGGGCGGCAAACGAATTTACGCGGAAACATCTTCCCGTCACCAGTATCAACCAACGCATGGTTTTTATGAGAGCTGCGGATATCGAAAAGAAGCTGTCTTAAAGGATTTTTATATGGAAGGCGACAGCAAAATTATATACGTCAAAACTCTTTAATAACATACAATAATCCCACAAAGCAGGGGTATCATGTCCTTAAAACTGCTTGCTTTTTTTTTCATAATTCGCTAGAGGACTGCCAGCATTTACTAACTTTTTGTAAGCTATAAAGGAAAGAAGGAGGATTTATTGATGCGCTTGTTTCCTAAAACAGATAATTTTTTTGAACTTTTTGATGAGCTGGCCGACAAAATTGAAGAAGGTGGTAAACTTTTTCTGAAAATGGCTCAATCTCGTGATTTTTCTGAGGAGAAAGTCGCCAAACTCAAGGAAATTGAACACGAAGCCGACGGTATTACCCATAAAACATATGAAAAAATGCACAAGACTTTCCTCACTCCTATCGACCGTGAAGATATCTACGCCCTTGTTAATAAAATGGATAGCATTATGGATGTCATTGAAGCCACTGCCGTTCGCGTTCATCTTTATAAAGTCAAAAAACCGGCGGATGAAATAATCAAGCAAGCGCAAATATTGAGTGACGCGATAAAAAAAGTCAAAAGCATTATTCAGGCAATGCGCAACATGAAAAACTCCGAAATGATTCTCGCCGGTTGTGTGGAAATCAACACACTGGAAAATGCCGGCGATATTGTCTTAAGAACTATCATGGCCAATCTTTTTGAAAACGAAAAAGACGCGATCGAACTTATAAAATGGAAAGATATTTTTCAACTCCTTGAAGAAGCAATTGATGTTTGTGAAGATGTTTCCAATATCGTGGAAGGAATTGTCCTGAAACATGCTTGATTCAATGGCGTTTGTCATTTTTCTTGTTATAGTCGCGCTGGTTTTTGATTTCCTCAACGGCTTTCATGATTCAGCTAATTCTATTTCTACCGTAGTTTCCACCCGTGTTCTTTCGCCGAAATATGCTGTCATCTGGGCGGCTTTTTTTAACTTTGCCGCCGTTTTTTTTGTAGGTACAGCGGTCGCACATACAATTGGCAAAGGCATCATCCATATTGACATTGTCGATAATCTGGTGATTCTGTCTGCATTAGGCGGCGCAATTATCTGGAATATTGCGACTTGGTATTACGGTCTACCAAGCAGTTCTTCACATGCCTTAATCGGCGGCCTTATCGGCGCGGCTGTATCCAAAGCCGGAACAAGCACATTAGTCTGGTCGGGCATTACCAAAACAACTATTTTTATCATCGTTTCCCCTGCTATAGGCATGGTGCTCGGTTTTACTTTCATGATTCTTACCATGAATCTGAGCCATAATTCCAATATGGCCAAATCCGATAAACTCTTTCGTAAACTCCAGCTTTTTTCCGCAGCGGTTTATTCATTAGCGCATGGCATGAACGACGCGCAAAAAACGATGGGTATTATCGCCATGGCTCTTTTCAGCAAAGGGTTGCTGGGAGATACTTTTTATATTCCCATTTGGGTAATTATCGCCTGCTACACGATGATTTCTCTGGGAACCATGTTCGGCGGCTGGCGGATTGTCAAAACTATGGGAACTAAGATTACCAAGCTTCGCCCTATGGGTGGTTTCAGCGCGGAAGCTGCTGCTGCCTGCTCAATCATCGGTGCGACTGTCGCCGGAATTCCCGTGAGCACAACCCACACAATAACCGGCGCTATTGTCGGCGTCGGCGCCACCAAAAGACTTTCCGCCGTGCGCTGGGGCGTTGCCGGAAACATTATCTGGGCATGGCTTTTAACAATACCTGTTTCCGCCGCCATTTCTGCTGTCATTTATCTTTCCATAGAATACTTTGCCCGTTAATTGATCTGTCTCTTCCTCAAAATAATATTGATAATTTTCCTTTTTTACCGTAAATTTGTTTTCTAGTTACACGCAATTTCCGAACGATATTTTAATACTCTAATGCAGGAGGCTTCCATGCCGGGAAAACCATTGCCTTTTACAATAAATCAAATTGAAAAAATCATAAAAAAATATCCGACGCCTTTTCACCTTTATGATGAGAAAGCCATTCGGGAGAACGCCCGCGCTTTTACAAACGCCTTTGCCTGGAATGAAGGTTTTAAAGAATTTTTTGCCGTAAAAGCCGCTCCCAATCCCTACCTGATAAAAATCCTGCACAAGGAAGGCTTCGGCGCGGATTGCAGTTCGCTGGCGGAGCTGATCATGGCGCAAAAAACTGGTATCACCGGCAATGAAATCATGTTTTCTTCCAATGATACGCCCGCGCTGGAATTTTTACTGGCAAAAAAATTAAAAGCCAATATCAATCTGGATGATATCAGCCATATTGACTATCTGGAAAAATGCGCCGGATTGCCTTCTTTGATTTGCTTCCGCTACAATCCCGGATCTTTAAAAAAAGGAAATTTTATTATCGGTCATCCCGAGGAAGCAAAATACGGCTTCACACGGGAACAGCTTTTTGAAGGTTACAAAATTTGTAAAGAAAAAGGCGTCAAACGATTCGGCATTCATACCATGGTCGCATCCAATGAACTCGACGCCCATTACTTTGAAGAAACTGCGGAAATACTGTTTCAACTTATTGCGGAACTTTCACAAAAGCTGAAAATCAAATTTGAATTTGTCAATATCGGTGGGGGGGTAGGCATTCCTTACCGCCCGGAAGAAAAACGCATAGACCTCAAAGCAATGAGCCGCGGCATCAAGAAAAAATATGAACAAATCATTGTCGCTAACGGCCTTGCCCCCATTAAACTTTTTACGGAATGCGGCCGCTATATCACCGGCCCTTATGGTTATCTTGTTTCCCGCGTTCTGCATATTAAAGACACTTATAAAAAATTTGCCGGACTGGATTCCTGCATGGCTAATTTGATGCGTCCCGCCCTTTACGGCGCGTATCATCACATCACTGTTTTGGGCAAGGAACACAAACCGCATAATCTTGTCTATGATGTGACAGGATCGCTTTGCGAAAATAACGATAAATTCGCCATTGACCGCGCTTTACCCAAACTGGAAAGCGGCGATATTGTGGTTATCCATGATGCCGGAGCTCATGGCTTCGCCATGGGCTTCAATTATAACGGCAAGCTTCGCTCGGCGGAGTTGCTGTTAAGAGAAAACGGTGAAGTTATACAAATCCGCCGCGCCGAAACAGTAAAAGACTACTTTGCTACCTTAGACTTCAACGGTTTGACTAGCTTTAAGGTGTAAGCACAAGGAATATCTAAAGAGGATGTTATCCCGCAAATCTTGCGGGGGAGTATTCGCAAGGATACATATAAACATTGTTATGGCAAAAGTAAGGATTGAGGATTGCACATGGAGAAGGCTACAACCATAAGTGCTAACACTCTGTTTCACTTCACGAGTAACATTGACAGTCTCATCGGAATTCTTACCAACAATTTCTACCCGCGGTATTGCCTTGAAGACCACTCAGTTTTCTACACGAAAGACATGGCAAAAAGGTTGAAGTATTCAAACATAGCCATTCCAATGGTGTGCTTTTGTGATATTCCCCTGTCAAGCATCAGGAACCACATTAACGTATATGGAAGATACGCCATAGGCCTTTCAAAGGAATGGGGGAAAAAGAAACATATAAGCCCGGTGATGTATGCTCTAAGTAATTCGATTTCTGCCAAGGTAATAAGGAAGAGTCTCTCCACTATCGAGAAATGTATTCATAAGTCAAACAAGCATGTTCAGACCTTGTACTCTAATAACCCGACCTACACACAAGACAAGAAAGACAGGTTAATCGATATTCTATCAGATGAATTAGCCCGGGTTGACAGCGGCTTGCTAGACATAATGGCCTTCACCAAGAACTACATGGGCACATTCTTTCGCAACGGTAAACCATACAGAAATGTTTGCTTTTACGATGAGAGAGAATGGCGATATGTTCCAGATGGACGATTCCTGTTTGAGTTGGAAATACCTTCCTACATACGCAAGCAGGAGTGTCTTGACGCCGACCGACGACATCAAGCAAACCTCAGACTCGAACGATGTGAGTGTATGCTAAAATTCGGGCCACCCGACATAAGGTATATCATAGTGGCAAAGCACGAGGAAATTCTTCCCATGGTAGACAGCATCTATCAGATCAAAGGACATAACTATAGCGACAACGACCTGAGATTGCTAACTACCAGAATAATTTCTATGGAGCAGATACTACAGGATTTTTGAACAGCTATAACCAGTATTCCAGCCGTCTGGCGGCTGATCACCATATTGCACAATCATTTCAAACTCAAATCTTCAATTAAAATCCAAACCGAAAAATATTGATAAGTAATACCTTGTCTCTTCCTTTATAAAAATATCCACAAGAAATCTTGCTATATTCTGATTAGTTATGATAAACAATTTTCATTAGTTACTGGATACCGGCTCGGAGGCCGGTATGACAATGTGGAACAATTTTAAATTAACTTTCAAAAGAAATACAAATCGTGAATATAAAAACAAATCGTGCAATAGGTGTTTTCGATTCCGGCATTGGCGGCCTGACGGTCGTCCGTTCCCTGATGGAACGTCTGCCTTTTGAAAACATCATTTATTTCGGCGATACCGCGCGCGTGCCCTACGGGATTAAATCGGTGGAAACTATTAATCGCTACGCGGCGCAAATTACCGAATTTCTTATTAAGAAAGACGTAAAGCTGTTAATTGTCGCCTGCAACACTATGGCGGCGGTCGCCCATCAGACAATTGTTGATTTGTCTCATGTGCCTGTGGCAGTCGCCCATCGAACAATTCTTGTTGACCCTGTGCCTGTGTTGGAAGTTATTGATGCCAGCGCCCGTATGGCCATCCAAAATACCAAAACCAAATCAATAGGAGTAATCGGAACACCGGCAACCATCAACAGCAACGCTTACGCCCGCGCTATCCATCTTTTGGATAAAGAAGCGAAAGTTTTTTCGCAGGCCTGTCCCCTTTTTGTGCCTTTGGTGGAAGAAGGATGGTTTGATCATCAGGCAACTAAGCTCATCGTTCAAGAATATTTAAAACCGGTTATTGCCGAACAAATTGACACTCTCGTTTTGGGCTGTACCCATTATCCTCTTTTAAAACCATTACTGCAGGATATCATAGGAAAAGGAGTAAAGCTGGTTGATTCAGCGGAAGCAATGGCTGATATCGCCGCCGATTTGATTGATAAACAAAAGATTGGTAACACAAACAGCTTGCCACCGGATTATGTTTTTTATGTAAGCGATTTACCTTATCGCTTTCAAACGATTGGTGAACGTTTTCTGGGACGCACGCTTGACCGTGTTGAATTGGTGAGCCTTTAAACTATGAAAATTCTTCTTGCCGGCTACAATTTGGATTATGATCTTATCCGCACGCTAAAAGATAAAAGCGTATATAAACAAGATTTAACGCCCGAAACTATTTCGGCGGCATACGCGCGCATCAGCCGCAGTCCGAAGCCTGTCAATGAATTGCGCGAAATCTCTCGCGAGGAAGTGGATAAGGCGCGCCAATCCAACCGCAACATAGTTTTTGAAATGGGGCACAGTTCCGTTGCTGAACATGCTGTATTTAATATTGATGTTATCGGCGTATCCCGCCTACTTGTCGAAGAAATTGAAAAGTTCCGCTTATGTTCTTTCACGGAAAAATCTCAACGCTATGTTCTTTTTAATAAGGATTTTGTTGTTCCTGAAGAAATCAAGCAGGCAAACCTGACCGATTTGTTCACCGCTGCCGTCCAGACTCAAAACGAATATTATCATGCACTCTACGAAAAATTAAGACCGTATATCTTTGATAAACACAAAACACTGGCAAAAAATCCTGCTAACAAATCGCTTCTGGAAGGCTGGGCTAAAGAAGACGCCCGCTATGCGATATCAATGGCGACCGAAACGCAACTAGGCATGACCATTAACGCCCGCAATCTGGAGCTCATGCTGCGGCGGCTGGCCGCGTTGCCGTCCGCTGAAGCGCAGGAATACAGTAAAAAATTGTATGCGGCGACAAAGGACATCGCTCCTTCCCTTATCCGCTATACTCAAGCTACGGAATACGACAAAGTTACCAGACATAATTTGCGTAGCCAGACTTCCGCTTTCTTACAAAAATATCCTCTTCAATCAGAGAGTTCTAAAAAATTGTCTGCTGCACGATTGACTTTTATCTCTGACGCTGCCGATAACCGGATTGCCGCAACGTTGCTGTTTTCTTCATCTAATTTAAATTATTCTTCGTGCTTAAGCCAAGCAAACCAAATGACATTACGAGAAAAAAAGGTTTTGTTCAAAACTGCTTTTGAGCAATTACAGGCGCACGATGCCGTGCTGCGGGAATTGGAAAATGTTGATTTGCAATTCGAGTTAATATTGAGCGCCAGTTGCTTCGCGCAATTAAAAAGGCACCGTATGTCCACAATTATCGCTCAAGAATATGACCCGCAATTGGGAGTAACTATTCCTCCCGCCGTACGCGAAATCGGCCAGCAAAGTGATTTTATGGAAGTTATGCGCCAAACTCAAAACGCTTACGAGCAAATTAAGAAAAAAGTACCCCTTGCCGCTGGATATATGCTCACCAATGCTCATCGTAAAAGAGTCCTGATGAAATTCAATGCCCGAGAATTATATCATCTGGCGCGTTTGCGCGCCGACGCGCATGCCCAATGGGATATTCATGAACTTACGAAAAAAATGCTCCAGCGGGCAAAAAAAGTCATGCCTTTAACTCTCATGATGACCTGCGGAAAAGATAGTTTTAATAATATTTACAAAAAGGTCTTTTCGCCTCATACTTGATAAACCGTAATTAAATGATTGATAAAAAACAACTCTACATTCTCCTTCTCGCCACCACTTTAAGTTCGTTTCTCACACCGTTTATGGGATCGGCAGTCAACGTAGCATTGCCCATTATGGCTAAAGAATTGTCCATGACCGCCTTGTCCTTAAGCTGGGTGGCGACATCCTTTATTCTGGCTGCCGCGATAACCCTCGTTCCTTTGGGACGACTGGCCGATATATATGGCCGCAAAAGAATTTTTCTTTACGGCGCGATAATTTTTACCGCCGCCTCTGGGCTTTGCGCTTGGTCTCCGACACAAACTTTTTTAATAGCAGTGCGCGTGATACAGGGCATTGGCGGCGCGATGATCTTCAGCACTGGTACGGCCATGTTGGTTTCCGCTTATCCACCGGAGGAAAGAGGTAAAATATTAGGAATCAATACAGCGGCCATTTATATCGGACTAACCATTGGTCCTTTTATCGGTGGGTTGCTTACACAGCATTTAGGATGGAGATACATTTTTCTTTTTACGGCTCTTTTGGGCATAATTATTATACTAATTGTTGCCGCCATGATTAAGGAAGAATGGTCGGGAACCAACGGCGAAGGTTTTGACTTTGCCGGCTCCTTGCTTTATGCGATTGCTCTTTTTGCCATTATGTATGGATTTTCTTTACTACCTTCATGGAGGGCGGGATTGCTGATTGGTCTTGGCATGCTTTGCCTGGGTTTCTTTATTTTTCAGCAGTTAAAACAGCCTTCCCCTTTATTGGATATACGTTTATTTTTGGATAACAAAGTTTTTGCTTTTTCCAATTTAGCGGCACTGATCAATTACTGCGCCACATTTGCAGTTACATTTTTGCTTAGCCTTTATTTGCAGCATATCAAAATGTTAACGCCCTCTCAGACCGGAATCATTCTTGTTGCCGCGCCTTTTGTGCAGGCGTTTTTTTCACCATTGGCCGGAAGACTTTCCGACCGCTTTGAGCCGCAGATTATCGCTTCCATCGGCATGGCTCTGAATGTAATCGGGCTTATCCCGTTAATTTTTATCCATAACGACACTAGCATCCATTACATTGTATTTTGCCTTATTTTACTTGGTCTTGGTTTTGCACTTTTTTCCTCGCCCAACGTCAACGCCACAATGAGTGCTGTGGAAAATAAATTTTACGGCGTTGCTTCGGCCACACTGGGCACAATGAGGCTTACCGGTCAAATGTTCAGTATGGGTATTACGATGCTGGTTTTTGCAGTTATTTTAGGAAACCATCCGATTTCGGAAGCTAACAATCCTCTCCTTTTACAAAGCACCCAAATTACTTTCGCCCTTCTGGCAATTATTTGCTGTGGTGGCATCCTTGCGTCGCTGGCACGGGGAAAAGTACATAATGGAGAGAAATAAAAAGCCGGGATTCAGCCCCGGCTTTTTATTTTTTATGAATCAAAAATTATACCATTCCAAAATCAAAGATGATATTGAGGCGACGAGGCGTATTAGTAATACGCTGAGGAAGCCGACAACGACGCCAACAAAAATAGCGCTTTGTTTTAGAATTGGTACTATGCGAGCAGTTTTGTCTGAACGCCTTTCAGTATTTCTTCTGCTTCCTTGACTATGACCTGCACCATATCGTCGACCTTAGGCATGTCATTGATTCGCTGTGTCGCTTCACCGGCAGCCATAAGAGCCTTTTCCTTGTCGCCCTCGTAAACAGCCTTGATGGATTCAATCTCAAACTGGATCAGGGACATATCAATAGTTGTAAAGTCATCGGGTATTCCGAGAAAAACACCGGGCGATTTCTGCAGAGTGTTTTTGGCGTGCTCATCACTACGGGGATTCTTCAACCAACGGGCCGGTCCGACAAAGCCGCGGGCTACTAGAGTTCCCCTGTCTCCGGCGGCCACAACGCCCTCTTTCCATATCTGATGGAAATCACTCTCCTGTGTTGCCAGAAAGCGGGTGCCCATCTGAGCGCCATCGGCGCCCAGAACCAGCGCTGCTGCCAGGGTCTTGCCGTCACAGAATCCGCCGGCGCCAGCCACAAGTGTTTTTTCGTCGGATACGGCTTCAACCACGGCGGGCAGAAGTATCATCGAGTGAACAGGTTCCCACGATGTATGAAAACCACCTTCGTGGCCTGAGGCAACGATTACATCAACGCCTGCTTTCTTGCAGCGCAGCGCTCCCTTAACTGAAGGTACGACGTGCATCCATATAAATCCGGCGCCTTTAATCTTTTCTTTCCAGCCGACCGGATCACCGGCGGACGTAAAGATCACCTTGAAGTGATTCTTCATATCGGGATTTTCTTCCCTGACTTTAATGGCCGCGTCGATCATAATATGTGAGTATTTGACGATTTCAGCCGACACCATGACATTGATGCCGAAGATTCCTCCCTTGTCTTTGACCAAACGATAGGTTCGTTTCAGCACCTTTTCCAGCGCGGTGGCCATATCATCATCAACGTTTGCCTCTCCGCTTTCTACAAAGGCCTTGTAGATCCAGGGCTGATCGAACTTGGAAAACAGGCCGCTGGTAGACAGGAGTCCCAGAACACCGGCATTGGACGCCGCCACACAAAGATTATTGTTACTGAAAGGCCCCATGCCCGCCTGGATGATGGGATATTTAATCCCGACCAGATCGCAAAGCCTTGATTTAATCATACGTCTTTCCTCTATAAAAAATTATTCTCTGATTCGTTTTTTCAGTTCTTTAATGAGTGTATTGAGGACATCGCTGGCGTCGGCAACGATAGCGACGTCGGCCATTTTCATCATCGTCGCCTGCGGATTTTTATTGATGGCAATAATGAAATCTGCTTCGCCCAAACCTGCCGTATGTTGAATGGCGCCGCTGATGCCGAAGGAAAAAAGAATTTTCGGTTTGATGTGCTTGCCTGCCTGTCCCACCAGCGCCCCATGGTCAGCCCATTCGGCATAAACTACCGGCCTGGTGGCGCCGACATCGCCTCCTAAAAGCTTGGCCAAATCATGCAGCTTTTTGAACTTCTCTTTGTTGCCCATACCCCGGCCTCCGCAAACTATGACGGAAGCGTTTTCAATTGTATGTTCTTTTTCTACAGAACGTTCATACTCCACAAGACGAACACGCGATTTAGGCAGTTTTTTCATCAGCGGCAGGCGTTCGACCAAAGCCTTTCTTGTATAATTGTGCGATATTTCCTTAAATGTTCCCGGCCGCACCGTGGCCATCTGGGGACGATGACGTTCCGTAACGATTTCCGCCAGCATGTTGCCGCCAAAAGAAGGAGCTATCTGCGACAATAATCCGTCTTCTGTAATATCGAGCCCCACACAATCAGCGGATAAACCGGTTTTCAAACGCTTGGCCAGCCGCGGTGCGAATTCACGGCCAAAGTCAGTCGCACCGATCAAGATAATTTCCGGATCTCTTTCCTTCGCTAAATTTTCGATGATCGCCAAATATCTTTCCGTGCTGTAGCTCTTTAAGGCGGGATCATCAATTGCCAGTATTCGATCCGCTCCGTGCGCAGTATATTCCATAATCCATTCGTCAATCTCATGACCGAAAATCAACGCGCACACTTCCGCGTTTATTGTTTTGGCCAAATCCACCGCTTTGGAAATCAACTGCAGGGTTACACGGTTTTGATAATAGTTCCGGTAATCGCCGAACACCCAAATGCTTTTTTTTCTACTTTTCGTCATTGAGCTTTTTTTCCTCAATAGATTTGCCTATCGCCGTACTGATTTTCCTTTGATACTTGTTGAGAAATTCAGTAACTACATAGGCCGACGTTCCCTGCAAAATTACGTTTTCTTTCTGCGCTTTTCTCAAAAAGACTTTGCGCACTTTAGTTCGCGAGCCCTTATTTTTCATTGATGCAGCGTTTATGCCGAGAGCGGCCGCGTCCAGAACAATAACTTCATTGCCGCAAAAAGCTTTTTCCAAACCACCAAGCTTCGCATAGCGCGGTTTATAATTCTCCATGGAAACAGTCACCAGCGCCGGAAATTCCATCTCCAGTGTTTCGCGGAAATTATCAACCAGCCGGCGAACTCTTAATGTCCGGCCATGAATTTCCAGCTTTTCAATATAGGCGGCCGCGGGCAAATCCAATTCCTCCGCTAATTGAGGACCAACCTGCGCGGTTTCACTATCCGCGGTATAGGCGCCGCAAAGAATAAGATCAAATTTCGGACATTCCTTTTTTATTGCCGCTGTTAAAATTAAGGAGGTGGCGAAGGTATCCGACCCGGCCAGAAGTCTATCGCAAACAAGGATGCCTCTGTCAGCTCCCAGAGCCAGCGCTTCACGCAGGACTTCCTCGGAGGCGGGCGGGCCCATTGTTATGGCCGTGATTTTCGCGGAAAATTTTTCTTTGATTTGCAGGGCGGCTTCCAAAGCGTGTTTGCAGGCCGGATTCATCATGCCGGCAGCCAGATCACGCCGGAGCGTACCGGTTTTTTCGTCCCACGGCAGTTCCGTAACCATGGGAACTTGTTTTAAGCAAACTACCAGATTCAACATATTTATCTACCAAAGGGGCTCTCGTCGCCCCCTCACCCGGCAAAGCCGTGTGAGCCTCCCCTTCTCGCTCGCCGTGCGAGCTGAATATTAGGTTCCCACGGCACGAAACATCCGATAACCCTAGGCGTAAGCCCGTGGGAATCTATAATATCAATTGAGATAGTATTGAGCGCGCAATGACCAGGCGCTGAATTTCGCTGGTGCCTTCATAAATTTCCGTAACTTTAGCGTCACGGAAGTACCTTTCCACATCGTATTCCTTGCTGTATCCATAGCCGCCGTGAATTTGCACGGCCAGCGAAGTAACTCTTGACGCGATCTGGCTGCAATATAGTTTCGCCATCGCCGCCTCACAACCGAAGGGAGATCCTTCATCCTTTAGGGAACAAGCGCGGTATAAAAGCAAACGAGCCGCGGTAAGTTCTGTGGCCATATCGGCAATATAATTTTGAATTGTCTGCAGTGATGCTATGGGCTTTTTAAATTGTTGTCTTTCCTTGGCGTATTTGACCGCAGCTTCAAAGGCTCCCTGCGCGATACCCAAGGCTTGCGCCGCAACGCCTATACGTCCGTTATCGAGCGTGGCCATGCCTATTTTCATCCCATCGCCCAGTTTTCCTAAAAGATTTTTTTCCGGCACACAGCAATCTTCCAGAAACAGCGAAGAAACGGGATTGGCCCGCATTCCGCAAAGATCTTCCAACTCACCGCGTAAGAATCCGGCATAATGACTTTCGACGATAAAAACACTGCTCTGCGGGCGCGCCGGATCAAAACCGGTGAGCGCGAAAATCAAGGCCAAATCACAAATTCCGCCATTGGTGACAAATATTTTTGTACCGTTTAATATGTACTCCTGATTTTTCTTTACCGCGGTTGTTTCCACACTTGCAGAATCAGAACCGGCATTGGCTTCGGTCAAGCTGAAAGCGCCGATAAATTTACCGCTGGCCAGTTTCGGAAGATAATGTTTTTTCTGCTCCGGCGTGGCAAACTGGAGAAACGGATAAACGGCAACACCATTGTGCACGGTAACGCACAAACCTATCGCGGCGCAAACACGGGATATTTCTTCCACAACTATGGAAGCGCTAAGGGAATCCAGGGCCGCGCCATCAAATTCCTTAGGCACCTGCAGGCCGAAATAATTAAGAGCTTTCATTTTTTCGATAACTTCAACAGGAAAAGTCGCGTTGCGGTCTATTTCGGCGGCAATAGGCGCAAGTTCAGTTTCCGCGAAATGCCGCACGGAATCACGTATAAGTTTGTGTTTCGCGCTAGGATTTATTTGCAATTAATTTCTCCCCGTCAAAGAGATGTTTTGCACAAATAACTTAAAATAAAAGTAAAATCAAGAAAATGAATCAAAAATAATGAGACCCAAGTTTCAGAAGCGCTGCGTGCTGAAACTTGCTGGTCGAATTATCCCAGGAGCGAAGCGACGCGGGATTTGATACTCGCTGACGATAGGAAGCTTTAGAGGAATTAATGAGACTCCAATTCTGAAAGCGAAGTGATCGTGACTCTAGCTGAGAACGAATTTAGTGAAGCTCGAAGCGAAAGAGGAACTAGTGAGTCCCAAGTTTCAGAAGCGAAGCGCATACCCTGAAGGGCATCTACGACTGAAATTTGTTGGACGAACTATCCCCGCCGTAGGCGGAGGATATCGCAGATATCCGCGGCATCCCGCCAACCTAGTTGGCAGGGACGCGGGGCTATTCCAAATGCAAAGCTAAGTGGAACTATGTTAATGAGACCCATGATCTCCGGCATATATTGCTTTTTCAGTTTTAATTGTTATTATATGCCTGATGACTAAAGAAAAAATTCCGACAACACCTGCTATTTTAGTCCTGAAGGCGCAAAGCGCTGATTTTACTCTGCATACTTACCCATACGAGGAAAGAGGCGGAACAAAAAGAAGTGCAAGCAAATTGGGCGTTGATGAACACTGCGTTATAAAAACGCTGGTAATGGAGGATGACGCAGGCAAGCCTCTGATTATATTGATGCACGGCGACAAAGAAGTATCCACAAAATCAATAGCCCGCATTATTGGCGTAAAATCGATTTCACCATGCAAACCGGCAATCGCGGAAAAACACACGGGCTATAAAGTCGGCGGCACATCGCCTTTCGGCACAAAAAAAGCAATGCCCGTTTACATAGAAAGTACCATAGCCGATTTGCCGGAAATTTTTATTAACGCAGGCAGTCGTGGTTTGCTGGCGAAGATGCCCTCATCGGAACTTGTTCGTATACTAAAGCCTGCCGCGGTTAGCATTGCTATATAATTTGCCTTTTTCCGGCAAAAAAGAGATAATAGTAGAGCAACCTTAGGCAGGAGCCGGAGGCTCCTTATACAAAAGCGACCTCCCGCGAGTTACAGCGCATTCCACCATCGGGTGGAATACCAAGAAATTACGAGTCGCGGAATAACAAAGGTTAATTAATATGCCTGACAATGTAATTATCCGCTGCCTCAATTGCGGCACAAAAAACAGAATACCTCACAAAAAACTACAGGGTAGGTCTATCTGCGGCAAGTGCGGCTCATCATTAGATGATTTAATAATTCCATGTCTTAAATGTGGCACAAAAAACAGAATGCCTGAGGATCGTTTAAATCAAAAACCTATATGCGGCAAATGTCATGAACCGCTGGTAATCTCTCAACAAAAAATTACGGCTTTCGAGGTAACGGATAATACCTTTACCCGCGAAGTACTGAATTCCGATACATCGGTTCTCGTGGATTGCTGGGCGCCGTGGTGCAGTCCCTGCCGGACATTATCACCCATTATTGATGAGCTTGCTTCCGATTATGCCAATGGTGTAAAAGTCGTCAAGCTTAATGTTGACGAAAATCCGCTTACCGCTTCGCAATATGGAATTCGCAGTATTCCAACCATGCTTTTCTTTAAGGAGGGAAAGCTTGTTAAGCAAGTAACTGGAGCTTTGCCAAAAGAAGAAATCGAGCGACATCTTTTATCCATAATCAAGACAAACTGAATTAAGCGACGTGTTGATGAAAAAAAACAAAACATCTTTAGTTTACCAATGTAAAATTTTCGATGTCCGGGAAGAAGACGTTGATTTGCCCAACGGCAAAACAATCAGACAAAGTTGGATAAACCACAACCCGACAGTCGCCATTTCCGCCATCAACGATAAAAACGAATTAATTCTCATCAAACAATACCGCACCGCAGTTAAAAAAACTCTTCTGGAGATTCCTGCCGGCTCGCTGGATACTTTAAAAGAATCACCTGATGTCTGCGCCCAAAGGGAACTGGCCGAAGAAACCGGATTTAAAGCCAAAACTCTTGTTAAACTTTTTGAAGGCTATTTGCTGCCCGGATACTGCAATGAATATATGTATTTTTTCCTTGCTAAAGATCTTTTCAGCGCGCCGCTTACGCCCGACGAAGATGAGTTTATCGAAATAATGCCCACCAGTTTTTCTCAGGCGCAAGAATTATTAAAAAAGGGCGAGATAATCGACGCTAAAACCGTTTTAGGGATTTTTCTTGCCGAGAACTATTTACAGCAAAAACCCGCATAAGATCTTTTTTTTCATAGAAAGATTCTTGCCAGAGGCATAAAGTTTTGTTAGACTTCTTTCTGTCCGGTATCCTTATACCATTTTAAATCAAAGATGATATCGAGGCGGCTAGGCGGAGGCGACGAGGCGTATTATACACGCGTGACCTTCAGGTTATACGTTGAGGAAGCCGACAACGACGCCAACAAAGATAGTGCTTTGATTTAGAATTGGTATTCCATTATATAAGGGAGGCACCATTATGATCTACAACGAAGAATTTGAAACCATGCCCCGTGAAGTTATCAAAGCCTTGCAGGTCAAAAGGCTACAGCAGGTTTTGGAGCGAGTTTACCATACGGTGGGATTTTATAAAAAATCTTTCGATGCCGCCAAAATCAAACCCGACGATATAAAATCCATCGCCGACATGAAAAAGCTTCCCTTTATCACCAGAAAGGATTTACGCGATAATTACCCCTTCGGTTTATTTTCCGTGCCCATGAGCAGTATTGTCCGCCTGCATGCTTCTTCCGGCACCAGCGGCCGCTCGGCTGTTTTCGGTTACACCAAACGCGATATTGAAACCTGGTCGGATCTTATGGCGCGCTCGCTTGTCTCTGCGGGCATAACAAAAAACGATATTATCCATAACGCTTTCGGCTACGGTTTGTTCACCGGCGGGTTGGGATTGCATTACGGCGCGGAAAAAATAGGCGCGAGCGTTATTCCCATGTCCGGAGGAAACGCCAAAAGGCAAATCATGATTTTGCAGGATTTCGGCCCGACGGTTATCTGCTGTACACCTTCCTACGCTCTGCATCTGGCCGAAGAAGGCAAGGCGCTCGGCGTGGATATGAAATCTTTAAAACTGCGCGTGGGAATTTTTGGAGCTGAGCCTTGGAACAGCGCGACGCGTGATGAAATTGAAAAAGTTTTCGGTATAACCGCTCTTGATCTTTTTGGCCTTTCGGAAGTTATCGGCCCTGGCATGGCGATGGAATGTCTGGAAGGACGCAACGGAATGCACATTTTTGAAGATCACTTTATTGTCGAAACAATCAATCCTGAAACCGGCGAAGTTCTACCGGAAGGCTCCGAGGGCGAACTGGTTTTTACCACCCTGACCAAAGAAGCCAATCCGCTCGTTCGTTACCGTTCCGGCGACATATCGCGCCTGATTACCGAACCCTGCCGCTGCGGCCGCAGTCATGTCAAAATGGAAAGGGTCTTGAAAAGAAGCGACGATATGCTGATTATCCGCGGCGTCAATATCTTCCCCTCACAAATCGAAGCCCTTTTAGTTGATATCGAAGGATTGCAGCCCAATTATCAAATAATCGTTGATAAGGTGGGCGCGCTGGATTCTCTCGATTTGCAGGTGGAAGTCAATGAGAAGATATTCAGCGATTCCGGCAGTGTCAAAGAACTGCAGAAAATTGAACAAAGAATTGTCAAGGATATGAAAGAATATCTGGGTATCGGCGCGCGCGTAAAACTTGTTGAACCCAATAGTCTGAAAACAGGGGCGAAAATTATTGATAAACGCCGCTATTAATCCATAAGGGGGTTACGATGAAAGTAGAACAAATATCTGTTTTTCTGGAAAACAAACCCGGCACACTTGAGCACGCAACTCGCGCGCTCAGGGACGCCAATATCAATATTCGAACTTTGTCGCTGGCCGAAACTGTTGATTTCGGCATTCTGCGTTTGATTGTCAATGATGTCGAAAAAGCTAACAAAGTGCTTAAGGATAATGGCTTCCGCGTAAGTAAAACGCCCGTTGTGGCCGTGGAAGTTCCCGATAAACCGGGCGGCCTGCATAGCATTATGGAAGTTGTCTCCAAAGAAGGAATCAACGTGGAATACCTTTACGCTTTTGTGGAGAAAAGCGGCCAGAACGCCGTAATCATCTTCCGTTTCGACAACCCGGAAAAGGCCATTGAGGTTCTGCTGAAGCATAAGTTTACAGTCGTGCCGGGTACACAACTCTACGACTTTTAATGACACTCGCTGAGAGCGAATGGAATGAAGCTCGAAGCGTAAGTGGAATTATCCCCTGCGCAAAGCGCATGGGGATGTGAGACCTAAATATTATAAACATAATACAAGAAATAAATGTAATAAAGATTCCCTGTTTCCTTATAAAGGAGACCTATGAAAGCACATGATGTCTTGTATGTAATATTTACCGCTCTGATACTTGCTTATCCACTGTATGAAAAGCTCTTGATCAAAGACGAGTATAGAACAAGAGTTTTATATTACGGATATGTACCAGTGGCCTTAGCATGCATTCTGTTAATGATATGGATAACGATTTCAGCAAATATTGAAAGTAGAAAAGTCAGTAAGCGGTTGACAAGTCAGGAAAGTAATACAAAATCATTATTTGCGGAAAGCCTTAAAATATCGTCTATCGAAGTGCGGACAACCTATCGATTTGAATATAAAAATTCATTGAATGCAAATTTTCAAATGATAAAGGCGAATCCCCTAAAAACGTATTTAGTGAATAGCAAAGCAGAAAAGGATTCTGTAGCGTTAGCATGTGATAATCCGAAAGTCTATTTCCCTGATAAACACACTGTAGAATTCAAATTTGTATTTCAACCTGATCAATCAACTGATCTTCAAGGTAGGCCTTTAGGATATCTAGAAAAATACGACAAGATATATTTCCCATGGAAAAGTTTTATCCATTATTTAGCCCTATTAACGGTGGGTGGACCAGTAATACAATCAACGGATCCTATCTTAGATTTTGAGATACTTGTAAATGGCCGCGTCTTAATAAATCAAAAGGAGGTAATAAAAGATATTGATCCGAACAGCATCGTTTTGATTTTCAGAACCGAGCCCGACCTATTTAAGGACATTGAAGTTAGATTTATGGACTTATAAGTACTCTAGCAAGTCTTTTTCAGCGTAGTTTAAGAAATTGAGGAAATTAGGTATAACAGCGCCCGATTTTATAAGGATCGGTTATTTCGTTTCATCCGGCTGAGGGCGCGGACGACAAATATTACTATGTCATCTGAAAAGTATCGCATCACATTATTAACAATAGTCTTGATCTTTTGGACTTGTTCTGGAAGCTGTGCGCAAAAGACCTGCTATATTTTATTACTTACCGGGTTTCCCACACTCCTTGCATTTTCCATCATCACCAATGGTGCCGATACAGGCTTCATCACTGCATAAAACTCTTTTATCCCAATCATCGGATTCCGTCTCCGTCTTTGAAGAAACTGGTTTTTGCTCCTCTGCCGTTACAGCTTGACCGCTGCTTGCGCCCTGTACTGAGGGAATGTCCCCCTCATAAGATTTTCCGCATTCCCTGCATTTACCATTAGGGCCGATGGTACCGATACATGATTCATCACTGCACAGTATTCTTTTGTCCCAATCTTCGTCTTTATCAAAAATGATTTCGGTCATTTTGTTACTCTCAGAGTCATCACCCTTTAATGCAAGCAATTGATTTTAATCGCGCTACTTTCCTGGCAATCCCTGACTCGTGCATTACCTGAACAACGTCCTGCAAATTTTTATACGCTTCCGGCATTTCTTCCCTTAAAGTTCCCTTGCTGGAAGCCATAACCAAAACTCCCTGATCGGCCAGCTCCCGAGCAATAGATCGCCCCTGGCTCACTTTGGTAGCCTGAGTCCGGCTCATCACCCTTCCCGCACCATGACAGGCGCTGCCGAAAGTTTCTTCCATCGCTTTTTCCTGACCGACCAACACATAAGAGCCGCTACCCATATCGCCCGGGATAAGCACCGGCTGGCCAACGCTTCTATAGCGCGCTGGTACCGCATCATGACCGGCGGGAAACGCGCGTGTCGCGCCCTTGCGATGTACGCAAAGTTTTTTCACTTTTCCTTGAATGCTGAATTCTTCTATCTTGGCAATGTTGTGGCAGACATCATAAACCAGCCGCATTCCCAATTCCCGCGGTGACAGCCGCAGAGTTTTTTCAAATATTTCCCGCGTGCGATGCATCAACAATTGCCGGTTAGCCCAGGCATAGTTGGCGCCGCACGCCATGGCAGCCAGATAATTTTTTCCTCTCGCTGAATTGAGATACGCGCAGGCCAGCTGTCTATCCGGTAGTTCAATACCTGTTTCGTGCGCGTGCTTGACCATCAAAGCCAGATAATCATCGCAAATCTGATAACCCAGACCGCGCGAACCGGTATGAATCATCACCGCAATTTGCCCTTTGCGCAAACCAAACGCCTGCGCCGCAGGTTCATCGAATATCTCCTGCACCACTTCAATTTCCAGAAAATGATTGCCGGAACCCAGTGTGCCTAATTGCTGCTTGCCCCGTTCCAGCGCGCGTGCTGACACCTGCTCGGGATCAGCCCCGGCCATTTGGCCGCCGTCTTCTGTTGTTTCCAAATCTTCCTGCAGGCCAAAACCGGCTTTCACCGCCCATCCAGCGCCTTCTTCTAAAACCTTCTTTTGATCTTTACCCGATAATTTAACCGAACCAGTAGATCCGACACCTGATGGTATCCTCTGATACAAGGCGGTGGTTAAATCACTGATCCTGTTTTTAATATCTCCCAAAGATAAATTAGTGGCAATAAGGCGGCAGCCGCAGTTGATATCATAGCCGACGCCGCCTGGAGAAATAATGCCGCCATCCAGATCAAAGGCCGCCACACCCCCGATAGGAAAACCATAACCCCAATGGACATCCGGCATCGCCAGCGAATAATTAACGATGCCGGGCAAATGCGCGACGTTGGCCACCTGCCGGGCGCTTTCATCGCCTTTTAAGAGCTGATAAATTTTATCATTGGCGTAGATAATCCCCGGTACCTTCATTCCCCCTGTTTGGGGAAGCAGCCAGCGATTGTCATCTATCTTTTCCAGTTTAATATCGTGCCACGCTGCATTCATTCGTCTACCTTTGTTGGCTGCGTCATCGGCTCCTTCGACGTATTCAAATATACGCCTGCGTCGCCTCTTCCTTGCCGTCGCGGCATACTTTTGATTGCAGCGTGGCAAAGCATTGACGTAATTCTGTTTTTAAACATCGAAAATCACCCGTGCTTTCCAGCCCGACTTTTGTTTCTCCACATTCAGGCCGGAATAGGTTATCGCCTTAACTTCCGTTTTAATCGAATGCTTCATCTTGTTGAATAACTCTCCGGTTAATCGCACTTTCAATTTTTTATTGTAGCACTCCATATTTTCGCAATTATCTGTTACAAAGTTCTCGCCATTGAACAAGTAAAGAAGTTCCCGCAAATAATTAATCAGCAGGTCTTCCACGTCCGCCCCTTCTATAGTCAGTGTTTTTTGAAGCTTTTGAGATCTCTTGGCTGTTTTGCTTTTCTTGTCATTATTCTCTATTAGGATATCAAACAAGGCGCTCGCAGCGTTAGCAAATAACTCCTTTTTAGTTCGTCCTGATATCTCGACGCCGATATCGGATGTATGGTCAAAAAATATGTAGTTAGGCATGAGCAGATTATAACCCAATACCAATTCTAAATCAAAGCGCTATCTTTGTTGGCGTCGTTGTCGGCTTCCTCAACGTATAACCTGAAGGTCACGCGTGTATAATACGCCTCGTCGCCTCCGTCTAGCCGCCTCGAGTTCATCTTTGATTTAGAATTGATATAATAGCTGGTACTCAACAAGCTTATGCTCTAAACTAAAAAGGGCGCCTTGCCGCGCCCTTTTTAGTTATATAATTCTAAAATGATAATTTAACTTTCTGGTGGTGTTTTGTTTTCTTCTGTTGACAGATCCGTTTCATCATCGCCATTACCGTTTGTATCGTCATCACGGCCTTCGGCCTCAGAAGTAGTGCGGGCTACGCCGACAAGTTTTTCTTCCGGATCCAATTCAATAAGTTTCACGCCCTGAGTGACGCGATGATTAACCGGTACTTCTTGCACCTTAAGCCGGATTACTTTGCCTGCATTGCTTATCAACATGATGTTGTCTTCGCCGACAACTTGCAGCACGCCTGAGACGTTGCCCACTTTTTCCACCGTTTTTAAATTGATTGTTCCTTTGCCGCCACGTGATTGCACACGGTATTCATCGATAGGCGTGCACTTACCAAACCCGTTTTCGGAAACTGTGAGCATGAAAGTGTTCTGGGCGGGAATATCCATACCGATCACATCATCGCCTTCATCCAGGTTAATGCCGCGCACGCCGCGGGCTGTTCTGCCCATATCCCGCACATCGTCTTCCTTGAAACGAATGGCCATGCCCATCCTCGTCGCTATAAAGATGTCCTGATTTCCCATCGTCAATTGAACATCAACCAGTTCATCACCCTCGTCTATGGAAATGGCGATGATACCGCCGGAACGCGGATTGGCATATGCGGTGAGTTCCGTCTTCTTGATAGTGCCTTTTTTAGTTACCATCACAATAAATTTATCTTCAACAAATTCCTTTACCGGCAATGTTGCGCGAACACTTTCACCCGGCGCCAGATTAACCAGATTGACCATAGCCTTGCCTTTGGCCGCGCGGCCCGCCTGAGGTATCTGATAAACTTTCAGCCAATGCACTTTACCCGCGCTGGTGAAGACAAGCAGATAATGATGTGTGGAGGCGATAAAGATTTTTTCCACAAAATCTTCTTCCTTGGTGCCCATGCCCATCTTGCCGCGACCGCCGCGGTGCTGGCTCTTATACAGGCTCACAGCGTTGCGCTTGATATAGCCGGCATGGGATATTGTCACAACCACGTCTTCTTCCACAATCATATCTTCAATATTTATATCTTCCGAACTGGCGACAATTTCCGTGCGACGTTCATCGCCGTAACGCTCCTTGATTTCATTGAGTTCATCAATAATAACCTGCAATACTTTCTGCGGATCGGCTAAGATAGCGCTCAACTGGGCAATCAGTTCTGTAACTTCGGCGTATTCCTCGTCAATCTTCGCCCTTTCCAGACCGGTCAGACGCTGCAGTCTCATCTCCAGAATGGCTTTGGCCTGAATTTCCGACAAACTGAATTTCGCGCATAACTGCACGGAAGCGTCCGCGGGAGTCTTCGACGCCTTGATGACTTTAATAATTGCGTCAATGTTGTTTAAGGCAATAATGTAGCCTTCTAAAATATGCGCTCGCTCTTTGGCGCGCGCCAGTTCAAACATGGTGCGGCGCACAACCACGTCTCTGCGGAAGCTGATGAATTTTTCAAAAACCTCTTTGAGGTTGAAAACCTGCGGTCTGTTTTCGGAGATCGCCAGCATAATGATGCCTAAGGAGATTTCCATTTGCGTGAATTTATAAAGCTGGTTGAGGATGATGGCCGAATTTTCATCCCGTTTGAGCTCGATGACTACACGGATGCCTTCGCGGTCGGATTCATCCCGCAAATCGGAAATGCCAGATATCTTTTTATCGCGTACCAGTTCCGATATTTTTTCGATCAGCAGAGCCTTGTTGACCTGATAAGGCAGTTCTGTAATGACTATAGTTTCTTTATCATTACGGGCATTCTTTTCAATGAGAGAGCGCGCCCGGATTCGAATGATGCCGCGTCCTGTTTTATAGGCGGCCAGAATTCCTTCCCGGCCATTGATAAATCCGGCCGTTGGAAAATCAGGACCCGGAATATGACGCATAAGTTGTTCAATGGTAATATCCGGATTTTTAATGCAGGCGATGGTGCCGTTAATAATTTCCTTCAGATTATGGGGCGGAATATTGGTCGCCATGCCGACAGCGATGCCGGATGTTCCATTGAGCAGCAAAAGTGGAATGCGTGTCGCCAGAAGCGACGGCTCCATGAGAGATTCATCATAGTTGGGCACGTAATCAACGGTGTCTTTTTCCAAATCGGCCAGCACTTCATCAGCAATGCGCGCCAAACGGCTTTCCGTATAACGCATGGCCGCGGGAGGGTCGCCATCAATGGACCCGAAGTTACCCTGGCCGTCCACCAGCATGTAACGCAGAGAAAAATCCTGCGCCATACGCACCAGCGTGTCATAAATGGCCGCATCGCCATGCGGATGATATTTACCCATGATATCACCGACGATACGGGCGGACTTTTTGTAAGGTTTGTTATGGCGGTTGCCCATTTCATACATGGCATACAATATCCGGCGGTGCACCGGTTTGAGGCCATCGCGCACATCGGGGATCGCCCTGCCGATAATAACGCTCATGGCGTAATCCATGTAGGATTTTTTCATTTCATCTTCTATATTCACCAGCGTTTGCTTGTGGTGGATATCACGTTCCATTTTATTTCATCCTCTCTCAATAAAAAAGCTGGCTGATGTTCAACCGGCAAAATCATTAATCTAAAAGTATTTTCTAACCCCGATAAACGGGATACGTCCCGCCCATGCGGGATAAGCGCGTTAACGAATTTGCTTTCTGTTAGAAAGCAAATTCTATCTTGCTAATGCTTTAACGAAATTATTTTCTGCCACTCTTTTCAGTACCCCCTTGCGGGGTAGAAAAGCACAGAAAATAATTTCTAACTTACTAAATGTCCAGGTTGGAAACATACAGAGCATTTTGATATATAAAATCACGCCTCGGTTCGACCTGATCTCCCATGAGTGTTGTAAATATTTCGTCGGCCAGAACCGCGTCTTCAACGCCCACCTGCAGAAGTGTGCGTTTTTCCGGATTCATCGTGGTTTCCCATAACTGTTCGGGGTTCATTTCACCCAGGCCTTTGTAGCGCTGGACGGCCAGTCCTTTCTTGCCCAGATTGACAATATGATCCACGAGAGCTTTGGAACTTTCCAGAATGACAGGTGTTGAGGATTCTTCGCCCTTATCGCTGTAAGGAGCCTCGCCCATAATGGAAACCTGGTCCAGTAATGACCGGATATCCGCGAATTGCGGCGTGCGGAAGACTTCCCTGTTCAGACAGGATGGAAAGATTTGCCCGTTCTTCGTCATATTAAAAACTATTTTGAATCCACCGTGATCTTCGTCCGGTTCAATGTTAAAATCAGCAAAACTCTCGCCAAGAGCAACGCCCGTTCTTTTAGCTATGGACGAAAGAGTCTTTTCACTTTTAAAGCTATCGTCAGTCAACGTAGGATCACCGGCCAATATGCGGATCAGATTTCTGTCGCGCCCTTCCTTTTCAAATCTATCCAGCAAGTCTTCAATCCGCATCACCTTCTTAATCAGACCCAATAATTTATTGCCTGTTACTGGAAACGGAGAACCGTCGCCCATGACCAGTTGTACTTTTTCCACGCCATTTTCCAGAATGTAGTTTTTCATCTGCTCCTCATTCTGGATATAGAATTCCTGTTTTTTCTCCACAACTTTAAACAGCGGCGGCTGAGCGATAAACAAATAGCCCCTTTCAATCAACTCCCTCATCTGCCGGAAGAAGAAGGTTAAAAGCAGTGTGCGGATATGAGAACCATCGACATCGGCATCGGTCATGATAATAACCTTGTGATACCGCAGTTTGCTGACATCATAATCATCGGAACCAATGCCCGCTCCCAAAGCCGTAACCATCGTTTTGATTTCTTCATTTTGTAACATTTTATCAAAACGGGCTTTCTCCACGTTTAAGACCTTGCCGCGCAGGGGCAGAATGGCCTGATTCTTCCTGTCCCGGCCCTGTTTGGCCGAACCACCGGCGGAATCTCCTTCCACCAGATATAGTTCGCTAAGCGCCGGGTCTTTTTCCTGACAATCGGCCAGTTTGCCCGGTAACGCTCCTACTTCCAGAGCGCTTTTACGGCGGGTCAATTCCTTCGCTCGTCTGGCCGCTTCTCTGGCGCGCGCCGCTTCCATACATTTATTCAGTATTTGTTTAGCGACAGACGGATTTTCCTCAAGGTAACTTCCAATCTTTTCGTAAACTATGCCTTCTACCAGGCCACGCACTTCAGAGTTACCCAGCTTGGTTTTGGTCTGACCTTCAAACTGCGGATTTTTGACTTTAACGCTGATGACACACGCCAATCCTTCCCTTAAATCTTCACCGCGCAGTGATTCCTTGCCGTCTTTGATTAATTTATTGTTGGTCGCGTAATTATTGAAAACGCGGGTAAGAGCCGACCGGAAGCCGATCATATGCGTGCCGCCTTCTGTTGTGTTAATACTGTTGGCAAAAGCAAAGATATTTTCCAGATATGTTTCATTATACTGCAGGGCGACCTCAACCGAACAATCTTCCTTTGCTCCGGAAACAAGAATTGGATTTTTATGTAAGACTTTTTTATTGCGGTTAATATATTCTACAAAAGAAACTATTCCGCCTTTATACAAAAATTCATTTTGTTTGCCGTTGCGCTCGTCGATTAAATTAATTTTGACGCCGGAATTTAAAAAAGCCAGTTCGCGCAAACGATTCGCGATAATATCAAAACTGAATTCACTCTCTTCAAATATTTCATCATCGGGTAAAAATGTTACTTTGGTTCCCTTGCCACGGGTTTTTCCCACCATTTCCATAGGACCATCAGGAACACCGCGTTTATAAGATTGCATATAAACATTGCCGTCGCGTCTTACTTCCAGTTCGCAGGTTTTGGACAGGGCATTCACAACAGAAACGCCAACCCCATGCAAACCTCCGGATATTTTGTACGAATCATTGGAGAATTTACCGCCGGCATGCAATTTAGTCATGACAACTTCCGCCGCTGACACACCTTCTGTTTTATGAATATCTACCGGAATACCGCGGCCGTTATCATCCACGACAATACTATTATCTAATCTTATTTTTACTGTAATCGTGTCGCAATATCCGCCTGCAGCTTCATCAATACTATTATCAACAACTTCATACACCAAATGATGAAGCCCGTCTTTACCTGTGGAACCGATATACATAGCCGGCCTTTTGCGCACAGCCTCAAGGCCTTCCAATACTTTAATACTATCCGCATCATACTTATGTGTCATACTTGCTTTTAAACTTCCTCTCCGCCGCTATATTTTTAAGGGCATAATTATACACAAATAACTATCATCATCATCCTGTTTTATCATTGACGGTTTTAAGCCCGTCCCGACTTCAAATACAATCTGATCTTTATTAATAACCGATATAGCGTCAATCAAATAGTTCACATTAAATCCACTATCAATAACTTCACCACTATAGGCTATATCTATTTCTTCTGTTGCTTCACCAACATCAAGGTTTGTCGAATTAAGCGTTAATTTCCCTTCCGAAAAAGAAAGAATCACGCCGCCATATCGTTCCGAAGACACCACACTCATTCTTTTTAAGGCATGCAGGAAAGATTCTCTTTCCAGAGTAACGCTAATTCCTTTTTCCGCTGGAATGACTTTTTTATAATCAGGATAATCCGCATCAACTAAACCAACCTTTAAAAGAGTATTTGCAGTTTTCACAACAAACATATTTTTATGCAGACCAATATAAACATCTTCGTTTTCATCAATAATCTTTTTTACTTCCATTAAACCTTTACGGGGAATAATAATTCCCTTCCCTGTCTTTAAAGAAGGCTCAGAAGTAAAACCTTTAGCCAGCGCCAAACGATGACCGTCAGTAGCTACCATCCGGAGTAAATGATTCGTCCCATCCATACCCGCTTCTAATAAAACACCATTTAAGTTTTTTCTGGTTTCGTCTGTAGCCATGGCAAACGCTGTTTTGTTAATTAGATCTTTAATTACCATTCCCTTAATTTTATAAAGTTTAATATCCTGATCATCTACAATACTTGGGAAATCTTCTGCCGGTAAACCTGGTATTTTATAAAAAGCTCTCTGACATGAAATTTTTACAATATTATTTTTTTGAGTAAAAGAAACAACTTCACCTTGAATTTCCCTAACCATCTCATATATTTTTTTTGCTGAAACAGTTATTTCACCTTTTTCCACCATTTCCACATCATAATCGGAAATTAAACTTATTTCTCTATCGGTAGCAATTATTTTAAGTTTGTTATCTTTAGATTTTAAAAGAACATTATTTAAAATTGGTATTGTTGTCTTTTTTTCTACAATACCTAAAGTTTTTTGAATACCATCAAGAAAGGTGTTTCTGTTTATTTTAAATTCCATATTTCCTCCTTGTTCCTATTCTTTCTTTTGTTATTTTTCTTATATTTAAATAAATAGTATTAGTAGTAATAGCTGTGGATATGTTGATTAATAATTTTTTTATAACAATTATAGTAATTTAAAATAGCCATCACCTGTTTATAGAAGGATATAAAAAAGTTTATGATTTGTGGATTAAAATATCCTCTATTTCTTGAATTAAATTTTTTAATTTAGGATCTACTTTAATACTATTTGATATTTTATTATTTGCATAGATAACCGTTGAATGATCGCGCCCACCGATTTTTTGACCGATATCCGGAAAAGAATAATTGGTTAATTTTCTAGCTAAATACATAGCAAGTTGCCGGGCGAAGACAATATTTTTATTTTTATTATGAGCTTTTATGTCGGATATTTTAATGTTTAATTTTCCAGCTATAACTTTAATGATTTCTTCAATATTGACTTCACCTTTTTTATTGTGCTTAACCAAACTACTTAATACTTCCTTGACTAGATCCAGATCAATTTCCCTGCCGGTGAGAGATGAATAAGCGCCGATTCTAACTAAAAAGCCTTCCAGTTCACGAATGTTGGATTCCACATGAGACGCGATATAATGGACGACGTTATTAGGTAACTCTATATTATTCTCCTGCACTTTCTTTTCGATAATAGCAATTTTAGTTTCTATTTCCGGAGGTTGAATATCGGCAATCAGTCCCCATTCAAAACGGGAACGCAGTCGACTTTCTAGATTAGGAATGTCTTTCGGGAATTTATCACTGGTGACAACAATTTGTTTTCCCGAATCATGCAATGTGTTGAAAGTATGAAAAAATTCTTCTTGCGTTCTGTCTTTTCCCGCCAAAAAATGAATATCATCAATTAATAGGCAACTAATGTTGCGATATTTTTCTCTAAATTTAGGCATCCGGTCATAACGAATGGAATTAATCATTTCATTCATAAATTCTTCGGCGGAAACATACATAATGTTGAGCGACGGATGAGTCGCATTGGCGAGCAGGCCGATGGCATTGAGCAAATGTGTTTTGCCCAGGCCGGAGCCGCCGTAAATAAACAGAGGATTATAATTTTTGGCTGGTTGTTTGGCTACGGCAGTAGAAGCAGCGTGGGCAAATTGATTACAGGGGCCAACCACGAACCTGTCAAAATTATAGTTATCATTAAGAAAAGAAAAGTTTTTGCCTCTGCTTATTGTCGCTGCTGAAGTATTCTTAGTATATGCCGTGTGCTTTGCTGCTGGTTCTGAATCAGTTTCTTTGTTTTTGGACAGGACAAAATCAATATCAACATCAATACCTGCGGCATTTTGTAAGGATTGTTTAATTGTAGAGGCGTAATTATCTAAAAGCCAGTCTTTAAAAAATTTATTGGGGACGGCCAATTGGACACACTTGTCTTCCATGGCAACAATTTTGATAGGTTTTATCCATGTATCAAAATTCTGCTTACTTATTTTTTCCTGAATAATTTTACTGGTTTTGTCCCAAAATGCATCCATTATAACAACCTTATAAACACACCTATCAACAGGTGTTGATAGGTGTGGAAAACTTTATATTATTTTAAATCATCGAGAATAAAACCTGATAACCGGTTCAATTCATCCATCGATGTATAGCGGATTTCGATCAATCCTTTTTTAGCTGAACCCTTAATTTGCACCTTCGCCAGAAATTTTGCCGCTAATGCTTTTTCGAGATCGTTCAGAAAACGATCTTTTTTAGAATCTTGTTTTTTATCCGCCGGAAGATTTTTTGCTTTTTGGATTAAGCGTTCCGTTTCCCGGACGTTTAAATCTTTTTTTAAGATTAAAGCCAGTGCCTCAATTTGTTCTTCTATGGAACTGCAAGCCAATAAACTTCGGGCATGGCCCGAAGAAATCTTTTTTTCTACCAGAGCCGCTTTTACTTGGGCCGGCAATTTCAAAAGACGGATGGTATTGGCTATGGTCGAGCGATCTTTGCCTGCACGGGAAGAAATTTCTTCCTGAGAAAGTTTGAAAGTTTCGATTAACGTCACATAGGCATTTGCTTCTTCCAGAGGATTTAATTCTTCCCGTTGAATATTTTCAATCAGCGACATTTCCGCCGCTTGCATATCTGTTGCTTCGCGAATGACAATAGGCACATCTTTTAAGCCCGCGGCCTGTGCTGCCCGCCAGCGCCGTTCTCCGGCAATAATTTCATATCCATTGTCCAGTTTGCGGACAACAATCGGCTGAATGATACCACTGTTTTTAATGGAAGCAATAAGTTGCTTTTGGGTACCGTCATTAAAATTTTTACGGGGTTGATAGCGGTTGGGCCGCAATTCTTCAATGCCGCAGGAAAAAACAGGTTTTTGCTTGTCGAAATCATTCAACAAATCCGGAAAAATGGCGCCAAGCCCTTTGCCGAGCACATTTTTTTGTGCCATTTACATTCCCCCTCGAATTATTTCCTGCGCCATTTCCATATAAGCCAGAGCGCCGCGCGATCTGATGTCATAAAGAATAATTGGTAATCCGTGGCTGGGGCTTTCCGAAAGCCGCACATTGCGCGGGATAACCGTTTTAAAAACCTTGTTGCCAAAATGTTTCCGTACATCGTCAGAAACACGATGCGCTAGTAAATTGCGCTGATCAAACATAGTCAGTAGAATACCGCCCAAAACGAGATGCGGGTTTAATTGCGCTTTGACCAGCTTTACGGTGTTTAGCAAATACCCCAATCCCTCCATAGCGAAATACTCGCACTGTAAAGGAACAATTAAATAGTCGGACGCTACAAGAGCATTGACCGTCATAACACCCAGCGACGGTGGACAATCAATTACTATAAAATCATAATGCCTGTCCAGAGCGTTTAATAAATTACGCAGCCGCTTTTCTTTTTCTTTCATTCCGACAAATTCAACTTCAATTCCAATAAGATCCTGATTAGAAGGTACTATATCGAGATGCGGTATAACAGTGTTTATAATCACATCGCCCAGCGGCGCTTGGCCGATCATAGCGTGATACAAATTAGCTTTTTGAAAAGAATTTCTATCCGCGCCAATCCCACTGGTGGAATTGCCCTGAGAATCTCCGTCAATGAGCAAAGTTTTTTTTTCCGCCGCCGCTAGGGAAGCAGATAAATTTATCGCGGTGGTGGTTTTACCAACACCACCTTTTTGGTTTGCTATACATATAATTTTATTCATTATTTTATTGAGCGCATAAAAATAAATTCTTTTGCAAGAACTGGCGTTAGCACTAGCATAAAAAAGTTCTTTTTAGAAGGATTTTTTACTTTTTTCCGATAATAATTTTACGCGGTGCTTCTAAAAAAGGAGCCTCTATATCATGCTGAATCAATTGAGATATTTGGTGTTGTTTTTTAATCTTTGAATACTGCGAAATTTCTTTCCCAACATTGGGGCCTTTCAAGGCAATCAATTTGCCTCCCGGGGCGAGAAAATATTCTCCTTGCAGCAGAAGTTCTGACAATTTAAAGGCGGCACGGGAAATTAAAATATCAAATTTTTCCTTCCACGAATCAGCTTTAATGATATTTTCAACGCGGTCATGAAGAACAAATGTATCCGCAAGATTCAAAAGACGAATAATATGTTTTAAAAAGGAAACTTTTTTGCGATTGGTCTCCAGAAGATAAAGCTCTAAAGTTGGTAGCGCTATTTTTAAGGGAAGGCCGGGGAAACCAGCGCCACAGCCAACATCAATAATCCGCGCATTGGGCTTTTGAATAAATTGCAGAGCTGTTAGCGAATCCAGAAAATGGCGCGTGATAATTTCCTGCGAAGAATTTTCGGAAATTAAATTTGTTTTGGCATTCCATTGTAAAAGCTCCTTTTTATAAACATCAAATCTCGACAGCTGCTGCTCGCCAAGCTCAATACCAAAATGCCGCGCATTTTTACTAAGTGCTAGTATTTCCGGATCCATGATAAAGGATTAACAAAAAACATCTGTTGCCGCAAATGATAAATTAGGTTTGCCAGAAAAATACTCTGAATGCCCCTGCAGAAATCGATTAGTATTTCCACTATCTTAGAGTTAAATTATCTTGACATTTGAGCACATTAGACCTTATACTTGACTCACTTGGAATGAACATCCTGCGAGTAGTTCCGTTGTCGTTGGGCAGAAACTGATTCAGCGATTTATTTTTATTAACGAACGAACATATTGAATTAACGGGGAGGTATTGTTATGCAAAAAGCGAGCGATCTGTTAAAGAGCAAAGCAAAGCAGCAATGGTCGATTCTGCCGGACGCTTCGGTATTTGACGCCCTGAAGCTCATGGCTGAAAAAGAAATAGGGGCAGTGATGGTCATTGATAAAAAGGATAAGGTGGTTGGCATCCTCACGGAACGCGATTATGCGAGAAAAATTATCCTAAAGGGTAAAACTTCGCTGAAAACTAGGGTAAAAGAGATTATGACGCCTGCGGCTAAAATGTACACGGTAAAGCCTGAAACTTCGGTAGAGGATTGCATGGTGCTGATGACCGGGAAACATATAAGGCACGTGCCCGTTTTCGATGGAGGCAAATTTGTTGGAGTCATCTCCATCGGAGACGTTGTAAAATCAACTATCTCCGAGAAGGACTTGCTGATTGATAACCTGAGCAATTATATAGGAGGGAAGTACTAAGCAATATATCGCTGGTTTGAATTATTACTTGTAAGGGCAGGAGCATTATGATCCTGCCCTTTTTCATTGAAGAAAAAACAGTAAAAAAGTTTGGCATTCACAATGTAGTTAGGTGGCAGGATGTAGCGCTGGCGGAGCTTCTTGGGTTGTCTGTAATGTATTACTAAAAATTCTGACGACAAAAATCGTTAGCACTCCTCACCTTTTGTGATCAAAATTCCTTTGACACACAAGACCCCTTATCTTATACTTTTTCCACAAACAAAGGAAGTCCTTGTCCAGAAGAAAGTACTGTTTTACCCACTTTTATTATTAAAGGAGGCTTTATGATTTCAAAAATTCTTGTCCCGTCAGACGGATCAAAAACAGCTAAAAAAGCAGCCGCGTATGCGGTTGATCTTGCCAAACAGTTGAAAGCCTCAATTATTATCTTGAGCGTTATTGATCAGCGCTCACTGATCGCCCAGATAGTTCCCGCATCGGAGACGGCATTGCACACAATAGAGCCGATTGATGATTATCTGAAAGAAGCTGCCGTTCGGTATGCCGGAGAAATAAAGAAACTGTGCGATAAAAACGGTGTCGCGTCTAAAATTTCTATAAAGACGGGGCATCCTGTAGACGAGATTGTGAAAGAGGCTAAGAGGTCAAAGGCAGATCTTATTGTTATGGGCTCTCATGGAAGGAGCGCCTTGTCAGCCACAGTTCTTGGCAGCATTTCTTATGGTGTTATTCACAATGATAAACGTATTCACGTACTCATTGTGAGAGGTTGATTGCTATTGTTTAACTGGTTTGCCGATCGCCGCCGAAAAAAACTCACACAGGAGCCGTTTCCTCCCGCCTGGGGAAATATCCTGCACAGTAATGTTGCCCATTACTGCATGCTGGACGATATTGAACGTGCTCATCTGCGCGCACTTATCCAGGTCTTTATTGCCGAAAAGAATTGGGAAGGATGCGGTGGATTGGAACTTACCGACGAAATTCGCGTCACCATCTCTGCTCAGGCGTGCATCCTTCTTCTTGGCCTGCCTCACAATTACTATCAGAATGTCGAAACGATAATCGTCTATCCATCCACCGTGGTTCCACCACAACGTAAACTAGGTTTTTTTGAAACGGCTCTTGCGCCTGTAGAAGAAACCCATCCCATTATCGGGCAAGCCTTTCAGCAGGGGCCTGTCATTATCATTTGGGATGCGGCGCTGCATGGCGGCCGCCATCCCGAATTGGGCCATAACGTTGTTTATCATGAATTTGCCCACAAGCTCGATATGCTGGACGGCGCCGCTGACGGCACGCCTCCGTTGCGGGACAGGGCTGAATACCGTGACTGGGTGCAGACATGTTCCCGTGAATATCTGCGCCTCAAGCATGACGCCGAGCACGGCAGGAAATCTTTCCTCAATGCTTACGGCGCTACCAATGAAGCTGAATTCTTTGCTGTGGCCACAGAGCAGTTTTTCGACCAACCATCTTTAATGATAAAAAACTCCCCTGATCTTTATCGAGTTCTTAAAGAATACTACCGTCAGGATCCTGCCCTGCGCGCAGGGCAGAAGTTCTGCGCTTTGGAAAATGGAAAAACCGGCTGATACCAATTCTAAATCAAAGCGCTATCTTTGTTGGCGTCGTTGTCGGCTTCCTCAACGTATTAGTAATACGCCTCGTCGCCTCCGCCTAACCGCCTCGATATCATCTTTGATTTAGAATCGATATAATATTAAGATGAAACATTCCATCCGTGCTTCAGCGGCAAAAGCCGGCGCGTCAGGATGTGGAATTGGCGGCGCGCTTGGCTGTGTCTGTAATGTATTAATAAATATTTCAGCTGTTGCAGGACAAAGTTGTTTTTGACAACAAGATTAACTCGGCAAGTGTTTCTTCCTGTAATGTTGTTTTTCTGATTTTTCCAATTCATGCAACATTTCATCGGTAATAATCAAATAAATTGCTGAACTCTAACCTAACATGTGATAGAAATATAAAAAGTAGGTCAACAAAAATGATGAATTATAAGAAAAGACCAATGTGGAATTCTTATGATTAATTTCTTCAAAACATTGTTATGTTCGCCAAGCATTGACTGGACAGCTACCGGGACAATGATTATTGCATTCGGTACTTTTTTCGTGGCTTTTATTGCGTGGACACAATTGGGAAAAACAAATAAGATTTCCAATGCAGATTTTGCTCACAGATTCAAAAATGATTTCTTCAATGAAAAAACTCAACAGTTATTTATGCTATTTGACTATAACCTAATAGTATTTAAAACGAAGTCTGTGAGCAATGCCGACGACGAATTCCCCTACTTTGAGGTTGACAAAATACAATTTGATGCAAACCCTATTTACGCAATCGGCTTATCTGAAATAAAATATCACTATACTGCTTATGAGATTGACGACCTTTTGCTCGGCCACTTTGAGGACTTAGGATTGTTTTGCAAAAAAAAGTTGATGGATATTGAATTTATCTATGAAGGATTTGATTATTACATTGAAGGAATCCATGAAAATCAGCAAATTCAAAATTATTTAGATTGGATTAGAGATAACAAAGAAACAAAGGAAGGCGAGGAGACGGAGGAGGATATATACGATAATTTTGATTATCTTTTTAATAAAGTAAAATGTTACGCGAAGCATAAGAAATTACGCTCAAAGATTAAGAAATTAATTTCAAATAAGTGGAAATGATTAAAATCTGTACTTGTGCGATATATGGCGGCTCTGAGTTGTGGAGATACACAGAAACTTTAGAATAACTTGTTGGGGAGAAAAGGAAGTATGAACTTCATCAAATACGGAATTGCCCTCGCATGTTTTGAATTCCTCTTTTGGTACGTAATCTTTCTTATTGTGAGCCTGCCCTCGATGCCCTTTGTCGGATTGATTGCTTGGGCGACCGGAGAGCAAAAGACTCAGGCCAAGAGAACACTGTTTATCCCTATTCTTATTGGGGCATTTATCTTCGGCAACCTAATCCCGAGCCTTTTCTACAGTGCCGGGATTTTCGCCATCACAAATCACTTCATGCTGGATGCTACGCATCCAATGGTTTATGCCGTCATCGGTGGACTCCTGTGCCTGTGGACACGTGCACCCAGTGGCGAAACGAATATATTTGGAACCATCATCTCAGTAGTCTCATACATACTGTACATGACGATTTTGAAGACCTTTGGGCAGAACGTGGGCGACATGGGATTTCGGATCGTAAACTTGGTGTTTGCGGTTTTAATCCCTGTTTTCATTATCGGTCTGATTGCCGCCTTCGTTTTTTGGATCGTCTCAAAAGCAAGAGGCGGTCAAAAGAAGGGATTTCCCGAACAAAGCCCTCCACCGCTACCTCGTGCCCGCGACGGGCACTCGGAGGATGAGCGCTGACGTTACTCTATTTCAAATGATAATCATCTGTTCTGACAACTGCCCATTACTGAAGCTTAGTAGGTGAAAGAGATAATCGAGACAAGACTCAGCAATAAATGGGATGACCTTTTTACTCGTGACAATTGTCTTTGAAGAACCCTGCAAATCGCAAAGGGATTCCAGTCTACGACGGGGATGACAAGCGGTGGGTTTCTAACTTTCAACATTTGTCATTTTACCGTCAAATTTCCTTTGACATAAACGGCTTTCTTGTCTTATGGTTTTCCCATGAAAAGCAGAAATATTTTTTTCGTCATGTTATGGGTAATTGCTTTTTTAGTTCTTGCGGGCTGCGAAAAACGCAGGGTTGTAGTTTATACGGACTTTCCACCACCCCAAAAAGATTATACCCGTCAATTGCCGCCTGGTGAACTGGCATTGCGAAAGATCACCGATCCCAGCCAAATTCCCGACTATACAAAGGCGTTATCTGATACAGACGGCTTGCTGGAAGCAATCTCCAACAGCCTGAACTACATGGCCAAACCATCCAGTCAAAAGTTCTACCCTTACGGCGGCATCACGCATGAGCGGGCGGTAAGAACCCTGCAGGAACTAAAAAAACTTGTTGTTTCCGGATTGTCTCCTCAGCAGATGAATACCGTTTTGCGGGAAAAATTCGATACGTATATTTCGGTCGGCTGTGATGATCATGGGACAGTCTTGTTTACAGGATATTATACGCCAATTTTTAACGGTTCGCCTGTACGCACAGACCGTTTCCGGTATCCTTTATATAAGACGCCTGCCGATCTGTTGAAAGGGCCTGAAGGGACTATACTCGGCCAAAAAATGCCCAAAGGCCAGATTCAAAAATACCCAAGCAGGCAGGATTTACAAAAATCCAATACCCTTGCTGGCAATGAGCTTGTCTGGCTTGGTGATCCGTTTGAGGTTTATATCGTGCATGTGCAGGGTTCGGCCAAAATTCGTATGCCTGGCGGCGAGATCGAAGGGATCGGTTATGCCGCTCATAACGGATGGGAATACCAGAGTATCATGAAAATAATGATAGCTGAGGGAAAACTTTCCGATAAAAATATTAACATCAAAGCCATGATTGATTATTTTAAGGCCCATCCTGATGAGGTAGATATGTACGTCAATAAAAATCCCCGATTTGTTTTCTTCAAATCTGAAACAGGCGAGCCTAGAGGTTCACTCAACGAACCGGTTACGCCCTTTAGAACGATCGCAACGGATAAGACTATTTACCCCAGGGCGATGTTTGCTTTTGTTGCGGTTGATCTTGCCAAGCCATTAGGGTTTGCTTTGGATCAGGATACAGGAGGCGCTATCCGGGCCGCAGGCCGATGTGACGTTTATATGGGAGTTGGCGACCATGCCGGCGACCATGCCGGCGGAACATACCGTGAAGGCCAGCTTTATTACCTGTTCATCAAACCTGATAGTGATCAGATTATAGAGAACAGTGAACAGGGGGACACAAAATCATTGAAGAGCAAAGGGAAATAGCCGGTAATTATTAGCGTCATCTTACCTCTACCTAATGGTCGATCAGGAGACCTTTGGTTAAGGAAATAGGTTCGCCTCAAGCCCCCCTCCAATGACCGGGAAGGTTATGAAAGGATTTCTGATGAACTAAGGGAAAAAATCAGTGCAGGTAAAGATCATTATGTTTATTGAGCCGAATCGAATGAAGAATAAGTTTCTTGATAATCACGGGTATTAAACCCTCCGTTTTGCGGGATAATTCGACTAACGCTTCAAACTTCACTTCGTTTGTTTTTATCGAGTCTCATTAAATTGGAGTTTCAGCAATAAAGTGTTTTATAAAGAGAGGAGCCATGAAAGAAAAAAAGATTACACTGCAAAACAAGAAAAGTGATCTTAGAAAACTTGTTATGCTGATGAACAAGCAAAATAAAAAATTTTTTCCGCCCATTGATGCATTACTTAAAACAATCGATTATGTTCTCACCGGGGAGGAACTAGGCCTTCTGCTCCGGTTGAGTACCGATATTTATTCATATGAACAAGCGGTGGCCGTAAGCGGTATGAATCCAGGGAAGTTCAAGCCTCTCTTTGAATTCCTCAAACAAAAGGGATTTATCGGAATAAAATACACGCAAACGGATGAAGAGCGTTATTCCCTACATCCTATTATTGTCGGATGGTTTGAAGCACAGGTTTCATACTTAATCGGAAAGCCTGATGAAAAGGAATTTGCCCGAAGGTGGATGGAATTTATTAAATCCGGGCGGAAATACAATTTCTTCCCCCTCCGGAATATAATGAATATAACAGTCAGGAAAGCGCCGATATCTAATCATAGCGTCGGTTTGGTCTATGAAACTAAAGACGCCAAGGGGAAAGCTATCATTAATATAAATCATACCCTTAATGTGCCGGACTCAAAAATCTATCCGACAAATTCCGTTAACGATCTGATACTGGAATACGGAACAAAAAGCGTCATCGGTCAATTAACCTGTATGTGCAGACGGGTTACCTTAAACCTTGATGACCCCTGCCGGTTAAAAATACCTGACGACGGAGGATGTTTAGGTTTTGGCAACGGGATCATACCAGCTATCAAATATAGATATGCCCGCCAAATAAGCAAGGAAGAGGCGTTTGATGTTTTACAAAAAGTGAGAGACCAGGGCGCCATTCATACGGTTTTTCACGAAAAAGATAATACCGGTCTCCCTCAGGTAGGCATATGCAACTGCTGCTGGGACTGCTGCGGAATACTTCGATCTTACAACGTGGGGTCGCTGCCGCTGCGATACAGCAGCTTTTATATGGCAAAGATCGCGGACAGCACAAAATGCACAGGATGCAAAAAGTGCGCAAAGTACTGCCCGACTGCGGCAATTTCCATTGTTGATAAAAAAGCCTTAATCAATGAAAAAAAATGCATCGGATGCGGACAATGCGTGCATCAGTGCGCCTTTTCGGCTGTCGAACTCATCGAAAATAAACGAACCGCATTCCTGCCAATGCTTAAAAAATCAGAGGCGAGAATCACGACATAATACAAGAAACAGAAAAGGAATTCAACCTACTCCAGCCGGTGGTGTCCACTATTTCATTGACATAAAAAACCGATTTCATTATATTTCAGGCACGAGCAAGCAGAGTTTGAAGTGAAGGGTGTAAAATGATGATTGTGGAGTAAAAAAAGGAAGGACTCGTTATGGAAGAAAAAAGGAAAGAGGAACGCTTTAGGAAGGAAAACGAGGTTACCCTAAATATCGTCTCCGAAGACACTTTTATCCCCGTAGAGGAATGGTCTAAGCTTCAAGAGCTTAATAAAAAAGATGAGATACCACAGGAAGAAGACACTTTTATTCCAGTAAAGGAATGGCCTAAACTTCAAGAGCTTAATAAAAAAGATGATGATTCTTCTAAAGAAAAAAGCATCTATAGCTGCAGCAAGGACATCTGCTTATCCGGTGCTAAACTTCAGGGCAATATTCTTTTGCCCGTCGATAGCATCATTAAGATAGATATCACATTAAATAGTTTGGAAGAAAAGATAACCACTATCGGAAAAGTAAAATGGAACAAAGTCATTATTGAGAATGATTCTTATGAGGCGGGCGTGGAATTTGTCGATACACCCAACGAAGCGATCCAGAAACTATATGAGCGAACACAAAAAGAAGGCGCTTTTATCCCCAAAGAAGATGATATGCAGAACTGTCGATACTGCTCTAGAGAAATAAAGTCTGATGCTGTAAAATGTGAGCACTGCGGCAGGACGTTAAGTCAACGAACAACCAAAAGAATATTTCTATAACCGCATGATCTGTGGGCAAAGCTTTACTCTTGACAATTGCCACTAAAGAACCACATAGAACTCCTGTTTGCTTATCGTTTTTAGTTTTGTAAAAGATTGGATTTCCCTTGATACCTTGACCACCTGAAGGTCACGCGAGGTTCCGTGTGCCGGATGAAAATTAATTATTTCCCCTGTTATTCAACCTCTATGCTTTTGCCGCAGGGCCTGTGAACCCTCCATCCACTGTTTGATGCGGTTGGCATCTCCGTAACGGGTCTTCTTGCCTTGAGAATCGAGCAGCACGATCAACACAGGGCGTTTGGCCACCTGTGACTGCATTACCAAACACCGGCCGGCCTCATCGATGAAGCCAGTCTTAGAGAGCCCGATCTGCCATCGAGGATCCCCGATCAGGTGATTGGTGTTACGGAATTGCTTTGTTCGACGGCCTAAGCGGATTGTGGTTTCTTTGCAGGTGGTGTATTCCCGGATAAGGTAATAGTGGTAAGCTGCGTCCACCATCCGCGCCAAGTCTTTGGCAGAGGAAACGTTGCCGCAGTGAATACCGGCGGGATCTATGAAGTGTGTTTCGACGAGTCCCAGTAACCGGGCCTTGGTATTCATGGCAGAAACAAAAGCGCCAAGACCACCCGGATACGTCCGCCCCAAAGCATAAGCGGCGCGATTCTCGGAAGCCATTAAAGCCAGCAGCAGGGCATCTCCGCGTGTGAGGCTGGTATTAACAGGCAGGTGAGAGCGGCTGTGGCGAAGGGTGTCCACGTCTTCAGATGCGATGGTAATTGATTCCTCGAGGTTCATTTTGGCATCCAGCACTACCATGGCGGTCATGAGTTTGGTGATGGAGGCAATGGGCATTATTGCCTCTGCCTGTTTCTGAACCAGGCATTCCCCAGTCATCTGGTCCTCCACCAATGCTGAGGCGGAGCGTAAAACGAGATTCCGGGGTGCCCTAATTTGAGAATGATTTCCATGAGCAGCCGGGATTCTTGATGCATCTGAAAATCCTACAAGCCCCGGAACAGCCAGTATTGCCCCGCTCAGAAGGATTAGTAGTCCTAAAACATATCTATTTCTATTGGTCATACTCTCCCTAGTAATGACTTGAGATGCTGATTTATAATTATATTTCGTCAAGCCTTATGAGGTCAAAATCCATCTTATTATCATATCCGATCGTTTCTTTTCCCCGTTGACCTACTATAATATTTCTACCACATATTAAATAATAATTCAGCTGTTTTTTATTTTTCCATACATTTTTAGATTAATATTTTATTGACATAAAAGACAGGACTTCCTATAGTCCAACCATCCAGACGCAATGTCTTATTAAATAAAAGTTTATACAAGCGGATGTTTTCAGTAAGGGGGATAACATAACTGAAGCAGGAGAAGGGAAATGAAATACACTAGAGAATGGAAACAAAAAACAAAGAAGTGGGTACAGAAACACACACATTCTAATGGTCAAGCATATTGGTCAATACACTATATGTACAACGATATTGAATATTCAAACGGAGAATACTCTTCTGAAAAATCAGCAGAAGAAGACTTAACAAATTATAATGTATAATGAGAATAAAAAATAACAAAAACAGGCAAGACTTCAGATTAACGTCTGGCAAAGTATGAGTATACCTTATAGTTATTTCTTTCCATCCGTAATCTTCAATTCTGACAACTGCCAGCCATTGAACAGTTATAGGTAACCTCAATAAACACTTTTTCCTGTACGGTCGTTTTTCTAATTCTACAGTTTTATGCTATATTACAATCGGAAATAATCGAAAAAGGACAGAACTCTAACTTAACATATGTTACAGGTATTTGGGGGAGTTCAAAGGTGTTTAATAAATAATCACCTTTGATTTAGAACTGGAGTTGGTATTGCTTGATTTTCTGCTGCCGGAAGTTTGGATTATTATCAGTGCGAAAAATTATCACAAAAAAAAACACGGAAGATATTGAGCCCCTCCGGAATCTTCTCAGGCAGATTAATCAGGGCGCCCCTAAGATTGATGTAAGCGGACTCAATGGCGCGGCCCGTCCCTTCCTGACAGCTCTTCTTTTTGACCGTCTGGAGAGACCTCTGCTTATTGTCTGTCCGGAAGAAAAAGAAGCGGCAGTGTTTGCAAGCAATCTGATTTTGTTTCTAGGCGAAGAATTCGTATTTTATTATCCGTCGCTTGATTTTCTGACCATTGACATGTTTGCTCTTCAGAAGGAGGAAGAATTAACCCGTCTGGAAGCGCTTGCCAATCTGCAAACAAACACCAAAACCATAGTTGTTACTTCCGTAATTGCTTTGATGCAAAAAGTGATGCCTTTGGCGGAATTCAATCAATATCTGCAAATAATTTCCATGGGCGATGCACTAAACAGGGACGATTTTTGCACGCGCTTGATGTCCGGTGGTTACAAAAGAGTCGGTCTGGTGGAAGAAAAAGGGGAGTTCAGTATTCGCGGAAACATTATTGACATTTTTCCTCCCACTGAAAAAAACCCGCTGCGTTTGGAAATGCTGGGCGATGATATTGAGTCCATTCGGGTATTTGATGGTTCCTCCCAGCGTTCAATAGGATCATCGGATGCTTTCATTGTGCCGCCGGCAGGTGAGGTAATAATTAATCCGTCAACTCTGGAGATAGCTGTTCGCAATATCCGGCGGCGTGCCGGCGATCTATCTCTTTCCCGCGAGATTCGTAACCGTTTGGTGGATACTCTGCAAAACGATCTGGCCACTTCCATCAACCCGATATTTTTACCGCTGTTTTATGAAACATACGATAACGACAGCGGACTTTCCCGCGATAAGTTGTCGAACCTTTTTGATTATTTATCACCGAATACTTTGTTTATTCTGGATAATCCGCTGGCCATAAACCAGGCAATCCAGAATACGGAACTTAGCATCGACAAGTTATTGTTCAGAACTAAAAACAGCGGCAAATTTTATCTGGAAAAAGAAAACGCTTATATCGATCCGGCCAAGATTTTAACCGGCATGGAGAATTTCGGGCAAGTTTCACTGGAAGGCCTCAATCTGGATCAGGCAAGAGATGATGCGGCAATAGCGGTTACTTTTAAAACTTACCAGTATCTTTGCACGGGAGAGCCGCAAACCGGTGAGATTAAGGAAGATGCATATTTGCGGTGGACCGCGGAAAAGATTAAATCGTGGCTATCCGAGGGCATGCTGATTTTTTTCTTCTGTCCTAATGCAGAAGCCCTGCACCGTATGCGGCACCTGCTTTTATCGTATGATTTATCAACACAGGTTTTATCGCCGCAGGAGTCAATCATAGACAGTATCAGCCGGTGGGAAGAAAATCCTCAGCTTATTTTATGGGAAGGGAAAATTTCCACCAGTTTTATTGTTCCGGCAATGAAGTTGGCTTTTCTGAGCGAAGAAGAAATATTTATCAAGAAAGCGCCACGCCGCCGCTTAAGGCCGGTACGGGAAGGTTATTTTCTTAAGTCCTTTGGCGATTTAAAAGAAGATGATTTTGTCGTCCATACTGATTTCGGCATTGGTGTTTATCGTGGCTTGAAAAAAATTACCGTGGGTAAAATCGAAAACGATTTCCTGGTCATTGAATATTTAGACGGCGATAAACTCTACATACCTGTTAATTCTTTAGAGAAAATTCAACGCTATCTCGGTCCCGATGGTTATGTGCCGAAAATTGACAAGATGGGCGGAGCTTCATGGGAAGCGGTAAAAGAAAAAGTTAAAAAATCAGTGCGGGAATATGCCGAGGAACTGATTTCCATTTATGCCGCCCGCGAAGCTCTGGAAAGAAAATCATTCGCACCGCCGGACCGGATTTATGAGGAATTTTGTTCCACTTTTGAATTTGAAGAAACACCGGATCAAGCCAAGGCGATTGAAGATATCCATTTGGACATGGATGAATCCAAGCCGATGGACCGGTTAATTTGCGGCGATGCCGGTTTTGGCAAAACGGAAGTTGCGATTCGATCAGCTTTCCGCGCTGTTATGGATGGCAAACAGGTTGCAGTTTTAGTGCCCACAACTATTTTGGCGGAACAGCATTATCAGACTTTTTGCCGCAGATTCAAGGATTTCCCCGTTCGCGTGGAAGTGTTGAATCGTTTTAAAAGCACCGCCGAACAAAAGAAAATTGTGGAAGAACTGAGAAGTCAAAAAGTGGATATTGTCGTAGGGACTCATCGCCTGCTCCAGAAGGACCTTGAGTTTAAAGATTTGGGACTGGTGATAATTGATGAAGAACAGCGCTTTGGCGTGTCGCACAAGGAAAAATTAAAAAAAATGCGCACACTCGTTGATGTGCTCACGCTTTCGGCAACACCGATTCCGCGTACCCTTCATCTATCGCTCGTCGGCATACGGGATTTGTCCATCATCAACACGCCGCCGGAAGACCGTGTGTCTATAAAAACCTATGTGCTGGAGTTTGATGAGGACGCGATTAAATCCGCGGTGGAAAAAGAGTTGGCGCGCCAGGGGCAGGTATTTTTTGTCCATGACAGGGTGCGCTCAATTTACTCGATTGCTCATCTGGTGCAGCGTCTGGTGCCGCAGGCAAGAGTCGGAGTTGTCCACGGCCAGATGAAACCGGCGGAAATTGAAAAAGCAATGGCCAAATTTGTCCGGCAGGAATGCGACGTTCTTGTTTGCACCACTATTATCGGTTCCGGTTTGGACATTCCCACGGCCAATACAATAATTATTAATCGCGCCGAAAAATTCGGCTTGGCGCAGCTCTATCAAATACGCGGCCGCGTGGGACGTTCCAATCAGGAAGCTTTCGCTTATCTGCTGTTGCCTCGTGGAGCGATGCTTTCCCGCGAAGCGATGAAAAGACTGCAGGTAATCAAAGAATTTTCCGAGCCTGGTTCCGGCTTCCGGATTGCTTATAATGATCTGGAAATCCGCGGAGGAGGAAATTTGCTAGGCATTTCCCAGTCTGGACATATTTCCGCGGTCGGTTATGAACTTTATACCGAATTAATGGAAAAAACGGTTCGGGAAATCAAGGGAGAGGAAATTGCCGAAGAAGAGTTATTACCCGAAATTCAGTTGGGAGTATCCGCTTTTATTCCCGAAGAGTATGTGCAGGATGTTCATCAGCGACTGGTCTTATATAAAAAGATATCTCTGGCCGCAAATGATTTAGATCTTAATCAGATCCAATGTGAGTTACTGGATTGTTACGGGACTTTACCCCCATCCGTGGAAAATTTGCTGCAAGTAATCAGTATTAGAAATTACCTTAAAACGCTGAAGGGTAAAAAAATGGGTTATGACGGTAAATATTTGTATATTTTCTTCCGGGATACTTCTACCGTTGATCCATCAAAAATTCTTGCTCTTTATCACAAGAAAATTAAGGGATTACGTTTTACTCCGGATTATAAATTGTTTATACCCGCACCGGCTCTTCCCGCAAAGGAAATATTGACCCAGGCCGATTTGCTATTAAAGATGCTTGCCCAATAGACGCAAGCAGGATATAAAGAAATGTTATGATAAATGCAAAATCGCATTCATTCAAAAAATCGCAGGGAATAATATCAATTTGCTACGGTGTGCCGTGCATACTGATGCTTTGTTTTATTTTTGCCTGCGATAAAATTGATATTTTTTCCCGCCCCTACGTTGCCACGGTTAACGGCGCCAAAATTTATCTCGAAGATTACCAACTTCTGTTAAATCAAAAAAAGGCTATGCTGCCCAAAGATATTTTAGATCAGCCGGATTATATCAAACGCTTCGAAGAAGAAGTTTTGGACGGTATGATTACAGAAAAAATCATGGATTTGCGTGCTCAGGAGCTGAAGATATCCATAAGCGCGGCTGAACTGGAAGAGAAAATTAAAGAAATTAAGAAAGATTATGGAAAAGATTTTTTCAATTTGCTGGCACAGGAAAATGTAAAATATGAACAATGGAAAGAAGATTTAAAAAAAGAAATGCTTTTGCAAAAACTTATTGCAATGGATGTTAATGCCAACATTACAGTATCGGAGGACGAAGCCGAGGATTATTATAACGAGCACCTCAGTAATTACAAAACGGGAACCCGTATAAGAGTTGCACAGATAGTCGTTCGAGATTTAGCAATGGCTAAAAAAATAAAAGCGCGATTAAATTCCGGCGAAGATTTTGCCTCGGTCGCCACTAAGATATCCATCGGCCCGGAAGCTCACCGCGGTGGGGATCTGGGTTTTATCACAAGACAGATCATGCCGGAACCACTGGATAAAACTATCTTCAGCTTGCCGGTCAATAAGATAAGTCCGATCGTGCAAAGTTCTTATGGCTTTCATATTTTTAAAGTTTTGGAAATTCAACCGGCAAAAATTGAAAATTTTACGGATGTCAAAAAAGAGGTCATTGCTGATATCCGGTCGCAAAAAGAAGATGCTGCTTTTATAAGCTGGCTTGAAGCATTAAAGATGAAAGCAGTGATTAAAAAGAAGACCAACATACCTGTAAAGAAAGTACATCAGTAAAATTAAAAATGGAGGAAGCGCCGTGAATTTATTCAAAGGGATTGTTTTGGTCTTATTGGGTTTAATACTTTTGTGCGCACCGGTTCGCGCCGAGGTTGTAGATAAAATTATTGCGGTAGTAAATGATGAGATAATAACGCTCTACGAATTTAATGAAGCGTTTGAGTCTTACCGGAAAAACATCGAGAATACTTATAAAGGTGACGATAAAGAGGCGGTAATTAAACAAACAAGAGAGGCTTTCCTGCAGCGGCTCATTGATAATATACTGATTGAACAAGAGGCAAAAAAATCCGGTGCGGGCATTATTGTCAAAGACGAAGAAATTGTGGACGTGATTCAAGACATGTTGAATAAACAAAAATTGAGCATGCAGGATTTTTTGAAAAATCTTGCCAAAGAAGGCAAATCTATTGAATATGTTAAAAAAGAGATGAGAGGGCAAATGATGCGCGCGCGGCTATTACGACGGGAAGTTAAATCCAAGATACTTGTCAGTGATGAGGAAATAGGAGAGTATTACAACAAAAATCGCCAGGACTACGAAGGTAAAGAAACGGTCAGGATTAAACAGCTTTTATTATTGTTGCCTCCCAATGCAACAAAAGCTGTAATAGCGAAAGTTAAAAACGAAGCCCTGCAATTGCACAAACGTATTATGGATGGAGAATCCTTTGATTCACTGATTGTAAAATATTCTCAGGGGCCGGCGGCGGCACAGGGCGGTGATGTTGGTTTTGTCAGTAGAGGGTCAATTATTCCGGAAGTTGAAGCAGTGGCATTTAGCCTTCCTTTAGGGCAGGTAAGTGAAGTAATTGAATCCAGCGTAGGATTTCATATAATTCAGGTAGTGGATAAAAAAGGCGCCGGATTAAAGCCGCTCGCCGCGGTGCGGGAAGAAATAAAGACAAAAATTGAAGATGAGAAATTAGATAAAAAATATGATGAATGGATTGCCTCTGTCCGGGCGAAGTCACATATTGAAGTAAAATGGAATAAAGAATAACGAAGTAAGAATATGGGTGCAATAAGAATCAAAGGTGCCTCCCAGCATAATTTAAAAAATATAAGCTTGGATATACCTCGCGATAAGTTTGTCATTATTACCGGTGTGAGTGGTTCCGGCAAATCATCGCTTGCTTTCGATACAATCTATGCTGAAGGTCAAAGGCGATATGTGGAATCACTTTCCACTTACGCGCGTCAGTTTATCGGGCAAATGGATAAACCGATTGTAGAATCTATAGAAGGTTTATCACCCGCTATAGCTATTGAGCAGCGCACGGCCAGTCATAATCCGCGTTCGACAGTAGGCACAGTCACCGAAATTTACGATTACTTCCGTCTGCTTTACGCCGGCATCGGTGTTTGCCATTGTTACCGCTGTGGACGCGAAATTAAATCGCAAACAATCGACAGCATCCTGGAAAGTGTTCTTTCGCTTCCGGCGAATACATCCTTCAGTATTTTAGCGCCGTTGGTGCGTGGAAAAAAAGGTGAATTCCAGAAAGAATTAAAAAAACTCCAGAAGGAAGGATTTGCGCGCGCCCGGATTGATGGGGAGATTAGAGATCTTGCGGAAGAAATTACTCTGGAAAAGAATAAACGCCACGATATTGATCTTGTTGTTGACCGTTTGGTATTGAAAGAAGACGTGAGAAAGAGATTGCGTGATTCTCTCGAAATTGCGGCCAGCCGCGCGGAAGGACTCGTGCGCGTAGTTCCGGTTAATGGCCAAGAAATGCTCTTCAGCGAAAAATATGCCTGTCCTGATTGCGGAATAAGTGTCCCTGCGCTCACCCCCCGTATGTTTTCTTTCAATAGTCCCTATGGCGCCTGCCCTGATTGCAATGGTCTGGGCACCTGTATGCATTTTACAGAATATCTGGTTGTACCGGATGCCGGATTATCCTTGAGGGAAGGGGCAATCGCGCCCTGGGCGGGCCGTAATTCTATTCATTACCATAGTATTTTAGACACACTGAGCACTCATTACGGTTTTGATATTAATACGCCCTTTAATAAATTGCCGGAAAAAATTCAAAAGGTTCTTCTTTACGGATCCGGTAATGAGGATATTAAGTTTTATCATGATCGTCCAAATAAAAGATACTTTACTCACAAGCCTTTTGAAGGAGTGATCAAGCAATTGGAACGCCGTTGGAGAGAAACTACTTCGGTAGCAGTGCGCAATGATTTGATTCGTTACATTGATTCGAGCGCCTGCAATACCTGTCATGGAGCGCGTTTAAAAGAAGAAGTCCTTGCCGTTACAGTGAATGAAAAAAATATTTATGAACTTTGCCGGATGTCCATCCGCGAATGCTATAGTTTTTTCGAACAACTGATACTGTCTCCGCAGGAAAAAAACATTACCGAAAGAATTATCAAGGAAATTAAAAACCGTCTTCAATTTTTGCTCAACGTCGGCATGGATTATTTAAGCCTCGAGAGATCGACCTTATCTTTATCGGGAGGGGAAAGTCAACGCATCCGGCTGGCCACACAGATCGGGTCCGGGTTAATGGGGGTTTTGTATGTGTTGGATGAGCCTACGGTCGGACTGCACCAGAAAGATAATTTGCGCCTGATTGATACTTTGAAAAAACTGCGCGATATGGGCAATACCGTGCTGGTTGTGGAACATGATGCTGATATGATCCTTGCCTGCGATCACATTGTGGATATGGGTCCGGGCGCCGGAACGCAGGGAGGAGAAATAGTTTTTGAAGGAACTCCCGCGGAAATTCTGCAAAATGATGATTCGCTCACCGGCAGATATTTGTCGGGGAAAGAATCCATAGCGTTGCCTTCAAAAAGACGTTCACTTACCGGCAGATATATTATTTTAGAGGGAGCCAGTGAAAACAACCTCAAAAATATTGATATTAAAATACCGGTAGGAGTATTTACGGCGGTAACCGGAGTGTCCGGTTCCGGCAAAAGCACAATGATTATTGAAACTCTTTATAAAGTGCTGGCGCGCCGTTTAAACCAGCATCACGGGTCAATGGGAAAAATTAAAAGGGTTGTAGATTTAGGAGATATTGAACGGGTCATCATGATTAATCAGCAGCCCATTGGCCGCACGCCGCGATCTAATCCGATAACTTATACGGGGATATTTTCTTTTATCCGCGAGCTTTTTGCCAATCTTCCCGAAGCGCGGGTGCGCGGCTATAAACCCGGCCGGTTCAGCTTTAACGTGAAAGGCGGACGCTGCGAAGCTTGTGAAGGCAATGGTTTGATTAAGATTGAAATGCATTTTCTGCCTGATGTTTATGTGACCTGCGATGTTTGTCGCGGCAAACGATTTAATCAGGATACGCTCGATATCAAATACAAAGATAAGAATATTGCCAATATTTTAGATATGACGGTCAATCAGGCGCTACTGTTTTTTTCCAATATTCCGTCAATTAAATCGCATTTGCAAATGCTCTACGATGTTGGTTTAGGTTATGTTCATTTGGGGCAGTCGGCGACCACTCTTTCCGGCGGAGAAGCGCAGAGGATAAAATTGGCGCGGGAATTGGGCAAGAAAGTCAACAGTAATACTCTTTATATTCTGGATGAACCTACCATTGGATTGCATTTTGCTGATATTCAAAAACTACTGGATGTTTTAATACGCCTTGTGGATATGGGCAATACCATGGTTGTAATCGAGCATAATCTGGATGTAATCAAATGCGCTGATTACGTTATTGACCTTGGACCGGAAGGTGGTTCCGGCGGCGGTAAAATTATTGCATCAGGTACAGTCGAAAAAGTGGCGTGGGAAGAAAAATCAACAACAGGTCAATTTCTTCGGAAACTTATTTCCTTCTAGGAGTATCTTGTATCATTTTTTATATTTTAGACGATGTTGCCTCTATAGCAAATATTGCCCAGGCGTAAATTATTTTTTGTTCAGACTGCAATTGTTTAAATGATGGAGTTTATGAAGCCTTCCCGCAGAATGCTCCGCCCTGTGAGTGGAGTAATTCATTTCACATTATTCTTGCCCATAACAAATAATATCTTGACATAAACAGACGAACAGGTTATTATCACTTCCAATTATGCGACTGGATGATGGACAAGATTTCGAATCGCCGAAAACTTCACAATACAGACATTCAATATTAATTGTCGATGATGAAGATTCTACCCTCAATGCTTTCAAACGCATTTTAGCCGATGGAGATTACGAAGTTCATACAGCAAGCAATGGGTTGGAAGGGCTGAATAAACTCCACACAGCGCAGAAACCTTATTCCCTTATTATTTCCGATCAAAGAATGCCTATGATGAGCGGTGTGCAATTTTTTACTCAGGCCAAAGGTATTTTTCCGGACGCCGTCCGTATACTTTTGACCGGATATGCTGATACCGACGCTGTAATTGACGCCATCAATAAGGGGGGGGTTCATCTTTATTTTACAAAACCATGGAATGAAGAAGAACTGCTGTTGCAGATCAAACAATCGTTTTCCAAAGTGGAAGTATTGCAGGAAAATAAACGACTGATCGAATTGATCAAGAGTAAAGATGATGATTTGCTGAAATTACGCAAAGCTCTCAACAAAAACACCAAAGACAAAACTGAAGATTTGTTATCTCAAACTGAAAAGCTCAAGGAGAGCTACAAAAAATCGCAAATGATTTTAGATGGCATAGTTAAGACATTGTCTAAAATCGTAGAAACAAGAGATCCTTATACCTCCGGACATGAGGATCAGGTAGCTAAGATTTCCTGTAAAATTGCAAAAGAAATGAAATTGACTGAAGAACAAATTTCGGCCATTCATGTTGCCGCCACTCTTCATGATATCGGAAAAATATCTGTACCTTCAGAAATATTGACCAAACCAGGCCGTTTGAGTGATCTGGAAAGGGAGATAATCAAGACGCATTGTAAAGTTGCCAATGATATTCTTTTAAATATTGAATTTCCTTATCCAGTGGCAGAAATTATTTTCCAGCACCATGAAAGGATGGACGGCTCAGGTTATCCACGGGGTTTAAAGGGAGATCAGATTGCAATAGAAGCGCGCATCATAGGCACTGCAGATGTTATTGATGCCATGGCTTCCTATCGGCCCTACCGGCCGGCGTTGGGTGTTGACGCGGCTATTGCGGAAATAGTCACATACAGGGGAATAACATATGACCCTGCCGTCGTAGATGCCTGCTTAAAAGTGTTTAAAAATACCATTAAACATGAACTCCATTGAAAAATAGCGATCATTGATTCTTACAATTATCCACACCTTTTACGTATAAATTCTTTAATTATTGTGAACCTCCAATTTAATGAGACTCGCTGACTATAGGAAACGTTAGTCGTAGTGAGACTCTTTGAAAACGAGCATAGCGACGTTTGAAGAGGAAGTCGAACTATCCAATAGCCGGAGGCTATTGGAAATTATCTTGGGAGCGAGGCTAAGAGGGACTATATATACTGCGAAATGTTTCCAAAACTTGCTTTGGGGTTCATACCCGTAATTTCCGTTCCCCAAAAATTGCCCTGCCGATGCGGACGATCGTTGCGCCTTCTTCGATAGCGACCTCGAAGTCATCGGTCATACCCATGGAAAGTTCTTCCATTAGAATTCCGGTAATTTCTGCACGGATAATATCGTCGCGAAGATTTCTTAGGCTGGTAAAATATGGACGGGAATTTTCGGGATTGGCGGAATAAGGCGCCATCGTCATTAGTCCTCGCACGGAAAGATTTTCTAACATGGAGACGTCCCTAACCAAGGAAATAGCTGTGGCCGCCGGTATCCCATTTTTTGTTTTTTCGCCGCTTACATTTACTTCAATCAGGATATTCATTTTATGGCCGGTCAGACGGGCCTTTTTGTCCAGTTCCCGGGCCAGATCTATGCGATCAACGGAATGAATATAGTTGAAGAGATTGACGGCATATTTCGCTTTGTTGGTTTGGAGATGTCCAATCATGTGCCACTGGGCACGCGGCCCTATAACGGCAATTTTTTCTTTTGCTTCCTGTACATAATTTTCTCCAAACATGGTGACGCCCGCGTCAATTGCTTCGCCGATGCATACGGAGGGAACAGTTTTAGTTACCGCTAAAAGTTTAATGGAATCAGGGGCGCGATGAGACCTTACGGCAGCGGCAGCTATCCTTTGCTTAATCGTATTTATATTGGTGGCAATATCTGATTCCATAAAATTTACCGAAAGTTGATCGCTTTAAGTTTTTTTAACTCTTCCAGAACTTCGCAAAGCGGCAGCCCGATCACGTTTGTATAAGAGCCGCGAATTGATTGAATGAAGCAGGCGCCTTTCCCCTGCACAGCATATCCACCGGCCTTATCGTATGGTTCATCACTAGCAACATACCAATCCATCTCCTTGGGGCTGATCGTTGTAAAACGCACGGCGGATTGAACAACGTTTGTTTGGTAAACTTCAGAGACCGCATGGGCAATAGAAAAACCGGTAAAAACCTTATGTTCACGTCCGCTGAGCTTCTGAAGCATCTTTTTCGCCTGGGTTTTGTTTTTTGGTTTTCCTAAAATAAGGTCGTCAATGACGACAATCGTATCGGCGCCAATCACCCACGCCTCCGAATATTTTCTGGCGATAATCATCGCCTTATCACTAGAGAGCCTTTTGACATGCTGTCGCGGACTTTCTCCGGCAAGGTAATCTTCATTGACGTGAGCAGGGATTATTTTAAACTTCAATCCCACCGTTCGCAGTAGTTCCTGCCGCCGCGGCGATGCGGAGGCTAAAATAAGTGAGGCTGATAATGGAATCGTCATGAAAACCTTCTCTGTTGCTGTAAGTGCAACAACTTTATCACAAATAAAAGAAAACCTGTCAATTGCAAATTATGTTTGAATATCAAGATGAATTATTGTTATAATATAATCATAAAAATCAGGTGAGGTGAAAGATGAAAAAAATATTGAGTGTATTGTTAGGATTGAGTTTTGTAATCGCCTTAAGCAGCCTTGCATTTGCTGCGGAAAAAGTGGTGCAATTAGATGTTCCCGGCTGCAGGCCATGTGGCGCCGCTGCACGCATTAACGCGATCATGAAAAATATTAATGGCGTTACAAAATACGAAAATAAGGATCATGATCTATTAATCATTACTTTCGATGATGAAAAAACTACCATTAAAATTATTATCAGCGAACTCAAAAAAGGGAAATTTGTTATCAATGGTGAGCCGGTATATTTGAAATAATGCTAGTCCAATTCTAAATCAAAGCGTTATCTTTGTTGGCGTCGTTGTCGGATTCCTCAACGTATAACCTGAAGGTCACATGTGTACAATAAGCCTCGTAGTTTCCGTCTAGCCCCGCTGAAGCGGGACAATTCAACTAAAGAATTCCAGTTCCTTGCGTAACTGTAATTCGGGTTTCACTGCCGCCGCGTTATCCTTTGACCGGGTGCGCAACCAAAGGGCGCGCAATAAAAATTTTTCCCCTACCGGGAAGTGACACCGTGCAGGCGGCATCTTCCAAGCGAAATGGTATCAAGTGGCATTATAGATATTTCTTCAATTTTTCTTCTTCCAGAGCCTTGACTATTTTTTTTATATCCTGCGAGCAGCCTTTTTTACAGATAAGCAAAGCGTCTTTTGTTTCGACTATTATTAAATCTTGTATTCCAACAAGAGCGACAAGCTTCTTAGGACTGTAAACCAGAGATCCTTCCGTATCTTCCAAAATTGCTTTACCGCCACCGGCCAGGACGTTGCCTTTATTATCTTTGGCCGATATTTCCCAAAGAGCATCCCAGCTTCCAACATCGCTCCAGCCGAAATCTCCCTGGAGCATAAAAACGTTATCTGCCTTTTCCATGACGCCGTAATCAATAGAAATGGATGCCAACCTTTTGTAAACGCGAGGCACGATGGTCGCTTCGTCAGGCGTGCCGAGCGCTTCATTAATTTTCATCAGTCCCGCATATAAATCCGGCAGCCAGCATGCAATCTCTTTTAATATGATTGAGACTTTCCAGATAAACATGCCGCTGTTCCAATAAAAATTGCCGTTTTTAACAAATGCTTGCGCTTGCTGGAGATCAGGTTTTTCGCGGATGGATTTTACTCGAAAAACTTCTTCATGGGCTATGTGCTGAAAAGAATCTGCCCGCTCGATATAGCCAAAACCTGTTTGAATGCTGGAAGGTTTAATACCTATTGTTACCAATCCATCTTCTTGCGCGGCAGCTTTTGCTGCCGCGTCAAGGACATCGATGAATTTACGCGAATCAGTAATGGCATGATCAGAAGGCAAAACAACCATTGTATCGTCGGATACTATTTTCCGGATATGCAAGGCGGCAAGTCCAATGCAAGCCGCTGTGTTTTTTCCTTCCGGTTCAATAATAATGTTTCGGGATGGAATTTCCGGAAGTTGCTTGATCAGAGCGCGGGCATGTTTTTTTCCCGTCACCACCAAAATATTGTCAGGAGTAATCAGCGGTTTGATCCTGTCCACAGTTTCCTGAATGATCGTTTTTTCGCTGATTATATCCAATAAATGTTTAGGTTTTTTTTCTCTGCTGCGGGGCCAGAATCTTGTGCCCCGTCCACCAGCCATTATTACTGCATACATTTTTTTCACTCCTCTGGTTTTTCAGAATTCGAATACACATGATAAATGCTTATAGTATAAAGTATCTTGCAATTTCAAGCGGGAAAAGATATTTTAAACACCGATGTCAACGATAATATATCCGGAAATAACTCTTAAAAAGGGGCGGGAAGCGGCTCTGTTGCGTGGTCATCCCTGGGTATTTTCCGGCGCAATTGCCGCGATTAAGGGAAATCACGGCGCCGGGGATATTGTTTTGGCCAAAGATTCGGCCGGTAATCAACTGGCCTTAGGATTTTATAATCCCTTAACAGATATAGCTTTTCGTGTATTAACGAGAAAATGTGAAGAAAATATTTCTCAATATTTTTGGCAAGCTCGTTTGCATGCCGCATATAAACTGCGGCAAAGGATTATTGGTGAACAAACAAACGCTTATCGTCTGATTAATGCCGAAGGCGATGGATTCCCCGGACTAATTGTTGATGTCTATAATACAACGGTGGTTTTTTCCATCGCTACCGCCGGAATGGAACAACAAAGAAGTAATATTTTAAATGCCCTTATTTCCCAATTGAAACCAACACGGATTTATGAACAAAGCGAGAGCCGGTCACGCACTTTAGAAGGGCTGGAAAATAGAAATGGTATTGTGTTTGGGGAAAATAAAAGCGGCATTGCGGAGATAATGGAAAATGGTCTGAAATTTGAAGTTGATGTTGTCACCGGCCAAAAAACAGGATTTTTCCTTGACCAGAGAATAAACAGGGAGAAGATAGGCACCTTGAGTCGCGATGCCCAGGTATTGAATTGCTTTTCTTACACAGCGGCTTTTTCTGTTTATTGCGCTGAAGGAGGAGCCAAGCGGGTAGTTTCTTTGGATATATCCAAGCCTGCCTGTATCGCCGCCAGAAAAAATTTACATCTCAACTGGTTTTCCACTGAAAATCATCCGGTAATAGAAACAGATGTTTTTACTTATTTGCGCAATATGCAGGAAAACTTCAGTATGATTATTCTTGATCCCCCGGCATTTGCTAAAAATAAAAGAGATGTAGCTAAAGCCACGCGAGGCTATAAGGAAATTAATTTACAGGCGATCAAACATCTTACGGCGGGTGGTATGCTGGCCACATTTTCCTGCTCCAGTTTTATTGAGGAAGATCTTTTTCATAAAATTGTTCTAGCCTCGGCGCGTGATGCCGGCGCTGATTTACAGCTTTTAGAGAGATTAGAAGCAGGGCCGGATCACCCCGTTTTGTTGGGACATCCTGAGGGCCGCTATCTCAAGGGGTTGTTACTGGTCAAGAAAAGTTAATTGAATGATGTAGACTCGTGTTTTGCTAAATTATCGATTATCTTATCGTGGATAAGCCTGGAAGCCATGTTGTTGCCCACTACTCCGACAAATATGGAAACGGAGGTTAAATCCTTATCTACATATTCCACCGAGATAACAACTTTTTCATCCTGAATGACGGCTTTGATAGTGCCCGTGGAAATTTTACGTTCTTTTTGAATATCCGTCGCTTTTAATTCAGTTACTGATTTTTCACAGGCCATCCAGACTAAATCAATATCGGCTTTGTAGTTACTAATAAGATTGCCATCCTGGTAAACAAATCGTCCGGAACTTATACCGGCAACTTTACCATTCATATTTATCGCGGCATTGCATCCGGCCAGAAGCAGTAAAATTACAAATAATAAAGATAGTATTTTATTTGTCATGTATTTACCTCATTACTAGATTGCTGTGATAAAAAAACGAAATTTTTTTCATTTAATATCTTTGCCATTCATTGTTTTTGCGCGGATTTCCATTATCTCGGTTCGGGTAAGGATAGTTTTAATATTATCAACATGCTGGAGAATATTTTCCCGGCCGCCTTCTTCGCGGTCAATAAGAGTGATAACCATCTCGACGCTAAGCCCTTCTTTGCGTGCTTGCTCGATAGCGGTGATGGTGGAACCGCCCGTTGTAATAACATCATCGATAATAGCGATCTTTTCGCCCCGCAAAACATTGCCTTCAATGGCGCTTTTGGTGCCGTGATCTTTTATGTCTTTTCGAACGATAAAAGATTTTATCGGTTTGCCCCTCTGGTAAGATATGACGGAAAGCGCGTTGGCTATCGGATCAGCTCCCAGGGTGAGTCCTCCCGCCGCGGTAATATCACTATCTTTGAGCATGTTAAAAATAATCGCACCAATAAGATTCATGCCTTCGGGGTCAAGCGTGGTTGGTTTGCAATTGAAATAATAATTGCTTTTTCTTCCGGATGCGAGCGTAAAAGGCAGATTGTCGCTATATTTGAAAGACCGCGCGAGAATTATTTCGCCAAGCCGTTCCTTCATTTCATCTATAGTCATTCTTTTTTCCCTCCGCTGGAGTAAACTTTGTTTTAAGATTGAGAACTATCATTATGCAGAATAAATTTGATAGGTAATTCCACCCAAACCGTAAATGGGTTGCCTGATTTTTTTGCCGGTTCGAATTTCCAGGGTTTTACCGCTTCGATTGCCGATTGATCCAAGATGGCATAGCCGGATGATTTCCGGATTTTCATATTTCCTACACGACCGTCCGGCAAAATTTCCGCGAATACCAAAACGATACCTTCATAACCGCGAACACGCGCTATTTCCGGATAGACAGGCGGCGCGTTTTCTCTATATAAAGGGTAAGCAATTACGGTATTCAAATTAGATTTATCGCCCGTGATTTGATTTGCACTATAGCCGGTTGTATTATGAGACTGTTCTTTGATCCCTGTACCGGATACATCGTATTTTGCCAATGTAATCGTGTTGGTCAATTCGTTTGCTGCAAGTATTTGCGCAGCCTCCAATTTGGATTCCGGCCTTTCAGTATTTGCCATTTTTGTAGCTGCTCTTTCCAAGAAAGGTGATGGTTGTTCAAGGTAGCCCTTTTGAATTGGAATACTGCTGTTTATGTCTTTAGTCTCCAGAGAAATCCAGACCAAATTTATTCCGCTTAATTTGGGAAGGGAGATTAAGTTGTTGGATAAACCGAAGACTAAAAACGCCACCACAGCCAAGTGAATCAGCAGGGAGAAACAAACGGCAACTATTAATTGGTTTTTTTTATTTTCCGGTTTTATATATTTCATTAGGCAAAAAGATTTTATCTTGTAATTAATTTTTCCACCACTCTAACTGCTTCCACGCCGTCTTTGGCAAAAGACGCGCCTATAGATTTTGCGTAGGATTCGGTAACCACCGCACCGCCGACTATAAAAGGCTTTTTAATTCCCTTTTCACGCGCCAGCGTTATTACGTTTTGCATATTTACCATCGTTGTGGTCATCAACGCGGAAAGGGCGATTACATCAGGATTTTGCTTTTTTGCGGCTGCGATTATCGTTTCCGCGGCGACATCCTTACCCAGATCAATAACATAATAACCATAATTTCTCAAAAGCAAGGCGACGATGTTTTTTCCGATGTCGTGAATATCTCCCTTTACTGTTGCCAGTATTATTTTTCCTTTATTTCCGGCGGCTTCTTTCTTTAAGAGCGGTTCCAGAAACCCTAGCGCCTTTTTCATTGTTTCCGCGGCGGCCATGAGTTGGGGCAAAAAATAAATTTTCTTTTCATATAGATCGCCCACGCGAACGATAGACGGGATCATAATCTTATCCACCAATTCGGGTGCCGAGCCACCGGCGGAAAGCGCGGTTTCTATGAAAGATAGGATATTTTCCCGGTCACCCTCCATGATTGCGCTTACGATTTTTTCCTGTGGCGTAAGAACTTTTTTTGCGGCATCGCCGGAATTAACATTGGCCTGCGCTGAAAAATGTTCAATAAAACGCAAGGCGTCTTTATCTTTTGCCATGAGAACATCCCCTGCTTTTGTGATATTCATCATTTCCGTGCTGGCGGGATTAGCAATGGCCATGGTTAAGCCGCAAAATTGCGCCATTGCCAAAAAAGTTGCGTTAAGCCAGGGGCGTCCGGGCATACCGAAAGATACATTAGATAGTCCGAGGATAGTTTTGCTTTTAAATGTTTGCGTGCACCAATATAGAGTTTTGAGAGTTTCTTGAGCGGCATTGGGGTTGGAGGCCACGGTCATAACCAGGCAATCCACAATACAATCATCTTTTGTAAAGCCGAACTTTTTTGCTTCCTGAAAAATATTTTTGACAATGGCTTGGCGCTTTGGGGCTGTGTGTGGCAATTCTCCGCTGGTCAGAGGCAGGAGAATAAACATGGCACCGTACTTGGCGGCCAAAGGCAAAAGTCTGGCCATTTTTTCTTTTTCGCCGGAGATAGAATTAATCAGCATTCGACCGGGATAAATACGCAACGCGGCTTCAATGGTTTCTATTCTGGAAGAATCTACAACCAGCGGCAGTTTGGTTACTGTGGTCAAAAGACCGACTACTTCTTTAATTGTTTTTACTTCATCGATGCCGGGTTGGCCAACATTGATATCCAGCAAATTTGCGCCTTGCTTTTCCTGCTCCTGCGCCATTTGGCGAATGATGGACATTTTTCCTTCCGTAAGTTCTTGCTGCAACGCTTTTTTACCGGTTGGGTTGATCCTTTCGCCGACTAGGAAAAGAGGCTGATTTTCAGCGAAGTGCAAAAATCCTCGCGCCGAACTCAACGCGCTGATTGATTTTCTCACAGGAAATATTGGTTTGCTGCCCGCGGTTGCTTGGGCAAGTTTCTGAATATGCTCTGGTGTTGTTCCGCAACAGCCGCCCAGCATATTGGCTCCGGTAGCAACAAGTTTACGTCCGAAAGAAGCAAATGTTTTCGCGTCCATTTCAAAGATCGTTTTCCCGTTTTCAAGACGGGGAACTCCGGCGTTGGGTTTAGCTACCAGTGGCACAGTTGCGTATGGTTTCATGGCCGCGATAAATTCAACCATTTTTTCGGGACCGGTGGAACAATTACAACCCACAGCATCCGCGCCAAGGCTCTGCAAAGTAATGAGCGCGGTTGCCGGATTGGTGCCGCCTAGCGTATGGCCGTCTTTTTCATACGTCATGGAAACAATGGTAAAAATCTCTTTAATTTCTTTGACGGCAAGCAGTGCCGCGCGCGCTTCCTGAATGTCAATCATAGTTTCGATGACAATCAGATCACAGCCGCCGTCAATCAAGCCGCGCACCTGATCTTTAAAAGCAACCACTGCTTCTTCAAAGGCCAGAGGGCCGAATGGTTCGATAAATAAACCGGTCGGACCAATGTCACCGGCAACCAGAGTTTTTTTGCCAACAGCGAGTTTAGCCAACCGCGCCAGTTCATAATTTATTTGATAAGAATTTTCCTTAACGCCGTATTGCTTCAGTTTAAAGCGATTAGCGCCGAAAGTGCAGGTATAAACTATTTGTGCGCCTGCTTTTTGATAAGATGTATACAATTCCTGGATAATTTGCGGATTATCCAGACACCATTTTTCCGGGCAAACGCCACCGGGCAATCCTTTTTTTTGCAGTTCCGTACCGAAGGCGCCGTCTAAAATAATAATATTTTTCGTCAAAAGACTTTTTATTTTGCCAATTGCGACCACAAGATTATCCCTGAAATGAAATTATTATTTAACACCGCCCTTTATACCACCTTTGAGACAAGAAGTGTGATTTTTTTTAGAGAAAAACAAGCTGGCAAAAGATTCATTCGGCTCTTACATACTTTATACTTTGAGTAAAGTATTAAATGTCAACAGGATGATCACCTCTTTCACCTACTTAGCTTTAGTGGAGGTCAGTTTCCAGAACTGAAGATTACCATTTGAACTGTAGCCTTTAACAGTGTTTTGAAAGTTGCAACACCTCACCATCATTATTACTGTCATAATTTCAGTATTTTTTATTACAGCCGGTGGCTAAGGAATAATCCCAAAGCAACCAGCACCGGCGTACTGATATTGAGAATCACATTTTTAACCATGAACGGGATGAGGCTGGGAATATCATCGGCATGGCGTATGACGCCAAACATTACAGGCACGGCCAGAATCAATGTAACCAGCCCGATCAAGGCTCCAGGGGGAAGCACCCTCAAAAGACATCCGGTAATGATCACCGCATAAGTCAAACCCAGAAAAACAATGTATATTATGGCGCTGGATTTGCGCCCGATTTTTATGGGAAAATGGCTCCGTCCAAATTGCCTGTCCGCCTCAACATCTGGGAATTGATTGAGGAGCAACAGATCGTTGACTAGGAAAAATGGCACCAAAGAAGCTATCGCCGCAGTCCAGGAATAATGGCCGGTCAACATGAAAACTGTACCCATCACCATCAAAGGCCCAAATCCAAGGCCTGGAGCAATCAGACACAGAATCGGACTGCGCGTAATGAGCGGCGTATAGGTATAGATGATTATAATACCGAGGATGCCGACGGGCAGCAGCCATGGCCCGCGTTCCATCAGAAAGTAGATCCCGATACCGGCCGTTACAACCAGACTGACCAAGCCGGTAATCAACGCGAGGTGGGCTTTCTCAGGGTTTTGAGGCAGACTTTTGGTCCCGCCCGAAAAGGGTGTGGCCTGGGTAATAAGATCGAGACCGCTCTTGAAGTCATGGTATTCGTTTAACGCGTTCACGCTGATATGCGCCAGGAGGGAGCCTATTAATATTAGAACAATAATTACAGGGTTAAGCGAAGCGCCCGACCAAAAGGCGATTGCGACGCCCAACAGCACACAGGCCGGGGTTAAAATTAAAAAGTTAGGCCGCATGGGGCCAATCAAAGCATTACTCATAAAATCTCCATTGAACGGATAAGGCATTGCCTTTTCGCGGTGGGAGTATATGAAGAATGATCTTGTCTGTCAATTCAATATTGATTACAATTTAAAAGAAGGTATGCCAGTGAAAAATCCTAAATGCTCGCTAACAGGAAGAAAGTGATTGTTTGTTACACCTACTAATCCACAGTATTGGGCATTTACCAGAATTAAGGATTACGGATTGAAACATACACTGCACGAGGACAAAGCCGTTCTTTATGAAAACGAGTATTATTTTAAAGAATGACATTTAGAATTTTTCAAAATGCGGAAACTTCTATGTATTCAACATAACCTGTCGCCTTCTCGCCGGTATTATCCGCGTCGCTCATTATAGCAATACTAGCCTCTGCCGGAGGTTCAGTCCCGAAGGCCTCATGGTAATCTTCAAGCGCGTTCGCCCGCTCCTCGATCCAGATGCCCACATGATCAGAGCCTTTCTGCATAAGGATCATTTGAGTCTTTGCCGTATAAGGGTTCGGCAAAATACGTTCGGGATATTTTTTATTTGCCCAGATGTAGTTGATGCTGCTGTTGGGCGGATACTCTCCATAAATAAGTTTCAAAGCATTATACTGTGCCCGCTCGAAAATGCTGGCTTTATCCGGATTATATTTAAACACCACATAGATACGCAAGGGATAATCGTCGCCGGACTTCTTTTTTTCATCACCTGCTTGATAGATATTGGATATTTTCCACTTCCATTTAATAATAGGCGTTTTATAAATATTGAAGTTTCTTTTATATATAATACCGGAAGCGGAATTGTCCGCCTGGGTAACAAGAAAGCTTTTCCCCCTCTCTTTCTGGATGCTGTAAGTGGAATGGCGCGGTATCTTGGGGAATGTGAACGGTTTCCAGTTATCCAATGAATTGAATTCCTCGCGAAAACCCTGCTCACTCATCTGGGCGCAAAGTGGGGGAACAATCATAATCATGCTTATTGCTAAAATTATTAATGTTCTTCTTCTCATTATTATACCTTTATAACTCACTTTCTTATATGGCAATATTATTATTTATAATAATACTTTATAAGACGTCGAGCAGGCATACCAAAGAGATAAAGAGCTTGGATAATCCAGTTCCTTATGATGGTATAAAATACACCATCGGTTTCCCACTTTCGCGCGGATGTTGTCACTGCCTCGGGAAGGATGATTATGCGCTTGCCTTGACGCTTCACACGCCTCATCAGTTCCACGTCTTCCATGAGGGGAATCCCGGCATAGCCGCCGATATTTTCAAAATAGCGCCGCAGCATAAAGATCGCTTGGTCTCCATAAGGCACTCGCGTCAAGCGGTGCTTCCACGATGCTGCTTGGCCAATAGCCTTGAATATCCATCGGCGGTTTTGTATTTTTAGATCAAAAGCTCCGCCGATAAAACTGCTGTTAGAAATGGCTGTGATAATTCTCGGGAATGCTTTTGGGGGCAGGAGCGTGTCGGCATGCAAAAAAAGAAGGATATCTCCGCAAGCCTTGGCGGCGCCAGCATTCATCTGAAGCGCCCTGCCTCTGGGTGCAGTCAGGGTTAGTACACTGGAATCAGAAATATGCGCAATTGTGCCGCCCGATGAATCACCATCCACGACAATCGTTTCATATGGTACAGCAGCAGCAGCTGATTTTATCGAATCAAGTATTTCGTTGATTTTTTCGCCTTCATGGAGAACAGGAATGATTATTGATATCTTCATGCCGCTAATCTCCTGTCGTTGTTGCTCCCTGGCATGATGAACCACTACCGGCAACGCACCCGTAGCAATGATTATTGATCACAATCTCGCGGTTCTTGAGCTTATCCATATCAAAATCCATAATGCTCGTCGGTGCGCCGGGATTAACGGTAAGGTCAAGCATTTGATTGAAATCGCAATCATAGAGCGACCCGTTCCATCCAACAGAAAGCATTGTTTGGCACATTACATTTTTGACCGCGGCAGGATTAAATGAATGACAAAGTGCGGATAGATAATCTTCAAAATTTCCGGATTCGATGAGATAATCAAGATAGCGTCCGACAGGGAGATTAGTGATGCAGAAAAGTTGATTGAAATGAACTCCCTGCTCGGTTAGAAGACGCTCGTGGTACTCGTGCTCCAGCGCCGCCTGTGAGCCGGGTAGATAGGCACCCACAGGGTTGTGGACGATATCAATAGGTAGGCCGCTGCCTTTCATGCCATAGCCGTGCGAATTTAGTTCGCGCAGAGCCTCAATGACCTTGCCGAAAACGCCAGCGCCGCGCTGGCGGTCTGATTTTGTTTCCAGATAATCCGGTAGTGACGTCACAATCTCGACTTTGTTTTGTGCGAAAACATCCATGAAATGACGATAGGGTTCTCCTAGGAGTAGTGTCAAATTGGAACGGACAATCAAGCGCCGGTTAAGCCGGGACGCTTCGCCGATGAACCACTCGAGATGCGGATTCATTTCCGGCGAACCGCCGGTAATATCAATTGTTGAGATTGGAAATGAGGAAAGAATCTCAAGGCATTTCTCAAGAACCGGTCTGGGCATGATCTCTGTCCTGTGTGGCCCGGCATCGACATGACAGTGACGGCAGGAGAGATTACAGAGAGTCCCCAAGTTAATCTGTAAAATATCTATTCCCTTCGCGCATAGAGGTGACATATTTATCTCGCGGATCTTTTTCTCTAGAGAAGGGATATTGCCGATCTGGCCTAAGATGCGAAGTTGTTCTCGGGCATCCATCATTACATTTCCTTTTTCTTGATGATTTTTCGCATCTGCGTGGAATGCGCCAGCGTCACGCCCGCCATCATGGCAGCGCCCGTATGCGCGGCTTCCATCATTTCTTCGCTGGAAATGCCAAGCGACATGCATTTGGTGGTATAGGCGTCAATGCAATACGGGCAGTTCTGTGTGATAGCCACGGTAAGAGCGATGAGCGATTTCTCCCGCTCGGTGAGTTTGCCCGCGCCAGTGGCGGCGCCGTAATATTCAAAAAATTTATTTCCTTCTTTCTGCGCCCATTCGGTGATGTTGGGAAAATCCGCAAGATCTTTCTGTTCATAGTAACTCATACAAAACCTCCTTGAATTCTTGTAATGATAAGCACCATTTAAATATCATCAGATGTAACAATTCCACAAGTAAATAATAGTAAAAATTTCTTGTGCAATATTACTATTATCTATTGGATACATGACAATAAATCATATGTTGTTAGTTTACAAAAAATGACGGGAGCTGTGAGCATGAAGGCAGTTTTTCTTTATTATACATATTTTAAAAAGACATTTTGAAACTCATCCGATTTTTTCTTTAACCAGTTGTTTTGTGGGTGTAGTAAACAAATAAAGAAGGGGCAGGTAAAACCTGTCCCTTCTTTAAATCTTTATAAAGTTTTTTTACAAGCTTATTTTGCAGCCGGAGCCTCAGCCGGAGCCATGTCTTTCTTCTCTTCTTTCATTTTCTTCATTTTCTTTACTTTCTTCATTTTCTTAACTTTCTTTACTTCTTTTGCAGGAGCAGCCTTTTCCGTCGGAGCTGCTGCGGGAGCTGCCATGGGCTCAGCTGCCATTGCGGTGGTGCAAAATGCGAAAACCAATGCTACAACAAACAATACTAAACGCTTCATCTTAAAATCCTCCTTCTAAATTTTGTTTTATTTAATACTACCCTTTAAAATTGAGGGACTCCAACTAATTATTTTTACCTGAAGCAGACGTTGCCTCAGCCGGTTTAATTTCTTTTTTCTTAAAAATGACTTTGGCCACTCTCGAGGCTATTAATTTACCATCTTTTTCCATGTAGTCTATCTTTACAGGATCATTTACAATAACATTTTTCACAGGTTTTTCTAAAGCAAACTCCATGGTTTCTATATCACCCTTTACTGTACGTTCAACCTTAATGGTTTCATCGGAAATTTCAATAACCTTTCCTCTGGCATGCATTCTAGCAGCCTTGACGATATTTGTTTTAACCGGACCGGCCTTATCAGCGGCAAAGGCCAGGGTTGACAAAAGAAAAATCGCGCCGACTATATACCATAACGCTTTTTTCATGATGAACCACCTCTATAACAGAGAGTGAACACTTAACAGCAACTTATATACCAACCAAGAAATACAAAATAATAATTTCTATGTTATTAAAATAATTGATAAATATTTATTGTTAAAATTGCTTGCCACTTTGTTCAGCCGATAAGTGGGTAATAACTCCCCAGCAATGGAGAATAATTCACCAGAAATAGCTCTATAAAAAGTCTATAACGATACGTTTTTTATGGACTAATTAAATATTTAGTCAATAGGATTGAACAGAATTATTTAAGATGAATATAGTCAGATAATTCCATGTTGCGATAGGAATTGCTAGATTTTGAGACGTTCGTACAGCCGTTTGCGCAGGTCTTCGATCCTTTTTCTATTAACTCCCAGGTCTGAATATCCCACGCGCGAAGCAGATCGTACATGGATTTGTTTATTTGTTTCGTCAAACAAGAATTCTACATCATCGACAAATCGCATGAAGCGTGAGGTGAAGGTCACGTGCACGTACCGGTCATTGTCGGTGATGATTTTTGTTCGCGATAAAGAAGATATAATTGACAGGAGCGCCTGTTTTGCTTCGCTATAAGACCCTTTATAGGACAAAGGATCGACGGCGTGTCCTCTCTTTACGGTTTGCGATGAAACGCAGTTTGGCGAATCAGGACACTCGGATAAATTACCGTCACGAAGACCTACATAGTCGGGAACCGTTAATGAACATCCTGTAAAAAATACAAGAAATGCTGCTGAGAGCACAAGTTCAATTTTCATAAAATATCTCCTTTGATAAGGCGTTACTTTTCATAGTTGAACCTTAAGAAACTCTGTCTGGTATGTCAATGAAATCTTGACCACAAAATGTGGAGTGTTGATATTTTTCATTAAGTATGAATTGCGTTTGTTACAAATTTGAGCTTTGCAGTTTATGAACTGTTAATTAAACAAGTAATAACTTATTATTGCTCTATATGTTGTTGTTCTCATTGCCGGACAGTTTTTTTTTGGCCCAATATACAAGAAGAGCCAGGATAATTGCGGCAAGTAAAAGTACCGAAACCAGCAACCAGGGAATCTTACCTTCTGATATTCCACTTAGAACAGTATCAGTACCTACCACATATAAAATTGTTCCGGGTAGCATGCATAGCCATGACCAGAAGATATATGTTCGGAGAGGCACACCGGTAAGGCCGAAGCCATAATTGAGAACATTAAATGGGAAAATGGGTATGAGACGTGTTATTGCCACAAATATTGCTCCATGTTCTTCTGCCATTCGATCCAGTTTGAGGAATTTCTCGTTTTGCGAGAATTTGCTTAAAATGAAGTCTCTCGCCAGATAACGAGATATCAGAAAACAGATGCTTGCTCCAATTGTAGAAGCGATACTTACCAGTACCACTCCCCAAACTGAACCGAAAAGAGTGGCTCCGGCAATCGTTATCGCTGATCCGGGCAGTGCCAGAATGACAGCCAATATATAAATTAGAACAAAAACCAGTGGACCCCAGAAACCGAGGCCATTGATCCATTTACGCACGTCTATTAATTTATCCGTCGCTCCAGAAAATTTCAGTATGATAATGATGGCCAATAAAAATATCAGAAATAACAGTGGTCGCAATGATTTAGCGTTTTTAAAATAGTTTACAGGCATATAATCTTTCCCGTAAAATTTCGGTGAAACAATTGAGTCAAAACAAGAATCAACATGTTATTTAGGAATACTTGACCTTGCTCTGAGTGTCAAGTGATTAACTTTACCCACAGTTGTGTTTTTTTCATTGATATAACCATTTTATATCTTCTATCTTACTTGACAATTGGTAGATCATCGTTAACATTTTACTAAAGACATTAGTGGGGAGGCAAATAATGAAAAAAATATTCATGTGCATAGTAATATTAAGTTTTGCTCTATGTTTTCAAAGCGTTAATGCCGCACAGAAGGAGGTAATATCAAAAGTGACGAAAACAAATGCAGTAACATCTGAAAGTATTGCAACTCTGGCCGCAGGTTGCTTCTGGTGTGCGGAATCGGATTTTGAAAAGGTTCCCGGTGTAACAAAAGTCATATCCGGTTATGCGGGGGGTAAAGGTGAAAACCCTACTTATGAATCATATGCTAGAATGGGTTATATTGAAGCAGTACAGGTTTATTATGACCAACAAAAAATCAGCTATGAAAAACTTTTAAATTACTTCTGGCACCATATTGATCCGACGGATGGAGGTGGACAGTTTGTCGACCGTGGTCCTCAATACCGAAGTGCCATATTTTATCAGGATGAAGAGCAGAGGCAGATTGCCGAAAAATCAAAACAAGCAGTTGAAAAATCAGGCAAACTCGGGAAACCTATTGCTACGGATTTAATTAAATTGACTAAATTTTATCCCGCGGAAGAATATCATCAGAATTACCATACTAAAAATCCCGTGCGTTATAATTACTACCGTTATGGGTCTGGCCGTGATAAAATCGTGAAAAAATTATGGGGAAATGAAACAGGCCTGGAGCCTTCAGGCCAGGAAAAATTTAATAAACCAGACGATGAGAGCTTGAAGAAGAAGTTTTCCAAAATTCAATATGAAGTAACTCAAAAAAACGGCACTGAAGAGGCGTTTCATAATGAGTATTGGAATAACAAGAGAGAGGGCATCTATGTGGATATTGTTTCCGGTGAGCCGCTTTTCAGTTCTTTAGATAAATTCGATTCCGGCACTGGCTGGCCAAGCTTTACAAAACCACTGGAACCGGGAAACATAGTAGAGAAAGAAGATCGGGGCCTATTTACCACTCGTACCGAAGTAAGAAGCAAAAAGGCTAATGATCATTTAGGGCATGTTTTCCCTGATGGTCCGCCACCTACAGGTTTGCGCTATTGCATGAATTCCGCTGCCATGCGTTTTATCCCTAAAGAGGATCTGGAAAAAGAAGGTTATGGAAAATATTTGAAATTATTTTCATCTAAGAAAAAACAATAGAAGATATTCTTCAACCCCAAGAAGGTCATGATAAAATAAAAATAGGACTGAATGGATGTCATGACGATCGTTCGCTAAAATTATAAGCTCTGCTGTCAATGTCCTTTTCTTATCAAAATAGAGTAGATGATGCGGAATAGATGCCTGATAGTCTTTGTCAAATACCCGCAGCCGGGACAGGTAAAATCACGGCTGGCAAAAGATTATGATGATGATTTTGCCGCTGATTTGTACAGCGCTTTTGTCTTTGATATTTTGGAGCGTGTGGTGAAGGGTGACTGGCAATTGCGTATATATTTTGATCCGCCAAAGAGAGAAAGTGAACTAAAAAGGTTATTCGGCAACGGTCATGAATATCGGCCTCAACTCGGCGCCGATCTTGGCGCAAGGATGAAAAACGCTTTTGATGACTGTTTCTCCGAGGGCTTTAAGTCCTTAGTCCTGATTGGCAGTGACTTTCCGGATCTGCCTCTGAAAATAATCGAAGATGCTTTTGCTGTACTGGATAGTCCAAGCGATGCAGTGATTGGCCCCGCAAATGACGGCGGTTATTATTTGATCGGCTTTAGATATGATACCTTTCTACCGGCTATTTTTAAAGGACTCGCATGGGGTACACCTCTAGTTTTGGAGGAAACCATCCGAATATTGAAGGCAAAAAATCATACTCCACAACTCATAGTCGAGTGGCATGATATTGATACCGGCAATGACTTGATGGGATTAATAAAGAGAAATAAAAAAAATAAATTTGCGGATTCCCGGACAATGAATTTTCTGAGAGAAAGTAAATATTTTCGTCACTGATCTCTTACTTGGTAGGCTGACATGCCCTCCCTTTTAGACTGAAAATAAATTTTAGAATATTTTTGGTACGCTCGCTAAAAATCTTTTCGGCAAATATCTTTCCCGTCACTCTTTTGGATACTTCCGATATGGTAGGATAAATGTGAACAGCAGCGGCAATAGTCGAAAGCTTGATCCCGCCGTTTAAAGCAATGACCCATTCATGAATCAGGTCACCGGCGTGCGCTCCGATAATCTGGCAACCAATGAACTTGCCAGCAGGGCTCACCAGTAATTTGATCTTACCTTTTGTTGCTCCCTCTGCTTGAGCACGGTCATTTTCGGCATACTGTTCTTCCCAGACGCGATATTTAATACCTTTCTCCTTTGCTCTTTTCTCATTGTACCCGATACTGGCAATCTCTGGATCGGTGTAAGTGCACCAACCTATTTTTGCATAATCAGCTTTGCGGTGCAGACGCAAAATTGCATTAGTCAGAGCAATACCTGCTTCATAACCGGCCACATGCGTGAAAGGCAACTGGCCGTTGACATCACCGCAAGCATAAATATGTTTTATGTTTGTCTTCATATTTGAATCTGTCGGAATACCGCGTGGTGTAAATTTAACACCTGCCGCTTCCAACTTTAAGCCGTCGATATTAGGTTTACGCCCGGCAGCAACGAGAAGAGCCTCAGCATTTAAGATGCGAGTTTGTCCTTTAGCAGTTGTATCTGCTATGGTTAGATGGAACAAAGAATCATCGTATTGAGCTTTTACAGCTTTAGTTGCTTTATAGATTGTGATTCCTTCTTCTTTTAGCTGCTGTTGAAGAATGCCGGCAATGTCTGGGTCTTCCGGACCGAGAATCTGATCCAAAAATTCAACGATTGTAACCTGCGAGCCTAGTCGTCCCATTGCCTGCGCCAGTTCCAGACCGATAGGCCCGCCGCCCAGAACTATCAATCTCGCGGGCAGTTTCTTTTGACTAAAGATAGTTTCATTAGTTAAGTAAGGAGTATTGGCAAGACCTTCCACAGGGGGAAGCGCCGGAGAAGATCCGGTGGAAATGATCCAGCTTCTGGCTGATAGATTTTGACCATCAAGATTAACGCTGTGATCGTCAATAAAGAAAGCATTGCCAAATACGGCCTGTGCTCCCAAATTGCAAAATCTTTCAGGAGAATCATGCTGTTGAATTTTATCAATAACACTTTTAACACGATTCATGACGGCTTCCAGATCAACGGGCGGCAATTCAACTTGGGGTAAGCCGAATTCTGTTGTTCTTTTCATGAGTGCATAAACACCGGCTGTCCGAATTAATGTCTTGGAAGGCACGCAACCATAGTGAAGGCAGTCACCGCCAAGCTTTGCCGATTTTTCGATAAGAATTGTTTTGGCGCCAAATTGTGCCGCTCCCGCCGCAGCTGTAAGACCTGCAGCACCGCCGCCGATGATTCCCAAATCGTAATCGTATCTGGACATTATTGTTCACCTCTAGCTAATCTAAGCATATTAAACGGTTTCTCTTCGCCATATAACTCGAATAAACTTTAATAAAAATTTTTCTTTTCACTGTTGAAGTATATAAATAAGGATCTTGTAAGTCAAATAAGTATTGGCAACAAAATGTTCTGGTCTTAATTGTGTTTATTACCGATTGAAAGGTTGTATGTTCATCGGAGTTGATGATTTGTTTGTTACAGGAAGTAAGAAATATAAATCCGATTTCCTAACCGTCATAATTGTTGCTTGCACCTACAACTACTCAATAGTGAGCATTTGTCAGAATTGAGGATTACTGAAGGAAAGGGAGTAACGCCAGCCATCATCCAAAGCCGGATTTATCGGCAATCGAGTAATACCGTATACCTTTTTACCGCTATAGTAGTTTTACAGACTACCCCTTTTTGGTTAAGTATGCTGATGATCTTTATCGGATCCCATTTCTTTAAAGGTATTTTGTTTTGGTGATTTCCTTTCTATGGTTCCATACCATGGATCACGAATGTGGTATTAGCGAGAGGAAAAATGAAGAAATCTTTTTCTTGAATTGACCTCAAAATTACATACTCCTCGGTAACGTCCCAAATGCAATGTACGTATTTTCCCAAGGGGTACCCTGGCCCCCAAAGGGTAATTTGATTCTTTTCCAAATGAATTGTACATCTATTTCCGACGTACTTGTTTAATAGTTCCCTGTAAAGCATATTGTTTTTCCTCCCATTCTAAAGGTCTTCTGTTTTAGGTTTAAATGAATTCCCCTTTAACCTGCCCCAAATACTTGTACCACAAGTTAAGTTAGAGTTCAGCCATTTTTAATTATTACCGATTGAAATGTTGTATAAATTAGGAAAATAAGAAAAACAACATTACAGGAAGAAGTCAGCATCACACTCGCCAATATTTATTAAAGATTATCCACAAATACCGCAGATGGCGGTGACTGATTTTTCCGGAAGAAGGATGAACCTGGAAGTAATCGTTACGCCAATTTCCCCCATTTGCAGTATATCATAAATTGCTTTCTGATTTTCCAGATCGAAGTCGGCATAGCCGGCTGAAAAGCGCCGCGGCAAGAGAGTTTTTCCTTCGCGGCGGATCTGCTGATTTAAATAATCCATAATCCAATCCAAGCCCGCGTCCGTCATTTCACTGGCAGTGGCGTCATAAACGACAGCGGCACCTAAATCGTCCTGCCGAGATTTTTCTTTAATTGCTTCCATAATGGCACCGCCTGCCGTTGCGGCCATAAAAATGGCTTCCCGGCAATCGCGCAGAAAAGCGGACAACTTTTTGCTGGCAAAGGTCAAATCTCCGGCAAAAAAAATTTTCTCACCATCGTTATGCTTAATGGCAAGACGCAGTAACGATCCCTTAAGTGCAATAAGTAAGGAAGCTTCATTGATAAAATGGTCGGTTTCTTTTTGCTGGGTTTCAGAAATTTGGGTGGTTCTTTTTTTAAAACCGAGGCGCTGGTATATTTTTTCGCGAGGGGGATCAATTGATATCTTTTCCAGAAAAATGATAGATCCCATCTTTTTCTTCTCCACTAAAGCCTCTTAAAACCGGCGTTTCATAAAACGTTCGTTAATTTAGAAGTTTATGCAGGTTTTGGGCAACAGCATCGCCCATTTTTTCCGTGCCGATGAGTTTCTTGTTCTTCTGATGAATATCCTGCGTCCGGAAACCTTCTTTTAATGTTTGCGCAACGGCTATTTCGATCAGAGAGGCTTCCTGCGGCATGGACAAAGAATAGCGCAACATCAGAGCCACCGACAGAATTGTGGCCAGCGGATTGGCAATATTTAATCCGGCTATATCCGGCGCCGAACCATGAATAGGTTCATATAAGGCGGTATTTTCGCCCAGGCTTGCTGAAGGTAGCATGCCGATGGAACCGGTCAGCATGGCGGCTTCATCGCTTAATATGTCTCCGAACAGATTCGTCGTGACAATTACGTCAAACTGCGCCGGATTGCGGATAAGCTGCATAGCGCAGTTGTCAACGTACATGTGCTTTAGGGTAACATCGGGATAATTCCGCCCGACTTCTGTTACCACATTGCGCCAGAGTTCAGAGCTTTCGAGAACATTAGCTTTATCTACCGAAAGGAGATTTTTTTTACGCGTTTTGGCAATTTCAAAGGCGCGAACGGCAATTCTGCGAATTTCATCTTCAGAGTAAACCATAGTGTTAACGCCTGTGCGTTTTCCGTCTTTTCCTTTTGTGATACCGCGCGGTTTGCCGAAATAAACATCGCCGGTCAATTCGCGGACAATCATGATGTCAATACCATGAACGACATTTTTCTTGAGCGATGATGCATCAAGGAGTTCATCAAAAGCAACAACCGGCCGCAAATTAGCAAAAAGGCCTAATTTTTTCCGCAAGCCCAAAAGCGCTCTTTCCGGCCTTAAACTATAATCGAGAGCCTCCCATTTAGGACCACCCACAGCACCAAGCATGATAGCATCGCTTTGCAGCGCAAGCTCCAGACTCGAATCCGGAAGGGGAACGCCAAAATGATCGTAGGCGCTGCCGCCGACAAGTCCCTCAGCAAGTTGCAGGTTGATATTTTTCTTACCGGAGATCAGCTTTAAAATCTTTAAAGCTTCTTTTATTATTTCCGGTCCTACACCATCACCGGCAAATACGGCTATTTTAAAATTGTTTTGTTTCACTCTTCCCTCATTTCCTGGCAATATGCTTCATCAAACCACCATCGGCAATTAATTGTTCCATAAAAGGCGGAATAGGATTAATTTTAAACGATTTGTTGTCTTTGATGATAGTGATGGTTCCCTTGGCGCTGTCAACCGTTATTTTTTCTCCTTCTTTAATTGCATCGCCAAGTTCTCTGGATTCAAAAATGGGCAGTCCCATGTTGAAGGCGTTGCGATAAAAAATGCGGGCGAAACTTTTGGCCACAACGCAGGAAATGCCTGCCGCTTTAATGGCGATGGGCGCGTGTTCGCGCGAAGAGCCGCAGCCGAAATTTTCTCCCCCCAGGATAATATCACCAGTCTTCATTTTGGCAACAAAATTCGGATCAGCATCTTCCATGCAGTGTTTGGCCAACGCTGCAGGATCAGACGTGTTCAGATAGCGGGCGGGGATAATCGCGTCCGTATCAATGTTATCTCCAAATTTCCATACTTTACCTTTGAATATCATATTAAGAAATCCTCTTTAATGAGTCCCAAATTTCAGAAGAGTAGCGAATAACCTAAAGGTCATCTGCGACTGAAATTTGTCGGTTGTAATGAGGCTAAAACTTCAAAAGCAACGCGCATTGAAGTTTTCTAGCCGAATTATCCAATAGCCATAAGCTATTGGAAATTATCCCACTTGCGAAGCTACGTGGGATTTATACCTTTTGTTATAACTCTTCCGGTGAAGCAATTCGGCCCAGCACAGCGGAAGCTGCTGCGACTGCGGGGCTGGCCAGATAGACTTCGCTTTTGGTATGGCCCATGCGGCCGACAAAATTACGGTTTGTAGTGGCAATTGCTCTTTCACCTTCCGCCAGAATTCCCATGTGCCCGCCCAAACAAGCGCCGCAGGAAGGCGGGCTGATTATGGCATCGGCGTTCATGAAAATCTCAATCAATCCTTCCTTCAATGCTTGCTTGTAAATCGCCGGAGTTGCCGGAACAACAATCAACCTTACATTGGACGCGGCTTTACGTTTTTTCAGAATCTGTGCGGCGATTCTCAAATCTTCAATCCGTCCGTTGGTGCAGGAGCCAATGAGCGACTGGTCGATTTTTATCTTGCCTGCTTTACTTATTCCTTTGACATTGGAAGGCAAATGAGGGAACGCCACCTGCGGCTCAATCCCTCTGGCGTTGATTTCGATGATGTCGGAATAGACGGCATCAGCATCGGAAGAGTAAAATTTATAATCGCGCTTAGCTCTTTTTTTGACGTATTCTCTGGTAATCGCGTCAGGAGCGAAAATGCCATTTTTTGCGCCGGCTTCGATGGCCATGTTAGCCATGGAGAGCCTGTCGGCCATCGGCAAATTGCCGATCGTTTCTCCGGTGAATTCCATCGCCTTATATAGAGCTCCATCAACACCAATGCGGCCTATGATATGCAAAATTAAATCCTTGCCGGAAACCCATTTTTGCAGTTTGCCATAAATGACGAATTTGATCGATTGCGGCACTTTAAACCAGAGCTCTCCGGTAAGCATTGCTGCGGCAAGATCCGTGCTGCCCACTCCGGTGGCAAAAGCGCCCAGTGCGCCGTAAGTGCAGGTATGGCTGTCCGCGCCAATGACTAAATCTCCGGGCAGGACGATGCCCTGTTCCGGCAATAGAGCATGTTCAATGCCTACTTGTCCGCCTTCGTAAAAATGAGTTACTCTATGTTTCAGCGCAAATTCGCGCACAGCCTTGCATTGCTGGGCGGAGTTAATATCTTTATTCGGCGTGAAATGGTCCAGAACCAAAGCAATTTTATTTTTGTCAAAGATCTTTTTTCCGCCCGCCTTTTGGAATTCGTTAATTGCTATGGGCGCGGTGACATCGTTGCCCAAGGCGATATCGACTCTGGCGTTGATCAACTGACCGGCAGAGATTTTTTTCAAGCCGGTATGCGCCATTAAAATTTTTTCCGTAATAGTGTTGCCCACGATTTATGCTCCTTTTAAAAACATAAAATGGTTTTTAGCTTATTTTTTGCGTTTATTCAACTTTAACCTTTTTCACGCTGTCCTTTAAAAATTCCAGACGATTCAGCGCGTTGATATAGGCCTTTGCGGAAGCAACAATAACATCCGGATGCGCGCCGCGACCCACGACGGAATGATCGTTATATTTGAGCTGAACAGCAACCTCGCCTTGTGCGTCACTGCCGCCGGTTATAGCATTAACGACATATTTCATTAGCGGATAATTAGTTTTGGTGATGTTGCGAATCGCCGTGAAAGTTGCGTCCACCGGGCCGTTGCCGAATCCCGCTTCCCGCACAACATCTTTGCCTACCGTCATTTCCATGGTCGCCGTAGGAATGGCCACATTGCCGCTGACAACATTCAGGTAAACCAGATTATATTTGTCCTCTCCCCGGTAAATTTCTTCAGAAATAATCGCTTCCAGATCTTCATCATAAATATCTTTTTTGACATCGGCCAGGTCTTTGACTCTTGCGGCGACCTTGTTGATCTGCTCATCGCTCAACGTATAACCCATTTTTTTCAAATGGTGCGAAATGGCGTTACGGCCGGAGTGCTTACCCAGCACGATATGTGTATCGCTGATGCCGACGGATTGCGGCGTCATAATCTCATAAGTGATTTTCTCTTTAATCAAGCCGTCCTGATGAATGCCGGATTCATGCGCGAAAGCGTTTGCTCCCACGATGGCTTTATTCGGCTGTACCGATATGCCGGTAATCTGTGTCAACAGACGCGATGTCTTGTAAATCTGATCGGTATTAATTTTTGTATAAAGACCATAAAGGTCTTTGCGCGTTTGCAGGGCCATGACGATTTCTTCCATTGCTGTGTTGCCCGCCCGTTCACCGATGCCGTTGATCGTGCATTCCACCTGTCGTGCCCCATTTCTTATTCCGGCCAACGAATTGGCTACAGCTAAACCTAAATCATTATGACAATGAGTGGCGATAATCGTGTCGCCCATATTCTTGACATTGGCGAACAGATAGGCGATCAATTTGCCGAATTCTTCGGGAATGGTATAGCCGACTGTATCAGGGATATTGACGGTACAGGCTCCGGCGTCAATAACCGATGATACCATTTCGACCAGAAAGTCTTTATCCGATCGTGTGGCGTCCATAGGAGAAAATTCGACATTTTCCGTGTAAGAGCGCGCCAGCTTGACGGCGGCGACAGCTTCTTTCAGTACCTGTTCGCGGCTCTTCTTGAGTTGATATTTCAAATGAATATCCGACGAAGAGATAAAAGTATGAATGCGGGGATGAGCAGCGCTTTTTATTGCCTGCCAGGCACGGTCAATATCGACTTTATTGGCGCGGGCCAAGCCAGCCACCTGAGATTTTTTAATCTCTTTGGCGATTTGCCGCACCGCGTCAAAATCTCCCTCGGAAGCGATGGGGAACCCCGCCTCGATTATATCAACACCTAGTTTTTCGAGTTGCCGGGCGAGAATCAATTTTTCTTCCGTGTTCATGCTGCAGCCCGGTGATTGTTCACCATCTCTTAATGTTGTATCGAAAATATAAACGCGATTTTTATCCTTTTTCATAATTTCATCTCCTCAATGACTATAGGAATTGATCCCGTAGCCAAAGGCTATCGGGATTTGTATTTGTTTTTTTATCATCATTCAAATATTACACCGGTATTTCAATGAGACTCTAATATTACAAACCTTGCGAAGTAATATTAGTAAGTCGAACTGACCCCGCATACGCGGGGTTGTTTGGCTTACCAATTCTGCAGCACTTCTTCTCTTCCCGCCGCTGCATCTCTTTACGATACACCCCCACTTGCTTCGCACGTGGGATAATTCAACTTACAGATATTACTTCACTGCGCTCGTAATATCTGAGTTTCATTAAATTGGAGCCTCACAATAAAAAAAGCCGTGGGTATTTCCGCCCACGGCTTTTTAGGTAATCAGTTATTTTTATAGTGCTAGCGACGACCTAAAAACGATGGGCTGGTGGCCTTAAGTAAAAGGCGCAACAGGGCGAGCCCCGGAAGCAGGGGTAGAATGTTCATTGCTAAATTCTGATTTCTCGCTATGTCCGACATCGTTTTTATATAGCCTTTATTTAAAAAGATAAAACATTGTAATGCAAAAAATGATTATTGTCAAAATATTTTTTTAATTTGGTAAAAATAGTCCCTCTGGCCCAGTTAGTCATCAAGCCAGTTCAGATATTCCTTGCTGCCTTTAACAATCGGCAAGGCGATAATTTCCGGTGTTTCATAAGAATGCTGACTTTTAATGGCGGCTTCCACTTTATTGTAAAGATCATCCTGTGTTTTTATAAGGCAGAGCCACTCCTGAGTATTTTCCACCTTGCCTTTCCAGCGATAAATGCTGGTTATCGGGCCGGTAATCTGCACACAGGCGGCAATTTTTTGCTCCACTAGATATTGGGCAATTTTTTGTGCCTGCTCTTTGGTTTCTGTGGTTGTCGTTACTTGAATGTAGGATTTCATAAAATCACCAATTGATATTCTGATAAAAACTAAAAAATTAACATTTATTTTGACGACTTCGCAAAATGCTCCAGAGGCAAGGCGCGCAAAACCAGAGGAGTGATGCGTACATGTTTAGCGTACGTCGCAACGACGAGGGATGCAGCGCAACGCAGCATATGGGCTTTTTCCGAGGTTGGCGTCACTTTTTCGTGCATTCGTACATCATAATAGCTGCCGCCTGCGGCAAACTCAAAGAATCGGCCTTTCCGCTTCCGGAAATGCTCCATTTTTCATCGGTCATTCGTAAAATAGCTTCCGGCAGGCCGTGGCTTTCATTACCTAAAAGCAGGGCAGCCCTTTTTTTGACCGGATGAGGCAATAAACCCTCGCGCACATCAGAGCCGATGAGAAAAAAGTTTTTTTTAATTTCCGGCAATGTAATGGATAAATCAATGCCGGGGATAATTGTCAAATGGAAAATGCTTCCCATGGAAGCCCGCACGGCTTTTGGATTGGTGTACTCCGCCGAGTTAACGCTTAAAATTATTCCGTCAAATCCAAACCAACGCGCGCTGCGCGCGAGCGCTCCCAGGTTACGTGGATTGTTTACTTCATGCAAAATCAAAATATTGCCGGAGGTTTCAGCCAGCCATGAAGAAAAATCGGGCGCCTGTTTCGTGCCGGCTACAGCCATGATCCCTTCCGGTTCTCTGTCCTGTCCGATTTTTTGCCACTGGGAACGGGTAAGCTGATAAACGGGTATATCTTTGGTGGCAGGGAGCGCGAGCCCCTCCCAGTATTTTATTTTTTCGGGCATAATGAGCAATGCTTTAATCTGCCAGTCGCTTGCCAGAAGTTCTTCGACCACTTTCACGCCTTCGGCTAAGAACATTCCTTCTTCTTGACGCGCTTTGGCGTCGTTAAGCTTTGCCCATTTTTTCAACAGCGTTTGCGAAATATTCAAAAATTCGTCCATCATAAAATCCTGATTATTTTTCCTCCGCGATAATTGAGGGCAGTTTCTTCGGCCATATCAACGATGCAATAACAGATAATACTATTACGGAGGCTATTACAGTTAAAGAAACGCCAATATTAATCTTGTAAAAATCAGTGATCAGCATTTTAATTCCCACAAAACCCAAAATAACCGCCAAACCATATTGCAGGTGGTGAAAGAGCTTCATAAATCCGGAAATGGCAAAGAAAAGGGAACGCAGACCTAAAACGGCGAAGACGTTGGAAGTATAAACGATAAAAGGATCGGTTGTGACCGCTAAAACCGCAGGTATGGAATCGACGGCAAAAAAAACATCTGTTGTTCCCAAAACTAAAACAACAACCAAAAGCGGCGTGGCGTAACGTTTGCGTTTGATAGTAGTAACGAATTTGTGACCTGAATATTCATGGGAAACCGGCATAAACATACGAAGTAGTTTAATGGCCATATTTTTTTCCGGATGAACTTCCTGTTCTTTGCCCCGGGCAATATGAATGGCAGTAAAAATCAGGAAAGCCCCGAAGATATATATCACCCAGTGAAAATTATTAATCAGCGCAATGCCGGCAAAAATAAAAATACCGCGCGTAATGAGCGCGATAATTATCCCCCAGATTAAAGCTTTCTGTTCGTATTCGACCGGCACAGAAAAATAACGGAAGAAAAGTAAAAAGACGAAAAGATTATCGATGCTAAGCGAGTATTCAATAATATAACCGGTTAAGAATTCCAACGCCTTCTGATGGCCGTAAAAAGAATAGATGCCCGTGCAGAAAATCAGAGCCAGTATTATCCAAAAAGCTGTCCAGTAGAGAGATTCCTTGATTTTTACCGCGTGCGCTCTGCGGCTGAAAACACCAAGATCCAGAGTCAGCATGGCTAAGATGAAAACACCAAAGAATATCCACCACAGAATCATCTCATACTTCCTTTTGCGTGCCTGATAATTTTTGCCTCAAGGATTATTTTATGTTGACATTTTTTTACGCCAGATCAAAATAATAATGCCTGCCGCCATCATCAACAGGCAAAGAACCTGACCCATGCTCATAAAGCTCAGAACGAAACCAAGCTGATAGTCGGGCTCGCGGAAAAACTCGATAAAGAAGCGCACAAAGCCGTAACCGCAAATATAAATTCCAATTAAAAAACCGTCAAACATTTTCTTTTTTCTAATCAGCCACAGCAGGATGAACAAAACAATCCCTTCGAACAGCGCTTCGTAAAGCTGGGAAGGATGACGCAGGCTATGTGTCGAATCAAGCGGAAAATACATTCCCCATGGCGCGGTAGTTACACGTCCCCAAAGCTCACCGTTGATAAAATTTCCGATCCGGCCAAAGGTGTAGCCCAGCGGTATCGCCGGACAGAACAAATCGCAAAAATGCCAGAAATTAAATTTGTACTTGCGGCAAAATAAAATGGAAACAATGACAACGCCGATAAGGCCGCCATGATAAGACATGCCGCTGATGCCGACAAATTTAAACCCATGGGAAAAATCAAAGGGCAAAATTATTTCGAGCGGGTGCCGGAAGTAATAGCCGAAATTATAAAATAAGGCATAGCCAAATCTGCCACCGATTATCACTCCGAGCATCGCCCAGACAAGATAATCCTGTATAGTTTCCGCTTTATATTCATAGCCTTCATTTTTTATCCGATAGAGAGTCAGGAAATAAACGACAGCAAAAGCGACAAGGTACATCAGGCTGTAATAGCGCAGTTGAAATGAACCAAAGCTGAAAATGATGGGACTCATTTGGGCGGGTAATTGCTGCCATGCATTTATTAAAGATTCCATATTGAGCCATTAAAGTGTTATTTCTTTGTGCCGCGCCACATGACACTGAATGTTTACCGCAACGGGCAGAGAAGCTATATGGCAGGGCATCATTTCAATATTTACAGCCAGAGCGGTAACGCGGCCGCCTAAACCTGCCGGTCCTATGCCCAGTTTGTTGATACTATCTAATAATTCCTTTTCTATTTGCTCTACGCGTTTATCAATTCTGTTGGCTTCACCAACCGGTCGCAAAAGAGCTTTCTTCGCCATAACGCATGCCTGCTCCAGCGATCCGCCGATGCCTACTCCAACTATTATTGGCGGACAAGGATTTGCTCCTGCGTTTTCAACCGTCTCCATAACAAATTTTTTAATGCCGTCAATTCCCACGGACGGAGTGAGCATCTTGGCGGCGCTTACATTTTCACTGCCGCCTCCTTTGGGCATGGCGATGATTTTCATCCGGTCGCCGGCAACAATATCAACATGAATGATCGCGGGTAAATTGTCCGTAGTATTTTTTCTGGTTAACGGATCACAGACGGATTTGCGCAAATAGCCTTCTTCGTAGGCCTGTCTCACCCCTTCTTCAATAGCCGCGTGCAATTCTCCGCCTACTATATGAACATCCTGCCCGAGTTCCACAAAAACAACCGCCAGACCGGTGTCCTGACAAATGGGCATTTTTTTGCGGCAAGCGATATCAGCGTTCTCAATTATTTTCGTTAGTACCTGTTTACCGGTTTCCGATTCTTCTCTGGAGAGCGCATGGCGCAGAGCCCCGACAACATCTTCGCCCAAAACTGTATTGGCTTCGATGAAAAGTTTTTTTACCGCTTTGGTTACGCGCTTGGTATTGATCCGCCGCAAAGTGCTTCTGGTTTTCATTTCCATGTTCATAAATTAAATTTTCCATCAACGCTATTTTTGTCAGTTACTAAATGACACCGCAAAATACCCTAAAGGGCACACGAGCTCCAGAGGCAAGGCGCGTGAGTCCTGAGAAATGAGGCGTATTTTTTCATACGCCGCAACGCCGAAGGACGAAGCGCAACGCAGCATATGGACTTTTTCCGGTGTCATCATCACATGCCGCGCCTAAACTCCAGCGATTTGGAAATCGACATCTTATCTAGATATTTCAAATCTCCGCCCATCGGCACACCCGTGGCAATACGCGTCAACTTGATATCTTTTTCTTTGAGCATTCGGGTGATCAGCAAGGCAGTGGCTTCGCCGTGAACATTGGGATTGGTCGCGATAATCAATTCCTTGACAGTGCTTGTATTGATTCTTTGCATAAGCTCGCCTAACCGCAGATTTTCCGGCCCGATTCCGTCCAAAGGCGCCAAAGCGCCGTGAAGAATATGATAAGTTCCCCGAAATCCCCCGCACTCCTCAATCGCCGCCAGGGCATCAGGATCTTCCACAACACAAATCACATCTTTATCCCTTGTTGTGTCGCGGCAAATGTGGCAAATATCTTCCTCCGTCAGGTTTAAGCAAATCCGGCATAGCTTGATTTTTCTTTTGACTGCTGTAATGCTTTCCGCAAGTTTTTTTACATCATCTTCCGTGGAGCGCAAAATATAATTTGCCAGCCTCGCGGCTGTTTTTTCGCCGATACCGGGAAGCTTACCCAACTCCGAAATAAGCTTTTTAATAGGTTGTGCGTATGCTTTCATAAAAGAATCTTTACATACCCATGCCCGGGATATTTAATCCGCCGGTAATTTTCGCCATTTCCGAGGAAGCCATTTCCTGTGATTTGCGGATTCCCTCATTAACTACGGCAGTAATTAAGTCCTGCAGCATTTCGATGTCTTCGGGATTGACTACTTCCTTTTCGATTTTCAGTGATACAATTTCAAATTTGCCATTCACTACAACGCGCACCATCCCGCCGCCAGCTTGCGCCTCGACGGTTTTAGTCTCTAATTCCTGCTGGATCTGACCCATTTTCTCCTGCATCTTTTTTGCCTGTTTCATAATGGTACTAAAATTTTGCACTATTTCTGTCCTCCTCCTGTTTTGATGAACCCTCCAAATATCTTAATTGGCCTACACTTTAACAGTGCTGTCAAAATTTATCCGCCTGTACTTTGATTTCTACTATTTTGGCATCGGAAAGTTCATCCATGATTTTCTGTAAAAGCGGCTGGTTCATCGCTTCACGTTTTATATCGTTCAGACCATTGGCCTGCTTGCGCCCGTTGTTGCCGTTCGCGGTACCATTTTCCGCGTCGAGCGTTGCAATTTTTATCGCCACATTTTTCTGAAAAAAATTCCGGGCAATTTGCTCCAGTTTTTCTTTTTGCGTTGTTTTTAATTCCTCTAAAAAAATGTAATTCTTCGGAAAGCCCAGTGTCAGAGAATCGTTTTCATAACTGACAATCTCAGCGGAATCAATTTTTGCCCCCAGGATTGCGCTTTCTTTTTTGATAAAGTTTTTAAAATTGTCGCGAAGAACCTTCAAATCCCCGACGTTATTATCAGCATAGGGAACATTATTCTCTTTATTTGTATCAGCAACAATGCTGCTTTTCGTATTATATTCTGCCGGTGTTTCTTTTACCGTGTTGTTTTCTAAAAATCGCGGCTCAGTATTGTTACTGGATACCGGCACACCCTGTTGCAGTCTTTGCTCGATATTTTCAATTGTCGCAATAATTTCACCAAGGGGAATTATCGGTTCCAGATAAGCCATTTTGACAATTATGGTTTCGAGTTTCATGCGCGGTTCCTGGCTGCGGAGAAAACTTCCCTCTTCCGCGATCAGGATTTCCACAAAGCGCTGCAGGGTTTCGCGTGATATTGTTTGCACTTGATTCTTCAGCTTTTCAATTTGTTCCGGCGCGATATCAAAAGAAGAACTGCCGTCGGCGGCAATTTTCACCAAAAGCAAGTTTCTAAAATGCTTCACCAGTATTTGATAAAAATGCTTCATGTCGATGCCGGCCAAGTATGCTTCTTCTAGAATAATCAGGCAGGCGCCGGCGTCTCGCTGCAAAACCGCTTCGGAAAGACGGAAAAGATATTTCCGGTCGGCCAGACCCAAACTTTCTTCCACATCATCATCTTTAATATCCATCCCGGCATAGGAAATGACCTGATCAAAAATACTTTGCGCGTCGCGCATACTGCCGTCGCCCGCTTCGGCAATCCATAAAAGCGCGGTCGAGCTGATTTTAATTCCTTCAGCGGCGGCAACCCGGCCCAAATTCGCGGCGATTTCCTTGAGAGATATTCTGCGGAAATCATAGCATTGACAGCGCGAAAGGATGGTGGCCGGAACTTTATGATTTTCGGTTGTGGCAAAAATGAAAATCACGTGGGCCGGCGGTTCTTCCAAAGTTTTTAAAAGCGCGTTGAAAGCTTCGCGCGTGAGCATATGCACTTCGTCAATAATATAAATTTTGTATTTGGCGGCAGCCGGAGCAAATTTGACATTCTCCCGCAGTTCCCGGATTTCATCAATGCCGCGGTTGGAAGCGCCGTCTATTTCCCGCACGTCCAGTGAGGAGCCTTTAGTAATTTCAAGGCAATTGGAGCAGACATTACAGGGCGTGGCCGTTGGACCTTTTTCACAATTGAGCGATTTGGCCAGAATTCTGGCAACCGAGGTTTTTCCTACGCCGCGCGGACCGCTGAACAAAAAGGCATGCGCCACACGACCCTGGCCGATAGAATTGCGCAGGGTTTTGACAACATGCTCCTGACCGGCAACATCTTCAAAGGTTTGTGGACGAAATTTTCGTGCTAGTACCAGATATTCCAACTGAGCTCCTAAATCTACTACAAGGTTGCGGAATAATATTTATTATGCCTATTCGCTTGCAAAGGATAACGCGGCGGCAAAGAGGAGGCTCCGCAGGCGTATTACTAATACGTTGAGAAAGCCGACGACGCTGCCAACAAAGTTAGCCGAAGCAAGCGGATAGGTATGCTGGTGACCGGGTTTACCGCAACACATGGTGGTCATTGCTGCCGCTGCTTCCTTCCGGACCTGACGGGGTTCACAAGCCTCCGTTGTACGGGACCCGGCCATATTTTTTTCATATAAATTAGTAGGGGTATGAACCCTAAAATTTTCTCCGGGTATTAATCGAGATAGTTCGACTTGCCAATTCCGACTACACTTCGCTTTCGGAATTGGAGTCTCACTACCTCCGTTGTACGGGACCCGGCCATATTGTTCGTAATAAACTATACGTTGAGACTTTTAATAGATAAATGAACAGGAATCAACTCAAATTTTTGATATTGATTTTCAGTAAGCGATGTTACTGTTTTAACAGAAGATTGCCATAATGACGCTTCGTGATCGTTACCAAATCGAGCAAAGTGTCCATTTCATGTTTCCCTTAAGAAATGTATGCATTTGGTACATTATCAAAAAGAATCTATTTTTTTTGAATTGCATTAATCAAATTTAAAGTATCGAAATAAACTTCATTTCTTGTAATCTTATTATTAACTATTTCAACTATATCCACTCCAAATTCAATTATTTCGATTTGTCTTACCAGTATAATGGCCTTCCATTTTAACGTAAATCCTTTTTCAGTAGGAATGATTTCTTCATAAGTCCATTTCCAATCAGGATTATTTTTTAATAATTTTTTAAAATATGGTAAAATTTCACCATGTCCTTTAAGGCCATTTTTAACGGTTGGATCTGAATAAAATGACTGGGTTGAATAAAAGTTAATTAATTTATCCGGATTATTTCCAGACCATGCCGCAAGCCATTTATTACAAAAATCTTTTGCTTCTTCTAAATTCATCATCAACTCCTCTTCTTGTAACTGTTCATGAGTTTATTATTATAACATTCATATTTTTTTGTTCTGCTTTGGGAGGGAGAAGAATTTTATTTTGAGTCTTTGGTCAAAAGACTGTGAATCTCTTCCGTTAATTCATTATTAATTTTAACCAATTTGTGAACTTCATCCTGAATCTTTAAAAGTGCTTCGGCGTCTTGATATGTTTGCATTGCCTGCTTATCAGAAGCTTGCGCAGCTACCTTTTGACCAACCATAATAACTGAGAGAAGGACCAACTGTAAAAATGTTTGAGCTATCCATGATACGAGAGCAGCCGTTCCGCCGGCAATGGCAGCAGGAAGACTTATTAAAGCTATGATCGCAAAAAGGTAGGCACACCACATCGTGCTTACGGCGTTAGTTATCAGGACTGCTATCCAGCCGTTGAATCCAATATGCTCATGTTTTGTAAGGTGGGGACCGGATTTTGCCCGTTCTTCAATTCGCGGATTTGGAATATGTTTTTCTGTCATGGGTCTGATAATAAACTAAAAAATAAATAATTCAAGATAATAAAATAAATGATGCGGAGCTTATCCAACATTTATTGCGGGTTCGTGGTAAATTTTGTGTGCCAATTATTATATATTCCTTCTTAATCGTTGATTCAAATATTCTAACCTATCAATATATTCTTTAAGTTTTATAGATAAATCAGGATTAATTTCTTCTGAATGAATTATTTTATGAAGAACAAACGAAATTTCTTTTGTATACTTATAAAACATATCAAAAGATGTGCTGTTAATTTCTCCATGCACAATTCTGTTTCTTAATTTCCTAATTTCTCGAGACATATAATCTAATTCGTCTCTGTATCTTGAATTAATTTCTGATCTATTTATTCCCGCCATCACGCCTTCTAATATGTCAAACAAGTGTGTATATTCCACTGAATATCTTTTAAACATTATTGGATCTAATTCTCTCTCTCTTTCCATCATTTCCATTCTTCTAATCATCATTCTTTTTTCTTCTAATTCTCTAACTTTCCTAACTTCTTTTATCGTATTTTCATCTATTTCTTTCTTGCCTGTTTTATTTAATTCAAGAAATCTATCTGCTGTATAAATATGAAAATCAACTCCTGCCTTGTCAAATATTTCCTTTTTTAATTGAGGTAATGGCATAAGTCTTTTCCCGTCTTTTTCTAACCACCAATCGTCTTTAACATCGCCCGAAATCAAAATTATTGGTTTTTTACTTTCTTTAGCTTTGTCAATTATTTGATACCATAAGATAAGGTCTCCATATTTTTTATCTTCGGTTTTTTTATCATCCTTAAAACCAGGTGGTATTCTCTTTTCATATCTCTCCTTGCCTTCTTTTTTTATATCAATTAGCTTTTGTTCATCATAATTATTTCCGATATTCCCGTCGAATAATGAATTTAATTTTTCTAATACTTCATCTTTTTCTAGCCATTTAGGGTGGTTCTTTTGGGCTTGTTTAATTTTTTTTTCTACACCAGAAAGGCCCTTACCCATTTCCTCTTTAATTTCGTACAAATTTAAAAAGGGATGGTCTTTATATTTAGCTTCAATGTCACTCTTTGCTTTTTCCAATATTGATAAAATTTCATCATACGATTTCTCATATTCAGAAATAACATTAATTCTGTTTTCATAAAATTCATACCCAACCTGATATGGTATCCAAAGCTGCTTATTCTTTTTCAATTCATTTAAGACATCAAAATATGCATCAACTGTTGTCCTGCTATATCTATACATATTTAAAAGAGTGTTTGTGTCAAACACAAAGAAACAGTTTTTCCATAATTGCTGGAATTCTTGGTCAGTAAATTGATGATATTCTCGAAAAATCTTTTTCATATTCCCCCTTATTAAAAATTCAAGTTTACTTGCTTATTTTTAAGGAGCGATACCACTAATCAAGATAAAAAATATATGTTTCCTAAATCGTAATTATGCTAATTGTTTTCGTGATAATATTATAATAAAGAATATAAAAAGTCTATTATAACAAAAATGAAGGAAACTTGCTTTTGACCAGCCTCGCAGGGACGAAGCAATAAGGAAATTTTCTGGCGGAGAGAGCGGGAATCGAACCCGCGGTATAATTGTCTCCTTTATTTATTATTTCCAACCTTGGTCAGTTATTCTCCAACCGACCTGTTCTTGTGGAATTTGAATTGGTCCTTGTGGAGTTTGTTGCATTACATTGACTTGTTGTTTTTTATACTCAATAGCAATTCCAAAATAACTTGCTTTGTTTTCCGACTCAATATAAGCAATTTTATATTCTTTTTTATTTTGTACAGAATTTAACCCGAGTTCATTTTCGGGAACCCATTGTTTACCTAATTCCATTTCATTTTTATACTCTTCGTATAATTGGGTCATTGATTCTGACAATTCTTTATCAGCAAAAATTACATTTTTGAGGTTTAAATCGTCTCTAGCTTCCTTTCGTCCAATTAAATATTGGTGAGAATAAAGTTTTTCAGTAAAGTAATCAACAATTTTATCAATTTCATCATCTTTCATTGGTGCTTTATGACTTTTCAAAAGACGCTTTGCCAACATTCTGATTAAATTGTGTGTTCTATTTACATTTCCCAAGGCCAAGGGGTGTATTTGAGGATTTGATTCAATAAATTTATTAAAGATTGATGTTAATTCCTGATCGTTTTTAATGCCAAACTTATTTTTAGCTAAATCAAAATAAGCCATTACATCTTCAACGGAAATAGGAATTTTGTTTTGAGGATTTTGCGGATCAGACGGATTAAAAACATTTGCGGTTGAAGGGTCTATCGGCGAGATTTCCGAAAGATCGCTCATTACAATCTCGTCCGCGCCTAATGAAATCATCGTTGCTGAACTGTGAGCTTTATAAGGAATTAAAACTGAAAAATGATCACAGTATTCTCTGATCATTGATACTAAACGCCAGGGCACCATAGTATCACCACCAGAACTGTATAAAAACAAATCAATCTTTTCTGTTTTCCCAATTTTGCGAAGTTGTTCACTAAAAATTGGTATCATATCCATAGCAATTTTTGCGTTAATTGGCCCCTGCCTGTCACTAGTTAAATAAGAGATGACTTTTGAAATTCGCTGTTTTTCAATTTTTTGAAATATATCTTTTTTGGTCATAGTTTTAATAAATTATTTTTAGCTTGCCCTTTTAAATATTTTTAAAACTAAACTTGTTCAAGCATAAAAGTTCCGAATCGTCCGACACGTGCCGGACAGGCCAATGATATGTTTTAAGAAATTATATTTTTCTGGCGGAGAGAGCGGGAATCGAACCCACCCGGTTATTAGAATTATATATTAATATCAATTCATTATCAAGGACAAATTGGTCAAGGTTAAAGAAAAGTTAAAGGATTATTAAATGTCGGAATGATCAGAGACTTACTTCCTGTAATCCTCATTTCTCATTTTTTCTATTTTATGCTAACTTACAAACAGTAATCGTTAAACAATCTTTCTTTATTAAAAGTGTTATATGGTAGACTGAATGGAATGGAGATAATATGTCAAAAGATGAACGCAGGATAAATAAAAGGTTAGATACTAAATTTGAAATTTCATATGTACATGAAAATGATTATCTCATATCTTTTACAAAAAATATTTCGGCAGATGGCA
>JBEKRZ010000009.1:0-110816 GCA_049517435.1 Smithella sp. | reverse complement strand
ATCTCACTGGCTGATGAACTGCCGGAAGATTTGCAAATTGACGATTTGCTTTACGCGGAAAATATTGGCGCTTACACTTTAGCCTCGGCCACGGACTTTAACGGCTTCCCGGTTGCCAAAGTCGCGCACATTAACAGGGAAAATATATAGACCTTTTGCCAAATAACATTCCGGCTTATTTTTCGTTGCACCTTTCAACCAGTAATCCTCAATTCTGACAACTTCCCACTACTGAAACTTTGTAGGTGTAAGAAACAATTTTGATGGTTAGGAAATCGGAATTTTGTTTCTTACTTCCTGTAAGCGTTATAATTAAACTTTAATAACAAATTGAAGATTTCAAGTAGAAATGATTAATATTGGCAAGACAATGTAGCCAACTTTAAGTGGCAATTTTCTTCTTGACAGCTTATTTTCCAAGAAGTATTTAAAGCATCAGTTATTTCTTTATTAACCCATTAACCTAACCCTCAACTTCTGGGGTTTGCCGTGAAAAGGATTTATCAGAAATTGCCAATATTTAGCCTCTATGGGATTATTGCGTTTTCTGGAGAATTTTGTTTTTAGTTTCCAATAAAGTCAACATGAAAAGGCAAAGACAGAAAGCTATACCCCTTACCTATACTGAAATGTTCTTTGCGTGTGGACAGCTGAGGAATTGACTTGTTGCGCTTCAATCGTCTGTAAGGCTTAATAAAAAAAGGAGGGAAATTATGCATAGAAGAATGATTTCAACTAAAATTTTGTTGTATTTTCTTATGCTGATGTTTCTGATGGTCATCGGTTGCGGAGGATCAAGTTCAAGCAGTAGCTCTTCTTCCCCGACGCTCATTGGCCTTACAGATGCACAGGGGGATTTTTTGCGGTATTCGGTCAATGTGACCGCTCTTGATCTCTACAAAGCCGATGGAACAGTTGTTCATACTCTTCCCCTGACAACAACAGTTGACTTTGCCCAATTGACTAGTATGACCGAGTTTCTGACGGCCAATACGGTCGGAGTAGGGACTTATACCAAGGTCGTTATGACCTTGGATTATTCCAGTGCCGATATCGAGGTGGACGATGGTTCCGGAAATGCGGTGCAAGTGCCGACTTCTAATATCCTTGATTGGAATAGTAATCCGATAACTTCTCCGATCGCTGTTACCGTCAATCTTGATACTAGTAACCTCAAAATCACCGCAGGCGGCACTGCTCATCTGGTCTTGGACTTCGATCTTGGTGCTACCAATACTGTGACATTCTCGGGAAGTACACCGAGCTTGTATGTAACTCCGATTCTCGATGCCAGTCTTACGCCCGATACCAACAAAGACCAGCGTTTCCGAGGACTGCTGCAGAGTGTGGATATGAGCGGCAATTCGTTCGTTATGATTCTGCGTCCCTTTGACAATGACCTGTCTAACAACACACAGTTCGGGACCAAGACGGTCTTGGTAAACAGCAGTACTGTGTATAATATCAACGGGACAATTTATACAGGCAACACGGGTCTTTCAAGTCTTAATACACTCTTTGGCCAGCAATCCACCTTGGGAGTAATCGCCTACGGCACCTTCGATGCGAACTTAAACTTTACCGCCACAGAAGTATTGACTGGAACAAGTGTTCCGGGCGAGACCAAAGATGTTGTGAGAGGGACGGTACTCAGTGTTTCGGGCAGCGCGCCCAACCTCACATTCACACTAAAAGGTGCAACCCCGCACAGGGGATTAGGACACATCTCTTTCCGTAACAAGGTAACGGTTTCGACCGGTGCCAATACCGCAGTAAGCAAGCAATATTCAAACTCCACCAGTCTGACGGTTGCTGATATCATGCCCGGGCAAATCATTGAAGTATACGGAACATTAGCGTTTGATGAAGGCAACATCGATGCAACTTCTGGTTTTATCCGCATGGATCTGACCACAATTTCAGGGACAACGAATAGCAACTCTACGACCGTGGGACAGGATTTCAATGTACCCATGACGCTGCAAAGAATCGGCGATAGAGATATCCACCGTTTCGCCTCAGCAACGCCGGCAATTCCATCTCCTTATCTGGTACAAGGTCCAACAATTCTTCTTCACGGCGCAACCATTGCAGAAAATATCCCTGTAATTTTTAAGGGCTTCCCGCTCATATACTCAGCATCAAGTCCGGACTTTGATGCATTCACCTACATAGATCTTACCAATGCCAGAGCTTTCCTGAATGTAGGGTGGGGCTTCGCCGGGAAATCGGAGAGTGTTGTTTTTACTCCTATTCCCACATCATCATCAACTAGTCTTACCTTGGACATCAGCACCACAGGGCATTTCCATAATATATACCGGGGAGGCGTTATTACCGAGCTCTCGAAGAGTTCGACGCTGGACATCGTAACTGATGGAAACGCTGCCGACCGCTTCCGCATAGAACAAGGGGATATAGACACCGTATACTCTTCATTTTCCTCTTTCATAATTGATCTCAATACCTTGTGTGGTCAAGGTGCCAATATACAACGTCTCAATGGATGGGGTACCTATAGCGATTCAACTACAACATTTACTGCTCGGCACCTTGAAATAAATTTAACTAATTCCACTCCCTAGTCTCCCTCCTTTAACAGGGCGTGCAGCTATGCACGCCCTGTACTTTTTGTCCGTCATGTCATACGAAGTAGAGGAAGAGTATAAATTCGGGGAATGGTTGAGCGAGTGTATGGTACATGACTTATAATTTTGCGACAACAGTTTAACTGGAAAGATAGGAAGTTTTTTTATTCTGCAGACAGATATATATATGAGAAAGATTTTCTAACTTGGGTTTTCAACCTTCCAACTGGCAATCTTCAGTTTTCCCTACTTCATTAATCTATTTGTTTGTAGGTATAAGAAATAACTGAGATAAGACTTAATTAGACAACATATGTCAAGTCAAGCATGGATTGGGATAAATTACACGATAAAGATGTTTCAAAATAAAGCAGGGAATCCTGTTTAGATAGAAGGGATTTATTGCTTTAACTTTTTCATTTTTCGCGCGATAATATCAACCAGTTTTTCTTCCGGTGCATTATCCAGATCAACAGAACTACCGGCTACAATAATCCCTTTTCGGGCGAAATTTTTAAAATCCGGTTTATACGCGCAAGCTGTTTTGCAGCCACAAATCAGAATACCGATGTCCCACGGATTTGAGGATTTATCCGTTGTTAAACAGTATTCCGGCGGCAGTATTTTTCCTATTTCCTGCACCAGTTTTGCTCTATCGATGAGAGGATTACAGCCACCGCAATATTTTATGCCTATCAGCTTCATTCCTATGTTGTTGGATTCCAAATCAAAGCCGGTTAATCTTTAATACCGGCAATTTCTTTAGCCAGTTTCTTTTTTTGTTCCAGATTACCCTGGCGCGAAATCATAATTCGCTGAGCCTGCGGCGAACCGGCGCCATGCATGGATTCCGTGCGATAACCAACTGCGGCCGTGCCCAAAGTAATATTCTCCACCAATCTCAAAACACGACAGCGATTCTCCGTAGGTACCGAGGCGATTCCTTTGAAGTACTTTTCGACTAATTTGCCGATTTCCGGGTGACGCAAATCTTTTTCCGAGGCCATTGTTACCATTAATCCACCGGCAATATCCTCAGCCAATCTAGCAATTTCATAAGGGAACCTGGTGACATTCTGCTTGCAGACGTTGGCCAGCAATAAATCAATCAGATAGGTGCCAGAAGCGGTTTTATGTCCCTGAGAAGAGCAGGCAATGCCGCAGGAGTAGAGCGTTTCATTCAGATGCGTCATTTCAATCAGTTTATCTTTAACGTGAGATGCTTTGGATGCACCGTTGTAATCGGCAGCCAGAGCCGCCGCGCCGATGAGCACGTCGCCGACGCCGACTTTGCAGCCGCCATAACTCTGGCGGTGATAACCGGCAAATCTTTCCACCAAAGCACCGCTGAATTCATATTCGCCGCACATAAACACGTTTTCCCAGGGAACAAATAAATCGTCAAAAATCATGAGAGCCTCGTGACCGCCGAACTGCCGGTTGCCCACATCGATTTCACAGCCTTCGAGTTTCCGCGTATCGCAGGACTGTCTTCCATAAATATAGGATATGCCTTCCGCGTCGGCAGGCGCGACAAAAGAAAGGGCATAATCGGCATCTTCTTTGGTCATGGCAATAGTCGGCATAACTAAAATCCAGTGTGAATTGATGGCTCCTGTCTGGTGCGCTTTGGCGCCTCGTACTACAATGCCATCTTTTCTTTTTTCCACTACATGGGTGTAGAGATCGGGATCGGCTTGTTTGCTGGGAGGCAGGCCGCGGTCTCCTTTGGGATCAGTCATAGCGCCGTCCACAGTCAAATCTTGTTCCTGGATCATTTTTAGAAACTTAATAAAACGCTCATGATATTGAGTGCCGAGTTTTTTATCCATTTCGAATGTGACGCTGTCCACGGCATTGATAGCATCCATTCCGACGCATCGTTGAAAACAAGAAGCTGTTTTCTGTCCCAGCAGGCGCTGCATTTTCACTTTCTTAATCAGATCTTCAGTGCTTTGGTGCAGGTGGCAGAACCGGTTTATTTTCTCACCGGTCAGGTGGGACTTCGCCGTCATCAGGTCTTCATGCTCAGGATCTTGAGCCAGCGCATAAGTCATTTTTACGGAATTCATGGATGGTCTTATTATCGGGTTATCCACCGGATTTTTCACCAATTCGCCCAGCAGATAGACTTTAAAGTTCATTTTGCGCAGGCTTTCCTCATATTGTTCAGCGGTCTTTAACGCCATTTTTTGATACCTCCTCTAATATTTCTATTGGCATAGTTTTCAAATTGAAACTGTTTTGTCTCATTTAGATCACACGCTTTACAAAGTATGGTCTAATTTATAATACGTGCTTAGTCTAATAACGAAAAGAGAATATGTCAAACCAATTTCCCCCGCTTTAAAAGCAATCTCGCGACTTGAAATCTCTTGGCTCATGCCGGAGCGGGCTCCACCATAAAAATGTTGAATAAATAATGAGGGGCTGATAATTAGATTTTGTCGAATAAACTTAATTGATTATGATGAAGACGCTAAAGGGAGATGCTGTGTCAATGACAATTTTTACAGTGGATAAACGAACGAAAGGTCGGTTTGATAAAAATCCTGAACGATTCATTAAAAAGGCCATCAGAGATTTTGTCAAGACGAGCCCTTTGAATCGGCTGGAATCATTCGGAGACGAGCCAATCTTTGATCAACCGCTGGTCGGCTTTGCCGATAGCGATGACCCTTTGTTTACCGAGTATAAAAAAGTTGTGCATGAACAACACCTTAGTCCGAAGGAAATGCTCACTTTACACCTCACCGAAACATTAAAGGATGAAGCGCCTCAACTGGCGAACGTAAGTGTTATTTCTTTCGTACTACCCATTAACCACGAAACACTGCGGGTTAATGCCAGAGAAAAAGAAGGGCCATCTCTGCGCTGGAATCATACACGCTGGAAGGGGCAGGATTTTATCACCGAGCTGTCCACATATTTGGTATCGCTTTTAGAAGCAATGGGAGCTTATGCTCTTGCTCCGGAAATATCGCCTTATTTTAAAATCCTGCAAGTCTCCGATGGCTTTACTTCCAACTGGTCACAAAGGCATATCGCTTATGCTGCCGGGCTGGGCACCTTCAGCCTCAACGAAGGTTTTATCACTTCCAAAGGGCTGGCCATGCGCTGCGGAAGTGTGGCTGCCAGCATTAAACTGAAACCATCCATAAAACCCTATGAACACCACCTAGCAAATTGTCTTTTTTATGCCAGAGGGAAGTGCGGAGAATGTATCCGTCGTTGTCCCGGTGGTGCAATAAGCGAAAAGGGCCATGACAAACTCAAATGCTTCGAGGTTCTCTTTGTGAGGCAGAAGCCCTGGGCGGAAGGCGCATATGGATCAGGATACATCGGGAGTTATGCCGGATGCGGCTTGTGCCAGACAGGCGTCCCTTGTGAAAGTCGCATTCCTGTTCTTAAAAAAAGACGACAGAAAATAGACTAAGAAAACAATTATACCGCGTCCCTGCCAACTACGTTGGTGGGATTGCTGTCCCCACTTTAATAATTGTCTACACTAACGAAAAAATCAGCCGGAGCGTAGCGATCGGCTGTATTGATTTGGTTATGTGTGTCTTACATTGATGTTCTCACCGTTCGCGGGTATACACCAAATAAATAATCATCCTCTGGCCCTAAATCTACTTGTTACCCAACATCTCTTCAAGTGCTTCCGCTGGTGTCTTCAGGTTAATGTTTACCTTGTGCTTATTTTCTAACTGATTTTTTATAGCCCTAATCTGAGATTCTGATGCCCCACGCATGGCTAAAAAAGGATTCTTGACGTAGTCCCATTTCTCGCCTGGTAGCGAGGGCGAAATCCCCAACTCCCCCATACCAAAAGCATAAAGACTATACTTCAACATATCAGCCATATCTGACAAAGGCATTCCTCCACCTCCACGCCTTCGTATATCCTCTGTCTGTTCGTGCACCTGCTTTTGCTGTTCTTTTGTTAGTTGGTCGTATGTGTATTTCGCGAGAAAGGCGTTCCGCACTGCGCCATATCTATTTCCCCCGCGAAACATACGAAAAAAAATATATAGCAGAACAACAAGAGCGATCACTATCCAAAAATAATTCATTCTTCGTCTCCTCACATAACAGTGTAATAGACGGAAAATATTCCATCATATCAAACCATATAGATGGAAAAATTTTCCGCTTATTGTGATATTAAACTATTAAACACGGAAAAATGGCAGAAAAATTTTCCATTTATTACCAAATCGTTCGCCAAATTCCACTTATTACGATATTAAGGTACTAAACATGGAAATCACGGGTACGAATACCACAAAGCAATTTTCGGAGTATTCAACGCTCCGCCGATGGCTGTATAATTTCCAATAGCCTTTGGCTATTGGATAATTCGACTTACAAATTTCAATTCACTTCGTTTTTGAAATTTGAGTCTCACGAACAAATTCCACCAATTGTTTTTCGCTTAAGCCCACACCCGGTTCTCCGTCGAGGCGTTTGGAGATGGAACCTTTCTCAAAGAAAAGAACAGTGGGGAAAACGTCTATTGAATATTTGTCCCCTATGCTTTCTTGGTCATCCTGAACACACAAAAAATATTGTTGTTCTTCTTGAGCATACTGCTGAAATATAGGCAGAAATTTTCTGCAAAAAGGGCACCAGGACGCGTAAACGAGGGCGATCACCCTATCGTTGGTCTTCAATATTTTATCCAGATCATGGTCGTTATCAATCAGAACGATTTTGTCACCTGAATTCATGAGATTCTCCTTTTAATCCTTGCTGTAATATTTCTGCGCCGCGGGATAATGTTGAATACAGCCTGGCATAAAAAAATCATTGTAAGAGTAGACCGCCTGTTAATAGCCAGTTAGCATAACCTTATAATTTGTCAAGGAAATTATCAAAGCCATTCTGAAGTGTTCATGGTTTTAAACCGTTAAATCAGGGTTGTTTATTCAAAATTAGATCATAAATTTTTTGCGATCATTATATTCTTGACATACAAGGTGGGACTTCTTATACTCCTCGCGTTTTAGCAAATATACAGTGCTCAGATGATGTAATTTTACGTATTTTGCAGATCGATCACCTCTTGAATTTAACGCGTCCCTGTGACCGGTCTTCAATAATATGTTTTGAAAAAAGGAAAGGAAAAAAACTATATGCCTATCATGACATGGATTAAAGACGAAACCGTAGCGATTATCACCATGACCAATGGTGAAAACAGGCAAAATCTTGATTTTGCTAAAACCTTAAACGCAATGCTGGATGAGATAATCGCTGATAAATCAATATCAGCCCTGGTTATTACCTCGAATGACGAGAAAAATTTTTCTCAGGGCATAGACGTTGTGTGGATCATGGATCATATGCAAAAAAATGAACATCAGCCGGTCATTGATTTCATCAACGAAATGGATAATGTCTTTAAGAAACTGCTTCTTTATCCGGTACCGGTAATTGCGGCGATAAACGGCCATGCTTTCGGCAATGGCTCGATAATGTCCTGTGCCTGCGATTTTAGATTCATGCGGTCGGACCGTGGATTCTTCTGCTTTCCGGAAGTAAACATCGGCATTCCTTTCAGATGGGGCATGAACGCTTTTGTTAAAAAAGCCATTCCTCTGCACATATTATCACAAATGCAGTTTTCCGGAAATCGTTACACCGCGCCGGAGCTGGAAAAGCATAACATTATTGTGAAGGCCTGCGTCAATCAGGAAGACCTTATGGCCTCAGCCATAGCTTTTGCCAAAACTTTCCAGAAAAAGCGGGGAATTTTAGGTGAAATGAAAAAGAGGCTGTATAACGATATTATTAAAGTATTAGATTCTGACTTTATGCCGACGTCAGCCAAAATTAATTCTCTGATGATGTCTGATTAAACAGCGTTAAGAATTTTAATCCCGCGACTTGAAATCCCCGGCTCTAGCCGGGGAAGGTCGCGTTATCCGTTGCTTCGCGGGATAATTCGACGTACAAGCTTTAGAGCACTTCGTTTCTAAAGCTTGTGTCTCATTATTAAAATGATCCTCCGGCTCCTGCAGGAGGGGGCTCTGCTGGTTACAAAAAAAATTCAAGAGGTGGAAAAAAAATGAAAACAGCCATTACAGAAATGTTCGGAGTCAAATGTCCAATTATATGCGGCGCCATGATGTGGCTTTGCAAACCAAAACTTTGCGCGGCCATATCTAATGCTGGCGGCATAGGAAACCTGACTGCCGGAAACTATTCGACCGATGATGAATTCCGTGATGCCATTAAGTTGACAAGAAAACTGACAGACAAACCTTTTATGGTAAATGTAACCATTCTGCCATCCGTCCATATTACAGCCGAGCATCACAAAATGTTCGTGCGTGTTTGCCTTGAAGAAAAGGTCGCCGGGCTGGAAATATCAGGTACACCGCTGGACAAGGTGGTAGGTAGAGAATACATAGATGTTCTAAAAAAGGCGGGGGTCAAACTCTTCCACAAGGTGGGATCGGTGCGTCATGCCGTGCATGCCGAAAAGATGGGTTACGACGGCATTTATGCCGCGGGTATCGAAGAGGGTGGTCATCCGCTCAATGACGACGTGACCACAATGCTGCTAACGCCGCGCATTGCCGAAACGGTGAAGATTCCGGTTGTGACTGTAGGGGGCATAGCCGATGGCCGCACTTTGGCGGCAGCTCTTGCTCTTGGAGCCCAGGGAGTTATGATGGCGACCCGCTTTGTCGCCACCAAGGAGTGCGAGGTGCACGATAACATCAAGCAGGAAATTATCCGGCGGCAGGAATATGAGACGACTCTTATCTGCAAATCTATCGGTTTGCAGGGACGGGCGATAAAAAATAAGATTGTTGAAGAGGTTTTGGCTATGGAAGCAAAGGGCGGCGGCTTGGAACAACTTATTCCGCTTATATCAGGACAAAGAGTAAAAGATGCATGGGAATTCGGCAATGTTGACGATGCTCCTATGATGATGGGGCAATCAATCGGTCTGGTAAAGGATATTCCCACGTGTAAAGATCTTCTCGAAAGAATCGTGGCAGAGGCCAAGGCGGATATTGAACGCGTAACAAATATATTTAATAAGTAAATATAATACAGACAAGAATTACAGGAGTCCCTGCAATCAAATATCTATTCATAGATCTGAAAAAGCTTTGAATCAGCTTACCGGATCTATGAAAATTTTTTGCGCACCTCTAGCGAATTTTTTATTGATGCGTCCAATGTTTTGTGATCAGCTTTCAATGTACTTCAAATGATTTAAGAATGAAATCCAGAGGGATCTTAATACGCATCTGGTTTTTTTTCTTTTCCGTGCCCCAATAATCATTATAGATTGGCTGATTAATCATATTAGAAAATTGGATAGGCACGACGAGAAGTTTTTGTGGCAACAAAAGTAGTAAAAACTTTGTGGAAGTTGTTAACCGAATTATCAATAGAATAACCTAATTCCAATGATATAACCGCGCTTCGCGCAATCCTGACAAATTAGAGACATCTGTTCTTAATTATTCGAACTCAGATTAACGAAATTTGCTGAGTCGCCGATTTATCAACAAAACAACATTCGTTATTGGAGTTGGTATCAGCAGGGACGACAAAGAATCCCAGACCATCCTGCGGATATCGAACGGTTGTGCCGACCATTAATTCCCCATCTTTGAAAACTACTCTTATCTTGCGCCCAACTGGCAATTTTGGGGAATCGAATTCCTTTTTTTCATTGTAATTCGGGTTGCCACCGAAATCCTTAACAAAAAATAATCCTTTTAAGCCGGCAGTGCGTAATTCCACCAGTTTGCTTCCCGGTGGAGAATCCATTGGAATAAAATGAAAAAAGTCTTTATTGGGGACAAAATTGGTGGTAACACCTTTAAACAGCCGGCCATCCTGATAATGAGCTACTATTTTATCCTGAATCATTGCTTTTCTCCCATCTTGTAAATTAATATAAGACATATAATAATTATACCGTTGCTTAATTTGATTGGAAATCAAACACCATCTTTGAACACCGTTTTCAACCTGATAAGATGGATAATATACGCTAACGATAAGATCAAGAGAATATTGAAAGAGTAGTATACGGCGTAATGGTGCTCTTAATAATAGCGAATCCGAAAAAAAGCAACATAATTTTTCAGAAATAGTTTCTTACACACATATAGAAGGCTAGCGAATATGATCTGTAAATATAGCGCGAACCCCCTTAACATAAAAAGCGTTTAGGGTGTTTTTATTTGTAAAAAAAGATGGAGCGTAGGATATAAAACCACTCATCAGATTAGAAGTTAATCCTGACGTTGTTTGCAAGACAAATTTCTAACCTGCACATAAGTTATTTGCCGCTAGCTAATTCTTTCGATCGCCTCGTCGCCGCTTCAACGGCGGAAATAATTGTTGCCCGGATTTTTCCCTCTTCCAGAGCCTTTAGTCCGGCAACCGTGGTGCCTCCTGGCGACGTAACCATCTCTCTTAATTGCGCCGGATGTTTATCACTCTGAAGGCAAAGGCGAGCAGCTCCTAACATGGTTTGCATGGCAAGTTTTGCCGCCAAATCCCGCGGCAAACCCATTTGTTCTCCGGCATCGATCAGGGCTTCAATGATCAAAAAACAATAAGCGGGCCCGCTGCCACTCAATCCGGTTACGGCATCCATTAGCTTTTCCCCGATTTCAACGCTGATGCCAACAGCATTAAAAATAGCGCGCGTAAGTTTGACATCAGTAGATTTAGCGCATCTTCCTTTGGCCACTGCTGCCGCTCCCTCGCCGATAAGCGCCGGTGTATTAGGCATTACCCTTACAACCCGGGTGCCTTTGGTCAATGATTTTTCAATAAAATTTGTAGTAATTCCCGCGGCAATGGAAATCACAACTTTTGACTTATCAATAGCAGAGCTAATCTCCTTGAGTGTTTCGGCCATATTCTGCGGTTTAACAGCGAGGATGATTATATCCACGCTTTTTGCGGCTTTTTCATTATTATGAGAGACCTTTACCTTCAGAGATGAATGGAGGAAATCAAGTCTCGCGGCGTCAATGTCCGTAACGATTATGTCCTTGGCGGGAATAATTTTATGCGCGATTAAACCCTGGGCAATGATACTTCCCATTTTTCCACCGCCAATGATTGCTATCTTTTTTCCTTTAAGCATTAGCACCCCCTGCCGCCATTATTTTAATGGCTTTATTTAAAGGAAACATAGGTTAATACCTATTGTCAATTTAAAAATATTATAATTTTACTTAACAATCTTTATGCTTATCGAAGCCCCTCAAATTTCGACCTGCATACCTTTTAACGAATAGGCCATCTTTTGCTCAATTGAATACTCATACCAGGAAGAAGTGCTTGCTGACTACACCGACCAACGAACGACTTTGCAAAGTCTTGACGTTACGAATTGCGATTTGAAAGGTGTAACGGTTGGATCAACGATGGGAAGCATAACTATTTCCCAGCAAAATACAAATCTACAATAACCACATCCGAATTTCACTTTTTCCTAGAAAAACTGTCTATCTTTTTATAAGTGCTTGGTATACGTTGTCATTGAAAGCAGTTACCACAACACCACCTATAGGTTCCCATCCTTCTTTTATTAAATCATTAACCTTTCTTTCTAATTCTTTAACTGCACTGTCCGGTGTCCATCCTCTACTAGAAACAACTTGATATTGCATAATCCGTCTCCTATTGTTTTTATTGTTAGACTAATAATATCCGAATTTTCTCTTTTATAAAAGAAAAAATTACACCGTCTTATTGATTACAGATTGAAATCTTGCATTTTAGCCACGGTTGACGATTGGTTTGTAACAGGAAGTAAGAAATTTTAGACAAGTATATTTAAATCAGATTAAGACTCTTTGTTTTTTTGTTTCCACGAGATATAATCCTCAAGTTTCTTGATTGCATCGATGGGTGCATTGACGAATTCCACTCCCGCCTCATAAGATTCATCCTCAATAATGATTTTAATCCATTTTACTTTTCCGATAGCGATCATCTTTTGCTGCAGAGTCTTTAATGTGAAATCTACCATGAGGAGGGTATCCACAGGCAAAAGAAAATTGCCCCGAATTTTAGTACCGGACATAGAGATATCCTCGCTACAGTTATATATAATTTTTTCTTTAGGAAGATTTTTTCTATTGGAGACGACAGTTATAGTAACCTCATTCTCCTCCTCCAGTCTTGGCGCTATTCTTTGTTCTTCCATAACGATTCATTCCTCCTTTTTTTCAGAATGCCCGTTTTTCAATCTTAACTTAAAACCCTGTTTGTTCATACTATAAGAAACTCCGTCTTGTATGTCAATGAAAATACTGACCATAAAATGCGGAGTGATGTGCCGATGTTTGTCGTGGGCGTGAATTGTGTTTATTAAGGATTGAAGTCTAGCATTTTAGTTTCGATTAATGTTTTGTTTGTTACAGGAAGTAATGTTTATTCCTGATTATCAAAAAATTCTCAGCATTCTTTTCTTCCATTGCATTAAATTTTAATTTTGTGATACTTAACCCCCAAGGGATTTAAAACATATGCTGAAATATTTTAAAATTGAATCGGTAAAGATTGCCTGCTGGGTGAATAATAGCGATTATGACGCGCGCAGACAAAGTCTGGTTTTTATCCACGGTTCCGGCGGCAATCACAGCGTCTGGTCGCATCAATACGGACGACTGCATAAAAAATATAACATAGCCGCCATTAATCTTCCCGGGCATGGCCATTCCGGCGGCAGCGGAGAGGCAGATGTAGCAGACTACTGTCTTTGGATAAAGAAATTACTGGATATTCTCGATATGAAGAGTGCTGTGCTTGTAGGCCATTCGTTGGGTGCGGCTATCGCGCTTCGGTTTGCCATAAATTATTCGCAGGAAGTTGCTGGAATTGTCTGTCTTGGCGGTGGAATGAAAATGCCAGTTAACTCTTTCTTCCTGGAATTCTTAAAAACAAATCCTGCAGAGGTGCCGGCAGAAGTAATAGACTTAATTTGCAAACTTTCGCTTGCCAAAGAAAACCGTTCCAAATTTTCCGCTCCGTTGCGAAAAAGCATTTCCCAATCAAAAGTTGATGTTTTATATGGCGATCTTTCGGCATGCAATGATCTGAACTTAACCCAAGAGACAGGTAAAATCAGCGTGCCCGCTTTAATCATTTGCGGTGCGGAAGATAAAATGACGCCGCCTGATCTATCGCGTGCGCTTGTCGCGGGCATCAGCAAAGCAACGCTGGAAATAATTGAAGGTGCCGGCCACATGGTTATGCTGGAAAGACCGGCAGAGTTTAATATATCCTTGGATAAATTTGCCGCGTCAATTTCAGCGGCGTTTTCCGAATAAAGCAGAACGCTAATCGATCAGTGAGGTTTTTATGTTTGTTTTAGGTAATTTTATTATCGCGCTGGCGAAGGTCATTGATATTGTGTTGACCTTTTATATGTGGGTTATTATTTTTCGCGCTTTGATATCATGGGTTAACCCTGATCCCTATAATCAGATCGTGATCTTTTTGTATCGTGTTACCGAACCGGTTCTCCGGCCTATCCGCCGGATATTGCCTATGCGCAATGTAGGGATCGATATTTCACCTATTATAGTTATTCTGATAATTGTCTTTTCGCAGTATTTTTTAGTGGAAACGATAATCCAGCTGGCCCATCGTCTTTGATTTTTTTAAGAAAGGAAAACTCCTTTGACCAATATGGTTTTGTTGAGAGAGTCGAAAAAAGGTCTGACTTTCGATATTCAGGTAATTCCACACGCTTCCCGTGCGGAATTAGTGGGCGTGCAGGATGGCGTTTTAAAAATCAAGGTTACCGCGCCGCCAGTAGAAGGAGCGGCCAATGAGGCTTGTATCAAATTGTTAGCCAAGGAACTGGGGCTGAAGAAAAGCCAGATGGAAATATCCTCCGGAGCAAAATCACGAAAGAAAACTGTTATGATTAAAGATATAAGCAAGGAAGAGCTGCAAACCAAGATAAACTCGGCGCCACAATTTTGATTAATTATTTTATGCCTTGTAATACCTATTCCGGCTTTAAAACAAGATTGATTTACCTGACCTGCACTATTGTTGCCAGCGTCGGTGTATTCTTTGCAAGCGCCTACCTACTGAAAAGTCCGGAAAGTCATCTCTCGTGAATATGTCAAAAAAGAAGTTAACCGGCTCCTAGCATTGATCCAACTGATAAAATCATTGACTTCAACATCCCAAAGTGATAGGAATTCCCGTCTTTTGCAGGTCAAAACAAGTAAAAGACTTTATAGGTAAATCATGTTAGATATTAAATATTTAAGACAAAATATCGATTTGGTCCGCAAAAAAATGGGTGAGCGTGGTCAAAAAATTGATTTTGACCGTTTTATAGATTTAGACGCAAAAAGGCGTGATATTTTGCAGGCAGTGGAAACATTGCGCAATGAGCGTAACAGCGTTTCCAAAGAAATCGGCGAACTCAAGAAAAAAAAAGCGGACGCTTCAGCGCTTATCGAGAAGATGGGCAATGTTTCAGCAAAGATAAAAGAATATGATGAAAGTCTGCGCTTAACGGAAGAAGAACTTAATGCTTTTGTAATGATCGTGCCGAATGTTCAGCATGAATCAGTACCAATGGGCCACAGGTACGAAGATAATCAAGTTGTGCGTACTTGGGGCGAAAAGCCTGTTTTTAGTTTTGAGCCCAAACAACATTTTGAACTTGGCGAAAGCTTAAACATCCTTGATTTTGCGCGTGGAGCAAAAATTACCGGAGCGCGTTTTACGGTTTATCGCGGGGCGGGCGCTGCCATGGAGAGAGCGCTGGTCAGCTTCATGCTCGACTTGCATGTGGAAAAGCACGGTTATACGGAAGTGTTGACACCTTTTATGGTGAATGCGGAAAGTATGACGGGAACAGGCCAGTTGCCGAAATTTAAGGAAGATCTTTTTAAAATTGAAGGCATGGAATATTATCTTATCCCGACAGCGGAAGTTCCGGTAACCAATATTTACCGCGAAGAAATTCTGGAAGAAGAGAAGCTACCTATTTATTTAGTTGCTTATTCTCCCTGTTTCCGGTCGGAAGCCGGATCTTACGGCAAGGATACACGGGGACTGATCCGTCAGCATCAATTTAATAAAGTGGAAATGGTGAAGTTTTCCCGGCCGGAAACTTCTTATGACGAATTGGAAAAGCTGACTGCCAATGCGGAAGAAGTTCTTGAAAAACTAGGAATTGCTTATCGCACCGTTTGCCTTTGTACAGCCGATTTGGGTTTTTCTTCAGCCAAAACTTATGATGTGGAAGCCTGGATGCCTGGACAAAATACGTATCGGGAAATTTCTTCGTGCAGTAATTTTGAAGATTTTCAGGCTCGCCGCGCCTCGATCCGTTTTCGTAGGGCGGATAGCGGCAAAGTAGATTTTGTTCATACGTTAAACGGATCCGGCCTGGCTGTAGGCAGAACGGTTGTTGCTATACTGGAAAATTATCAACAGGCTGACGGCAGCGTTTTGATACCGGAAGTCTTGCGTCCATATATGAGAGGTCTGGAACGAATTATTCCTTAAGGTGATCGGAAGGATAACCTAAAAAATATATTAGTTATGGAGGGATGGCCGAGTGGTCTATGGCGGCGGTCTTGAAAACCGTTGACCGAAAGGTTCGCGGGTTCGAATCCTGCTCCCTCCGCCAAATTGTGAAATCCGTTAAGGATTAAAAAATAAATATCGGCTGAATAAAAAACGGAGAGATGGCTGAGTGGCCGAAAGCGATCGCCTGCTAAGCGATTGTACGCCCTTTAAAGGTGTACCGCGGGTTCAAATCCCGCTCTCTCCGCCAGTTTTTTGAAAAATTGTGTTGATTTCATTGATATGTTATTATGAGAATTTAATTACGAAAGTGCAGCACAGCAGACTTGGTAAGTTGAACAATCCCGAGGAGGGGATAATACCCCGTAGCTTGCTTTGGGGTTCATACCCGTAATTAAGGCTGCCTCAAATTTTATCAACATAATTAGCGCCCATGGCTCAGCTGGATAGAGCGTCGGACTACGAATCCGGATGTCGCAGGTTCGAATCCTGCTGGGCGCACCAGTAAATAAAAGGGCTTCCGCGATGGAAGCCCTTTTATAATTTTACACCACTTCTAAACCAAAGCGCTATCTTTGATTTAAAATTGGATTACGTTTACGTGGAAATCAGGTTTACTTTAATTCCCTGATATTGTAATTTTTATCGTTTTATGGATTCAAGCCTCTTCTTTTTAATTCTAAGCGAACATCAACTCTGCGAGTTCTTAAATCATCGGCTGTGTACCCCGAGCCACCAGTGCCGACGCTGGCGCCACCCCCAACTCCGTGGCCAAAACTGCCAATTCCAATACCAAATTGCGGACCGGACTGTTTCTCCTGACGTTCAATTTCATCATTGAGGCGGTAGTAATAGCGAAGGATATTTTCGTCACTCATTTTTTTATAATCTTCATTGAGCAATTCTTTTGACCCTCCTGCACATGCCAAAACAAAGAACACTGTCGTAAGTATAATAAGTAATATGGCAATATTTCGTGTCATCTTCATCATATATTATTCTCCTAATGTTAGTATTTTTTTGTTGTCATTATGTCCATAAAATTTGCAATAACATGCAACAATTTGTCGGGCACCATGCTTGATTGCTTAACTTAGATAAAAAATAATATTTATTATAAACCAAATTTTTAGTTTGTCTATGGAGATTTTTCAGAATGGTTTGCTATTGGGAATATATTAATAGCGGCAGTGCCCGGCCATATACTTTTGCTATATCAAATTCCTTGCAATTACCCTTGAAGCAGAGTAAAAGCACCAATTAACGATTAGAAAAAAACTGTTAAGGAGCCGTATTCACAGAATATTATGGCATCAAAAATCATTTTTTCGAATCTCAGCCGCAACGACGATTATACGATTTTACTCAATGATCAAGACCGGAGTACCGTACTGCCCCTGAAAACCAGTACAATCGATGTGGAACAGGGGAAATACGAGCTTGATATCAAAGGCAGCAATGAAGAAGGATTGCCGAGTATGTGCAAACCGATTCAGATCAGGAGAGCGGATTGCAAGACCGTCCATTTGCAGATCGTCGCTCGGCACTTTGCGATCGGCATATACGACGAAAAGGGAACTCAGTTGAATAACAAGAATGGTGTCCTTTGCGGATACGCTGCCAATGGCGTTCATAAAGATAATTCTAGCACATGAATATACCTGATAACAAGCCGCAAGAATCTTTTTTTGAGCGCATGAAACATCGTTTTATCGGTGCGCCGCGCAATATTAATGAGCCGTCTCTTTTTCACAAAATTTCCTTAATCCCTATTCTGGCGTGGATCGGTCTGGGCGCTGATGGTTTATCATCATCATCCTATGGGCCGGAAGAAGCTTTCAAGGCTCTGGGACCCCATACCTACCTGGCCATCTTTATTGCTATTGCCACAGCGTTCACAGTGTTCATTATTGCCTACGCCTATTCCCGCATCATTGAAAATTTTCCCTACGGCGGCGGCGGGTATATAGTCGCCACCCATACCATCAGCAGTCAGGCAGGTGTTATTTCAGGATCGGCCTTGCTGGTGGATTATGTTTTGACTATCGCCATTTCTCTTGCCTCCTGCGGGGATGCCATCTTCAGTTTCCTTCCCCACGCCTTTTTGCATTATAAGATGACCTTCGTCGTGGGATTGATTTTCCTACTCGTTTTTATGAATCTTCGCGGGGTGAAGGAGTCCATCACTTTTCTCGCGCCCATATTCATCATTTTTATTGTTACCCATATTCTCCTCATCGGCTATGGATTGGGAACACATCTGGGCGACATAGGACCAGTTTGGGAAAAATACCACGGAAGCGCGAGTCAAGATCTCTCGACAATTGGCTTTATAGGAATCATGGCGATTTTTTTGCGGGCTTTCTCCATGGGCGGTGGGACTTATACGGGAATCGAGGCCGTTTCCAACGCCATGAATGTCATGCGGGAGCCAAAAGTGCAAACGGGTAAACGCACCATGGTATATCTGGCTGTATCACTTGCTGTCACCGCTGCCGGCCTTCTTTTTTGTTATGCCTTGTTTTCCATTAAACCAATAGAGGGCAGAACTATGAATGCCATCCTGGCAGATCGGACATTCAACGGCTGGCCATTGGGCGGTACTTTGGCTTTTATCACTCTTTTTTCGGAAGGTGCTCTCTTAGTCCTTGCTGCTCAGGCCGGCTTCGTTGATGGACCAAGGGTTATGGCCAATATGGCCGTTGATTCCTGGCTTCCCCGGCGTTTTTCAGCATTGTCGGAACGCCTCACCATGCAGAACGGCGTTCTCCTTATGGGAGCGGCTTCCCTGGCCGTTCTTTTCTATACTCATGGCTCGGTATCGGCCCTCGTTGTTATGTATTCCATCAACGTTTTTCTTACTTTCTCTCTGTCTCAATTCGGCATGGCAAAGTTCTTCTTCCAGAACCGGCATAAGGACAATGCTTGGGCAAGGCACATCATTATTCATCTCATTGGCTTAATTCTCTGTTTGACTATCTTGATCGTAACAATTTATGAAAAGTTTGGTGAAGGAGGATGGGTCACGCTGGCAATCACGTCAGCTCTGATTGGATTGTGCTATCTGATCCGGAGCCATTACCTGAAAGTGCGGCAAGGCGTGCGTCAGCTTGAGGAAATCCTTTCGTCACTTCCTTCCGGGAACGTTCCTAATGAGGAGCCAACTAATCCGAATGAACGGACGGCCATTATTCTGGTAAGCGGTTATAACGGCTTCGGCCTGCACTCCTGGCTTTCCGTCTTTAAGGAATTTCCCAAACTCTATCGCAATTTTATTTTTGTATCCGTGGCGGAAATTGATTCTGGTACCTTTAAGGGAGCATCGGAGATTGAAGCCCTGAAGTCGTCAATCGCGGAGCAACTCGCGAAGTACGTCAAGCTGGCCCGTTCCTATGGATATGCCGCTGATTATCGCATGGATTTAGGAACAGATGTCGTCGAGACGGCGACCAACCTCTGTCAGGCTATTGTCCAGGAATTTCCTAAATCGTCAGTTTTTACGGGGAAACTTGTTTTCCGCCAAGAGCATCCTTTCCAGAGAATTTTCCACAACGAGACGGCCAACGCCATCCAGAGACGCCTGCAGTGGGAGGGCATCACAACGGTTATTCTGCCGGTTCGGGTGAATCTTTGATTCTAATTATAATTCTAAATTAAAGCGCTATCTTTGTCAGAAAAATCGCCGTCTTCTCGCCCAGTGATAATGTCTTGAGTTCAAAACTGTCGCGATGCCTGTCTGCCACGGCGCAGAATTCCCTGAAATTAGCTGTTGTCAAGATTCTCAAACCCTTTTCGAGCGGCACAAAGAAATTATCGAAATGGATGGGAATAACAAGTTTAGCCTCAAGCTTAATGGGTATATTTTTCAAGTACGTCTCAGTGTCACCCCGACCGACAATACCCAGCAAAACAACATCCGCCGTTATCCCTTCATACATGCCGGATACAAATCCGGCGCTGCCATGGTGCAGGATCGTACCGGCCGGGTGTGAAATCAGAATGGCGTAGGTCTGCCCCAGTTTATAGTCTCTGGCCGCCTGCGGCGGGACGAGCGGTTTATCAATAGTCCCGGGATATGGCACTCTCCCCAAAAAGGCCGGCCCATGACGGCTTTCAATAAACTGGAGATTAAATGCCCCCACGGTGATGGCCTGATCGGTCTTTACCGCTTTGAGGCGATCCTCTGCTAAAGAGGCACCCCGTCCCGCATTGAGAGTGCTCTCGGAACCTATCAGAAATGCGCCTGATTCCACGGCGAAATAAGGTGCATCAAGACAATGATCAAAGTGAGAATGGCTGACGGCCACAACCCCAACGCAGACTTTCTCAAGACGCGCCATCCAGCGTTTCACCAAAGTCTTATCCGGTTGCAGGGGTAAGCCCATGGCTATTTTGATAAATCCGAAGCGGCTGACATAAGGATCGATTAAGATGCCGGTCAAACCGTCCGATACCAACACCCCGGCAGCGCCAAGCCAAGTGAGACTCATGGCGTTATCTTCTTGCACCCCGCTTTGTATTAGCCGCGAACGATAGAGCCTCAGCGAAGTACAACGCCTGGACATGATTCGTTTGAGTATGCCTGAATAAGACCGCTTTATACTCATAGGATATTCTCCGGCCATTATTTCGGTTTGATAAGATATTGCCTCTAATGAAAAAAAGTATATGAAGAACTGTTTTTTATGTCAATCATGGATATTATACCCCATAGATTGATTTTGGGTATCATATCCATGATTGACAGACAATTGCAATTTACCTATACTCCTTTCACGAAAAAGAAAGTTTTTATTCCCTGCAAAAGGAGTCATATCATGGAAAAAACCGTATTGTTGGAAGTAGAAGGCCCGATTGCTCTGATTACCCTGAACAGGCCGGAAAGGCACAATTCCATTTGTCAGGACCTGCTCATAAATCTTTACAACGCAATCGATGAAGTGGCGCGCAACAGCGATATAAAAGTGGCGATCCTTACCGGCAACGGCAAGTCGTTTTGTTCCGGCATCGATCTTGGTGTCATCGGCAAGGATAATCTTCTTGATCCGCGGGGCGACGGAAAAGACATGCCGGATGTCTTCGATTCCTGCAATAAACCCATCATCGGGGCTATCAACGGCAATACCATCACCGGTGGATTCGAGCTGGCCATGCAATGCGATTTTCTCATCGCCTCGGATAACGCACGATTCACCGATTCACACGCGAAGGTCGGCATCCACCCGGGTTGGGGGATGACCCAGTTACTCCAGCACTCGGTCGGCCAACGAATGGCCAAACAGTTGTCGTTTACTTGCAAGCCTCTGTCCGCTCAGGATGCGCTCCGGTGCGGGCTTGTCAACGAAGTGGTGCCTCCAGCGGAGCTGCTGCCCCGGGCCAAACAGATTGCCCAGGACATTTGCGCGGTCAATTACGGCATCATGTTGCAGGTGAAAGCCCTGATCGAAAAACAGAATGCTGTTTCCTTTGATGAGGCTTGTAAATTAGAGAGGGAAGGATTTCAGGATTTTGTCGGAAAGGCGAGACTTTTCTGATACCAATTCGCGCTTTCTTTGGCTAACTTTGTTGGCTGCGTCGTCGTCTTCCTCAACGTATGTATAAATACGCCTCGTTATCCTTTGAAATCGAAATTGGTATGATAAACAATGTTTAACGTAAATTTGCTATCATAAATAAAAAAAGCCGGAGCAACAGTATTGCCCCGGCTTTCTCGTTAGACCTACTTAAGTCTTTCTTTAAGCGCTTCGAATTGTTTTTTCAGTCTTTCGGGAAGACGATCCCCGAACTGAGCAAAGTGTTTTTCAATATCGGGAATCTCCGCCCTCCACGCTTCAGCGTCAACGTGAAACAGAGCTTTGATATCCTGCTCGTCAATGGAGAGCCCCTGCATATTGAGGCCGTGAGCCTCAGGCAACAGTCCGATGGGAGTTTTGACCGCATCGGCCTTTCCTTCTATCCGTTCACACATCCATTTCAATACGCGACTATTTTCTCCGAAACCGGGCCAGAGCCATCGGCCATCCGGTGTTTTACGGAACCAGTTTACATAAAAAATTCTAGGGGCTTTATCTTGGAGCTTATCGCCCATATCCAACCAGTGCTGGAAATAATCACCCATGTTATATCCGCAGAAAGGCTGCATCGCAAAAGGATCGCGCCTCAGATTCCCTACCGCGCCAATGTTTGCGGCAGTTGTTTCCGATGAAGCGGTCGCGCCGAGAAAAACACCGTGATCAAAACTATAGGCCTCATTAACCAGAGGAACAACACCCGCGCGGCGTCCGCCGAAAACAAAAATATCAATGGGAACGCCTTCCGGTTTTTCCCAGTCCGGGCAGATAACGGGGCACTGAGAGGCGGGTACGGTAAAGCGCGCATTGGCATGAGCCGCTACTTCCTTATTCTCAGTGGGCCAATCACGTCCTTTCCAGTCAATGGAGTGTTTGGGCGGTTTACCATCCATTCCTTCCCACCAGATGTCGCCTTTGTCGGTCAGCGCACAGTTGGTAAAAATGACATTTTTCTTTATGGTGTCCATCGCCATGGGATTGGAATCATAAGACGTACCCGGCGCCACACCGAAAAATCCTGCTTCGGGGTTGATCGCATGAAGCCGTCCGTCTGGTCCGATTTTCATCCACGCGATATCGTCGCCGACGCATTCACACTTCCAACCTTCGATTGTCGGCTGCAACATAGCCAGATTGGTCTTGCCGCATGCCGACGGAAAGGCAGCGGCAAGATGATACTGTTTGCCTTCCGGATTGGTCAGTCTCAGGATTAGCATATGCTCCGCCATCCAGCCCTCCCGTTTGGCCATAGCCGAGGCAATACGCAGGGCAAGACATTTCTTGCCTAAAAGCGCGTTGCCTCCATAACCGGAACCGTAAGACCAGATAAGATTTTCATCCGGAAAATGACTGATATATTTTTTCTCTATAGGCGCGCAGGGCCAGGAAACATCCTTCTGGCCTTCCATAAGCGGAGCGCCGATGGAATGCAGACAGGGAATGAACTCTCCTTTTTTACCCAGTTTCCGGAGAACTTTTTTCCCCACGCGGGTCATGATGTGCATATTGCAGACGACGTAGGGGCTGTCGGTTATTTCTATACCGATTTTGGCAATCGGCGATTGAATCGGCCCCATGGAGAAGGGAATCACGTACATTGTTCGTCCCTTCATACATCCCTTATAAAGGTCTTTCATTGTCGCTTTCAATTCATCAGGCGCGACCCAATTATTTGTAGGACCCGCTTCAATCTGCGAGGGAGTACTGATATAGGTTCTGTTCTCCACTCGCGCGACATCGGAAGGATCGGAACGAAACAAAAAGCTGTTTCTTCTTTTCTTCAGTTTTATAGCCATGCCGCTTTTTTCCATCTGCGACATCAGGTGATTATATTCCTTTTTGGAACCGTCACACCAATACACCGTATCGGGCGTGCACATCTGAGCAACTTCTTTAACCCAATTTTTCAACTTTTCATTTTTTACAACTATTTCCATAAAATAATATTTCCTTTATTTCCGATTAATTATTTGCGTGGCTTCGCCTTTGCCTTCGGCTTTGCTTTTGCCTTTGGCTTTGGCGAACTCTTCTTCTCGTTTACCACGGCCTGAGCGGCAGCCAGACGAGCTATCGGAACACGATAGGGCGAACAACTAACATAATTCATGCCCACGCGGTGACAGAACATAACACTGGAAGGCTCGCCGCCATGTTCACCGCAGATACCAACCTTTAAATCCTTGCGGGCTTTGCGTCCCCGCTCAATGCCAAATTCGATTAACTGGCCGACACCGTCCTGATCGAGAATCTGGAAGGGATCAACCGGAATAATTTTCTTTTCCACGTATTCGGGCACAAACGCACCGACATCGTCGCGGCTGAAGCCGTAGGTCATCTGAGTGAGGTCGTTTGTTCCGTAGCTGAAAAATTCCGCTTCTTTGGCAATCTTATCAGCAAGCAGAGCTGCACGGGGAATCTCAATCATTGTTCCCACCATATACGGTATTTTCTTAAGGCCATATTTGGAGCAAATTTCAGGATAAACCTTCTTGACTATATCCGCCTGATTTTTAAATTCGGCCACATCGCAGACGACCGGAATCATGATTTCGGGAAGCGCTTTTTTGCCTTCCTTTATAAGCTCCGCCGCTCCTTCAAGAATGGCGCGAATCTGCATTTCGCTTACTTCGGGATAGGTAATGCCCAGACGCACACCGCGATGTCCCATCATCGGATTTGTCTCGTGCAGATTTTCCGCCCGGCTGTTGAGTTTTTCTATTGAAATGCCCAAGCTTTCAGCAAGACGCTGACGTTCTTCTGGATTCTCCGGCACGAATTCATGCAGAGGCGGATCCAAAAGGCGAATGGTCACCGGTCTTCCGGCCATGACTTCCATTGTCTTTTTAATGTCGTTTTTAACAAACGGGAATAGATCATTCAATGCCGCGCGACGCTGGTCCAAATTATCGGAGAGAATCATCTTGCGCAGATAGAACAACGGCTTTTCGCTGTTCTCGCCGTAGAACATATGCTCGGTGCGGAACAGGCCTATGCCTTCAGCGCCGAACTGAACGGCCTTGGCGGCATCCTTCGGTGTTTCGGCGTTTGTGCGGATTTTCAGACGCCGTATAGAATCGCAGAGTTTCATGAAAGTCGCGAAATTTTTATCATCCTCGGCGCCACTGATCATCGGCAAGGCTCCCCTATAGGCGCGTCCCTTGGTTCCATTGAGTGTAATAATTTCACCTTCGCGTACTGTTTTTCCGGCAACTGTCATTGTCTTTTGTTGCATATCAACGTGCAGGGCGCCGGCGCCGACAATACAGCACTTGCCCCAGCCACGGGCCACAAGAGCGGCGTGCGAGGTCATGCCGCCGCGCGCCGTAAGAATACCCTGAGCCGCGCGCATACCTTCGACATCTTCGGGATTAGTCTCCTCACGTACTAGAATTACATTCTTGCCTTCTTTCTTCAAATTCACAGCATCTTCCGCCGTGAATACAACCTGTCCAACGGCTCCGCCGGGACCGGCAGGCAGACCTTTCACCAGAAAATCTCCCGACGCTTCAGCCTTCGGATCAACCATCGGATGAAGCATTTCATCGAACTGGGCAGGTGTTACTCTAGAGACCGCTTCTGCGGCGCTGATCATTTTCTTTTTGTACATTTCTACGGCCATGCGAACAGCGGCGGGACCGTTGCGTTTGCCGTTGCGTGTCTGAAGCATCCAGACACGGCCGTCCTGAATGGTAAATTCAAGATCCTGCATATCCTTGAAGTGAGCTTCCAGCTTATTGCGAATACCCTTAATCTGAGCGTAGGCTTTAGGCATGGCTTTTTCCAAGCTGGGATGTCCTTCGGTATCGTCTACCTGGCGGGTTTCTTCATTTATCGGATTGGGCGTGCGGATTCCCGCGACAACATCTTCGCCCTGCGCATTGGGCAGCCACTCGCCGTAAAATTTGTTTTCGCCAGTGGCCGGATTACGGGTGAAGGCTACACCAGTGGCCGAATTATCGCCCATGTTGCCGAATACCATCGCCTGCACATTGACCGCAGTGCCCCAATCATCGGGAATGCCTTCGATTCTGCGGTAAGAAACAGCACGTTTACCATTCCAGCTTTTAAAGACAGCGCCAATCGCGCCCCATAACTGCTCATTGGCATCATCGGGGAATGGTTTGCCGATAACAGCTTGGACTTTGGCTTTGTAAATTTCAGCAAGGTCGGCAAGGTCCTGCTCCGTAAGATCAACATCCGTTTTCGCATTGCGGCGTGCTTTCATAGCCGCCAGTTCCCGCTCCAGCTGCTGGCGCACACCCATGCCCTCGGCCGGTTCGATGCCTTCGGCCTTTTCCATAACAACATCCGAATACATCTGAATTAAACGACGGTAAGAATCCCAAACGAAGCGGGCGTTTTTTGTTTTTTCAATCATTCCAACAATAGTCTTGGAGGTAAGACCGATATTCAGAACTGTTTCCATCATGCCGGGCATACTGCTGCGAGCTCCGGAACGGGCTGAACAAAGCAGAGGATTTTTCTGATCACCGAATTTCATCCCCGAATCCTTCTCCATCTTTTGCAGCGCTTTTAAAACCTGTTCTTTTAATCCTTGAAGATAACGGCCTTTATTCTCATAGAAAGCCGTGCAAACTTCCGTTGTAATAGTAAAACCAGGAGGAATAGGAATTTTAAGATGCGCCATTTCCGCAAGTCCAACGCCCTTGCCTCCTAAAAGATTCTTGCTTTTTCCATATCCTTCCGAGAAAGAGTAAACATATTTAGCCATGACTTCGCTTTTCAACCTCCTTGATTAATACAGTAAATTTTTATGCCGTTATATCGGCATAAGACTATGCTTATTGTCAAGATAAAATTGTATAAATGCCTTTAAATGCAACTATATTAAAATAATAAATTATTTTAATATCTTACCTTGTTTTTTCCCGGTATAAAAACCAAGAATATTTAGATATTAAATTTGATATGATTTTTTATTTTTAGACAGGAAAACAAGCGGTATTAAAAACATATGTAAGAAGACCACATAACCTTGAATTTGGTAGCGAGCTAATGCTGTAATGATATTATTCCTTTTGCAATAACGCAACTAGACTTGTTCAAAAATACTATAAGGACTTGATAAACATTTAATCCATAAAGCGGAAACGGATAATCTGGATGATTGCCGATACAGCATCCTTCCAGCCAATTTTTTTGCCTTCCTCATAGGTTCGTCCGGCATAAGAAATACCAGTTTCATAAACACGCACCCGCTTGCCATTGAGACGCATGCGGGCAATCTTAGCTGTTATTTCCGGTTCAACTCCGAACCGTGGGCTCTTGATTTTGATTTGATCTACAACATCGCGTATAAAAACTTTATAACATACTTCCATATCTGTAAGATTCAAATTAGTTAGCATATTGGAAAAAAGATTTAACACGTCATTGGCGACTTGATGCCAGAAATACATCACGCGATGCGGCTCGCCAATAAAGCGGCTGCCGTAAACAACATCGGCTTTATCGTCTAGAATAGGCTGCAAGAGCTTCAGATAATCTGCCGGATCATACTCGAAATCGGCATCCTGGATAATCACAATATCTCCTGTGATTTTGGCAAAGCCGTCCCTTAAAGCCGCTCCCTTTCCTTCATTTACCGGCTTATTAATTAATTGAAACCGAATTGACGGAAATTTATCCGGTAATAATCGCATGACATCCCAGGTATCATCTTGCGAAGCGTCGTTAACCAGAATCAATTCTCGTTCGAGACCGCTAGGAAGTGGTTGTGCAATCACTTTGCTGATGACAGTTTCGAGATATCGACTTTCGTTGTAAACCGGCACAACAATTGATAACCTTTTGAAAGTGCGCCTTTCCATTAAACCTACCCCTTATGTGTGGTAATCTCTATTCCTGTAAATATGCGGATAAAGGTATTTTGAAAAGCCTAATCAAGATTTTTTAAACACCAAATTATTCAGCATCGTTTCTATGGAATCCTGTACTTTAGAAACAGATAAATTGTCAAGACACTTGCTTCGTCCGTTTCCATCACAACCCTTTTTATAACAGGGCGAACAATCCATATCCGGCAGAACAACTTTATTTTTATCTCCCGGCGGCGCCCAGTCGCGCCAATCAGAAGGTCCATAGATTGTAATTGTTGGAGTGCCGACTGCCGCGGCAATATGCGGCGCCGCGCTATCCACACCAATATGCAGGCGGCTCATTTGCAAAAGAGCCGCCACTTCGCGAAGTGTGGTTTTACCGGCCATATTATATATTGGAAAAAGACTTGTAGCGACTAAGGCATCGGCTCGCTTTTTCTCCGCTGCCGAACCGGTGATTATCGTCGGCATTTTATATTTTTGCCCGATAAATAAAGCAATCTGCCGCCACTTATCCATATCCCATTCCTTATACGGCCAACGCGAGAAAGGATTGATACTGATCCAACCATGTTTTGTTTCGACTTTTTCTTCGGTTAACAATGCAGATATTTTACCTTTCAATTTTTCGAAGACAAATATTTGCGGAGTGGAAATTGTTTCTTTGATTGCGAATGCACGAATAATTTTGAGAGATTGCTCGGCCGCTCCCAATATTTTTTCTTTTACGGGAGGCGGATCAACAAGGTGAGTAAATGCCCTGTTGCGCCAAAATAACCCGTGATAGTACAGCGCTGCTCTCATTCTTGCGCCGCTTACGAAAGAAATAAAAGCCCCGCGATCATCAGCGCGCAGGTCAAAAAGCAAATCAAATTTTTCCCGGCGTAGATTTTTTAACAACTGCAATCCCCTGAATACACTTTGTTGATCGACTTGAAATATCTTATCTACATGAGGATCGTCTAAAAGCAGATCTCCATTGGGATTTCTCACCAGCACCGAAAGGCCGGCTTGTGGAAATGCGGCTTTCAGAGACCAAAATGCCGGAATTGCCCAGACGACATCGCCGATATCGCCTAGTTGAATAACTAATATTTTCCTGACGGGAATATTTATTTTATGCTGAGCGGAAATAAACATTTTGAGACTTTCGCACCACTAACCATTGTTCACAACCAATTTGACGTTTCTTTATAATTATTTCAATCTGTGCCATAATTGCCCAACAATTTCTTTTAAAGCAATGGAAGTTTTATAAAGCTCTTCTGACTGCGGCATATATTTAATAACGACATTTCCTGTAGGCGATGAATATAAATAATGAGCGGGCAGCGGCACTACATTGTTAAAATATTTTTTGAATTCCCGCTCGCTCCTCTCCATGTGGAAAGCCGAAGTGACAAGACCGATATTGACATTTTTATTGACAACTATTTTATTAACCTCGCTGGCATTCTCTTCGGTGTTTTTTGAATTGGGCTCGATTCTGATTTTTTCTTTGGGAACTCCTAATTTTTCCGCCAATCTCGCCATTACTTCCGCTTCTGATACTTTACCATATCCTTTGCCGGAACAAACAAAATACTTTGCGCTCGTTTTATTATAAACCACAACAGCATGAAGCAACCGGAGAGATTCTATTCCTGTATTAAAAGTTTTTTTTAAGGCATTGATGTCTTTCGTGCCATAACCTAATACGACGATAGCATCAATATTTTTATCTCCAATAGTCGGGTTATTAATATAGTCCTTTTCCAAATAATAGCAAAGATAATTGGCCACGGGAGCAATGCTTGCGCCATAAATTAAAACAATAGATAGCAACAAAATCAATGCGCCATTTTTTTTCTTGCAGTTAAGTAAGAAAAGAATGAACGATATAAAGAGCAAAACAAAAACAATAAAAAGGGGATCAAGAAATCCCTTGAAAATAGTATAAACTTCTTCCATCAATTTATCTACCTCCTGGTTCAATGTATTTTAAGCTAAACATTATTCTTTGACTGGAGATACATTACTTATAGCTCCGCCCTCTCAGTTACATTAATTAAATGAATATAACTTATCGAAGGGACTGCTGATTATTACTAAAACCATGCCATGCTGTCAATGGATTAGTGCCCTTGTTTTTGTTTTGCGGGCAATTATTATTTTTGAAAATGCCAATGGATTAATTCAGAATAAATGACCAATTTATGCCGCAACTTTTTGTTCAAACCTAAAGTCAAGGCGGCAAATATAGCGCTAAAAACTTCGTTGATCAATAACCGCAAAAAAATTATGCCGTCGGCCAAATAGCAATAAAGAGGCCCGTGCCATTTTCTTAAAAATTGATATCGTGAGCGGTAAAATTCAATTCGTGAGCTTATATTGTGTCCAATACTTTGTCCCTGTAAATGATAGACAAAAGCATCTGGTACCTGATAAATTTTCCAACCTTTAAGGCTCATTGTGTAAGCCAAATCAGTTTCTTCAAAAAAGAAGAAGTAACGTTCGTCAAAAGCGCCCGCTTCATCCAAAGCTTTTTTTCTGATCATCATGCAGGCGCCGATAGCCGAATCGACTTCAATAGGAGCTGTGTGTTTGTATCTTTTACTGGGATACCGGCCGGGAAATAAATATTCCAGAAGCGAAGTGTTGGCGGCAAGCGTAAGTAAACTGGGAAATGAGGCAATAGAGTTTTGTTTTGTGCCATCGGCATTCAACAGCTGCCCGCACACAATTGCGGCCTTGTCATTTGCCTCACAAAAATTCCATAATTTGTTTACCGCTTCGGACATTAATACAGTATCAGTATTTAATAAAAGGGCGTACTTGCCTTTTATTATCGCCAGCGCCTGATTATTAGCCGCGCCAAAGCCTTTATTTTCTTCATTGACAATTCTGATGACGAAAGGAAATTCCTTCTCCAGCATAACAATAGAGCCATCAGATGAGGCATTATCAACAACGATTATCTCAAAGAGCAGATTATGGACTGTTTGATATACTGAGTTCAGGCAGTTTCTCAGGAGGTCTTTTGTATTCCAGTTGATAATAATTAGCGATATATCAATTCTATCAGCCGGTTGTTTACCATAGCGCTTATTCATAGATCATTTACCTCGCCGCAGAACATCCTCTTCTACCGCCGGGGATTGAATGCGTTCTGCAATCCGCGGGATGTCTATTTTGGAAAGGAGCCGCCAGCTCCTGCCGGAGGTGCTCCACCGCCACGGTTTATTTTTGTAAGTTCGTTCAATTTCGCATATTTGAAAAATTTATTAACTGAATCAGTAACAGCCAGCGTTAACCCGGGCATGCCGTCCAAAACACCCAGACGAAAGAAATAATCCTGAACAAAAGTGAAAAAAGCGCGCATAAAGGCACCGCCGGTTGAAGAGATCTTTCCTTCCCGAAAGGCGGCTTCGGCGCCCAAAGTTGAATATTTATCAATTTTTTGAATGATTTTGCTTAACCGGCTCTCCGTATAATGATCAATGGCCGCATCCAATGCCCCGACCATTCCCTGAACTTCCACAGATTCGTGGACGATTGCCGCGGTCATTCGGCCTATTTCTTTGCGGAATAAACGAACAATTCGATCAGGCCACCAACCGGCATGCTTGATCCATCGCCCTTGAAAATAATTCTTGCGAGGAAAGCTGAATCCTGCTTCTTTTATATTAGAGTCAGTTACAATTTTTTTTATGATATCCGCAGTGTCGGGAGGAATACGCTCGTCGGCATCAAGCACTAATATCCAGGGATGGCGACACTTTTCAATCGCTGATTGTTTCTGCGGACCGAAACCCAGCCACTCTTCCCGATATATTTCACAACCAAATGTAGCGGCAATTTCCAGTGTTTTATCAGAACTGCCTGAGTCAACAACAACAATCTGGCCGGCAAAAGAAATACTCTGCAGACAAGATCGAATATTCCCTTCTTCATTCTTTGTTATTATAGCTATGGAAAGAGGAACTTTTTCCAAATATCTCTCCTCAGAAAACAGCCTTATTAATTATTTTGTTTCTAACATATTTTTTATCAAGTTAATTTATAATTTATTTGCCTATTTAACAACTATAAAATAAACGAATTTATTTAATAGTGCAAATTATAAAAATACTTGAAGCCGTCTTAAATATAAAACAAGAAAACATTAAGAACATCATAATCATTTAAGGAAAATTGGAATATCTGATTATTTTATTACTTGTTAATCTCTTTAGTTTACAAAAGAGGTTTGAAAACATTTCTATGATTGTTATTGCCGGTGAAGCAATTTATTCTTTGTGGAATCTCGAAAAACAGTGACAGACACAGGAATTCATCCAGTCGTCATAAGACCATTTCTGAAATAATTGTTTATTTTGATTTACGCCAGGCCCACAGCATACCGACGGGCCTCCGACGCGTGAGAAATCCTTGTTTTCTTAAGAAAGCTTCCATAGCTTCAATGTTTTTGTTCTTTTGCCCTCAGCTATGGACTTCCATGGCAATCTGATCTATTCGTTGCAGATAATCCGGGGGACAATTATATAGAATATCGTATTCTGCTCCTTCACAATCCATTTTCAGGAGGTCACATTTGTTAATGCCGTTTTCATCCATTATTTGCCCAAGGGTCAGGCAAGAAACTTTGATTGACTCTGTCTTCTGGTCAGTTTGTTTAAAGATTGTAGCGCTGGTGGTAAAAGAATCACTGGAATCAAAGGAAAGGATGATCTCTCCTGCTTGTTCGGCCACGGCTTTCGGAAAACATTTTATCGGTTTGGAACGGTTCAGATTGCGGTGGCGTTCCAATTGAGCATAATTGATCGGCACTGGTTCAAAAGAAAATACCCGGGCATCGTCAAAACACGAGACGACAAACATGGTAAAATAACCGGCATTGGCTCCAATATCAATTACAGTCGCACCGGAGGGAATGGAGTGTTCCAAACCGGCAAGGTAACATTCATCCATAAAAATTTATTTAAAAGTTTGGAGAAGTCTGAAGGGAACTTCCACAATCACGCCATTGCGCGTCTCAAATACCAGAAGCTCCGTCTCGGCAAGTCCGTATTTATAAGCAATATATATCCGCCAGTTTTTAAAAGTCTTGAACAAATTGTAGTATCTTTTCATAATTCATATCCATTTCCGGTGCAGTTGATACCATATATGTGGAGTTATTAAAACATGATTTTTTCTTCTTTCTGTGTTAAAGTTAATCCATTCAAAAAAAGAAGAGCTTCAGGATTTATGCATAAAGTAGCAGTTGTTATACCAAAGTATGGTTTGCTCGGCGGAGCCGAACAAACCGCCGCCGAATTGACCGACCGGCTTGCCAACCAAACAGATTTTGATTTTCATGTATTGGCCAATCGCTGGCAGACGTCATCCACCGCGATAAGATTTCATAGAATTCCCATTTTTTCATTCCCCAAATCTCTAACTACTCTCAGTTTTGCTTATTTTGCCCAGCGCCAGATAAATCGCAACAATTTTTCTCTCGTACACAGCCACGAAAGAATTTTCGCGGCCGACATTTTCACTATGCACGGCATTCCTCACCGCTACTGGGTTCATAATATCCGCCGTAAAAAGATGAGTCTTTATGATCTGGCCACCGCATGGGTGGAAAAAGAACTTGTTTATAAAGGTAATTGTAAAAAATTTATCGCCGTCTCCAGTCTGACTAAAGATATTTTTTTACAGGAATACAATATCAACCCCGATAAAGTTGCTGTTATTAACCCCGGTGTGGATTTAAATGATTACGCGCGGCAGGATAAAGATTCTGTGCGTAACACTATCCGCCGTGAATTAAGAATTAACATTGCTGATCCGGTAATCTTATTCGTTTCGATGAATTTTGAGATTAAAGGACTTGATGAAATTTTATTTTCTCTAGCTAAATTAAAAGCACAAAATCATAAATTCAAACTGATAGTCGCCGGCAAAGGAAATATAAAAAAATATACGAAAATGGCCCAAGAAGCTCAAATCATCTCTGATGTAATTTTTACCGGTCCGGTAAATAAAGAAAAAATAATCAAAATGTATTTAGCCAGTGATCTTTATATTATGCTCTCTAAGTTCGATACATTCGGCAATGTTGTCCTTGAGGCGATGGCAGCCGGCTTGCCTGTAATTATCAGCAATAATGTCGGAGCTAAAGATATCGTGCAAGAAAATAACAACGGCTTTATTATTAATGATACATCTGACACTGATTATATCTCGGCAAAGATAGCTCTCCTGCTAGATGAAAATATTCGCAGGCCGTTGGTTGAAGCTGCCTATAAAACAGCAACTCAGAATACTTGGGACGATGTAACAAAAAAATACGCAGCCATATATGAAAATATACTGAAAGAAAAGCGAAGTTGATATTAGAAACCAAAGATGGCAGGGTTTAAAACAAAGCAGAAGAAACGAAGTTATGAAAAACTTCAGGTGATGCCAAGATTGCAGAATTATTTGCACGTTGCTAAAATATCACGGAAGTGAAAAAGATAAGGTTTAGAGCGCGTTGCTCAAAAATTCTGTACATAGGCAACGGTCTAAATATTACATCGAGGAATAAATGTGTTATGTCTAATTTCGTAGGAAATTATCTAAAATCTTTGCTTTTAAATCAAAATAAACTGCTTTGTAAAACAACGGATGTGGCCATAGTAAGGGATTTTATTTCATTGCTTAAACCAATAACAACAAACCACAACCTCGTTCGTATTGGTGGTGACGGTGATGGCGGCTATCTTGTTCCTGACGATTTAAACAATATCAATTGCTGTTTTTCATCTGGTGTATGCGGAGTTGCAAATTTTGAGCTTGAATTTGCGAATAGAGGGATTAAATGTTTTTTAGCCGATTATTCTGTAGAAGCGCCACCTATTCAAAATAAACTATTTGATTTCGAAAAAAAATACTTAGGCCAAATGGAAGATTCTATACATATAACTTTGGAAAATTGGGTGAACAGGAAATCTCCCAACCAAAATGATTTCATTTTACAAATGGATATTGAAGGTGCCGAATACGAGGTTATATTTGATACCAGTAGGGAAACTCTTAGGAAATTTCGAATCTTAGTGATTGAATTTCATCGATTAGAGGCCATTATCGTCAAATCTGGTTTTGACCTTATCAATCTCACCTTTAGAAAATTATTAAAAGATTTTGAAATAGTTCACATACACCCCAATAACGCCGGGAAAACAACAATCTATAAAATGTTCGTAATTCCACAAACTATGGAGTTCACATTTTTAAGAAAAGACAGAATCTCAAGTAGACAACCAACATTGACATTTCCGCACAAGTTAGACAGGCCGAACAATCCCAATAAGAAAGACTATCATCTTCCGAGATGCTGGTATGAATAATTTAGACTTGATTAGCAGGAACAAATAGTGATATTAAATAGACGAATAAGAACATTTCTTGCCGGTCACCAGGGTATGGTAGGTTCCGCAACCATGCGGCTATTGCAGCAACAAGGTTTCACGAATTTGCTTACGGTGGGGAGCAAAGAACTCAATCTTACCGATCAAATGGCGGTTGTACGGTTCTTTGAAAGGGAAAAGCCCGAGATTGTCATCCTGTGCGCTGCCAAGGTGGGTGGCATTCAGGCCAATATTGATAATCCCGCCACATTCCTACTGGATAATTTGCAGATACAGAATAATGTGATGACGGCTTCGCTGAAGCATGGCGTCAATAAATTCGTGTTTTTGGGCAGTTCTTGCATTTATCCTAAAGAGTGCCCGCAACCGATGAAAGAAGAATATCTTCTTAACGGCAAGCCGGAGCCGACCAACGAAGGGTATGCCATAGCAAAAATTGCGGGAATCAAATTGCTTGAGGGCCTCAAGAAGCAGTATGGGTTTAGCAGCATCAGCCTGATGCCTTGCAATTTGTATGGCCCCAATGACTCGTTCGATTTAAAGCATTCGCATGTCTTGTCGGCATTGGTGAAACGTTTTGTGGATGCCTCGGCGGAAAATGTTCCCTCTATTACGCTATGGGGTACAGGCATTGCGCGGCGGGAGTTCATGCATGTGGATGATATGGCGCGTGCGATTCTCTTCATGCTTGAGAATTATGACGATTATCAATTCATAAACATTGGAACCGGCCTTGATATCAGTATCAAAGAACTGGCTGGCATGGTGGCTGGTTTGACGGGTTATAGCGGGAAGATTTTCTGGGATAATTCGAAACCGGATGGCATGTTAAAAAAATGTATGGATGTGAGCCGCATGGAAGCCTTGGGCTTCAAGCCGGAGATAACCTTGCAGGCCGGAATAGAGCAAATGATAGAAATTTATAAACGGTTAAAGGAACCAGCATGATCCCCTTGATGAAGAATGCTTTCCTGAATGAGTATGAAACCAGAAAGGCATTGGCGGAATTCATTCTGCAAGCCGGACAGTTGAGCATGGATGCAGAATGCCTGAAATTCGAGCGCAAGTTTGCTAATTATCAGGGGCGCAAGGAATCCGTCCTATTCAATAGCGGCGGCAGCGCCAACCTTGCCATGCTGCAAGCGCTCAGGAATCTTGGCAGATTGAGCGAGGGAGATCGCGTGGGTTTTTCCGCATTGACGTGGTCCACCAATACCATGCCCATCATACAAATGGGATTGATCCCGGTTGCCATAGATTGCGACATTTTTACCTTGAACGTGATGTCCAGCAACCTTGAGGAGCGTCTGGGTGAAACAAACATGCAGGCATTGTTCCTGACCAACGCATTGGGGTTTACGGGAAATATAGACCAGGTCAAATCCATTTGCCAAGAAAGGAATATTATCCTAATCGAGGATAACTGCGAAGCGCTGGGAACGACACTCCCCTCCGGGAAAGCCGGTAATTTCGGCGTAGGGGCGAGCTTCTCATTTTTTGTAGCACACCACATGTCCACTATTGAGGGCGGAATGGTTTGCACCGATGACCAGGAACTCGCTGAAATGCTGCGCATCGTGCGCGCAAACGGATGGGACAGAAACCTTACCGCACAGCAACAGCACAAATGGCGGAAAAAATTTGATATCAACTCAGAATTCGAGGCCAAATATACATTTTATGACCTCGGGTTCAATATGCGGCCTACGGAAATCACCGGATTCCTGGGGCAGTATCAAATGCAATTTCTGGAGGAGAATATCCAACGCCGGGAAAAGAACTACCTGTGGCTGGAAAAGCTCATGATGGGAAATGATGATATGGTCATTTTGAAACACGACCATATCACAACGCTTTCCACCTTTGCTTTTCCGGTTGTTTGTAAAACGCCGGAACTGCGAGAGCAGTATCTTGCGCGCTTCGCGGGCGCAGGTATAGAAATCAGGTCAATGATTGCGGGCAACATACAGCGCCAGCCCTTCTACAGAAAATATGTGAAGGAATGCTATCCTCTCCCAGGAACCGATTTCTTGCATGATAACGGTTTCTATTGCGGCAATTATCCAGAGCTGTCGGAAATGGATATGGAAACGATTTCAAGTTGTCTGTATGCCTAGCGTTGAGTAATGTAATATATTGAGATCTCAAAGATTATGAATATCATGAAATTCTTCCGGTGTTCCCCTGCTGACAAAAAATTGCCTACGGTTGTGGTTTTTGCCGGTGGCATGGGCACCCAAATCATACAGGCGGCCGTTTATTTTTCGATGAAGAATGCCGGGCACCCTGTATTTGCCGACTTGTCATATTTCAATACTGAAGCAAGAATGGCCGAGATCGGGAAAGCAGGACAACTCACACATTGGTTTTGGCAACTGGAACAATTCGGATTACCCCAAACATCTTTTGATAAAGCGCCTGAACTCAACAAGCGAAATGCCGATATTTTGCGAGATGGGCCAATCATGTTGGAGCTTGGCCTCAAGGCGCTTGCCCAACCCAATATTCGGGCAGTTTTTAAGAATGTTGCCGGGGTCGGTGGCATCTTGCCCGAAGAGGTTTTGGGCGGCTTTCTTTGTATACACATACGGCGCGGCGATTACGTCAATGTGGCTAGCCATTTAATCTCGGATGGAGAGTTTATTGGCCTGGTCAGGAAATTCTCTGGATTGATTAACCATGCTGTGATTCTGTCGGATTCGCCTATTGAATCTGGTTTCCGAGACGCGGTTTCACCCCATTTTAAGACAACATCATTTTTAGATAACATTGACCCATATACCTCACATCGGATCATGCGATATGCCCGCATCCTGATCTGTTCCAACAGCACCTTCAGCTTGACTGCCGCAGCACTCAATCCTGATGCACTGGTCATCATTCCCAAACAATGGTTTGGGGAAAAAGATCGTGAAGCGGAAGCACCAATTCACTCGCTTTGTTCTTTTCAAATCATGAAGTGATGAAATTTATATTTATAAAGAATTGACGTGGGCAATGTTTGCAGTTGGCTAACGGTTGTGGTTACAGCTGTCCCTGCGAACAAATGATTTAAATCCTCGCTCGATCCGCCTTGGTATTTGAGTCAGAGCGGCATAAAACTTGCCGCAGCGGAGTGACCAGGTTGACGCCGCTCCCGCCTCGATAGCGTCATGAAAGAACGCATCTTGCGTAATGGGCACTCGGGCATTCCGATTCAGTCGAGTAAGCTCCCCCAGCAAATTACGGTAATTTCGGCGCAGAAAAATGCGTCCGGGGAAGTCGCTCAATCTCTCCCCCAGTACTTTGCGGTAGTAGCGTTGGTGCGCGAAGACTTCTGGAAGAAACGGTCCGGTGGATTGGTCTGCGCTGTCCTGACTTGCATGGACTCTGTACTTCACATACGGATCTAGCATGACCACCGCGATACCTGCCCTCGCCGCCTCGACCACGAACGGACGATCAAAGATCTTGCCGTATGTTTCATACCGGAAGTTACCTCGCTGCAGCACATCAGTCCGGTAGATTGCCGAGCAGAATGGCATTGGGAACCCTCCGTACAAACGTGCGGCCAATTGTCGCCCCGTCAGTATGCGATAACGGCTTCCGCGAACTTTCCACCATACTACGCGCTCTGGATATTGGCACACACGCATGGCCGACACGGCCACCGTGGCATGTGGTTCATGGGCGAGTACCGCAGACACATCGCGCAAATAGTTTGGATGCAGCAGATCATCATCATGGAATAGCATGGTCCATGGTCCGTGAGCCATGGTTTGAAGCTCCGGCCAACAGGCACGCGGATCATTTGAGTTCCGACAAACAAGTTCGACGCCGCGCGCCGTAAAGGATCTCACAACTTTCTCTGTGTCATCAGTGCTTCCATTGTCGAGCACGCAAATGCGGGAAGCTGGTTGCACCTGCGCTAGCAACGATTCGAGTGTTGCTCCGATGAGTGGCGCACGGTTGTATGTGAGCACCAGAATCTCAATGCCGATGGGATTATTCTCGCTCATTCGCTCAACTCCTTTCCGCTTACAAGCGACACGATCCACTCACCGAAGCCCTCATAGGTATGTCGTTGACCTTGCGATGATCGTAAGAACTTCTGGCCCGCTTCTATCATCGCCACCGCTTCGGACTCAGTCATCTGCTCCATGCACGAAGAAATCGCTTCCGGAGAGCTAAGTGCTCGCGCATCGATAAACGTTTCAGCAGGCAATTGCTGAACAATATCTGGAGCGCCCAGATACACGGGCACAGATGCAGCCACAATTGCGTCGATCACTTTTTCGGTCACATAGCCTGGATATGCAGTGTTCTCAAATGCAATAGTGAATTTGTAGCGGCTCAAGAGTTCGTGCTTGTCGTCGCATGGTCCCTGAAACACTGAACGAATTGTGGCGAGTTTCTCCGCTTGATATAGTGGTAGATTCCCCGTGTCGTTCCAACCGCGCCCAAATACATCTACCTTTTCACTTAAGCCAAGAACTTGAAGCAGATCGAGTCGCGCATCATGCAATTGCAACCGCTTACAGAACTGGTAGGTCGGGGAGAGTTGCTTTCGAAGTCCATGCCGTAAAACTCGAAGCGCATCCTTGGTATTGCTTACCCGCGCCCATTTGCGTTCGCACCAATACTTGTTGGCCGCTACCAGTACGGCGTGTTTACGTTGAGACCACGGAATCGGCGTGGGCAATTGATTGCGCCAGTAGCTCGGAAACGAAAGCTGCCAGTGGCGAGATTGTCGCTGTGCCGGAGCACGCTCAAAGATTGCCCGCGGTCCTATGCAGTGGGGGAACTTTACGCCTAGTCGCATAAGACGATCAACACTGCGATATGCTACGAGTGGGGTCTCGAACATCGTGAGAACGGATGGAACAGCACCAAGTTGGCACAGTTTCCGACCATGGGGATCATCCATTTCTTGAACCACGTACACATCGGTTGCTCGCCACTGTCCCGACTTCACCCGCTGTACCGCTACATCTCCAGATGCCAGCTCAATCCCCATTTCCGCTTGGCGTTCGTAGAGACTAGTAACCCATGCCGATCCAAGAAATTGCTGAGACCAGTTACGATCACGGAGTCGATCGAAATGAAACTGGCTGATGTCGTTGCAGATGGCAATTTTCATAAATTTGTCGATTATTCGGCGCTTTATACCGCCAATTCGGTAAGTTATTACTTTTTGACGGTCGAACTAAAGGACTAAACTGTTACTTTTTTTCAATCTGCGCACATCTCGTACGCACGGCCTTTTTTATCGTCACACTATTGGGGTGTAGAGTTCAATCCAATTAGATTCTTTATAAAAGCCGCTCGTGCTTTCCTTGTCTTCCTGTCTAACCCTAGAGACTTTTTTATTTGATTAATTCTATTTCTTGGCAGAACAATATTAAAAAATTGATTGATGAACTTTCTTCTAAAAAATTTATCTTTAAATATCAGATAAATCATTTTTTTCTGTGCATCAAATCCTGCAGACGTAAATATTCGATACATAGACAAATGATTTATCATCATATCTTCAAATTCAAGTAATTTTTCTATTGAATGTTCCGCCGCATAAAAAGGAATGTTCTTATCTGTTAACCAATAACTGTCATCTATAAAACCTTTTGCTTTTGCAATTTCATAAACCTCGGCGCCAGGATAAATAAACAATTTGCCCATAACATCTCCAAACCAAATATATTTTATCCTTTGAAGGGTTTGAACCAACGCTATAGTTTCTTTTACGGTTTCAATGGTTTCACCTGGCAGGCCTATGATTAGAAAAATAGTAACCCTGATCGAAGATTTTGAAAATAATTCAATGGCATTAATTGCATCTTCTTTTGTAATTGCTTTCTTTGATGTTTTTAATATTTCTTTGGCACCACTTTCTAGACCAAACAAGACGTGGGTAAAGCCAGCCTTTTCCAGCGCAGTAACCATCTGCTTATTCAAAGGCTTCATTCTGCCACTACAAATAAATTCAATTTTTATTCCTCTGTTTACTATCTCGTTGCATAATTCAATTACTCGGTCATTATTCAGGAACAAAGAATCATCATGTATCCACACAGACGACATTCCGTGAAATTTTTTTGTCATATATTCAATTTCATCAACAACATTATTTACAGATCTATAACGAATTTTCCTTTTTGATATTGTACATATGCAGCAAAAAGTGCATGAAAACGGACAACCCCTGCTCGTGAGAAGACACCCGCACCTTCTAAACTCGTTAAAAAAGATTTCATGTTTGGGAAATGGTAGTTCATCAAGATTTTCTATTAGTGCTCTATCTTTGGTTTTAACTATTCTGCCGTTATGATTAAAGGCTATTCCGTCTATATCTTCTATGTTCTTCCCGCCATTAATTAATTCAGAAAAAGTTATTTCTCCTTCTCCAAGAACGGCTGTTAAAAAGGGATATTTATTAAGAATCTGTTCGTACATTACAGATACATGAATCCCACCTATTACTATTTTTATGTTAGAATATTTGTTGTGTATAATTTCTATTAATCTAAAACTACAGACTCTGTTACCTGTCAGGATTTGAAACCCAACTACATCAGGATTAATATCTTCTATACTCCTGATTGAAATATTAATACACTCTTGAGGCTCATAATCATTTAAGAATAATGTTTTTACATCATGCCCCTTGCTTTCGATAAAAGAATGTAGATACCCAAGACCTATTGGATAATGTGAATTGTCCTGTATTTCGGTAGATCTTTGTTCATCTTCAAAAGATGCAGTGATAAGAATTATTTTCATATTTTTTGAAAAGAACTTCCTTTTTGTTTGTGTTTCTGGAAACTTATAGTACGCGATCTTGCCTGTCAAGTTTAAATGCACAGGCTGTTATTTCGTAATGCATCCTACAGTGTCTCTTGATGGCAGCTTGCACAGACAACCGGAAATGGCTTGCCCACAAACATCTGAGATTCAGGAGACAGGTTGACAATAGGTTATCTGTCTGTTAATATTTTTATAATTAGGTTAAAATATTCCTTTAAGGCACAATTATTATATTGCGCGGCCGCTGTTATGCTCAAAGGAATATCCCAATATTTAATAAGCAAAGGCGTAAAACCTTAATCCGTCAGGCTAGACGATTGGGAGTAAAATAAGAAATCTTTAAGGAGTCTTTATGAAGAGTAACATCCCTGTGGTCATTCTCTGCGGTGGTATGGGAACACGGCTTCGCGAAGAAACGGAATTCAAGCCCAAACCAATGGTGGAAGTGGGCGGCAAACCTATCGTCTGGCATATCATGAAAATATATGCTCATTACGGTTTCCGCCGTTTTATACTTTGCCTTGGATATAAGGGCGGCATCATCAAGGACTACTTTTTGAATTACGAAGCCATCAGTAATGATTTCACTATCTACTTAGGAAAGAAAAACCGCGTCTCTTTCCAGAGCAACCATACGGAACAGGACTTCGAAATCACTCTGGTGGATACAGGTTTACACACCATGACGGGGGGCAGGGTAAAACGCATCGAACCCTATATTGATACAGAATCCTTTATGGTTACTTATGGCGATGGTCTTGCCGACGTGGATCTGAAGAACCTCACCTCATTTCACAAATCCCACGGAAAGATTGCCACCCTTACGGCAACCAGAGCTCCCTCGCGATACGGTGTTTTAGATCTGTTGGACAATGGCAAGGTGAGAAGTTTCCGCGAAAAGGTTCAGGCAGAGTGGATCAACGGCGGTTTCTTTGTCTTTAACCGCGAAGTATTCCGTTATCTTGATCCTGAATGTATATTGGAACGCGCTCCCATGGAAAAACTAGCCTCCGATGGTCAATTGATGGCCTTCCAGCATAACGGCTTCTGGATAGGCATGGATACCTACCGAGAATATGAGATGTTGAATCAGATGTGGGACTCAGGCCAGGCCGCATGGAAGATTTGGTAAAGCAATAATTTATGGAATAGAAAAACGAGGTGGAAAATTAACGTAGCAGAATATATAGCCGCTTTTTTAAACGCCCAAAAAATTAATTTTGTCTTTGAAGTTGCCGGCGGAATGATAACTCATCTCCTAGATGCTATACACCGGCAGGGTGAAATTAATCTTGTTAGTTGTCATCACGAGCAATCAGCAGCCTTTGCCGCTGATGCTTTGGCCCGTGTTACGGGCCGGCCAGGGGTAGCAATGGCAACAAGCGGACCAGGCGCGATTAATTTACTTACCGGAATCGGCACCTGCTATTTTGATTCAACTCCGGCCATTTTTATTACAGGTCAAGTCAATACTCACGAAAAGAAGAGAAATAAACCTATACGGCAACAGGGTTTTCAAGAAACCGATATAGTATCTATTGCCCATCCCATTACCAAAGCGGCCTGGCGTGTAAATTCGCCGAGAGAAGTTCCTGATATTCTGGAAAGAGCCTACAATGTCTCCTTGTCAGATAGACCAGGTCCCGTGTTAATTGATATACCTATGGATGTTCAGGGATCTGAGATTGATAGTCCTATGCCTGTTCGTTTATCTTCTCCCGTAATAAAAAGTCCGAATAAAAAATTTATTATAGAATTGTTAAAGAAACTATCTTCGGCAAAACGCCCGCTGATTTTAGCAGGAGGAGGAATACATTCAGCCCGTGCCAGTGAACTATTCCGGAACTTTGTTGAAAAGGTCAAGATCCCTGTTGTTAATTCTCTGATGGCTGTAGATATTTTACCCTATGATCATCATTTACGTTTAGGCATGATCGGAACCTATGGTAACCGTTGGGCGAATAAGGCGATAGGGAGTTCTGATTTTTTACTGGTAATAGGCAGCCGCCTCGATATAAGACAAACTGGCGCTGATACAAAGGCTTTCAAGAACGATAAAATAATATACCACATAGATTGTGAAGAGGGAGAAATAAATAATCGTATAAAAGGATGTAGAACGATACTGGCTCATATCCAACCTTTCCTGGCTATGACTGCGGAAATTTCAGCGCAATACAAGCTGCCGGATCATAGTGACTGGTTGAAAAAAATTATAAACCTAAAACAATCTTGGCCTGATATTTCAGAATTAAAGGGAATCACGGGGATTAATCCCAATAAATTTATGCATCTGCTATCAAAGAAATCAAATTTAGCGGCGGCATTCGTTGTAGACATAGGCCAACATCAAATGTGGGCAGCCCAATCGCTTGAATTAGGCGCCGATCAAAGATTCATTACATCCGGCGGTATGGCTTCTATGGGTTTTGCTCTCCCTGCATCGCTTGGTGCAAGCTTGGCTTACCCGGGGCAGCCTGTAGTCTTAGTAGCCGGCGATGGCGGTTTCCAACTCAACATCCAGGAACTTGAAACCATAATTAAAAACAATTTACCTATTAAAATAGTTGTTATAAATAATGAGTGCTACGGTATGGTAAGGCAGTTCCAGGAAAGTTATTTTAATAAGCGTTATCAGTCCACCTATTGGGGATACTCGGCGCCTGATTTTTCGAAGATAGCCCAAGCATACGGGATACAAGCCCTTACGATTGATAAACCGAAAGATGTAATATCCGGGCTTAAACAAATGTGGAAAGATCCGCAGACCCCCTTTCTCCTTCAAGTTATGATTAATCCTCTTGTAAACACATATCCCAAAATAGCATTTGGCCTTCCTATTACAGAAATGGAACCATTGGCTAAACCTATAGCAATGGAAGGAACATAATTTTATTATAATGGTAAATGTTTTATCCTTAGCAAGGACGATAAAATGGTGCCGCCAAAGTCCTATCTAGAATAAGTACATACTTATACCAATACCAATACCAATATCAATACCAAGAACCCCTTTAAGAAATCGGCATGAATAAAGGGCTTGCAAGGAATCATTGTCAAAATAGATTTGAACTAACAGGGGGATTGGTATTCTTTCAGAGGCTATATTAAGCTGTCATAGGATGAAGCTTTCTTGACATCAGGTGTAAAGACCGACTATAGATGTTTTTTATATACTGTTGTTTTATTATTTTGCCAATTCACACAACATTTCAATTAGTAATTATTAAAAAATGGCTGAACTCTAACTTGAAATTTGGTACAAGTATCAGATGCAGTTCACTTCTATATATCTAATTTGTCCATATATTCCACACCAATTATTTTAAACTGAAGTTGCTTAGACAACAAATATAATTCAAAATTAAAGTCTGACGTTTTTATATATACTATTGGTTCCGTTGTCGTAAATGAGTTTATAATCGATTTTATCAATTAAACGATTCAGTTTTGTCATTTTTTTTCCGTTAGTTTCAACCATGAGGAAATCTGGTCTATATTTATTCCAGTCATTTCCTTTCAAAGCCTGTATATCAAATCCTTCAACATCTACGGACATAAAATCTATATGTTTATCCGGGGCGTAATGATTTATTATATTTTCAAGAGTGTCTGTTTTAACCTTAATCTTATCAACTATTGTACAGTTATGATTTTTGCAGTTCTCTTTCGCGGATTTTTCGCTAAAAGAACTTACAGTATTCGCAGAAAGCACATAAAAAGTCATATCAGACGACACGTCTGCCGCACCTAAATTTAAGTTTATATCCTCAGGACGCACTTCATTGAAATTCGAAATCAATAAAGGATTGGCTTCTATATTTATTCCTCTCCATCCTTTAAGGTAGAAGTAATAAGTATTGCTAAGTTCTGTTGGATGATTAGCGCCAACATCAATATAGAAACCGTTAGTTTTATTGTTTAACAATTTATTTAGGACAGCATCTTCGCCATATTGACCAAAGAAACCATCTGGTTTCACGGGTCTCACATAATGTTTTTTTCCTCTTATCTTATCTATAATATCTTGAATAAAATTAATTCTCATGTCTTATCTAAATTAAACTTTGCTAAATACAGTCATAATTCGCGTATGCATACTTATAAATGTAAGCGACATCGCATTTTTTAAATATCCAAATAGCAAATTGATACCATCTGTGCGGAATCAAGATGTTTACCAAATGAAAATGTCATTTCGAATCTCTGTCACTAAAAAATTCTCGCCGCGTCGAGCGTGTTTTTCATCAGCATGGCAATGGTCATTGGACCGACACCTCCGGGAACCGGTGTGATATAGGATGCTTTGGGAGCAACCTCGTTGAAATCGACATCTCCCGCCAGCTTGCCATTTTCCAAACGATTTACACCAACATCAATTACTATCACACCATCTTTAACCATATCCGCCTTAATCATATGAGCTTTACCGACGGCTGCAATCAAAATATCAGCCCGGCGGGTAACAACGGGTAAGTTTTTTGTCCTTGAGTGACAAATAGTAACAGTGGCATGTTGGGCCAAAAGTAATAGAGCAATTGGCTTCCCGACAATATTGCTGCGTCCGACCACAACTGCTTCTTTACCTTTCAGATCGATACCGGTTCGGGCAATTAATTCCATGATGCCTTGGGGCGTGCAGGGAATGAACAGCGGCGAGCCGGTTACAAGGCCACCCACATTGTAGGGATGAAAACCGTCCACGTCTTTGTGTGGATCGATGGCAGCAATGATCTTTTCAGTGGAAATATGTTTGGGCAGGGGAAGCTGGACCAAAATGCCGTGAATAAGTTTATCTCTGTTTAATTTTCTGATAATCTTGAGCAGCTTTTCTTCATCTGTTTCGGCGGGAAGCTTATACTCGCGGGAGAAAAAACCAACTTCCGCGCACGCCTTGGCTTTTCTTCCCACATAGACTTGCGAGGCAGAGTCTTCGCCTACAAGTACAACTGCCAGACCCGGGACAATTCCCTTTTGCTCTTTGAGCGAAATAGCGCTTTGGCGCACTTCATTACGAATATCCTGCGCTATTTTATTCCCGTCAATAATATTGCCCATGAGCGGCTTCACCTTAAATTATTGGCATGAACCTCAAAGCAAGCTTTGGAAAACTACTCCGCAGCAAGTTGCTGGGAATTCCGGATATTATACTTTTTTATACGGAATAACCCCACGTCACTTCATTCCTGGGATAATTTCCAATAGCCAAAGGCTATTGGATAATTCGGCTAAAAAACTTCAATGTGCTTTGCTTTTGAAGTTTAAGCCTCATTACGACTAACGCTTCAAATTTCACTGCGTTCGTTTTCAGCTAGTCTCATTAAATTGGAGTATTACAATAAAATATTCCCCCCTCGAATCCTATTTGGGAAATCGAGGGGGGATATTGCTAAATGAATGGCAATTTAATTTTCTTGTGCATATTTCTTTATTAAATCGATAAGTGGGGGAATATTCCCCATCGGAGTTTTACCTGAATAAACGTAACGAACAATTCGGTTCTTGTCAACGAGGATTGATGTGGCGATTGTGTGCGGAGCCCCCACGAGGTTGCCGTATATAAAATCCGGATCGAGCATGACGATGGCGCCGGAACTCTTCTGCTTGCGCTTGGCGATTATCTTAATCATAAAATTAGGCACCCCGCTGTCCTTCTCGTTTCCTATACCCAATCCAACGTACTTATTTTCTTTTTTCAGACGGTCGATATCCTTGTCGGCTTTTATTGCCTCAGTTACATGATCATTATCATCTGCTGAGCTCGAGCTGGCATATACGATATAAACGACTCTGCCTGCGTATTCCGGTGAACTGAGGGTATATTCCTTATCATCAAGAGCAGCACTCAGTTTGAAGTCACCTATTTTGTCCCCCACTTTTAATCCAGCCGCATAAGACGTAAAGGTACCCAACAATAAAACAAGAAAAACTACAGCAATTACTTTCTTCATTTTTTCCTCCTTCTAATTTTCGTAAATCATCTCATTAATGTTGACTTTGTGATAACTGACGCATGTTAGTTATCTATATTTGCAACAGTGGCGGGAGTATAGAATAAAAAAACAGCGGAGGCAAGCAAAAAATAACCTCCAAAAAAGCGAATTAGTATAAGAAAAAAGGTTGAAACCCATGACTAGTTGTGTAAGAGTTTTCTAAACTTATCCGCATATGAATGGTGACGGGGAAAAGATGGTTCAACAAGCAGAATCCATAGCCAATAATGGTATTTATCGGTCATGTCCTCTATGTGGCAATGAAAATAAAGATATAAAACCTTCGATATATTCAAAGGATCCATGGATCATAAAAATGTGCGCACAGTGCCGGTTGGTTTATCTGGAAAATCCTCCTGCCTATGAAGATCTTGAGGAAACCTTCGCCTGGGAAAAAACATCTCATCAAGTATCCCAGGAGAAAAAGAAAAAGGAATCAGCCCTGCGGCGAGGTGTGCGGGTTATCGAGCGTTACAAGGACAGGCTGATTCGCCGGGATAAGCTCATAGACCTGGTAAAGCAGTACTTTCCTGCCGGACCGATAATCGATATTGGATGCGGAGGAGGAGAAGTGATGTCCCGCCTCGATCAAAAATATACTCCCTTCGGCGTTGAAGTATCAAAACATCTTTCCGGCAGGGCTCAACAAATAGCTAAGTCTCGCGGAGGCCGTGTTTTTTGCGGCAACGCCCTTTGTGGATTAGATACATTTGAGAACGATTTCTTTAGCGCTGCAATCATGTCCGCCTATTTAGAACATGAATCCGCGCCCCGTGAGGTTCTTCAGAAAATTCTGCGAATCTTGCGATCCGGCGCCAATATCATTATTAAGGTACCTAATTATGGTTGTCTTAATCGCATCGTCATGGGACAAAAATGGTGCGGGTTCCGGTATCCTGACCATGTTAATTACTGGACGCCGGAAACCCTTGGCAAAATCATCAGGGATACAGGATTCCAGATTGTCCGGTTCAACATATGGGATCGTTTCCCTACCAGTGACAACATGTGGATTGTAGCTCGTAAACCCGCTTGATGCATTTTAGAAAAAATTGTGCTAAATCAATTTCAAAATTCGCGGACCTGATTAAATTGTAAGAAATCCCAATACTCACGTAAACAATGTGACAGAAAATTGGCTTAAAAATATTTTGATATTGGAAAGGAGTTAGAGATGAAAGAAGTAGTAATTGTAAACGGTTCCAGAACTGCAGTAGGTGAATTCGGCGGATCGCTGAAAGGTGTAAACGCCGTTGATATTGGAGCTTTGGTTATCAAAGAAACGCTGAAACGTGCGGGGTTGAGGCCGTCAATTGATGATTTTTCGAAAAGCTGCCGGCCAGCTGCTTTAGGTAATTTTGAAATAACGGCAATAAACAAAAAATATTACGATTATGATGAATCCCTTAAGCCTGTCTATATAGATGAAGTAATCATGGGCAATGTTTTACAGGGGGGACAAGGTCAAAACGTCGCCCGTCAAGCTTCCATTTACGCCGGTCTTCCGGAAGAAACCAACGCTTTTACCGTAAATAAAATATGCGCTTCGGGGATGAAAGCTATCGCGCTGGCGGCACAGGCCATCCAAACCGGCAATGCCGAAATTATTGTTGCCGGCGGGATGGAAAATATGAGCAATGCGCCATTTGTATTGCCCGGAGCCCGCTGGGGCTATCGCATGAGCATGCCGTATAGTCAGATCACCGATTTAATGGTTTATGACGGCCTTTATGAGATATTTAATGGTTATCACATGGGCGTAACAGCGGAAAACATCGCGGCTCTTTACAAAATTTCCCGTCAGGAACAAGACGAATTTTCTTTGAGAAGCCACCAGAGAGCGCGCGCAGCGAACGCCTCCGGCGAAGTGGCCGATGAAATAGTCTCTGTTGTCATTCCGCAGAAAAAAGGCGATCCTAAAATCTTCAATGTAGATGAACGTCCTATGGATACGTCGCTGGAAAAGATGGGCAAACTGGCCACTGTATTTAAAAAAGATGGCACCGTGACGGCGGGAAACGCTTCCGGCATCAACGATGGCGCCGCAGCGGTAATTGTTATGAGCGCTGAAAAAGCCAAAGAGCTTAAACTTGAACCACTGGCCAAGATCAAGGGCTTCGCCAGCGGCGGTGTTGATCCCGCTTACATGGGCTTAGGACCCATTCCGGCAACACGTAAACTTTTCAAACAACTGAATCTGACCGTAAAGGATATTGATCTTTTTGAACTCAATGAAGCCTTTGCCTCACAGGCGCTGGCTTGTATGAAAGAGCTGGAAGTTGATGTGGAAAAATGCAATCTCAACGGCGGCGCGGTTTCTATTGGTCATCCCATCGGCTGTTCGGGCGCCCGTATTACCTATACGTTGGCCATGCAGATGAAAAAGAAAAATTTAAAACGCGGACTGGCTTCCCTTTGTATCGGCGGCGGTCAGGGATTGTCTATGGTATTGGAAAGGACTTAAAACAATTTCATCTAAGTAAAAAGGGGTGGATTTTTCCACCCTTTTTTGTTTATTACACAAAGAAACAAGTATTGAGAATGAATATTTTGACGACTTGCGTTTGAAATATTCGATCAACAAAACACCTAAAAAGCCTCTGAACATAAGTAGCTCACTGCTGATTAGGTGCATTATTCAAATTATCTTTCTTTGAATATACGTTACTTGTCGATCGCATATGGTCCAGGTGGGATACCCTGTCCATTATGAAATGCGAAAGCTTTGTTGTTGGCTTGACGTGCTAAAGGAATATAATTTGGTGCAGCTTTGGTTACCGCGGCATTTACCGCCATTACAACCAAAGTGGCTATAGGATTTCCAGTATTTTGATTCTGAGGAACATAGACCATTTTTTCATTGTGTTCCCAGAGAGAATCTCCAGTTTTTCCATCTTTAATTACATACGATAAATCTACAGTTACTTGAGAACTCAAAACCATGTATTTTGCATCCCATTGGTTAATAGTTACATAGAGAACTGCATCGGCTCCAAAAAGGTTCGCAAGTTTTTCAACTGATGCATGATGTACAAGGTCGGCATCAGATAATCCATCATCCTCTAGCAGACGTTTTACCATATTAACGGGAAATACATAATAACCTCTCTCAGCCAAAGGAATTGTAATAGTGGACAGGCAATAATCGGGTGCTGTTACCTCAACACTACGATTTACTATAGGAACAATCAATATTGATTTTGGTTTGGCAGCATTGAACTTTGAGAAATCATAAGGTTTTGTAGTTACACATCCTAAAAGCGAAATAACTAGAATAATAATCAAAAAACGTCTTATCATTTCGCCACCTCTTTAACTTGATTTGTATCGCTCGTCAAAGATTCTTTTTGTTTTTCTGATTGAGCAGTTTTTTTCTGTGCATTGTTGATCATTTTTGTCATAATGATGTTTGATTCAGGCCACTTATCCTGTTCTTTTTTGAAATACTTTATAGCTTCAGGAAAATTACCTTTTTCATAAAGAACATATCCATACTCTGCGTATATTCCAGGCGGAATTTTTCCACTAGTTTCACCTTTTTCCATGATGTCTTTAAGGTCTTCAACGAACTGATCATATGTTGCTGGATTTTTATAATGATTATAAAGTTTTTGGTCGTAATTTTTCCATGAATACTGAGTATGAGCACATCCTGTTATCATTAAAATAGTTACTGCAATTATACAATAGTTCGTAATTTTCACGTTCAATCCTTTAGTGTACAGTAATTGTTTTTAATTCGCTTTCAACAAAAATTTTCTGCTCATATATAATAGTGCCGTTATCAATAATTGATATTTTATGAGTCCCTGGTTCAAGTGTAAGCGTTTGAGGTTCTCCATTGAATGTTTCAGCTTTTCCCATTTTGAGGTCATCCACAAGAAGTTCAGCTGTAGATGAAGCTCCTTTAATTGCTATGCTTGGTCTAGAATCAACACTTCTCACAGTAGTTGCTGGCATAGAACAACCAATGATCGTCATAATAAGTACTATAATATAAAAAAATCTCATTTTTTCACCTCTTCAACAAATAGCTTATCATTATTTGAAGCATTAATTGTTCCTGATATAATCTGACATACTGATCCTTCGTCGTTTTCATTATTACCAAAAAATTCAGAAACTTTTATTTCAGCAATTTTTTTAGGAGGAAGATTCATCGTGAAACCTGTTTGTTTGCTTTTAACAGCTGCACCTTGTTCCATTACTTGTAAAGTATCACCAATCTTAATACCTTGCTTCTGCCCACCACTTATAAAAACTTCTGCACCTTTTATTTCAAGTATATCAGTTTTCCATGGACGCTCTTCTAAAGATGAAACAATTTTGTCTAGCATATCCGAAATTGCTGCAGATATAGCACGATCGTTAAGAGTGGCATCATAATCAGCACGACTACCAAATCCAGCAACTTCTCCACTTTCAGTATTAGCTTCACCAACTCCCGCTGAAGAAAAAAATGCTTGTCCTGTTTTAACGTCTACTAATCTAGTTTCAACCTTTGCTCGTGCTGTTTGAAGTTTAGTGCTAGACAGAAAGCCAACTTTCCCGCCCAATGAACGTCCAAATTCTGTCACAGAACCGATTATTAAAGCGTCAACACCGATAAGATTTGCATTACCACTTATGGATTGTTCTTTTATAATTTTTGAAAGATCTGTACGCTCAAACACAATGAACTTATTTGATTTTATGAGCTTAGCCATTAACATATCGGAAGCTTGTTTGCCAATTCGATCATAATCTTGGTCAGTCATAAGAGATCGACCATAATTAGACTCATTTGAAAATCTTGCAATGGCAACTTTGCGCTTATACTGTTTAGTGATAGGGGTTTGTGCTACAGTTTGTGCTACAGTTTGTGCTTTAACTTGCTGTTGTTTGGAAACGGGTGCTTCAGTTTGTTGAATGGGAGTCGAAACCGTTGCACAACCGCTATAAAGCATTATCGTTCCACACAAGAAAATAAATATATGTTTTTTCATTTGATCTCCTTGTAAGTAAGATTTTGAATTTAATGGAAGAAATTTGGCTTATTTTCATGATTATGTCAATGTAAAAAATAGTTAATTTATCCAACTTCCATCAGCCGTTCCATTGAGCTACATTATCACCATCATAATTTTAGAAAAATATGATTAATGATTATCATTTGAAGTCACGCATTTTAGTCACGGTTGACGATGTGTGGATAACAGGAAGAAAGAAATAAAAGAGTACCCTCTAAAATAGCTGTATTCCAATCGCCATTTTTCAATTAGTGCTTTTGCTTCTTTTAAGTTATAGAAGATCCTCCATACACCCCACATTTTGTGGCTGAAATGACAGTTTATCTTATTTATATCTCAAGCTATATTAACATATTTTCCAATAATTTTATATGAGACAGCGGTTATTTTACCGTGACATCTCTTTACCGCAACATCTCTTTTCTTGACTGGATATCAACTTTTATCTATAAAGAAATCTCTGAAAAATTTCAGCTGGTATAAATAACCAAGGAGCATATCAATGTCATTAAGTCTCAATAAATTAAAATCATTTCATGGCCGGAAAGGCCCCCTGTTGTTGATTATCATGGACGGCGTAGGCATAGGCAAAGCAGATGAAACGAATGCGGTCTATAGAGCCGATACACCCAACCTCGATCAACTGTTCAAATCGAAGCTATACACGCAACTGAATGCCCACGGTACAGCAGTCGGACTGCCATCAGATGATGATATGGGAAACAGCGAGGTAGGGCACAATGCCATGGGGGCAGGTAGGGTCTTTGATCAGGGCGCCCGCCTTGTAAACACGGCGCTCAAAACGGGAAGGATCTTTCAGTCCGCAGTATGGGACACTATTGTAAAGCGCACTGAAAAGGGCGGGACGGTCCATTTTATCGGGCTATTATCGGACGGGAATGTCCATTCACATATTGAACAGCTATTCATAATGATCGACAAATGCGCCGAGCTGAATTTCAAGAGGGTCAGGGTCCATGCCCTTCTTGACGGAAGGGATGTGGGAGAGAGGACGGCCCTTGATTATATTATTCCTACAGAAGAAAAACTGAAAAAGATCTCAGAGGAAAAAGGCCTTGATTACGCCATAGCCTCAGGCGGCGGACGCATGAAGGTAACAATGGATAGGTACAATGCAGACTGGAATATCGTTAAAAGGGGATGGGAGGCTCATGTCCTGGGAAAAGGCAGGAAGTTTCAATCCGCTTCTGATGCAGTTAAAACATTTTACAAGGAAGATCCGAAGGCAACGGATCAGTATCTGCCCGCTTTTGTTATCACCGATGATTCGGGCATGCCCAATGGGACGATCAAAGATGGGGATGCTGTGATCTTTTTCAATTTCCGGGGTGACCGCGCCATTGAGATATCAAGGGCATTTACCGAGAAGAAATTCTCTGAATTCGACAGGGGACCTCTTCCGGATATATTTTATGCGGGAATGATGGAGTATGACGGAGATGCCCATATACCTCCCCATTTTCTTGTGCAACCTCCGGCTATCGATCGCGTAATCAGCGAGTACCTTTGCGCTGAAAAGGTAAAAACCTTTGCCGTATCTGAGACCCAAAAATTCGGCCATGTTACTTACTTCTGGAATGGCAACCGTTCCGGTTATATCGATGAATCACTGGAGAAATATGTGGAGATACCTTCCGACAGGATTGAGTTTGACCGCGCCCCTCGGATGAAAGCCAAAGAGATAACAGATACGGTTATAGACCTGCTGAAGAGCGGCGATTACAGATTCGGAAGGCTCAATTTTCCGAACGGTGATATGGTCGGGCATACAGGTATGATGGATGCAGCCATTATTGCGGTGGAGACAGTGGATAAATGCGTTGGAGCGCTGCTGGCTGTCGTAAAGGAGATCGGAGGCATTGCCGTTATCACTGCGGACCATGGCAACGCGGATGAGATGTTCACTATAGACAGAAAGGGCGTAAAATCTGTAAAGACTGCGCATTCCCTGAATCCGGTTCCCTTTATAATCTATGATCCCTTGTATCAGGGAGAATATCACATGGCGGATATTCAAAAAAAAGGTCTGTCCAATGTGGCGGCGACTCTCCTGAATCTTCTGGGGTATGAGAAACCACAAGAGTATGATCCGTCACTGATAGAAATAGTGTCCACTGGGAATTAATAAATTTCATAATGTGCCCTAAACAGAATTTGACCTGACAGTGAGTGTAAAGATAATCGATAACTTCCTGCAAGAAACAGATCGTCATCCTCGTTGAGTATGCAAGGCTTCAATCCGTAATAAATATATTCCACGCCCCCATTTCGTGGTCAATATTTCCTTTGACACAAAATAATTCTTCATATATTTTTATAAAATGAAGAAAAACGAAAAAACAAACAAAGTTAAGTCATCGGATACTGCCAAAAAACGAAAGAAGGCGGAAGAAACGCTGCGCCATAGCGAAGAAAGATATAAAACTATTCTGGAAAACATCGAAGAAGGTTATTTTGAAGTTGATCTTGCTGGCAACCTCACCTTTTTCAACGATACCCTTTGCCGAGTCCTTGGTTACCCCAGAGAAGAATTGATGGGTATGAATAACCGGCAGTACACAGAAAAAGAGGAGTTTAAAAAAGTTTTTCAAGCGTATAATAAAATTTACAAAACAGGGGAACCCAACAGGGAATTCGGCCAGCAGATTATTAGAAAAAATGGAATTAAAAGATATATTGAAGGATCTATATCGCTACTAAAAGATTCATCAGGTAGACCAAAAGGGTTTAGAGGAATTGCACACGACATCACCGAGCGTAAGCAGGCGGAGGATTTGCTAAAACAAAGAGAAACCCAATACCGTCTGCTTGCATACCACATGAAAGACTACGTGTGGCTCATGGATCTAAACTTACAATGGACATATATCAGCCCTTCTGGGGAGAAGTTACTGGGATACACACTGAAGGAACTGCAACAACTCCCGTTGGATAAACTCCTCACGGCAACATCTTATAAAATCGTAATGGATACTTTTTTAATAAGAATGGAGACGATTTTAACAGTTCCTTACTTAGAGACTTTACTGGAACTTGAATGCCGATGTAAAGATGGCCGGACTTTATGGATTGAATCCACACTTAGTTTCATCCGTGACGATAATGGAAACCCTCTATCCATACTAGGCGAAGGTAGGGATATTACCGACCGCAAACGAGCGGAGAAAAAATTACGCGACGAGGAACAGCGTTTCCGGGCTTTCGTAGAGCACTCTTCAGATATGATTGTTCTCGTTAATCTGGAAGGGGCTATCACCTATGTAAATCCAGCGATTGAGAGTGTTTTGGGATTCAAACCTGAAGAAAGGATTGGTGCCTATGGATTTGAGATTGTTCATCCTGATGACATTAAGGCTTTAGTTGACGTATTCAATATTTTGTCCAAGGATACAAACTACCCTGTTATAAAGGGTGAATTGCGTCTTCGTCATAAGGATGGAAGTTGGCGTACGCTCGAAGCTGTGGGAAGCAACCAGATAAACAATAATGTTGTTGAATATATAATTATTAATTACCGCGACATCACCGAGCGCAAGCGAGCGGAAGAGGCTTTGCGGGAAAGCGAACAAAGATACCGTGACCTGAGCATAATCGACGACCTCACGCAGCTTTACAATTCCCGGCATTTTTACGCTCAGTTGGAAAGAGAAATAGAGCGGTCGAACCGCTATGGACAGCCTTTGACCCTTTTGCTGTTGGATCTCGACAAGTTTAAAAATTTTAACGACAAATACGGCCATGTTCAGGGGGATTATGTGTTATTGCGACTTGGTCATGTAATAAAACGAAGCCTGCGCGAGATCGATTCCGCCTATCGTTACGGTGGCGAGGAATTTACGATCATGCTGCCTACGACCTCAAGCGAGGAGGGAATTGTAACCGCTAAAAGAATCCAAACGGAATTAAGGAAAGAGAATTTTTCCCTGGCATTGGGTCAAGAGGTCTATGTGACAGTAAGCATCGGTCTGGCGCAGTACAAGCCGAAGGAAGAGATGAAGGCGTTTGTTCACCGAGTAGACCAACTCATGTACCAGGCGAAGAAGAACGGTAGAGACAGGATTTGTCCTGAATCATAACGTCAAGAATAGTTCAAATGGTAATCCTCAATTCTGACAACTGCCCATAACTGAAACTAATGAGGTGAAAGAAACAATTGTCAAGGCACATCTCGATTGTACACTATCTGTCAAGTCAAGAATAGTTCAGGACACACAATGGATTTAAAAAGTTCCACGTTCTACCTTCTATGTTCTACGTTATGTTTGGAACAATTTCTTTGAACGTAGAACATTGAACGTTTATTTTCCTGTGAATGTCGGTTTTCTTTTTTCCAGAAACGCCTTCATACCTTCTTTTTGATCCTGAGTGCTGAAACACTGCACAACACAGCTTACTTCCAGCTTGTTGGCGTTGTCCAGCGGTAGATCAAATCCGTAATTGATTGCGTCCTTGGCCATCTTCAGGGCGAATGACGGAAGCTTTGTCAGTTTCCGGGCGAATTTTCTGGTCTCTTCCAGAAGATTATCCGGCGCAAATACCTTATTGACCAGACCAATCTCATAAGCCCTCTGAGCATTAACCTGAACGCCGCTTAAAATCATTTCTTTGGCTACGCCCATTCCCACCAAACGCGGCAAACGCTGGGTGCCGCCCCAGCCGGGAATAAGACCTATTAAAATCTCCGGTTGCCCGAAAATTGCTTTCTCTGACGCGAATCTGATATCGCACGCCAGCGCGATTTCCGTTCCGCCGCCCAGTGCAAAGCCGTTGACAGCGGCGATAGAAGGTTTCGGCATGGTTTCGATCAGCCTTAAAGTGCGATGACCCAGTTCCATTAATGGGATAATTTCCACTGATGTGGAATTTTGCATCCGGGAAATATCCGCTCCGGCTACAAAAGCCTTGTCTCCAGCTCCGGTTAAAATAAGTACTTTAATGTTATCGCTTTTTTCGCAGATTGTAACCGCGTCGAGAATTTCCGTCAGCACTTCGAAATTCATGGCGTTTAAAACTTTAGGTCTGTTAAACGTTATGGTCGCTATTTCTTCTTCAACGTTAAAAAGAATGTTTTTGTATTCCATTATCCCTTTCTTTCTTATAAAAATACGGAGAAGCGATACTTAACTTCTCCGTACTCCCGTTTTATTAACCTTTTCTTTTCTTTAATTCCTCTGCCCGCAATTCCTTGCGCAATATTTTACCCACGGTGGTCTTGGGCAGTTCCTTGCGGAATTCAACTTCTGAAGGCAACTTATAGGCAGCCAGATGAGCCTTGCCATATTCAATCATTTCCTGCGCCGTAGCCATCTGGCCTTCCTTGAGGACGACAAATAGTTTCACATTCTCTCCGCGTTTCGCATCGGGAATACCGATGGAGCAACACTCTTCAACTTTGGGATTGCCATAATAGACCTCGTCGATATCACGGGGATAGACGTTGAAGCCGCCAGAGATGATCATGTCCTTCTTCCTGTCGACGATAAAGAAATAGCCGTCTTCATCCATTGTGGCGATGTCTCCCGTATACATCCAGCCATCCTTCAGGACGTTGGCTGTTTCATCGGCCATCCCTTTGTAGCCCTTCATCACCTGAGGTCCCTTGACGATCAGCTCACCGGGTTTACCGATGGGTATGTCCGTCACACCATCATCAAGATCGACTATCCGGGACAGGGTATCGGATATGGGAAGGCCAACACTGCCAACCTTCTGCTTTCCGTTGAATGGATTGGTGTGTGTCACGGGACATGTTTCCGTCATGCCGAAACCTTCGGAGATGAAGGTCCCAGTGAGTTTTTGGAATTCATGAATGACTTCGACGGGTAGTGGCGCACTCCCGGAAAAAGCTCCCTTTATACAACTCATGTCCGTTTTCTTCAGATCGGGATGGTTCATCATGCCTATGTACATAGTCGGGACCAACGGCGTGAAGGTCGGTTTGTATTCCCGAATCACCTCCAGCAGAGGCTCCGGCTGCGGTTTGGGAACCAGAATCTGATTCCACCCATTATACACGGTCAGGTTCATCGAACAGGAAAGTCCGAATACATGAAAATATGGCAGGGCGCCCAGCATGGTTTCTTTTCCCCTGCCGAACGTTGGAAACCAGGCGGAAATTTGCTGGACCTGCTTGCTGAGATTCCCATGGGTCAGGATAACCCCCTTGGAGACGCCTGTGGTTCCACCTGTATACTGGTACATGGCAATATCGTCGAAAGTGAGTTTTACTTTCGGCGGGTTGGGCTGGTACTTTGCAATGCAATCCATCCAACGATAGACGTCCGGGGTGGCCTTCACATCAGCGAAGGGGAATTTTTTTAACTTCTTCCCGAGAAACCTTTTAATCGGATTCAGGAAGTCACCGATGCCCATGTAAACGATCTGCTTGATCTTCGTCTTGGGCCGCAAATCGATCATGCGATTGCCGAGGGCATCAAGAGTAATGAGGACTTTGGAATCAGAATCCTTGAACTGATGTTCCAACTCCGGATCCGAATAGAGGGGATTATTCATGACAACGATGGCGCCTATCTTTAGAATAGAATAGTAGGCAACAACGCAGGGAATACTATTGGGCAAGAGAATCGATACCGCATCCCCTTTCTTGATGCCGAATTCCGTGAGGCAGGTGGCGAATCGATCCACCTGATCCTTGAACTGGCGGTATGTCAGCTTATAGCCGACAAACACCATCGCTGTTTCATCGGGAAAGTCTTTTGCCGATTTTTCAAGATAGTCCGGCATGGTGAGTTCTTCGTACTTGATGCTTTCAGGAACACCTTTTTCGTAGGATTTCAACCAGGGCTTACTTTCATAACTGATATTTGCTGCCATTATTTACTACCCTCCCTTTCTTATTTTCTTATAAAAAGCCTTATACTCTGTTGCGAGAAAAATTAAAACAAATTTTTAATGAGACTCGCTGAAAATGAGTCCCAAGCTTCAGAAACGAAGTAAACTGAAGCTTGCTGGACGAATTATGCCAGGCGCGTAGCGCCGTGGTAAAACTAACAAAGGGAATAACCTAAAGGTCACTATAGGCTCGAAGCGTTAGTCGAATTAGTGAGTCCCAAGTTTCAGAAGCGCAGCGCACTGAAATTTGTTGGACGAACTATCCCTTGTGCGTAGCACATAGGGATATCCTGCCAAAGGCTATTGGATAATTATCCCGCATAAACGGGGTTGAATATCCGTGATTTTTTACAAAAAAAGCCCAATCTTCATTCAGATCGGGCTTTTTTTATTAATCTATTGGAAATAATTACTTAGGTTGCGCAAGTATCAACGGGAGCTTTGATTTCTTCAATTCCCATTGCTTTAACAACGATTTCAGCAATATCCAAAGCGACCATTTTTTCCGTTTGCTGTCTGTCTTTGATTCCGTCCGAAATCATGGTCAGGCAGAACGGACAGCCGACAGCCACCGTGCTGGCATTCGTTGCTATAGCCTGGTCGGTACGCATGTTATTGATGCGATCACCGACATCTTCTTCCATCCACATTCTGGCTCCGCCGGCGCCGCAGCAGAAACTCTTGGACAGATTTCTTTCCATTTCCGCGAGTTTCATCCCGGGAATAGCGTTTAAAATACTGCGCGGCTGAGCATAAACTTGGTTATAACGGCCGAGGAAACAGGAATCATGATAAGTGAATGTCCCATCCAGTGACTTGGTAAGGTTAATCTTACCTTTGGCGATTAAGTCGGCGATAATTTCCGTATGATGGTAAACTTCATAATTGCCGCCGAAGTTGGGGTAATCTTTCTTAATACAGTTATAACCGTGCGGGCAGATGGCGATGATTTTCTTTACGCCGTAGCCGTTCATTATCTCGATATTGGCTTGAGCCTGCGACTGGAAGAGGTATTCATTACCGCCGCGCATAGCCGAATCGCCGCAACAGCCTTCTTCAGTTCCCAGGATGCCGAAGCTGACACCTGCCGCTTGCAGAATTCTGGCAAAGGCGACGGAGATTTTCTTGCCGCGGTCATCAAAAGATCCTGAACAACCGACATAGAAAAGATATTCAACGTTGGGATCCTCCGCCAGAGTTTTCACGCCAACTTCCTTGGCCCAGTCGGCGCGCATATGAGCTCCGATACCCCACGGATTGGAATTATTCTCCATGTTGCGGTAAGTCAGTTGTAGTTCCGGAGCGAAATCCGCCTCGGTCAGAACTTTATAGCGGCGCATATCGATGATCTTTGGCACATGTTCAATGGAAGAGGAGCAGTTTTCCATACAGTACATACAATTGGTGCAATCCCACAGTTCATGCAGGCTTATAACTTCTCCAACCATTGCTTTCTCCGGAGCTGCGCCTTCCGCAGCCTCAGCAGCAGGAACTGGTGCTTCCGCGCCTTCCGCGGCGGGAATAACGGCTTTAGTAGCCGCAAGCGGTGCTTTTTCCAACCAATATGTCTTAAGATCCTGAACCAACTTTTTGGGAGATAGATGTTTGCCGGAAAGATAAGCCGGGCATCCATCCTGACAGCGTCCGCATTTCGTGCAGGCGTCGGAATCAAAAATCTGTTTCCAGGTAAACTCTTCCAGTTTGGATACACCAAAGGATTCCGCCGTTTCAAAATCACGAATCGGCTCAATGTATCCGGTCGGTTTCAGAGACATAAGGAAATGATTGGCCGGCGTAGTAATTATGTGCAGAAGCCTTGAATACGGAATGTAAGCGATAAAACCAAGAGCTAGAAAGGTATGCGTCCACCAGGTTATCTTGTGCAACATCCTTGCGGTTTCAAGATTCAGTCCGCCGATATAAGTTTGAGCAAGAGCCCAACCGACAAACGAACAGGTTTCCCATGGAGGATTGGTAACGTAGATACGTAAAGATTCAATTAAAAATCCGGTGATGATGATGCCGGCAATCAGTAAAAGAGCGATGGCGTCATCGGCGGTATTATCGGGTTTACCCTTATAACCGAGACGATCCGGTTTGATAATGTATCTGCGTACAATTGCCATTAGCACTCCGATGAACACCAGCAGGCCGAATAAATCCATCAAAAAGGAAAACCATATGTAAAATTTGCCGCGTAAAAACGACCAACCAAACAAAGGTTCCGTAATGTGGAATTCACCGGCATCGAAAGCGGCTCCGAAAATCAAAACAAAAAAACCAAAAAAGATAAGGCCGTGCATAATTCCCGGATAAACGTCTCTCCATGTTTTAAGCTGAAGGAAACCGTTAACGAACAAAGATTTCAGTCTCAGGGGAAGCTGATCCCAGCGGATTTCTTCTTTGCCCATCGCTTTCCATAACTGCCAGCGGCGGTAAACACCGTAAGCGAATATTGCCATTGCTATGGCCGTAAAAAGAAAAAGAAACGGCTCAAACCCTTGAGCGTTCCAGAAAACTTCACGACCTTCATTTCCTATTCCTATTGGGCTTGTATGTTCCATTTATCCTCCGAAATATTGAGGGTTTTTGATATACTTTTAAATTAATTTTTCCCTCAAGTCTTTATTGACTTGAATATAAAATTTTTTACGCAGATGCTTGAATGTTAATTTGTTTATATTCAGCTTCCGGTAGCGGTGAATTATTACATTGCTACCGGAAGCTTTTTAAAAATAAATTTTTAAGCCATCAACTTTTTGCAGGCATTGGTCAATTCGGGAACGACCTTGAAAAGATCATCCACTACACCAAAATCGGCTTTCGTAAAGATGGGAGCTTCCGCATCCTTATTAATGGCCACGATGCATTTAGACGAGCTCATGCCGGCCAGATGCTGAATCGCTCCGGAAATACCACAGGCGATATACAGATTCGGAGACACAACTTTTCCGGTCTGTCCGACCTGATCTTTCTGTGGACGCCATCCGGCATCAACCGCTGCGCGGGAAGCACCGACCGTGCCTTTGAGCACGTCAGCCAGCTCTTCCAGAATCTTGTATTCATCCGGACCCTTCATGCCGCGTCCGCCGGAAACAATGATGTTGGCTTCGGTCAAGTCAACCTTGCCACTGGTATCTTTCTGTACTTCCAGAACCTTGCTCTTGATACCGTCAACAGTCACATCCACTTTTGTTACCGCGCCGGCTTTGGCGTTTTCCACAGCCGCAAACACGTTGGGACGAAGCGATGCCATTGCCGGGGTGCTGTTGAATACCACTTCGCCGAAGCACTTGCCGGCGTACATAGGACGGGTGGCAACCAGTTTGCCTCCGTCAATCTTCACATCCGTGCAGTCCGTGGCCAGACCACCAGCCAGTTTAGCGGCCACGCGAGCGGAAAGATCTTTGCCCTGAACTGACGCACCAAACAGTGCGATTGCCGCATCATTATCTTTTAATATTTTGGCAACGACCTGAGCGTGCGCTTCGGTAACGTATGGTTCCAAAGCCGCATTGTCGCCGACAAAAACTTTATCCACACCGAATTTACCCAATTCGGCAGCCAAACCTTCTATACCTGAACCAAGCAGAATGGCGCTGACTTCATCTCCTGTCTGATCAGCCAGTTTTTTGGCTGCGGAAGCAAGCTCAAAACTTACTTTACGCAGGGCGCCGTCTCTCTGTTCCGCAATTACAAATACTCCTTTTGCCATTTTTCAATTCCTCCGCTTTTAAATTAAATAACTTTAGCTTCTTCCCTGAGACACCGGGCCAATTCCGCCGCCTTCTGCGCTGCATCATCACCGCAGATTATTTTCCCTGCCGCTCTGGCGGGAGGCGGAACTACTTTGGCTACTTTGGCTTTCACATCTGTGGCAATTCCCAAAGCCGCCGCATTTTTCACGTCCACTGGTTTCTTCTTGGCTTTCATAATTCCGGGAAGCGACGCGTAGCGGGGTTCGTTGAGACCTTTTTGCGCCGTTACTACGCAGGGTAAGCTGGTTTCTATTGAGAGCTGTGCTCCTTCAATCGGCCGGATTACTTTCACGGAAGATCCGGCGTAATCGAGTTTGGTGACCAGAGTCAGCTGGGGGATTCCCAGAAGCTCGGCCAGCATTGCTCCGACCTGGCCGGAGTCATCGTCAATGGCGCGCTGTCCGCAGAAAATAATGTCATGGGGCAATCCTTTAATAGCGGCAGCTAAAGCTGACGCCGTGACAAAAGCGTCGGCGTTATCCAGAGCGGGATCACAGATATGAATGCCTTTATCCGCGCCCATCGCCAGAGCCGTTCTGATTGTTTCCATTGCCCGCGCCGGTCCTACGGAAACAATTGTTACGTCCCCGCCGTTTTTCTCTTTCAATTTCAGAGCTTCTTCCACACCGTACTCGTCATAAGGATTCATGACCCACTTGATCTGGCCATCTTCTATCCCTGATCCGTCAGCTTTGACCTTGATCTGGGCTTCCGTATCCGGTACTTGTTTTACACATGCGATAATGTTCACTTTGTCCAACCTCCTTCTTCTGCATGTCATTCTTCGGAAAAAGATAGACTTGCATTTTTATTTTTTCTTTGTAGGTTTTATAAAAAAGTCCGATTCCCTTTTAATGAGAATCGGACTTTATTTTACTGCTTGTTTTTTACGATATCGTCAACAACCGACGGATCGGCCAGCGTGCTGGTATCACCCAGTTCGTTGAGCAGATTGGCTGCGACCTTTTTCAAAATTCTTCTCATGATCTTGCCGCTGCGTGTTTTGGGAAGACCATCGGCCCACTGAATCTTATCGGGGGCAGCAATGGGCCCAATGACTGTGCGGACATGAGCGATTAATTCCTTCTTCAATGCATCCGTTTTTTCCACGCCGGTCTTCAAGGTTACGTAAGCGTAAATGCCCTGACCCTTGATGTCATGCGGCATACCGACAACTGCTGCTTCGGCAACGCTCTTATGAGCAACCAGAGCGCTTTCAACTTCTGCTGTTCCCATGCGGTGACCGGAAACATTGATAACGTCGTCGATACGGCCGGTAATCTGATAATAACCGTCTTTATCGCGGCGGCAGCCGTCACCGGTCACATAGTAGCCGGGGAACTGTTCGAAATAGGTTTCCTGGAATCTCTTGGGATCGCCATATACGCCTCTCATAATGCCGGGCCATGGTACCTTGATACACAGTGCGCCGCTGGCCACTGTATCGGTAAATTCTTTTCCTTCATCATCTACAAGAACGGGCTGCACGCCGAAGAAAGGCAGGGTAGCCATACCGGGTTTGATATCAATAGCGCCGGGCAGCGGAGTAATCAAAATACCGCCTGTTTCAGTCTGCCACCAGGTATCCACGATGGGGCATTCGCCGCGGCCGATAACATTATAATACCAGTTCCAGGCTTCGGGGTTTATCGGCTCACCGACGGTTCCCAGAATACGCAGAGAAGAGATATCGGCTTTCTTTACAAAGTCGTCGCCTTCTTTAGCAATCGCGCGGATAGCTGTTGGAGCGGTATAGAAAATGTTAACCTTGTATTTCTCGACGGTCTGCCAGAAGCGGCTGTAGGTCGGATAATTGGGAACGCCTTCAAACATTACGGATGTCGCGCCGTTGCAGAGAGGCCCGTAAACAATATAGCTGTGACCGGTTACCCAACCGATGTCGGCTGTGCACCAGAAAATATCATCTTCATGATAATCGAAAATTATTTTATGCGTGTAGGACACATAAACCAGATAACCGCCGGTAGTGTGCATAACGCCTTTAGGCTGTCCGGTGGAGCCGGATGTATAAAGGATAAACAGAGGATCTTCAGCATCCATCCATTCCGGTTCGCACTTGGCATCAACCTTAGCCATTTCTTCATGCCACCATTTGTCACGGCCGGCAGTCAATTCACATTTAATTTTATCACCAACTCTGTTGACAACGATTACTGTCTTAACAGACGGACATGATTTTAATGCGTCATCGGCGGTCGCTTTTTGGGGAACTGCTTTGGCTCCGCGGAAAGTTCCGTCACAAACAACCAGTAATTTCGCATCGCAATTGACAATTCTGTCTCTTAAAGCGTCGGCGCTGAAACCGCCGAAAACTATACCATGAATGGCGCCGATGCGGGTACAGGCCAGCATCGCGATTGCCAGTTCGGGAACCATCGGCATATAAAGAACTACGCGGTCGCCCTTCTTAATACCGTTGGCTTTCAGAACGTTGGCGAACTTGCAGACTTCTTCGTGCAGCATCTTATAGGTAAATGACTTTTGTTCACCGGGCTCATTGCCTTCCCACTGAATGGCAACCTTATTGCCGCGGGTTTTCAAGTTTTTATCGAGGCAGTTATAAGAAACATTCAGCTTACCGCCTTCGAAGAACTTAACGTAGATGGGACCCTTCTTAATGTCAAAGTTGTAATCCATTACTTTGTCCCACTTCTTGAACCATTCCACATACTGTCCGGCTATTTCCGCCCAGAACTCTTCCGGCTTCTCGACCGATTTTTTCCACAACTCATCATAAGCTTTTCTGCCGCTTATGTAGGCCATCTTTTTTATCTTTTCCGGAACCGGATAGATATCCTTTAATTGAACTTTTTTTGCATCAGCCATGATTAACTTCTACCTCCCTAATTTTAAAATTTTTTTATGATTTTAAACGCTTTTCTAACGTATTAATACTGACAACACAATTACCATAACTAATTATATATATGGTGTTTTCTGAACAAAAGTCATATCTTGACCGCAAGTCACATCTGCTTTGCAATTCCCCTATCCTAAGATCGCTTTGATGTCAAGAAATATTTAAAAATACCGTGTATCTTAATTTTTCCCCGGAATGGAGAGCTTTAAATTATCACTTGTTCCACCATTAAATCTTTGTGTGTCCCCCTCAAACTCAAAAATTAGCCCTGATTTTGCGCCAGCGGAGGATATAAAATGACGTTTTTTGCTATACAACACAATCTCTTCGCGGGAATGATATCCAGCGAGTTTTGCAATTGGTTCGTGAGATATTGCCGTTATTTACCGGCATTATTACATCTTACAGAAGGTTCACAATTATCTTGACAAGCTTTTTAACTGATGTTATTCTTAACTAAATATATTTTGCACGTTTTTCACAGAAAACAATTCCTGTGCAGTGCGAAATATCAGTGTGTTTGGAGTCGCTTTTAGAAAATACCCGTTTTCTGAAGGCGGAAATTATTAACTCTTTATCATGGAGGAAATAAAATGAAGAGATTTTGGTTAATTTTGTTGTCACTGGGGCTGGTCATGGCCTTCAGTGTGTCAGCCTTTGCGGTTGACGTTAAAGTTAGCGGCGAGTATTTCGTCGGCGGTTTGTATGTAGATAAAGTTGATTTAATGAAAGCTAATCCATACGAGTCTCATGCAAATATAAGCTCAGCTTTCTTCTATCAGAGACTGCGCGTGGGGACGGATTTTATTGTATCTCCCTGCCTGAAACTGGTCACCAGTTTTGACGCTATGGAAAGAATCTGGGGCGGTGCCAGGTCCAATACTTGGCAATCAAACCAGGCAGATGAGACTAACTTCTCTGCAGGAACAAGAGCAGAAAGTGAAAACATCGTTTTCAACCAGGTCTATCTTGAGTACACTTCACCTATCGGTCTTTTCAAAGTCGGTTATCTGCCGGATTACGTATTCGGAACATCTTTTGCTGATCAGGGAAACATGCTCTATGACGGCCAGATTCAGTATTTTATTCAGAGCGGACCATTTACCGGTTTCCTCGGTTATGCCAAAAGAGTGGACAGCAGCTACAGCTCTGTCACCTATAATTCCTGGAGCAATGGTGTCTGGTACAATTCAATCGTAACCGATAGAGATTATGATTCTTACCGCGTAGCCGGTATTTATAATTTCAAGGGCAACAATGTACATGGCGAAGCCGGTCTTCTTTTCCTTTATGACCGTGACGCGACCAATAGGGGTTCTTATAATGGTCCTTACCTGACAAACGTTTATGCCTTAGACCCTTTTGTTAAAGCCAAGATCGGACCTGTGGCTCTGCAGGCGGAAGCGTTGTATTATTTTGGCGATGCAAGGAAATGGGAGGGTACTCGTTATGGAAGTCCGTTTAACAGTGCTTTAGTCGGCGGTAATATTACTATCAACGCTCTGAGCGTTTTCGTTGACGCCACTGTTAATTTAGGGCCGGCTTACGTGGGCGGTACTTTTGCTTACCTCTCCGGTGACAAACCCGATTCAAGCAATGTAAACGGCACGGGCGGCACAATCGAAGGCGGCATTAATACCGGCGGTGCGGATTGGAATCCCTGCTTGATTATGTTCAACACCGAAACAATGGGCTATTGGGCAGGTCCGGTCGGAACCGATGCCGCTGGCGCCATCGACAATCAGATGTCCAATGCCTGGTTTTTCCAAGGCAAAGTTGGTGTGAAACCCACTCCGCAGTGGGACATCATGATGTCTCTTGCGTACGCGACGGCCGACCAGAAACCTCTTAATTATGTCGGCAACACTTATGGTACAGAAGTTGATCTTACCGGCACATATAAGATCACCAACAACCTGTCCTATATGCTGGGTGCCGGTTATCTCTTCACCGGTGATTACTTCAAGGGTGTAAATTCTGGTGGCCTTAACCAAGTTTCTGATGATTTCATCCTCATCAACAAACTTACTCTCAGCTTCTAAGAGAGTGGCTTGCCCCGGCGTATGCCGGGTTTAACCTTTAGACTAAACCCCGGGAGGGCGGGTAACCTCCCGGGGTTTTTTAATGAGATCCAATCTTCAGAAACGAAGTGAAGTTTGTCCCTGCCACCTGAAGGTGGCGGGATAATTCGCTCTAAGATTTTCCGAGCACTACGTTTCGGAAAATCAAGGCTCATTAAAGCGTTAGTCAAATTATCCAAGAGCGGCAGATCAATTATTTCCATCGCAAATCATCAGAATATTTCATTCACCATGATTGTTGATTTATCGGTAGAATTGTTTACCGGCAAGGTGGCAACTTGCAAGCGGATTGGTATCAGGACGACAAAACAGGTTGACAAAAAAACCTCTTTTGATTAGAAATATTTAACAGATAAGGAGGTTGATATGCCAGTAAAAATTGCTATTAACGGATTTGGAAGAATTGGCCGGCTTGTGTTTAGAGCCGGATACAAAAACAAAGATGTGGAATTCGTGGCAGTTAATGATCTTGCCGATGCGAAAACTCTGGCTCATCTGCTTAAATATGATTCAACTCATGGAACGCTGGATGCCGAAGTAAAGGTCGGAAATAACTCCATAATCGTGGACGGCAAGGAAATTAAAACATCCTCCATCAGGGAACCGGAAACCCTGCCCTGGAAAGACCTGGATATCGATGTTGTCATGGAAAGCACCGGCAGATTCACGGACAAGGCTGGCGCCGGAAAACATCTTGAGGCGGGAGCAAAAAAAGTCGTCATTTCCGCTCCGGCTAAAAATCCGGATATCACGTTTGTCCTCGGTGTCAATCAGGAGGATTACGACAAGACCAAGCATAATATTATTTCCATGGGATCATGCACCACAAATTGCCTCGCGCCGATTGTCAAAATACTGCATGAGGAATTCGGCGTTGAATACGGTCTGATGACGACAATTCATGCATATACCAACGATCAGGTTGTTCAGGATGAGCCGCACAAGGATTTGAGAAGGGCCCGCGCCGCCGCCCTTTCCATGATACCTACCACAACCGGAGCCGCCAAGGCTATCGCGGAAGTTATACCGGAAATGAAGGGAAAACTCGATGGACTGGCTATCCGTGTGCCTGTGCCTAATGTTTCTCTCGTCGATTTTGTAGCAACGCTCTCGAAGAGTACGAACAGGGATGAAATTAACGCCAAGTTCAGAGAATATGCAAAAGGAGCCATGAAAGGGATTCTTATGTGTTCGGAAGAGGAACTGGTTTCCCGCGATTTCAATGACAACAAACACTCCTCCATCGTTGATATGCCGAATACATATGTCATCGGCGGCAAGATGGTCAAGGTGCTCTCCTGGTATGACAATGAATGGGGTTTTTCCAACAGGATGCTGGAGCTAATCTCTTTTATAATGAAATAGAAAAGGTAAAGAAGGGAAGATGAAGTACATAGATCAAATAGAGATGAAGGATAAAAAAGTTTTTCTGCGGGTGGATTTCAATGTACCCATGGATAAGTCTGGCAATGTCACAGACGATACACGTGTGCGGGCGCACATTCCAACCATAAATTATGCGCTGGAAAAAGGAGCGAAATTAATTATCGCTTCTCATCTGGGCAGACCGAAAGGCAAAAGAGTTGATGAAATGTCTCTTAAACCGGTAGTGAAAATTCTTTCCGGCCTTCTGAAAAAAGATATAGTATTTATCGATGATTGTGTGGGAGAAAAAGCCGTTCAAACCGTCAACAGCATGAAAGCCGGAGATATTGTCCTTCTGGAAAACCTGAGATTTTATCCGGGAGAAGACAAAAACGATCCGGAATTTGCCAAAATACTCGCCTCTCTTTGCGATATATATATTGATGACGCCTTTGCCGTTTCGCATAGAGCGGCTGCGTCAAATTCGGCAATCACGGAATTTGTAAAAACATGCGCCGCTGGTTTCCTGCTGAAAAATGAAATCGAATATTTTAACAAGGCCATGGGAAATCCGGCGCGGCCGCTTTGCGCCATTATCGGCGGAGCAAAGGTTTCCGATAAAATCGGCGTACTGGAAAATCTCATCGAAAAAGTGGATAAATTTATTGTCGGCGGCGGCATGGCCTTCACTTTCTTAAAAGCGGCGGGTTACGGCATCGGCAAATCGCTGTGCGAGCCCGATATGCTGGAGTTGGCGCGAAAGATTACCGATAAAGCCAAGCAGAAAAATGTGCAGTTTTTATTGCCGGTGGATGCCGTGATTGCCAAAAGTCCAACGGCTGATGCTGAAGTAAAAGTCTGCGGCATAAAAGAAATTCCTGAAGATGAGATAGGATTGGATATCGGACCGGCAACAATTTCTTTATTCTCCGACGCTCTACAAGGTGTTAAAACTATCGTCTGGAACGGCCCTCTGGGCATGTTTGAACTTGCTCCTTTCAGCAAAGGAACTTTTGCGCTGGCTGTTGCCGTAGCGAATTCCGGGGCGCTTTCAATTATCGGCGGCGGTGACACGGATACGGCCATTCATAAAGCCGGTCAGAGCGCGAAGATGTCTTATATCTCCACCGGCGGCGGCGCATTTCTGGAATTGCTGGAAGGAAAAACCCTGCCCGGAATTGCCGCGCTGGAAAAATCACGGGTATAAACCCAAAGCAAGCTTTGGAAACATTTCGCAGCAAGCTGCACTTTTGAAGTTGGAGTCTCATATATAGTCCCACTTAGCTTCGCACGTGGGATAATTTCAAATAGCCTTTGGCTATTTGATAGTTCGTCCAATAAATTTCAGTGCGCTACGCTTCTGAACTTTGGGACTCACTACGACCTGCAAGCTTCAGTCGCAGATGACCTTTAGGTTATGCACTCTGTTTCTGAAGCTTGGGTCTCATTAAATTGGAGTTTCACAATAAGGGAGAAAAAAATGAGAGAATGGATTGTTGCCGGTAACTGGAAAATGCACAACACTATTGCCGAATCAATTGCCTTGGCCAAAGCTGTCAAGGAAGGCGCGGCTGTCATTAAAAATGGAGAAGTCGTTATAGCGCCGCCTTTTACCGCCTTGTTCAGTGTTGGTGAAACCATCAAGGGCTCGAATGTATCTCTGGCCGCGCAAAACATGTATTACGAAGACAAGGGAGCATTCACGGGAGAGATATCACCGGGTATGCTCAAAGATATCGGCTGCGCCTACGTGATTATCGGCCATTCCGAGCGCCGGAAATATTTTCACGAACAAGATCAAGATGTGAATTTGAAAGTCAAGAAAGCATTGACCGCGGGATTGACGCCCATCATGTGCGTGGGAGAAACCGACGAAGAAAGAGTAAAAGGGATTACCCGGTCAGTGATCGACAGGCAAGTAAAACAGGGATTAATCGGCGTGGAAAAAATTGATAATGTCGTCATTGCTTACGAACCGGTCTGGGCGATAGGAACTGGCAAAGTAGCCACACCCATTGAGGCCGAAGAAGTTCACCAATTTATCCGGGGCATATTAAAAGATTTGTACGGCAGTACGTCTGACAACATTCGTATACTTTATGGCGGCAGCGTCACCAAAGACAATATCGGCGACTTAATTGCTATGGAAGATATCGACGGCGCACTGGTGGGCGGAGCATCCTTAAAAGCGGATGGATTTCTTGGCATAATCAAAAACATCTCCTGGAAAAAATAATTTCAACGCAAATCATCAGAAACGCCGTACTTTGAACTAGAATTTACAGGGCGATTTAGATAATTACCTACAGGTTCTTCTTGAATCATCGGCCTCCCCCTTGCGATTTAACCACTTTGTAACCGCGTTTGCGCAGCAAATTAACCAAACCGTCCACGCCGATAAGATGAGCAGCACCAACGACCACCATGGTGTTTCCCGAACCATTGAGGTAGCTTTCGATATTCCTCACCCATTTATTATTTCGATCAACAATCAGGGTCTGATATAATTTGGAATAAAGCTTTAGGTCTTTAATGTAGAGTTCTTCCATTTTGGCCTCATCTCCTTTTCTCCAGACAGCCAGAAGTTCACCCAGCATTACTTCAATTTGTTTGAGTTCCTCGATAGATTCAAGAATTTGGTCGCTTCCCAAGCTCGCGTCCATTGAAGTAAGAAGAGCGAGTTGTTGATCCATCGTTTCCAAACTTCCGGTCGCTTTTCCATCCTGCATAGCTTTATCTTTGAAGAAATAATCAATCCCTTTCTGGGGGTCGGCGCCGATTTTGTTCATTTCCGATACTGTAAGCGTCATCACAAAAAAAGTCGGCTTAAAAAATTGGTATTGCTCCAGCGGATAATTCCGTTCTTTACAGAAGTTTTCCGCTTTGGCGTAAGCCGCGGTTGTAATATGCTCTTTAAGAGTCGTGCCGTCATTGTAAATTGCCAAGCTTAAAAACTTTCCCATATATTCCGGACTTTCCGTTTCGCCAGGCGGGACTTCAAATATAATTTTACGGGAGTCCTTATAAGCTGTAAGGAATTCGGCAGGCAGAGGATAATCAGACGCCCTCAGTATATGGAAAGACCCGGCAAGATAAACATTGCCCTTGGAAGATTTTGCCACCCACACGGAGCTTTCCGCCCAAACACCGGAAGCTGTAAATAAAATAAATAATACCAGCGCCGTTCGCAATAAATTTAGTCTCATATAATTCTCCTTCCTTCAGACTAACACCATTTCGCTTTCAAAGGATAACGAGGCGGCAGTGAAACTCGAATTACAGTTACGCAGTAAACTGGAATTCGTTAGTTGAACTGTCCCGCTCCAGTGGGGCAAGGCAGAGGCAACGAGGCGTATTTTACACGCGTGACCTCCAAGTTATACGTTGAGGAAGCCGACCCCGGCCTGCGCCGGGGCAGGCTATGCCAACAAAGTTAGCCAAAGACCGGATGCGCATCACGCAGGGAGGGGAGCGCATAATAAATCAAATCTTTACCTTACCGGCAATTACCACCTTCAGGGTGGTAACTTACAAGCGAATTGGTATAATCAAATATTACACCACATTCCCAATATGAGCAAGAAATTCGGGCAAGCGTGAATAAGCTTTTTTCATCTTTTGATTAATAAATTGTCCTAGCCGTAAAATAAATCATTTATACTTAAAAATAAATTAGTTATATAAGCGATAAGACGGTGACAGATGAATACTTTACACTTCGGCTATTGACTTTTAACGGCCTTTCCTGTAGAAAGATTGTGACCTTTTAAGGGAGATATTTTATGGTCCCGGTCACCACAAAACCGTATTTAAATAGTGTTAACTTCACCATACTTCAGCAGGGTGTCCCTGCATTTTTTTATCAATCAAAGAAAAAACCAATAGACATATTACTTCCTGTTTACGGGATTTTTCAACTTACAAGCTTCAGTGTATTTTGGTTTCTGAAGCTTGGATCACTGATCCCGCTTCGCTTCGCTTCGGGGATAATCCCGTCAAGCTATGCTTGCGGGATCAATTCCTCTTACGCTTCAAACTTCACTTTGTTCGTTTTCAGCGAGAGTCATTGATTCGACTAACAAATATTACTGCACTACGTTCGAAATATTTGAGTCTCATTTAAAGGAGGATTTTTATAATGGCAAAAATTCAGGTATTTGAAAACAGACCGCCGGTACTGGGTATCAACAGTTTGGGAAGAATCGGAAAATTAACTTTATGGCACCATATCGGCAGAAAGTATTTTAAGGAAATTGTTGTTAATCTGGGGCGGGAAGCGGGAACGGGGCTGGATACCATAGCCCAGGCGATTGAAAAAGATACGACCTACGGGTTGCTTCACCGGTTCCTCTATGGAATAAAATCAGAGCGCCTCATTCAGATTACGGATGAAAAAAAAGGCAAGATGCTGATTGACGGCATACCTGTCACAGTGCTTCGTGAAGCAAGAAATCCCACTGATATTCCCTGGCGGCAATACGGAGTCGATATCGTTCTGGACTGCACCGGAAAATTCAAGGATCCAACCATTGCTTCGGATAGCAAGAATGGTTCTATTCGGGGTCATCTACACGGCGGGGCAAAAGTTGTTATTAACTCTTCCCCCTTCAAGATAAAGAACAAAGCATTGTCAGTGCCGGATGATGCTGTTACTTTGATTTATGGAATAAACCATACTGCTTTCGATCCAAAAAAACACCAGCTTATATCGGCTGCGTCCTGCACGACTACAGGACTGGCCCACATGATCAAGCCTCTTCTGGAAAATGAGGGAACAAACACCATCCTTACGGCCTCTATGTCGACCATTCATGCGGTTACCAATTCTCAAAGCGTATTGGACAGTGTTCCCAAGGCAGGAGAAAACGACCTGAGAAAGAACAGAAGTATTCTGAATAACATTATCCTGACATCCACAAACGCCGCCAAGGCCCTCGTAGAGGTAATTCCGGAGGTACAGCACATCGGTTTTATGGCGGATTCAATTAGAGTGCCCACCAGTACCATGTCTTTGATCGTTCTGAATGCTACTTTTCAAACGCGCATTAACAAGCAAGGCGTGGCGATGGCTATCAATACAAAAATGGTCAACGAAATTTACCAAAAAGCGGCCCAAAATAATCCTGACCACTTAATAAAATTTACGATGGAACAAAATGTACCCACCGATCTTATCGGCGTGGATGCGGCAGTAATTATTGAGGGCCAGTTTAATCACACACGAACCGCTTTTATTAATTTGGATATTTCTCATATTCCAAACTTGCCCGCTGGACTGATGAAGGCATTTCCCGAGAAGTTAATGAAAGTGCCTGTTGTCCATACCAAAATATTCGGCTGGTATGACAATGAATACGGAAGCTATACAAACAGGGTGGGAGATCTGACCGTTTACGTTCATAAAAACATTTTATAAAAAAATGTTCCAGGGTTAGTTTTTAACTCGCAGCCGCCAACGGCGGCTGCGAGTTAAACTTTTATATTCCGCAATCATTAAGCCTCGCTTTCATGTTGTCCTGAATAGACCGTGCCGCTCCAACCGTCTATACTGATGAAGTCTCCCGCTTTAATTTTATGATCTTCTATAATTGCGTATTCATCGGTCTCATAAACCTTGAGCTTACTGAAACCAACAACTCCGACTTTGTTGAGTTGCGGGATTGTTACCGCGGCATGTGAAGTGCTACCGCCTTTGGCAGTCAGAAGTCCTTCAACTTGCAGCAGGACTCCAACGTCATCCGGAACAGTATCGGGACGCACCAGAATGAGAGACGTTTCCGGTTCAGCTTTACGGAAACGTTTAATGTCCGATTCTGAATAGACCGCTCTGCCGCACAGAGCGCCTCCGCTCACCCCTATACCTGTTCCCAGCACGTATGATTGCAATGTATTGCTGTCCTTAAAGCGCTTCCATTTTTTTGTCTTTATTGGATTCATATCCCGCGTTTGCAGTATATACAATTTATCGCCGGTTGGACCTTCAAAAGTAAACTCAATCTCTTGATGGTTGAAACCTTTTTCATAAATAAGAATCTCGGAAATTCTCACCAGTTCAGCGTAAATCTCCGGAAATTTTTCCTCTAGCGATATTTTTGAATATCTGCATTCCGCTATGCGCTGCCGCTCCGAAATAGGATACGTCTCCACCAGACCGGAAACAATATCGTCTCCCTGAACGCCAAAAATGAAATCCCCGTAAAGGGTCACATCGGCTGAAGTGCTTTTAGGTTCGCGGGTAAAAATAACCCCTGATCCGGAGTGTTCATTAAGGTTTCCAAAGACCATCGCCTGTATAATTACGGCTGTTCCCCATTTATCGGAAAGATGCATCTGATGACGATAGATTTCCGCCTGTTCCGAATACCACGAGTCAAAAACCTGGAGGATGGCGTGCCGTAACTGTTCCAGAGGTTTATCTTTGAGCACAATTCCATTGTCCATTATTCCTTTCTTATAGGAAAGAGCAATCTGTTTCATCTGGGCGGGAAGGAACGTTATCTTTCTTTCTACGTCATGTTTTTGTTTGAATTCGTCGATTATTGCATCGAAATAATTACGATTCATCCCCTGGAACATACCCCATGACTGTAAAAACCGGCGATACGAGTCCCAAGCCGCCCACTGAAAGTTTTCCTTTGTGCTAAGACTTTCCGCTATGGTTTCGTTGATGCCCACATTTAAAAAAGATTTCATCATGCCGGGAAGGGAGACCGTAGCGCCGCTTCGTACTGATAAAAGCAATGGATTGCGTCGATCACCAAATTTTCGGCCCGTTATCTTCTCCAGCGCAACTATCTCTTTGTTTACCCGGACAGCAAGGTCATTAAAGATATGCTTATAACCATAGACCGCATCATATCCTCTAAATACTTCCGTCGTAATTATAAATCCGGGAGGTACATTAAAACCAAAGGATACCATCTCTTTGAGAAAATATCCCTTATTCCCGAGAAATATTTGATTATCCAACCTTTTATTCTTTCTGTAAAAGGATGAAACTGTCAACTCCGAATTGTAGGCCATAACGACGTTGAGAATCTGTTTGTTATCCTTAAACTTTTCCGACTCAGAGTTAAGAGTTTTAATGACTGCATTAACAAAATTGTCCAACACCTGAAGGCCGAAGGCCGAAGATATCATCCCTCTGATAAAATTTTCCGAGTGCTGATAGATGGATTTTTCATATTTTTTCTGCTCGGATTTTGTATCAGCTTCAGCGTTTTGCTGGTAAACCTGCCCTATAATAACAGGCAAGTTGAAACTGTGGGCGTCAATGTAATAATTATGAACAATATCCTGAATATCTTTGGAGATAAAACGGAAGATGTCTATGTATTGGTCTATGGAAAACTGCTTGACCGGCAAAGCGTGCGTCACGTATTTGACTTTAGCCGCCAAACCTTCTGTAGAAATACCTTCAATTTCCAGGGCACTGATGTAGAGCCAAAGATATCTATGAATCTTTGTAATGGTTTGTTTGGTAATGAATTTGAGATTAAATGATTGAATCAACTCCTCAAAAAGCATAGTGGATAAGGTTTCCAGTCTCAACGATAAACCAATGGCCTCAAATTTCTTCTCATGGTAGGTTCCGTACATTGATGGTATGCCCGCAGCAATGTGTCTTTTGTAGTATATGTTTTCATAAAACTGCGTCTTTTGGGGAGAAAGAATTGTTGCTTTCAATATTGACAAAAATTTAAGGATAATCGTAAGGCTCCGGTAATAATCCTTTATTTCCAAGGAGCGTCTCAGAGATGCAATATCGGCTTGGGGAAAGGCATTGACTGATTCCAAATCTTTCAATAAATCTATATGTTGAGGATAGTATTTTTTATAGATCAATTGGTAAATCCGGATCATAATTTGGATCCGCTCCTGATCTCTGTCATTAAGACCTTTTATATGATGGAGTTCTTTGCCCACTCTTTCTTTGTCCCATTCAAGAAAATTCCGGGGATCATTATTAATTTTAGTAAAGAAATATTTAAACGCTTTGTGCATTCCGTCGAAATATTCTCCGGGGTTCACAACTTGCTCATATACCTCATCGGGAATATGCACGTGGAGAAATTTCTTGTCGCCAGAGCGCCAGTATTGGAAAATATCCTCTATAAATTTCACGAGCAGGCTGTTGCTTTCAACGTGGGATTGCTTCCGGAAAAAATATACAAGCTTGTCGTTCCGGGAAGAAAGCTCATCAACTTTGGTGGAGATATCCCTTAATTCGCCTTCGGCGCCAATTTCACTGAAGTAGACCGGAAAAATTTTAAGGAGCTGTTTTATGAGACTGTACGCCGGCGCAATATCGGTATTGAGCAGCGCGGAAATGTTTTTCTGGATGAGATCCGTGTCACGAACAAAAATCCCTCCGATTTTCAAATTGATGATCAAGGCTGAAATCAGCCTTTTTGTCCACCTGGGCTTCATCCCGATAATTTCAAGCCACGACCGTATATTGTTGATATGGGCGGGATTAACTTTTACCTGCCATTCCGTGGTTGAGCCTTTAATCTCCGGATATTGAAAACCGTAAGCAATCAGTTCATCGATAAAGGTATCCACGAGGGGATGGCTGTTTTGCGCAAAAACTTCCTTCGCCGTCGTCGTAATGCAATCAAAAATTGCCATGCTGAATTCATATTGGGATTTGTTCTTTTTTAGAAAGCCGAATATCTTGCGCACAAAGTCGTTCATGTTTTCCTTTTTTTCTTCCTGGAAAACATTGTTTAGAGCATGGTTGATTTCCCGCAAGGCGCTGGCATGGATATCGGCAAGACTGGGAATATCCATTATGTTAAATAAGAAGCCCAGTTTCGCGAGGTGCTGGCGGCCTTGATGTGCTTCCGACTTTTCCAATAGATCAGCGGCCAGCAAATAGCCGTTTACTATCTGAAAATAATCCGGCATATCAAGGTATCTTTTTATTTGATCCCCGCTTGCCTCCCGCGTGTCCGGGCGAACGGTCTCCAAATTTTCGAGCAGGAATTGGAGATGCTGGTGGCTCAGGGGCCCAATGAATTGCCTGTACGCGTTGATTGATTCCTCTGTTTCTCCCCCTCCTTGGGTAAACCACTCGAAGGGATCGGGTTGGGTTAGCCAGAATTGATACGTAACTTTAAACATCCTGTAGACTAAACTATCGAACAGGGGCGCGTGAATATCTATGTTGTTCTCTGTAATGCTCTTGATGATTCTTTTGAGGTAAGTCGAACATTTCTTGAAAATAATCTCATCGCCTGCCGCAATATTCATAAGTGATTCGATGATCTCCGAAAACAAGGATAAGTTTCGCGGGAGAAATTCGTTGCTCTGGGTAAGTATCGTGTCAATATAATCGAATAGATAGTGTATCGCGCTGTCTTTGACGTCACTACTTGATGCCGATTTGATAACGTCGAAGTAAATACGCAGCATTATAGAAAGAGCGGACCGTCCATCTTGATGATTATTGTAAATATAGAAATCGCCGATGGAAATGGATTTCAGCTCTTTCAGAACATATTCCCAGTTAACTAAAGGATGGTTTAGCTCCATCAGCAGTTCATGGGTCTTTTTCTGCAAACCGTAATGACCTGCCACAACCTCAAGCAGCGGCGCATATTGCTCCGGTATTTCTATGGTTACGGCTGTCCTTTCCAAATTCACTTTTAGAGCGGACGAACCCAATCCCTCGTTTTTTTTATCCGGACTATTGTTCGTTGTCATATTGTTTATCCTTCGATAAACAGATTAATCAGAATTCGCATAATTTTTCAAGCTTAGAACATACGTGCCGCAGGTGGGTTTCCCGGCTTGGCTTTTGCGCAAATGGTTATATAAGATGGGCAATTTTCGAAAAATATACATTTAATAGAGTCCCTCTTCTATCGCGAAACTCTATTAAATTGAAGATTTAACTTTCAGACAATTAATCCCGCGACTTGTAATTCCTCTGCTCCAACCGGGGAAGGTACGCGACCCCCCGATAACCTGAAGGTCACTTGGGGTCACGTGTCAGGTCGAGGGCAGGCTGCACTCACGAGAGTTCACGTTATATAGGCAACATCAGGCTCCTGCCGTAGAAGGAGTTCATATTATTTCTTTTTTGTGGTTTTTTTTGCGGCTTTTTTTACAGGTTTTTTCGCTGTCTTTTTTACAACCTTTTTCTTAGTAGCTTTCTTTTTGATCACTTTCTTTTTTGCCACCGCTTTTGCTTTTTTTGCCGCTGGTGTTTTTTTCTTTGTCGCTTTTACTTTTTTCACGACCGCCTTTTTTTTCGGCGCCGCTGCAGCCTGTATTTGCTTTATTTTTGACACACCCGTATTGATCATCGGCTCTTCACAGCAAATAAGGTCAATCGTGGCACAACCACACTCTTCGTCCACGATCACGGCAAGTCCGCATACTTCACAACTCAGAACATCTCCAGTCTTTACTTTCGACATTTGCTTTTCCTCCTCGTTGTGAGGGGTTTAACTATTCACCCTCCAGTATTTTTTCTATTCTAATCAAAAAAATAATTTTTTCAAGTATAAATTACCGATTTTTCTGAAAAACATAGACGGCTTGACTTTCATCAACGATTTGATATTATCTCAAAAGCAGCCAATTTTGCTGGAGATAAAAATTTATACCCTGAGAATCTTTCCGCATAATCGTAAAAGATATTCGGCCAAGAGCGTTTGAGAGCCACGCGAAAAGGCACACCGTGAAGCAAAATAATAAGGAAACAGCGGGGCTGTTCAAAAATGTTCAGATGCAAGGCGCGCAAAAAACCGAATCGCGAGGCGTATATAGACATACGTCGAGCGGTGCGGTTTGCAGCGCAACACAGCAGACGCGTCGTGCCCTTCAGGGTATGAGCGTTTTTCAACAGTTCCACAGCCATCATCTATTGGATTAATTATATATGTCATTAAAGAATGAACAAAAATATCGCAGTTGGGTCGAAGTCGATCTTGATAACTTTATTGGTAATCTGAAAGAAATAAAAAGATTGATCGGGACGCAAGTTGATTTTATGCAGGTCGTCAAGGCCGATGCCTATGGGCACGGTGCCATAGAAATTTCCAACATCGCCTTAAAAAACGGCGCGCGAATGCTGGGAGTGGCCAATGCCGACGAAGGCGTTCAGCTCAGGATAAGCGGCATCGAAGCGCCGATTGTTATTTTAGGGCCGTCAACCGTGGCTGAAATCGAACAAATAATCAAATACAACCTTACCCCTTCGGTTTCGGACGCGGCTTTCACCAAAAAGCTGCATAAAGCACTGGGAAATTACAACCATACATTGCCTGTGCATATTGAAGTTGATACCGGCATGGGACGCGGCGGAACCATGTACAGCGAAGCGCTAAAGCTTATCCTCGAAATATCCAAACTACCCAATATTACGCTGGAGGGAATTTTCAGCCACTTTGCCGCAAGCGAGTTTATGATTCCCTACAATGATAAACAATGGCGGCATTTTTCGGATTTACTTGCCGTTATCAAGCGCGCGGGAATAGATATTCCCATCCGGCACATAGATAACAGCGGCGCGATTTTAAACTATCCCGAATTTAAATTGAACATGGTGCGTCCGGGGCTTATGACTTATGGCATTTATCCATCGCCGGATAATGAATCCAAAGCCAAACTTGCTCCTGTTATGTCGTTTAAAACCAGCATTCTTTTACTGAAGGATTTCCCTGAAGGCTGCGGCATCGGCTATGGCAGCACTTATGTTACTCAAAAGCAAACGCGTATTGCAACTATTCCGGTAGGTTACGGAGACGGTTACGGATTTATTCTTTCCAATCAAGGCGAGGCTTTAATCCGGAGGAAAAGAGCGCCCATTGTCGGGCGGATTTCTATGGATATGTGCACAATTGATGTCACTCACATTCCAGATTGCAAGGTTGGTGATGAAGTTGTTCTTTTGGGCAAGCAGGGGAAGGAATACATCAGCGCCAATGAAATCGCCGACAAAGCCAAAACCATAAGTTATGAAGTTCTTTGCGCTTTAGGAAAAAGGGCTCCCCGTGTTTTTCTGCAAAAAGGAAAAACCGGCGCTGTTGAGCCCCGGCTGCGGCGAATATTTATCCCGGACGAAGAGAAATCTATCTCCCGTATCGATAATATTATCCGCCATTGTCTGCAAACACGCGCGAGAGATGAGGAACTGGGCAACGCCATCTATTACGAAATGTTTGAAACGCTCTTCGGCAAAGAGGACCGCCAGCTCGAATTGCGTTCACGCTTTAAATATAATATTAAAATAGCGCAATTGCCGAAAACAAAAGAGATATCTGCGCGTTCCAAAGATTACTTTCGCGTCAGCACACACATTGAGTATAAAAAAACCATTCGCGACAATATTTTTATGATCGGCTGCGCTTTGAATAATTCGCAGTTAGCCACGTTGTTTGAAGATCCGCGCTGCGAATACCGCTGGCTTTTGAGCAACGGTAAGGATTTGGTCATGGATCGTGACTTTTCTGTCGAGCGTGTACGCATTGATAATAAAAACATACCCGTTATCGAAACAAAAAAAACAAAGCGCGGCTACGAAGTTTGGTGCGGCAGCGATGAACTCAAGGAAAAGATAAACAGCGAAGTTAAAATCGAAATAGAAATTGCCACCTGGCAGGCAAAGAAAAATAAAATTTTCCCTGTTTATCTTATTTATCCCACGAGAGGCGTGGATGTTAACTTCAATTACGAAAAAGCAGGTTTAAAAAACGTCAGGGAAGAGAGTTTCTTTGCCGGAAGGCATCCCCAGCCTTCCATATCGGAACACAAAGGTAAATCCATCGATATTAAGATCTCCGATAAAGAATGGATTTTCCCCACGAGCGGTGTCATTTTTATCTGGGATATCTAACCATAATTGTTCTTCATTTAATGTAATAACCGGACACTCTCCACATACCATCCTTTTCCATTTTTGGAGTAACTGTCTCAATCCCTGATTTTTTATTCTCGAATGAAGTGTTAAATTGAATTACAACATACTGCCCATCGGGCGCTCCGGGTAGAGACGTTGTGTAGGTGGCACTCTTTACTTTCCGTGAAATCAATTTGCCGAGGGGTTCCCGTACCGCCTGAACTGCTTGTTCCCACTGATCCTGCTGGACAGCTTGTTTAAAATATTCAGACGATTCCTCCCAGCTCTCACTATATTTTCCTTCATCAACAATTCTGAGCCATTTCTCAGCTGAAGCAATTGCAGCCTTTTCCCTATCAGATCTAGCAGCCATGACAGTAGTAGTGCCAAGGATAAGTCCAATCACTACAAAACATACTATTCTTCTAATCATTATCTTATCTCCTTTCTAAATGGTAAAGGCTTGATTTCCATTCTTTGCTATTTATTTTTTAACTGCTTCTTTCTTTCAAAAGCCAAACAGCCAAAGCGGCCAGAACTATGGCGGCAACCGCGCTGGGCCAGACGGGAATTTCCATTCCCGCAGCAACAATATTAACTTTAAGAAAGAAGCGGCACAATTGGGCACAGGCTAGAAAAAGAAGTAAAATACCTATCACTAACGACGCTGGACGTTTCATAATTTTACCTCCTGAAAAAATATGATATTCATATTTGATAAATTTGCCACTACAAGCTTAAGCAACGAATCGGTTGACCATAGCGTCGAGTTGCGATGATTGTTCTTCATATTAATTTCTTTTTACCTTTGTGAATGGACTAATATACAAATCATTCATCATCCAATATTTATCTTCCCAACTTTTAAACATATCCGCTCTTTTATTCCAATACTTATTTAGATTTTTCGAAATATCTTTAACAAACAATGTTCCAACCCAATTTTCAAACTGATCATATGTAACGACTGGAACTCTAAACAAAATCAAACTATTGCAATAATAACTAAGCGTATAGGATAACCAAGACAATAATTTATAATTCTTCTGTAATTGCATTAGGCTGATCTTATCCAAATTCTGATCTGTTTTTTTTCTCTTCTTTTTGTTCAATGAATGAGCAACGTATTGATCCGCAAAACCAATTAGAATATTTGGTTTATCCAGGTATTCTTTTATTTTTTCAAGATATTCAACCATCAATCTATCGTCTTTTTGTCGCTTTCCATTATTCATTCGAAACAATAAATCATATTTTTCATGTCTAAATTTACATTCATATTCTTTGATGCCTTTGTTTTTTTCTATTTCATATTGAATCCCATCTAAACAAACATAACTTTCTCGTGTATATAAATGTTCATTTGCAATTATTAAATTGAGTATTCTTCTTAATGAATACGCATCATCCCCCTTATCCAGTAAGCGACGTATTCTCATGGTTTGATTTTCGTAAAATATTTTATGTATGTAATCAATAAGTGATGCTGGCCGTTTATCATTTTTCCCATCTAACCTTAGACCTTCATTAAATGATCTATATAACAAATCAAAATAAAGTATGTCTCCAATTTGATTACTTATAGAATTTTTATCATCCGACTCAATCATGTTTTTAAAAATGACCGTAATATCTTTTAATCTGTTCATGTTTCCTCATATTCACGATTGATCCTTATTGCCCGCCCGAGTAGCCAAAAGAACGATTAATCCAAGAACTTTTAAGATATTGGAATTGCTGGGCTGTTCAAAAATGGTCAGATGCAAGGCGCGCAAAAACCGAATCGCGAGGCGTATATGAACATACGTTGAGCGATGCGGTTTGCAGCGCAACACAGCAGATGAGCGTTTTTCAACAGTCCCATACGATCAAATACCTTCCGTTTTTATCTCCAACTTCTTCTTGTGGCGATCGAGCGCCAGAACAATAAGTTTATCCAGCAGGTCGCTGTATTTGAGGCCGGTGGCTTCCCAAAGTTTCGGATACATGCTGATGCTGGTGAAGCCGGGAATTGTGTTTATTTCGTTGAGATAAAATTTATTGGTTTTTTTATCCAGGAAGAAATCAACCCGCGCCATGGAAGAACAACCAAGCGCCATGTAGCCCTCAACGGCAGTCTTTCTGATTTTACCGGCTAAGGCTTTATTAATTTCCGCGGGGATTTTAAGCGCCGCGCCATTAGGATCAATATATTTGGCTTCATAGGAATAAAATTCATGACTGGGAATTATCTCGCCCAATATTGAAGCAAAAGGAATATCATTTCCCAAAACCGCGCATTCGATCTCGCGGCAGTCGATTGCCTTTTCAATCATGACGCGCGTGTCGAACTGAAATGCAAAATTCATCGCCTTCGCGAGCATTTCTTTTTTCTTCACTTTTTTCACTCCCACGGAAGAGCCGGTGCACACCGGTTTGACAAACAGCGGCAGGCCGAGTTTTTCCAACACATTTTTCATAATAAATTTTGAATCATCCTGCCAGCGTTGTTTATTCACGGTTACAGAAGGAACAACCGGGATGCCCGCCTCGCAAAGCAATCTTTTGGCAATGTCTTTATCCATGCCCACAGCCGAACCGGTTACATCCGCGCCGACATAGGGAACCATCGCCAGTTCCAGCAGTCCCTGCAGTGTGCCGTCCTCGCCGAATGTTCCGTGAAGCACGGGAAACACAACGTCCAGAACTACTTCTTCGTTTTTATTTTTGATATTGTAAAGGTGCAGTTTGTTTTTCTGCTCGAAATGATTGACCAGCCATGTGCCGCGCTTTTTCAATGAAAGAATTCTGCCGAAATCTTTATCGGTAATTATTTTGGGGTCGTCCTGCACATACCAGCGGCCGTCTCTTGCTATGCCTACGGCCGTTACTTCATATTTGTTTCGATCAAGAGCGGAAAAAACCGAAGCAGCGGAGCAAAGCGAAACATCATGTTCGCCCGACCTGCCGCCGTATAAAACGCCGATCTTTATTTTTGCCGCTTTTTTAAAACCTGCTTTTCGCGCCATATTTATCCTCAAGATAATAAACTATTTATTGTATTAATTTGACTGGATATACGCCTTAAGCGGCAATGATGTCAATTTAATTTTGGGCTTCCAATATTTGGATAAAGGAATATATCTTTACAAAATATCAAAATAAAATTATATTTTTAAACATTCAAAGTTTAAAAGGATGAGCGGTTCAAGTATTTGCATAACTATAGAATCCAACCTTTACTATGGAGACAATTATATGAAAAAGAATCTATTCACTGTTTTGGGAACATTATTTCTATTGGCAATATTTTATGTCCCATCAGTTTTTGCTTTAGGATTCGGCGCTCAGGCCGATTATTGGATCCCCACATTCACTGGTGATTTGCGCGTGGACAACAACGGAGCTACCGGCACACCAATCAATATAAAGGATGATTTAGGAATCAGCAGTGACAATATCCCCGGAGTAGAAGCCTACTTTGGAATTGGCAACCACGAAATCACCTTTACTTATTCGCGGATAAATCTTTCCGGAGCTAAAAACATAGAAAAGAAAATTGTGTTTAACGGCGATCCATATCAAGTGAATGCATACGTTGAATCCGAATTAACAACAAACATGATTGACCTTGAATATCAATATAAATTATTAAACTTTAAAAACATTCTCGCCGGACTTTCTATTGGAATTATCGCTAAGGTAAAATATTTAGATAGCGAAGTAAGAATCCATTCATCATCACCCGGATCAGTATACGATACCCAAAAAGATATCGGCGTTCCTATTCCTATGATTGGCGTCGGCGCTAAAATCGGCTTGCTGGCCAATATTCTGGAAGCTCGGGCAAAGTTTGTGGGCATGGGTTATTCTGACAATTTCTTTTATGATGGGTTGGCGGATATTTCTTTTACTCCCTTTCCCTTTTTAAATATCCACGGCGGTTACCGGGCGATGTCCGTAAAAATTGATAATATCAGTGATGTATACGCCAAAATGGATTTTTACGGCCCTTACGTTGGTTTGGCTATCAGCTTCTAATAACAAGTCGCATCCTTTATCTAACTTTGTTGGCAGCGTCGTCGTCGTCAACGTATTTTCATATACGCCTGCGGAGCCGCCTCCTTGCCCCATTGAATAGGGACAGTTCAACTAACGAATTACAGTTTACTGCGTAACTGTAATTCGAGTTTCACTGCCGCCGCGTTATCCTTTGAATGCAACTTGTTATAATTATCCGAGGTAAAACCCCTATCTTGACAAAAATTGTTTAAATACATATATTAGTACCGGATTTAAGAGAACTTTTTGTGGTGATTTTATGCCTCTTTATTTTAATGCGGCACAGGTGCCAATGGCGGGTAAAGCATTTAATGATGCTGAAAAGCTGGTTTCGCGCCATTTTCGAACGAGCGAGGACGATCTGCGCAAAAACAAGTATGACGTAAAAACACTTGCATTTTTGGATGAGCATGAAGTAAAAGATGGCGCTTTCGCTCATCTTTGCAAATATTCTTACGAAAAGCCCGACGGATTGGCAGGAAACGGCAAAGAAGGGTTTGATTTTTACCGGATCTGCCTGCAGGACAATATAATTCTGGATGCGGTGGAAAGGGCTAATTCTTTCATCAAGTTCAGCCCTTTGATGCTTTACATTGCAGTGCATGAATTGATTCACGTCTTGCGTTTTGGTAACGGCGAGATTGACTTTAATGCCACGAGGGAAGAAAAGGAAAAAGAAGAAGATATCGTGCACAATTTAACCAGAAATGCGTTGCAGCCTGTTAAAGGGCATGATTTAGAAATAGTATTGGACTGCTTCAGCAGTCATTTTAGAATTTTAGATATATTTAATTAAGATAGAGTCATGGAGGAATGTTTTTCAGTATGCCTATTTACGAATATAAATGCCGGAAATGCGGCAACCAGTTTGAAGTGTTTCGGGGAGTTTCCGATCCGGAAGTAAAAAGCTGCAAGTTTTGCAAAGGCAAAGTGCAAAAATTAGTTTCTTTGTCCTCTTTCAGCCTAAAGGGTTCAGGATGGTACGTAACGGATTACAAAGGAAAGAAACCTTCGACAACCGCTAAAGTGGAAAAAGCTGAAACCAGCGAGAGTTCGACAACTAAAGAAACTACCAAAACGGAGACAGTCAAAACCAGCACCGAAGAATAATGACACTCGCTGAAAACGAACGAAGTGAAGTTTGAAGCGCTAGTGGAATTATCCCAGGAGCGTAGCGACGCGGGATTTGAGTCCCCAGTTTCAGAAACAAAGTGCATAACCTAAACAACCTAAAGGTCGCCATGGGGTCATCTACGACTGAAATTTGTTGGACGAATTATCCCATGAAGCAGAAGATAATAAACGGCATGGTACCATTTTGTATCCAAGACTTCCTTGACATACAAGAGTGAGTTTCCTATAGTTCAACCATACACAAGCGATATCATATTAAATGATTATTATAAGATAATTTCATGTCTTGCGTCGAAACCTTTACAGCAATGGGAACATAATATTTTAACGTATAGACCTTACAAAAAAGGTGAAAATTTATGTGGAAGTATAAAGTTGTTTCTCCGGAAGAAGTTCTTTCTAAAATCGAACCTGGCATGGCCATTTTACTCGGTACGGGCATGGCGGAACCCCGGACTATGGTTAAGCATCTCATGGCTTCAGAAGAACCTAATCTGCAGGATCTGGAATTGATTCAGTTGGTGAGCATCGGGGATACAATACCTATTGATGAAAGATATTCGCGGAAATTCCGGTTGAAGACATTTTTCTCCGGCTGGATTGCTTCTGAGGCTGTCAGCGCGGGCAGAGTTGATCTTATTCCCAGCAGATTTTCACGAATACCAGGACTATTCAAATCGGGAGCCATCCACATTGACGCAACCTTCATTCAGATTTCACCGCCGGACGAAAACGGTTACGCCTGTCTCCTCGGAGTAGATGTGGAAAGGCAGGCAATGGAGGCGGCAAATATTGTCGTCGGTGAGATCAATGCCAATGCTCCCCGCATCATGGGGGATACTCTGGTTCATATGGATGAGTTCAACTATTTTGTCGAATCGACGGAACCACCACTTTATATCACCCGGTGGCCGCTGGAAGATATTTACCTGAAAATTGCCGCAAACATTGCCAATGTAATTGAAGACGGAAGCTGCATCTCTTTCGGCATAGGGCCTCTCTATGAAGCCCTGGCCGTGCAACTGGCCACAAAAAAGCATTTGGGTGTTCATTCTCCTTTCTTCACCGATGCCTTGATGGACCTTGTAAAGAGCGGCGCCGTGACTAATCGGCGCAAAGGTATTTTTCGCGGCAAGTGTTCCGCGTCCTATCTGATGGGCAGTAAAGAACTGATGCAGTGGCTGGATCACAATCCGCTTGTTGAATTTCAACCGGAAGATGTGATTACTGATCCGAAAGTGATCGGCAACAACGACCGGGTGATAGCAATTATTCCGGCAAGAAAAATTGATCTTACGGGAAATGTCGCTCTGCACACCGGCAAGGGAAATGTCACCGCCGGTCCGGGAAACGTACAAGAGCTTTTTATGGGCGCGGCGCTGTCGAAAAAAGGCCGGACAATTTTTAGCCTTCCCAGCCGTAACCGCAAGGGCATGCCGAATATAGTTCTGTCCGTTGATAATCTGCCTTTTCAGTTTACCAATCGTGAATCCATGGATTTGGTCGTGACGGAATATGGAGTAGCTTATCTCATGGGAAAGACAATGCGGGAGCGCGCGCAGGCGCTGATTGACATCGCGCATCCCGATGACCGCGCTGAACTCGTCAGACAGGCCAAAGAAGCAAAATTGATTTACGCCGACCAGATTTATTTTCCCGAATCAGGATCTCTTTACCCATCTAAGGTATGCTGTTCCCATGAATTTAAAGACGGCCTGAAGGTTTGTTTCCGGCCCATCAAACCTTCTGATGAAGATATGATGCGCCTATTATTCTATCGATTTTCAGATCAGGCGGTCTATTCCCGATACTTCACCTCCATCAAGACAATGCCTCATAAAAAAATGCAGGAATATGTTAATGTGAATTACCATTTGGTCATGTCTATTGTAGGCATTGTCGAGGTTGCCGGCACCGAAAAAATCATCGCCGAGGCGCGATATGCCCGGACAAAACAAGATACTTTTGCCGACACGGCATTTATTGTTGACGAAGAGTATCACAACAAAGGCATCGCTTCGTATCTTTTTGAATTATTGATTCGAGTGGCTCGCGAGGAAGGCATCCAGGGATTTACTGCCGATGTTCTGGCCACCAATAAATCGATGTTGAAAGTGTATGAAAAATCGCCCTTCCCTGTCCAGACTATTTTATCCAGGGGAATCTATGAATTAACCATACCCTTCTCTCCTTTATCGGAATTGAAAGAAAAGGATTAAAGTTTATATCTCTGTCATTCCCCAATAGGCGGCAACACCCGGTGCGTGCCGGCGAAATCCGGAAAAAGTTTTTATACGATTATATAAGTACTGGTTCCTACTGCTATCAATACGCCATTTCTTCAGCGTGTGCGCAATACCATCCGAATTGAACTCGACATTGCAATGCGGACATTCGATGTTCATAAAGTTTCCCTAGCGTAGGGTATCTTTTACTCTTTTTTTATCCCACTAAATAGGTGCTGGTTCCGACTGCTATCTGCACGCCTTCGTCGTTGACAAATTCAGTGCGTGCCACGGCGACCTTGTGTCCCAATCTTAAAATATGGCCGGTAGCCAGAAAATAAATGCCTTTTCCTGGACGTATATAATCTATCCGCATGTCAATAGTTCCCATGCTGGTGAGGCGTTTTGCCAGTTTGTCCAGAGATGCGTCTTTCATTTCTTTTAATAAGTGGATTTGCGCAATTACTCCGCCGGTAAAATCCAGTATGGTCGATATGACCCCGCCGTGCAGGATATTCTTTTCAAAATTGCCTATCAGGTCATCCCTCATGTCGATCCTGACAACAACGCCATCGGTAGTGATCGAATCTATTTTAAGGCCCAGATATTTGTTGAAAGGAATTTTCTCTTCGTAGATGATTTTCAAGTTGTCAAGGAGTATTTCCATCGGTATAGTATCCATCGGCTCCACCTCTAATTATAAATAAATTTTACCAGCACGGGAATAATCGTTAAAATAATATTGCCACACAGCGGCCAGTCCAGTATTTGATAAGACATTGAGCGATCTTCTTTATCATGGCCACGCTTTTTGTAAACTATTTTTATTATCAATCAACAGCCGCATATAATCTAATTCCAATCTGATCATTTCCGTATCGCAACGGTGCAGCCACTCGGACAGCCAGGCAAAGCGAAGGGCGACAATAAATTCCACCAAATATCTCCAACTGATTTTAGAAATAATTTTAGCACTCTTCATGTCGGCAATAAAACTTTTAACAAGATCACCGGTGAGGCCTTGGGGATCTTCAACCCCGACACAACCGATTAAGTTAGCCGCGTCATAAATCTCCCTTTTGTATCCGGAAAATTCCCAATCGATTACGCATTTAATATCATTAGCCGACCATATAATATTCAGCGGATGATAATCGCCGTGACAAAAAGCCACGGGCAGTTTTTCATAAGCGGACATAAAATCTTTTTCCAGAAAACTTTCAATATTTTTAATTTCTGCCTTGATGTCTTTGTTATAAAGATTAATTTCACGGATTAATTTGTGCACATAATCTTTGAGCGAGAACACCTCACGGGAATCGAAGAAAGGCAGGCTTCGAGATTTACGGCGCAGTTCGATGAGAAAATCGGCCAGCACGGGGCCGCGCCATTTTTCATACATATATTTCTGCCGGTCAAGCGGAACACCCCGCACGAAAGGAATCATCTGCCAGAAATTATTTTTATACTTGATAATAAACTCGCCTTTTTCACCGGCTAAATACGGTTGGATGCGCGAGAGATTTTTCTTCGCTAAAAAATCAAGAGTCGCGGCAATTTGCCTTTTGTGTTCAAAATCTTTCGCGGGGAGTTGCTCCAGCACAAAAAAACTGCCGCAATTATCTTCCAGAGCAACGCGAAAAACTGAACGCTCAGGACTCCCCTGAACATGGATATTGTTATGTAGTTTTTTCAGGCACACCTGCCAGAGTTCCGCAACGGCTTTCAAAGTTTCCCTGCTGAACAACGGAGTTTTTTCTCTCGCGTGAATACGCGCCTTTTTATTTTTGCGGATTACGCGCGCCGCGTAAACAATGCCGCTGGCGCATTTATTACCGGCGATAAAAACATTTTCCGCGTCCTCCCATTCTAGGGCGAGATTGCAGCCGTTGGGACATTCCTGGCAGATTAAATTTCCCATAAGCTTTTCTATCATTGCAAGGGGTACCTTGTGCAAGCCGGCCCTCGACCTGATCCGAGGCAGCAATCCAATATCCGCTTTCATCCTTCTTCCATCTCTTCCGGAATTTTTTTCTAGCGCAGCAATTTTCTTTGCTCTGGGCAGTTTTTTTATTTTGATTTCCAGACGCATTGCATCGCTTCTATCCATCTTAGCGCTCATTGTCAATAATTTCACCGGCGGGCGGGAGCGGGTATATTTTGCCGCCTTTCCCTGAGTGTGAGCGGCAAAACGCTTCTCGATGTTGTTGGTCATGCCGGTGTACAGACTGTCATCGGAACAACGCAAAATATATACAACCCATACTTTGCTCTTTTGCTTAGCCTTTATATTCATGATATAATTTATCTACAATAGTGTGATTAACATCGCCATTAAAATATGATCTGCATAGACACTATGCTTTGTTGATTTTACCCCATGATTTACTTTATCACACTACTAAATTCCCGGAAGAAATGATATTCTTAGTTCAATATGCAAAGAAGAATTATTCACATTGATATGGATGCATTTTTCGCCGCTGTCGAGGAAAAGAAAAATCCGGCGCTGACCGGCAAACCGGTCGTTATTGGAGGAGGCGGAAACCCCAATAAAAGAGGAGTTGTTTCGACAGCCAATTATGAAGCCAGGAAATACGGCATTCATTCCGCCATGCCGCTGAGGACTGCACACAAACTCTGCCCTCAGGCAATTTTTCTTCCTGTCGATTTTGAAGCTTATTCACAGGCCTCGCAACAATTCAAATCCGTTCTCTTGTCGATTACACCGGTTATGGAAAATGCCGGGATTGATGAGGCCTTTCTGGATGCATCCGCAGTGCCGGGAACATCGGACATGATCGCTGATAAAATTAAAACCGGGGTCAAAGAAAAAACCGGCTTAACCTGTTCTATCGGCATCGCTCCCAATAAACTTCTGGCCAAAATCGCCTCCGACATGCGCAAACCTGATGGCCTCACGATTCTCAATGAAAATGATATTGAGGATAAGCTTTGGCCTTTACATATACGAAAATTATACGGAATAGGACCTAAGACGGAAGCACATCTAAAAAAAATCGGGATTGAAACCATCGGGCAACTGGCTGCACTAACGCTGGAAAACCTTATCGAACACTTTGGTAATTCTTATGGTCAATATCTTTACGATGCCTCGCGGGGTATTGACGATAGCCCCTTGATTACCCACTGGGAACCAAAATCTATCAGCAGGGAAGCTACATTTCAGGAAGATGTCAAAAACTGGCAGACTATCGCTCGAACACTTGCCGGGCTGGCCAGGGAAGTTGTTGCCGATATGCAGGATGATGGATACAGCGCGAAGACCGTCACCATCAAAATTCGCTTCAGCGATTTTCAGACCCTGACCAGAGCAAAAACAATGTCTGATTATACAGACTCCGGGGAAGAAATCCGAAAAGCCGCTTTTGCCTGTCTAAAAAGAATCGACCTTAACAAGCGGGTACGACTGATCGGTGTTAGAGCGACTAATTTAAAAAAAGATCAGGGACAATCACGGGTATGAACTCCAAAACAAGCGGTTGCGTATCATGTATAGTCCCACTTAGCTTCGCACGTGGGATAATTCCACTTACGCTTCAAACTTCACCGCGACTCGTCGGGATGAAGTTTGAAGCGAGTGTCATTAAATCAGGATAGGGAAAATAATTGACAAATTATGTGCAAAGCAATTAAATGAACTTGCCCTGATTTATGCCGGAGAGCTATCACCGGGCAAAACATTCGAGGAGAGGGAATTATGAAAATAGCAATTAAAGAACTTGAGGAACTGACACGCAAGGCAGTTAAGAAATACGGTTACAGTGATGACGAAGTTAAAGTCATCACTGATGTGCTGCTCTATGCCCAACTGCGGGACAACAATCAGGGAGTGGTGAAACTCATCGACAAGGGAATCCCCAAAGACCCGCAGGCAGGAAAAATCGTCATCGAAAAGGAAACCACGATTTCCGCGCGGATCAACGGCAACAAAAATCACGCCATGCTGGTTGTCGGGAAAGCGGTGGAAATAGTGAAGGAAAAGGCGAAGAAAAGCGGATTCGCTATCGCCGGGACATTCAACACCAACACATCATCCGGAGCTATTGGTTACTATGCCTCCCGTCTGGCAATCGACGGGCTGATAGGCTTTGCTTTCGGCCGCTCACCACAGAGGGTCGCTGTTTACGGATCGTACGAGCCTGTATTCGGAACCAATCCTCTGGCCGTTGCTATTCCCAGCGAACATGATCCTATCATCCTTGATATGTCGACCGCCGCGACTTCCTATTTTGGACTGGTGGAAGCCCAGACAGCACGCAGAAGCATTCCATCTGATTTTGCTTATGACAACCAGGGCAATCCGACAACTGATCCGCAAAAAGCGATCGCGGGCGCTATCCGTTCCTTCGACCGGAGCTACAAAGGATCAGGTCTCGCTCTGATCGGCGAAATACTGGCCGGGCCGCTGGTTGGGGCCGCCTTCTGTGGAATCGGCGACAGCAAGGGCAATTGGGGACATTTGCTTTTTGCCATTGATCCGGAACTCTTGATTGAACGCGACAAGCTTGCAAGTAATGTCTCGGAAATTATCCTCAAGGTTAAATCCACAAAGAAACTACCAGGAGTTGATGAGATATTCGTACCGGGAGAAAGAGAAAGCCTTCTGGCCAGACAGCGTCGGGAGTCCGGCCTGATTGAAGTGGAGGATAACTTGCTTGCCGAATTGCGCAAAGTGGCTGGCGGGACATAAGCAGGCACTAAACAGACTCAGATCAGATAAACATTATTTTTATGAATTTTCGGAATCACTTATCAATACCCAAGGGATAAATCCAAAATGGGGAAGATGCTTTTTTACATTGTTGATGTTTTTGCCGAAGAAAAATATGCCGGTAATCAACTGGCTGTTTTTCGCAGCGGCAACGCGCTTGGCAATAACGAAATGCAGTGTATCGCCCGGGAAATGAATTTTTCTGAAACCACTTTTATTTTATCGGAAAAACAGCGTGACGGCGGTTTCGATGTACGCATATTCACTCCCGGCGAAGAAGTGCCTTTTGCCGGTCATCCAACATTGGGGACAGCTCACATTATAAGAACAGAAATCTTGAGCCGGAAGAATGTCGGCGAAATAAAACTGAATCTAAAAGCGGGACAAATTCCTGTAAGCTTCAACGATAACGCTGTACAGGGAACAATCTGCTGGATGCGGCAGATGGAACCGGTCTTTGGTAAAACCATAAACGCGAAGATCATTGCTCCCGTACTGAACCTCAATCAAAACGATATAGATGAACGCTTCTCCATTGAAGAAGTTTCCACAGGATTGCCTCACATCATTATTCCGCTACGCAGCCTTGATTCGTTGAAAAGGGCCAACGTCAACAAGGATAAATATTTCGAATTCATTAAAAACCGGTGGGCAAAACTTATTTTGATCTTTTGCGCCGAGCCGCATGACCCGCAAAATGATATCAGCGTCCGCATGTTTGCCGATTGTTTCGGCATCCCTGAAGATCCGGCCACAGGAAGCGGCAACGGCTGTCTTGCCGGATATCTGGTGCGCCACCTTTATTGGGGAAAAGACGAGATTGATATCCGATCGGAACAGGGTTATGAAATAGGCAGGTCGTCGCTTTTATTTTTGAAGGCCGCGGAGAAGAATGGGAAAATATCTATATCTGTAGGAGGCAAAGCGATAACTGTGGCCAAAGGTGAGTTTGTTTGAGATTAAAATTGTAACAATTGTCAAAAAATGAAGACTATTTGAGCCTTCTATAGGCTTCAACTTCCCTCTTCAACCAGTTGATCCAATCTTTAATTCCTGAGCCCGTTTTGCAGGACACTTCCAGAATGACGATGCGGGGATTCAAAGCCAGAACTCGCTTGCGTAAGGCTGACATATCAAAATCGCTGAGAGACAGATAATCAATTTTATTAACTAGCAGTAAATCGCAGATGGAGAACATCAGGGGGTACTTAAGGGGTTTGTCATCTCCCTCAGGAACGCTTAGGATCATCACGTTTTTGTGGGCACCTGTATCAAACTCGGCTGGGCAGACCAGATTACCCACGTTTTCTATGATAACGAGATCCAGATCGCTCACCGCCAGGGCATCAATACCCTGAGTGACCATAGTGGCGTCAAGATGGCAGAAGCCTCCAGTTCTGAGCTGAATGGCGGGAATGCCCCGGGCGGCAACCGTCTCCGCATCAACCGTGGAATCAATATCCGCTTCAATCACACCTAACCGCAAGCTGTCTTTCAAGTTTGCAACTGTCTGAAGAATCAGACTCGTCTTACCTGAACCCGGTGAAGACATGAGGTTCAAAAGCATCGTTTTTGTCTTTCGCAGACGTTCCCGAACCTCCGCGGCGACTTTAATGTTATCAGCCAGAATCTCTTCTTTAACTTCAATCAGTCTGACTTCCCCCACTATTGCACCTCCATATCCTTGATGTAGTATTCCCTTCCGGAAAGAAGCGTGCTGTCCTTCTGTCCGCAGTTCGGGCAGACAATATCGCCCAATTTTGGCACTTCGGCTTCATAGGAAGTGAAACAGGCGTTACATTGTACCATGATCGGCATCCGCTCGATTTTGAGTTTTGCCCCTTCGGCCACTGTGCCCTTGCTCAGATAATCAAAATAGCGTTGAATCCACTCATCTTCGAGATCGCTGAGCTTTCCGACCTGTAGATTAATAGACATTACCTGCCGGACGTTGTTTGTCTCGGCGTGTTTTAAGACTATTTTTAAAATGCTTTCGGTGATGGGAAGCTCATGCATATTATTCCTTTATTCCATTATGGTGATGCGACAAAACAATACGAATAGTCATGTTTATTCATTTCTTTTCCAACGATTTTATGTTTTTAAAATATCTGAACAGGTGGTTTCGGAATGACCGAAAAGGTTCAATTTTCTTTACAACCTTCATATGCAGAATAGCTCCTTCGAATCCATGAAAAATGAAGCATGCGGTATCAGCCGTATTCAAACTAGCCGGTATTGATTTGTCGCGTTTGGCCTCTTTAAGGCATAATTCTATTTGCGCGATGCGCGTTTCGATCACACCTTCTAGATGCACGCGTAACCGCTCATTAGTGTCGGCAAGCTCCAGCGAAAGATTCCCGATAGGACAGCCCAAAGAATAGCCGCTTTTTTGAAAGGCGGCTTCGTAAAAGTCCAATAATTTTTCCAGCCGTTTCAGGGGCGGTATTTTTTTGTCATTCAAATAGCGCGTGAAGATTCCGCTGATTATCGCGTTAAAATAATCAATAATCTCCAGCCCGAAATCTTCTTTGCTTTTAAAATAAAAATAGAACGAACCCTTGGGTATGCCCGCAGCCTGAAGAATCTGCTGAAGGCCTGTGGCATTGAAGCCTTGCGCGTGAATAAGTTCAGCTCCCTTGCGGATTATCTCCTCACGGGTATTAGTTCTCGCCATTACTTATTCTCCTTATCACAATAAACGGACATCTCATCTTTGCATAATTTTCAGAAAAGCATCAAGCCTTCCTTTTTCCTGAAGGACTTTAGCCCCCATTTCCATGATTGTCGCCGGAATCGAGGGTATCTGCTTTCTTTCAATAAGTTCGATTGCTCCAGCCGGACATCCGGTCACACACAAGCCGCAGCCGATGCATTCTTCCACATTGACGAAGGCAACATCATCCTTTATTTCAATAGCTTTCACCGGGCAGCGCTCATCTGTACAAACAGCACAGCCGGTGCATTCATCACTCGTGACGTGTGCTTCAAAACGGCTGGGTTCAAAAGCGTGAGGATGCTTTAACTGCGTTCTTCCCCGCAGAACCGTACAGCAGCAAGGACAGCAGTTGCAGATCAGGCCGGCGCGGTCAGCGCTGTTATTGCTTGTATGAACCAGCCCCGCTTCCTCTGCCAGATCGAGCACTTTCATTCCTTCTTCTTTGTTGATCTGGCGGGCAAAACCCCTCTCCACAAGAAACTCAGCCGGTTCACCAAAGATAAGACATACTTCTTTAGGTTTGTCACATTTGGCCACGCTGACTCTGCAGGCGCATTTGGCCAGTGCGATGAAATTTGCATCGTTGATGAAATTTTTGACTTCTTCATAGGGATGTATACGGTCTTGTGCTGTAATCGATTTTTCCACAGCGACTACTCTCATCAGCGGCGTCGGTTGACCGGAAAAGGAGGCACCGAGCGCTTCATGATGATACTCTTCCCATAGCTGGCCTAAGCGATGGTGCATTGGTGTTCCGCCGCCCTTCATGAAGGGAAATTCAAACACGCCGGGAATCAGTGGAAGTAAACCATAGAATTTCTCTCCCTCTTTCTTTCGGGACTGAATAATTCCTTTGTTTGCCATTGATTCCAGATTTTGCGTTGCTTTGCTTTCCGAAATTCCGGCTGCTTTCGCTATACTGGACACACTTTTGGTTTTATAACTCATATTAACGGCAAGAGCCGCTTCCTCCGGCGTGAAAAGTGTACGCAGTATCTCATCAATCGACTTTGCTTTCGGTGCCGTTGTCGGATGTGAATCTAATACTTCTCGTAAACGTTCGTAAATATCCATAATTCCCCCCTTGCTTTTGACTTGTAACATACTATAATAGACCGGTCGTCTATATGTCAAGTAATATTTACATTCAAAGCATAAATAAATTTTATGGCTTGCTTGATAAAATAATGCCTCTGTTTGTTCTTGACACAAAGGAGGTTTTTTCGATATTAGCTCATACCATGAAGTTGATGGAGAATACCTAAATGATAGACATGAAATTTTGCCGTCAACTGGCGGAAGCAATCGGAGCGGGAGAATCTCCTCTGATACCGAAGATATTTGAAGCACTGATCAAAGATGATGAAGCAAGAGTATTGCTTGCCGCCGCTGATTTTGTTCCTGTTTAGTTTTACTCAAATTTATTTTGATAAAATATTACTTCTGATGAAAGGAAATAAACCATGATGGAATTAAAAAATGTAACAATCGTTAAAAAAGCAAATATTTATTTTGACGGAAAGGTCACCAGCCGGACGGTACTTTTTCCGGATGGTTCCAAGAAAACACTGGGTATTATGTTTCCCGGAGATTATGAATTCGGCACGGCGGAGAAGGAGATTATGGAAATTCTAGCCGGCAATCTCGATGTCATGCTGCCCGGCGCTGCCGGATGGGTAACCTTTAAAGAAGGACAAGTCTTTGAAGTGCCGGCTCAATCCAAATTCAGTTTAAAGGTCAAGAGCCTTACGGACTATTGTTGTTCCTACGTTAAGTAAAAAACAGGAAACTTGAGGCCAAATTTTATATAATTGGTGCTCCTGGCGCGAGTCGAACGCGCAGCACACGAATCTGTTATTCCTTTGATCAAAGAACATATTGCTTATTCTGATCAGGAAATTGAAAAGATCAGAAAACAAATTGCCGATATCATTAAACACAATCCGCATCTTAAACAGAGCCAGGATTTGTTGAATTCTATTCCCGGGATTGGTAAGGCAAGCATTCCTCCCCTGCTGGCAGAATTAGGATAACCTTGATAAATCTACTCATGTTCGTGAAGTCGTTGCCTTCATCGGATTTGCACCGAAGGATGAAACAGAGTGTCCACTTAAAGGCGGTAGGGTGCCTAACCGGAAGATGGCATTTTATCCTTACTAGTATCCGCCCTTTGCCTCAGCACTTGAGTAATGTTTGTATAATTTTTTTCATTAGCATACATCTCTGCAGTATAACCCATATTATTTTTTGCCTTAGTATTCACCCCTGCATTAACAAGTAATTCAACAATTTTTGTATATCCAGCCATGGAAGCAGCCATCAGCGCAGTATTACCTTCATTAGTTTTTACATCAATGTCCGCCTTTTTATCAATGAGCAATTTAGCGGTTTTTAGATAACCTTCAGTGGCAGCCTTCATCAGCAAAGTGAGACCGTCATCTTTCGCATTTATGTCTGCCCCTTCATCAAGCAGTTTCTTAACAAGAGCAGTATCACCTACAGATATATTTTTGTGCCAGCATGTTTGTTTCATTTTCCAAATTCCAAATCCTATTATAATTAAACATATAAGGAAAACTGTAGACATAATTATTGCTCCTTTCTTATAAGAATGAAGTTAATGCTTCACACATAATATGCGTTTATTATATATGTAATCTTTGTCTATTGCAAATTGAAATGTGGTGAGAATTGGTAAAATAAAAAAAATCCTTTAAAAATTTTCAAGATCACCCATATACTAAAACAATTTAGCTGTTTATTGGTGAATTTTGAGATAATAAATCAGCGCCGTGAAGGATTTGTCCGGGATGGAATATTTATAAGATCTTTGGACGAAGCTCTTTTCTAATTCAAAGCCGTAAGCTTCGTAAAACCGGTAGGAAAGAGCTGTATCAGTGCATACGGACGTTCCTTCATAGCTTCGAGCGCGGACGGTATCTACAAATCGATCCATAAGACTCCTGCCCACCCCCCGGCTCCGATATTTATTAATAGAAGTAAATAACTCCACTTCGCACATGGGCCACCTATTGGGATGGAGAAAGAAAAAGGGGAGATATCCGTAGATCAATTGAAAAAAATGTTTATAGGTCAACCAATTCATCCCATAGCCGTTAACCAGTCCCTTGGGGATCACATATAACAAATAAAACATGATAGCATTGATTATGCCTTTTATCTTAAGAGGCGCCGCGCCAAAGATAATGCCGCAGATTTCTCCGTCCACCTCCGCGACAAAACAATCCGTCGACATTTTATAAAAAAATTTTATAAGGTCCTCATGCAAGCTCGGCTTGGCATGCTTCATGGATGGCCATAATATATGTTCAAAGCCTTCGTTAAAACACCGTACGGCTCCTTCCATGTCCTTTTTTATCTCAAATGCCCGGATATTTGTTTTAATCATTTCGCTGTCCTCGTATGCTTTTCTTTCAGCGCATACAATATCTGAATAGTTCAACTTTGTCATTCCACTGTCTATTTGATAAGATATCACTTCTGATGGATGGGAGTATAAGAAGAGTGGGGTTGTATGTCAATGAAATATAGATCTCAAAATTTGAGGTATAATATTTGTCGTCGGGCGTGAATATTGTTTATTACTGTAAGTGTTCATCTTTATCAATTAATTGACATACAAATTTATTTCCCTTATATTTCACTTCGTGAAAAAAGAATATGGCCAGGTTACGTTTTTAAAAAGACCATGAAAAATATTATCTGCCCGTAATAGCAATGCACGCGTGAAAGGAGACTTATATGAGAACCAAGGAACAATACATTGAAGGTCTTAGGAAGATGAAAAGGAATCTTTACTTTAACGGCAGTAAGATTGATCGAGATAACGAAGAACAACTTCCCGCTTTGAATGTTATGGGGTTTACTTTTGATGCCCCGCATATTCCCGAACTAAGGGAACTTTGCACAGCGAAATCGCATCTTACGGGAGAAACCATCAATCGCTTCTGTCATATTCATCAAAGCGCGCAGGATTTACATAACAAACAGGATATGACACGAACTCTGTGTCGGACTGCCAGATTGTGCATTCAGCGCTGCATGGGAGCGGACGCGATCAACGCGGTTAATGCGGCAAGTTTTGAGGCGGATAAACAAAACAACGGGAGTACTCAATATCACAAAAACTTTATCAAATGGCTCGAAATTTTTCAGAAAAACGATTTGGTCGGATGCTGCGCTCAGACAGATATGAAAGGGGAGCGTCTTAAAAGACCTGCTGAACAGACTGACCCCGATATGTATTTGAGGATGGTAGAAAAAAAGAGCGATGGCATAGTGGTCAGGGGTTGCAAACTACATATTTCCGAAGCCTCGATCGCTGATGAGATTATTGTTGTTCCTACGAGGATTCTGGGGGCTGATGAACAACAATATGCGGTATCATTTGCGGTGCCGGCGGATTACGATGGAGTAAAGCAGGTTGTTCACATCCATAAAGCCCGCAAAAGAACCATCTATAAAACAGGATTGCCAGATGTCGGATATACCGATTCTTATGTTATTTTCGACGATGTATTTATTCCCTGGGAGAGGGTATTTCTCTGCGGCGAATATGTCCACGGAGGCGCTCTGGCTATGCTTTTTGCCCTTTTTCACCGCCATAGTTACTCAGGCTGCAAACCGGCCATCGGCGATATGCTGCTGGGGCTTGCTTCCCTGGCGGCAAGACATAACGGTATATCGAAAGCTCCTCATGTCAGAGAGATACTAGCCAAGATCATTATGATTACCGAGTTGGGCTATGCTGCAGGGTTTACAGCTTCGGCCAAGAGTAAACCAGAGATATATGTGCCGGGCATAGGCCAGATGCCGTATGGTCCGGGAAGTTATATTCCGCATTCCATCTATGCAAACGTAGGCAGGTGTCTTACGGGCGAGGCTGTTTTCGATGAACAGGAAATGCTGTGCAATATAGCAGGCGGTCTGCCTTCAACATTTCCCTATGAAGCCGATCTGGCCAATCCCGAATTGAAACCGCTGCTGGAAAAATATCTGAAGCGCAACCCTAAAATTCCTATAGCCGATCAATTAAAATTTTGGCTGTTATTCGCGGAAGTGACCTGTTCATCAAACACCGGCTTTATGTGCTACGGCTCTTATCACGGCGGAGGATCGCCTATTATGGAACAAATCGCCATCACCATGCAGTATGATATAAAATTACGCGAACACCTGGTTAACGCCGCGGCTGGTATAGAAAAGTTGGATATGGGCCGTGTTACAAAAATTTAAATCTTTTTGATTTTGAATTGAGTAGAATGGTTTCTCCCGCTGTTACAGGTTGAGATTTGTTGTCTCCTCTTCCCATCGTTCAACAATATGTCAACCATTATTGATTGTAATATAGCATAAAATAACAGAACGGAGAAACAAGAATTTCAGAAAGAAGTACCTGCTGATTGCGCCTACAAAGTGTTATAAACGGGCAGTTGTCAGAATTAAGGATTACCATTTTAATTGTGGTATCCGACATCGTCACTAAACTCTTTCCCTTCATGTTCATTATTTGTACTCGTAGAGAGTGGGCTCATCCCCCTCTCTCTACAAATTTTTCTTTTATAAATTTAAATATGCTACCGATTATAATCCCCAAAATCAGCCCTGCCACCACGTCGGAAGGATAATGCCCGCCCGTATACACGCAGAAGAAGCCGATAAAGCAGACAAATAAAACCATCAGCCAACGCAGCCCCTTATAATCGTCCCACAGCACGGCCACAAGCGCGGCCGCCATGGCAGTGTGCGTTGATGGGAAGGCCCAGCCCCATTTTTTTATCATGGTTGCAAGGAAATTTACGTCAGGCAACGACACGGCTGGCTTTGGCCTTTTAAAAAGCGGTTTTAAAAGAAAGGTGCTTGTGATACTCGCGGCGATTAAGGCCCACAGTGAAAAAGCAATATTATTTTTTTCTTTTTTCCCGCCTTTTTTTACCAGAAAAAACATACCGGTAAAAATAACCGCGGCAAGAAAAATATCATTCGCGGTAAACCTCATTATTGCGGCAGCAATATCATTATGGAGGTCCATGTTTATGAACCTGAACACCGCAATATCCGCGTTGAACAGAGCCCGCCTTATGTTTTCAATCATTTACGTTAATCCTTGAGCGGTGTTTGTTTGATAAGAACTTCATTTTTACTTGTGGGAGTATAGGAAGCCCTTTATTGCATGTCAAGAAAATCTTGGCCACAAAATGTGATGTGTGCTGCTGATGTTTGTTGCCGGGCGTGAATTGTGTTTATTTCTGATTGAAAGAAAGCATATCCATGAAAAATCCTAAATGCTCACTAACAGGAAGAAGTGCTTGCTGATTGCACCATGTGTTTATGAAGCATCGTATGGCATAAAATACCTTGGGACGCAGGGGTAAATGGGAAGAATGAATCTGTGTTTTACTACTAACAAACGGAACAGTATGCTCTGTCTCCTGAAAATTACTTTGAGAAACGTTGCATAATATAATGCTCGGTGAGAAGCGATTCTTCGAAAATCAGTAACTGCCGATGGCTCAGGAATAACCTACTATTTTTAGTATTCCGTACCTCTGGATATTTGTGGGGGGAGGTCTTTCGGCCGGATTCTTTCCCATTTCTCACCCACCGGGCAGACACGCATACACTCAATACAGTTGTCGACATCGGTTATGTATGTCTGGCCGGATTCCACAAGCAAATCACGCCGCCTTGCATGCTTCAGAACCATCCGGATAAAACCGGGCCACTCACTAAGTTTAGCCGGTGGCAGACGGTTGAAACCATAGGACCAGTAAATAAAACATGGATCCACGTCGTAGCGGTCGCTTTTCAGAGCGCCGGATGGGCAGGCGTTGATACATCGGTCGCATTCAGTACAGAGGCCTAATTTCCTTCTGGGATCAGTATCTAGTGGTGCTTGGGTTACAATGGCACAAAGCCTCTGATGGGGGCCGAACTCTGGAGTAAGCAGTAGGTTGTTCCGACCGATTTCGCCAATGCCGCAACTTACAGCGGCATGTTTATGAGAGAGAAAACCCATCGCCCTGGTCTGTCGGAATCGCTTACCGGTTTCAGGATTGATTTTTACAATCTCTGCAGGCTTATCCGCAGAAATCGGCAGGGATAAGAATCCTTCACGTTCTAACATTCGGCTGATTTTTTCAGCAGTTTCATCGAGTAGTCGGGACGTCTGCATTTTGTTCCGTGTCCAAATCATGATGTCCGGTGCATAAACAGCGCCCAAAGAATGTGCGACCGCCATAACGATCACACTTCGTGCCGTCGGCATAAGAGCAGTAGCCTGTTTGGGCGGATAAGCTACCATAAGATTTCGCGCATCGGCTATTCCCACCAAGTCTATGCCTTCGGCGCGTATTATTTTTTTTATGGTAACGGCATCAAGTGGGTTATTCTTTCCAGATATCGTCATATCTATATTAACCTCTAGATATTTTCCGAGAGCAAAAGTACGCTCACTCCATTTCAATCTCAAAAGTCATTTTGCTAAATGATTTTTTTCGGTGGGGCACATTATTTCAACTATTACCAGTCGTAATGTAGCATAAAACGACAAAATGGAAAAACAAAACTTACAGGAAGTAAGCATTAACTTGTTCATCCAATTTCTACTTCACTTATCAACTTTTTTTTTGAAAAATTTACCATGGGGAAATTTAGGGCTTGAATACAAGCGGCGGCTGTATCTATGGCCATAATCCCCCTATAGATAGGCAAAGAATTTTTTGCAATTTTTTCTTTCATAAATCAATTAATTATAAAGTATAATAAGCAAGCTTTTACGCCAACAAAGTCAGTTCCGTACATCAAGCACGGCTACCAAATGAATGCATGTATAGATCATTATATAATGATCTATACAGAAATAAAATGTGGGGCTATTGTGGGGCAAATTTCTTGATTTCAAGAAACAACTTTTAGTGCAAACTTATAAGTGATTGATTTCCTTGGTGCCCCTGGCGCGAGTCGAACGCGCGGCACACGGATTAGGAAAGCAAAAAAGATGAAAGGCGGGTGGAATCATAACCACCCGTTTTTCTTTTTATATATTTGTTACTCTTGAATAAATTAAAAAATTCAAATTCGGCTAGAGTCGGCACAGTATCAGATATGACAAGCACAAAAATAAGCACAGTATCATTTGTTGGTATTGTGCCTTGTTTTGTCCTGTTCACTATAAATCAACTATATAGGGGAGAGATTGTTGACTTCGCCTACAAAGGCTCAGTAGTGGGAAGTTGTCAGAATTGAAGAGTACCATTTGTAATCAGTTTTAGAATTCCCCATTAAATCAGCGGTGCGACGCGAAACATTCCTCTGTAGCTATAGGAACAGCCGTCCGTCAGGAGGATGTGGCAGTGAGGATTGAATCCGATGAAGCCGCCGAAAGTTTGGACGGCAATGACTGCGCCAAGAATGGGATCAGTTTCAGGCACTGAATGCTGGAGAAACATTTTCAATGATTCCCATGCGCAACGGCTTAGATCGACAAGAAGCTTTCGATCATACAGAAAGTAGCGACGAATGATTTTGGGAAGACTAAAGACAAAATGACGGTGGGGAATCTTTTTTATTTGTCAATCTTTACTTCGATTAATATTTCGTTAAAAATTCAGTGATTATTTTCACTTTCTCTTGACATTTCAATACGGTGCGTATAGAAAAGAAAGGTCAATCGATTTTCCGATCACATTCGCAAAAAAAAGAAAAAATGGAGTCGTCCTATGAAATCATATGTTGTTATTTCCTCCATGGGGCCGGATCGTCCCGGTCTGGCCAAAGAAATCGCTGAATTTTTTACCGCTCGGGGCATCAATATCGAACGGTCCCGCGGTTGTGTGCTGGGCAATGAATTCGGCATGATCATTCTCACATCGGGAAAGACTGACGACATCGAGCGTTTGATTAAAGATCTGGACAGCCTGCGTGAAAAAACAAAGCTGGAGATCTACGTTCGGAAAACCAAAGCACCCAGCCATCGCGACATATTGCCGTCGATTCCCTACAAGCTCATTGCCACGTCCATTGATCATCCGGGGATCATCCATCAAATCTGCAAATCACTCCAACTGAGGGGAGTCAGCATTGAAGAAATATCCACCAATGTGGATAATAATCCCGTTACGGAAGCGAATGTGTTCCATATGGCCTGCTACTTTTCTCTGCCGCCGGCTGTGAAAATTATCGACCTTAAAAACGATTTTAACCGCATCAGCGACGAATACAATATTGATATCCGGTTCGACGCGGTGATCAGTAAGTAGCGCTATGAGGAAAACCAAACAACACAATCCGGAAAAAAACCTGCGGTCCATTGTTGATGTTGCCTCAATGCTCGGATTGATGGAAAATGATCTGGAATTATACGGCCGTTACAAGGCCAAAGTAAGGCTAGAAGCAATCCGGCGATTTTCACGCCGGAATAAGTCATCTTTGATTCTGGTGTCGGCCATGACGCCGACCCCTTCCGGTGAAGGAAAGACCACCGTGTCCATCGGGCTTGCGCAGGCTCTGGCTAAAATCGGCAAGTCCACCATCGTGGCTTTGAGAGAACCATCACTGGGTCCTGTTTTCGGCATCAAAGGCGGCGCTACCGGCGGCGGACTTTCCCGAGTTCATCCGGTCGATGACATTAATCTCCATTTCACCAACGACTTTCCAGCAGTGGAAAGTGCGCACAATCTACTTTCCGCCATCGTGGACAATTCCATTTTTCACGGCAATCCTTTAAATATCGATCCTCGCAAAATCACCTGGCGCAGGGTCATAGACATGAATGACCGCTCGCTTCGGGATATCGTCATAGGTCTGGGCGGTTCCACCAATGGAGTACCCCGGGAAACCGGATTTGATATTGTTCCATCCAGTGAAATTATGGCAATTCTCTGCCTTTCGCGCTCCTATGAAGAATTGAAAGACAAGATACGCAAGATTCTGGTGAGCTTTACCTATGACGACCAGCCGGTGATTGCCGGCGACCTGAAAGTGGAAGGCGCGGTCACGGCGCTCTTGAAATATGCGTTGCTGCCCAATCTGGTGCAGACCACCGAAGGCGTGCCGGCCATTATTCACGGCGGCCCATTCGCCAACATTGCCCAAGGTACCAACAGTATCATGGGCACGGACCTGGCGCTGCGTCTGGCGGATTATGTGGTGACCGAAGCCGGATTTGGCTTTGATCTCGGCGCAGAGAAGTATTTCGACATCGTCGCGCCCTACGGCAATTTTAATCCCCGGATTGTCGTTTTGGTTGCCACCGTTCGTGCGCTGAAATATCACGCGGGCATTGCGCGAGAAGAACTGAACGATCCCAACCCCCTTGCGGCCGTGCTGGGAATGGCAAATCTGCGCAAGCACTATGAAAATATCGACAAATTCAATGTCCCCTGCATTGTTGCTTTAAATCGGTTTCCTTCAGACACGGATGAAGAAATAAAAGCGGTTGTGGAAGCTGCGGAAAACGAAGGGATGAACATCGCCCCGGCGGATATCTTTAGATTGGGAGGCGAGGGCGGTTTGGAGCTTGCAGAAAAGACCGTCCGGCTGATTGCCGAAGCCAAAGGAACATTTAAGCCGCTCTATGACTGGAAACTGCCGGTAGAAGATAAAATATTTAAAGTTGCGAGCGAAATCTACGGCGCTGTTTCCATCGATTACCAGCCGCAGGCTAGGCGCAATCTCGATATGATCAAAAAGATCGGCTACGATAAACTGCCGGTCTGTATTGCCAAAACCCAGCAGTCGCTATCCGACAACCCGATCCTCTTGGGCCTTCCCAGCAACTTTATAGTTACCGTGCGGGAAATCAAAATCGCTTCCGGCGCGGGCTTTTTGGTCCCCATTACCGGAGAAATCCTCCGGATGCCCGGCCTTTCCAAAGTGCCCGCCGCCTACAACATTAATATTGACGATACCGGAAATATAACGGGCATTATATAGCTTTTAAAATCGTTTTAAAATCTTGACAGCCTTGTCAAGCAGCCAACGATGACTGACGCTGACCGAGTCCGTCTCAATGATCTGGTGAGGCGATACACTAAATTGAACGGAGAATTTGGAAGGTAGGTTATTAAGAATGATCAGGGTATTGTTAGCACGGACATACAGGCACTGTCATCTGGCCGGTCTGGCGGTCCTAGCAATCCTTCTCTGTGGTGCCGAGACAGGGATCGCAAAGGCAGTTCAATGTCCGGACGGCAATCATTTTCTGATCGATGTGAAAGAAATTACCATTCGGTATCAGGCGACAGGAATCGAGACAACTCTGAACGGACTGGCAGTCTTGCGAGTGGCTGTAAATCCCAAGACACTGCAACAGGCCGCCATCGGAACCCAGAAGATGAATGAGGTGCTGAAAGCTATGGTTGTGGGGTACAACAGTTGCGCCATGACCCAGCAGCAGTACAATGAGTGCATGAAGCTTCTTTTTCAAGATATTAAGGGAGATGCAATCAAGCTCGAGGAGCTCCGGAAAGAGGTGTTGGCCGGAAAGAAGATAGATGCAAAGCGGCAGGAAGATTATGAAAAACATCTGAAGAGATACGAGGGGAAACTACAGAAATTATATCAAATCAGCGGCAAGGAGGTCGACTACGAGAGCATTACTTCCATTGTCGAGGAGATTGTGCACAAGCAGATCGAAGGTATTCGCAGCGAGCAAGTTCAGGTAAATGAGGACATCCTGAAAAGACTTGCGAGTCTTGAACAAAAGCAGGCCGAGCGGCAACCGACCGCGCCCTCCCATGTGTCTGTCGAGTTGAGCGAGACGAAGAAGCAGATGCTTCAGGAGGTTGAGGTGGCAGAGGAAGCTTACAAGAAGGGCTATGCCCTCATGGATCGTTACCGGTTTGCGGAGGCGGTGCCGTATTTTCAGCATGCTCTGTCAAAGGTTAAACTACCAGATTTCTATTACGCACTGGCCCTAGCTTACGAGGAATTACCTGATCTCAACAAGGCAGAGAAAACAATCATCGAAGGGCTTGATGTTGCAACAAACAAGATTGATCCGGCAAAGAAGGCCAGCTATGATAATCTGCTCGGGCAGATCCTGCAGGCCAAGGGGGACCTCGACGGGGCGCTCAAATACACGGAGCGGGCCCTCAAGAGCGATGAGAAGGTTTACGGACTCGATCATCCCAAAGTGGCCATCGACGCCAACAATATCGGGACGATCCTGCAGGCCAAGGGGGACCTCGACGGGGCGCTCAAATACACGGAGCGGGCCCTCAAGATCGATGAGAGGGTTTTCGGCCATCCCAACGAGGCCATCCGCGCCAACAACATCGGGCAGATCCTGCAGGCCAAGGGGGACCTCGACGGGGCGCTCAAATACACGGAGCGGGCCCTCAAGAGCGATGAGAAGGTTTACGGACTCGATCATCCCAAAGTGGCTATCGACGCCAACAATATCGGGACGATCCTGCAGGCCAAGGGGGACCTCGACGGGGCGCTCAAATACACGGAGCGGGCCCTTAAGATCGATGAGAAGGTTTACGGACTCGATCATCCCAACGTGGCCATCCGCTCCAACAACATCGGGCAGATCATGAAGGCCAAGGGAGACCTCGACGGAGCGCTCAAATACACGGAGCGGGCCCTCAAGATCGACGAGAAGGTTTACGGACTCGATCATCCCAAAGTGGCCATCCGCTCCAACAACATCGGGACGATCATAAAAGCCAAGGGGGACCTCGACGGGGCGCTCAAATACACGGAGCGGGCCCTTAAGATCGATGAGAAGTTTTACGGCCTCGATCATCCCAAAGTGGCCATCCACTCCAACAACATCGGGACGATCCTAAAGGCCAAGGGAGACCTCGACGGGGCGCTCAAATACGCGGAGCGGGCCTATAAGATTCTACTGAAGTGCTATGGGCCGGATGATCCACTTACTAAGACCATAGCGAGAAATCTCGGCGTAATCAGGAACGCCCGGAAATAACGCCGACAGTCAGACAACTGAAACCTGATGTTGCACTCTTTCAATCCAAAATTAACAGTTTTGTAGAAAACCCCTCCTCACACTTTGTAGGTGTAAGAAAGAGTTCTCCTCTGCTTATATTTTTTTAAATCAGAAAGCCCTCGGGAATAAAATGAAAGCCTTTTTTCAGGCTACTGGTCACAATTTGGTCACAAAGGCTATCAATGAAAACCAGGTTGGGTTATAAACATTTGATTTTAAAGTGCCCCTGGCGCGAGTCGAACGCGCGGCACACGGATTAGGAATTTAAAATATCCTTCCTTAAAACGCTTATCTTATTGAAATAACTAAAAAGCTTATTTGGTGTAGTGGACTTAAAAGAGCCTATTTGGTGTAGTTTTTTATTTTTTCACTAATATAAGTCCCTTATAAGGAGGAAAGCCATTAATTACAAAGAAACCTTAAAAACCGTTGATACCGAAAAAGCTTTAGCCT
>JBEKRZ010000008.1:0-113418 GCA_049517435.1 Smithella sp. | reverse complement strand
TTCGCTCTCAGCGAGAGTCACAATCGCTTCGCTCCTGGGATAGTTCGACTAACGCCTCAAACCTACAGTGACCTTTAGGTTATTCACTGCGTTCGTTTTCAGCGAGTCTCAAATCCCGCGTCGCTTCGCTCCTGGGATAGTTCGACTTGCAAGCGTCAGTGCACTCCGTTTCTGAAGCTTGGGTCTCACTAAATTTTAATGGCGCTGGGAGCAAAATTGAGTTATAAAACTGTTCCATGCAAAAATCACAAAAAGGAGAAAATAATGAACAAAGCAGCCCTTTATAAAATTACTTATGGTCTATATATCGTCACCTCCGGACAAGATGATAAATTCAACGGTCAGATTGCCAACTCCATGTTTCAGGTTACATCAAATCCGGCAACAGTGGCCATCAGCATAAATAAAGAAAATTACACGCACGGATTAATTAAACTCAGCCGTAAATTTGTCGTTTCTATTCTGGCGGAAGCGGCGCCGATGAACTTCATCGGCCTTTTCGGTTTTAAGAGCGGGCGCGATGTGAATAAACTGCAAAACGTAAAGACAAAAACAGGAACAACTAAAGTACCCATCGTTTTGGAAAATACAGTTGCCTATATCGAAGTAGAATTGGAAAAAGAATTAGATTGCGGCACGCATACTATCTTTGTCGGCAATATTGTTGATGGTGATGTGATCAGCAACGAAGAACCCATGACTTACGCCTATTATCAACAGGTCAAGGGTGGTAAATCACCGAAAACTGCTCCAACTTATATGAAAGATGAGCCGGCGTCAGTTCCTCATGCCACTGCTCGATATGTTTGCAGTGTCTGTGGTTATATTTACGACCCAGCCAAAGGCGATCCGGATAATGGCATTGCTCCCGGAACAAAATTTGAAGATTTACCGGAATCATGGACATGCCCTATCTGCGGCGCGGAAAAATCAAAATTTGAAAAAGAAAAATAACGCTCAATGATAAGGATTAATCGATTATGAAAACAAGAAAACTATTATTTTTGTCGCTTTGTCTTGGTTTTGTCTTGATCCTTCTTTTTGTTCAGCAGGCTCAAGCCGCTCTCGGCGAATCCTCTGCCTCGATCTCGTCAGACAGAAAAGCTCTCGTATCTGTGCGGCATGCCACGACAGCACGCAATGGTTACACCGTCCAGGAGATCGACACTGGAACAACAGTCGTGCGGGAGTACATTTCACCCTCCGGCATTGTATTCGGCATCGCCTGGAACGGACTAACCCATCCCGATCTGACGTTGCTTCTTGGATCATATAATTCTGAATATCAGAAGGCATTGACAGAGACAAGGCGGATGCCGGGACGCAGGCATGTCCAGATAAAAACAGACGGTATCGTTGTGGAAAAATGGGGACATATGCGGAATCTACGGGGCCGCGCCTATACGCCGGCCTTAATACCTGAAGGAGTCAGTGTTGATGAAATTAAATAAACTGCTCTTTCTTGTTCTAATTCTTTTACTGATAGCAAGTTGTAGTGGCGGCGGCTCCAGCGGCGGCGGATCGGGAACTTCCCCTGTAACGCTTTCTTCTATTACAATAGCGCCGGCAAATCCAGGCATGCTTCCGGGAACAACCAAACAACTCATGGCCACCGGCACGTATTCAAACGGCACAACACAAGATTTAACAACTTCCGTAACATGGAGTTCCTCTGATACAGGAGTTGCGACAATCAGTAACACAGCAGGTTCCAATGGATTGGTTACCTCGTCCGTAGCAGGCACAACGACAATCACTGCTTCGTCAGAAAGCATTTCCGGCTCCACACTACTGACAGTACAAGATGATAATGGTGATAACGTGCTTACCGTGACTGTAAATGGCGGCGTGGCACCGGGAGGTTATCCCAACGAACCATGCGTCAGCGTTACGGTTTGTTCTCCCGGCACCTCAACCTGTCAGACCATCGATAATGTCCTGTTGGATACGGGAAGTTACGGCTTGCGGATATTCAAGTCACTCCTGACAGTCTCCCTTACAAAGGTGGCCAGCGGTTCAGGTTCGCTAACAGAATGCATACAATATTATGATAATTCGGCGGATTGGGGACCTGTTCAGTTGGCAGACATCATTTTGGGAAACGAGCCAGCTGTTAGAGTACCCATCCAGATCATTGATTCCACTTTTAATGGTTATAATTCATGCAGTCTAAACGGCCAGTACACCCTGGACAAGAGTCCGGCAGAAGCCGGATTCAACGGAATTCTGGGTGTCGGTCTCTTTACTGAAGACTGCGGTTCGAGATGCACAAGCAATAAAGGCAACGGAATGTACTATTCCTGTATCGGTTCATTTTGTAGCGCAACGACAGTTCCTCTCAGCAATCAGGTTAAAAACCCCGTTTCGCTCCTTCCACTTGATAATAACGGCTTTATAGTGCAGTTTCTCACTCCTGTTCCTATCGGAGGACTACCCTCGGTTAACGGCAATCTTATCCTCGGCATTGATACGCGGTCAAATAACACTCCTCCTGCTGTAATTACAGTGTATCCTGCCGATCCGACCTCTGGAGAATTCATAACAGTTTTTAATAACGAAAATACGTATAGCGATAGTTTCATTGACAGCGGCTCTAATGGACTATTTTTCCCGAACACCCTTTCCCTTCCAACCTGTTATAATGATAACTGGTTCTGCCCTATTTCCACGCAGAGCTTGTCCGCAACTACACAAGGCTATACCACAGGCTCACCGATCGGCACGGTTTTATTTCAGATAGGCGATGCCGATGCCCTTTTTCAGACATCCAATAAGGTGTTCATTGAACTCGGCGGGCCGGCTACAACGTTTGACTGGGGGCTCCCGTTTTTCCTGGGACAGAGCGTTTATGTTGGAATTGATGGACAGACGTCCAGCCTGGGCACAGGCCCCTATTGGGCGTATTAGGCGAAGAGACCGGGGCGAATCATCGGACAGAGTGAAGATGAATAAACTAGAATAAAAAATACAGGGGGCAAACATGGATGAAATATTTATCAAAAAAGTGCGGGCGGCGGCAGTGGCGGGATGGTGGACCGTATTAATCGCCTATTGTATCCTGCTCATTCAATGGTTTGCCTATATGCTGATTCTACCCAGACAGCCGGCAGGAATGCTTTGCTTATGGGGTGAAGGCGTTACCTGGGCGGAAATTCGGACTATCTGGCTGTGGGCAATGGTGGCTTATAAGCTCGGTTTAGCAATGATGCTGTTTGTCGTCATCTGGCTGACGCTCTGGGCAGGGCAGTTGGCAAAATAATCTTTGTCTTTTTAGTGAACTGTTAAGATAATAACGCCTAAAGTCTATTCAGGGTTTGGATTACCAAGAAGTTAAGGGTAAGGTAGACCCGACCTACATTACTCTTCATGCTTCACGCCCCGGCCTGCGCCGGGCTTCGCTTTTTCCAAACCCTGCGCAGGCGCAAAGAATTAGAAACAACAGAAACAGAACTCAAAGCCATGGCTGCTGCGGCAAATTCGGGATTAAGCAGTATTCCAAAGAAAGGATACAGCACGCCCGCGGCGATAGGAATACCAATTACATTGTAGAAGAAAGCCCAGAAAAGATTCTGCTTGATTACACGCATTGTGGCTTCTGACAGGCCGATGGCCTCCGGCACGCCCAGCAAATCATCGCGGATCAAAGTTATATCGCTGGCTTCGATGGCCACATCAGTTCCCACGCCGATGGCAATGCCCACATCCGCTGCCGCCAGTGCCGGAGCATCGTTGATCCCGTCACCAACCATCGCGACAACTTCACCCTCCTGTTGCAGTTTTCTTATTTCATCAGCTTTGTTGCCTGGAAGGACATCCGCCAGCACCTGATCAATGCCCAGTTGAGCGGCAATAGCTTCAGCCGTACCAGCATTATCACCCGTGATCATCATCACTTTCAATCCCCTACCCTTGAGGTTTTCAATCGCTTGTTTTGCCGAAGACTTCGGCACATCGGCCAGAGCGATAAGCCCGATTGCCGTCTTTTCCAAAGCCACGTAAACTACAGTTTTTCCTTCCCGGGCAAGCACTGCCGCAGAATCATCCAGCGCATCCACAGGAACAGCTTCAGTTTCCATAAGCATGCGGTTGCCGATCAGGCACAATTTATCTTTGAAGAAGCCCTTCGCCCCCAGGCCGGAAGCCGCTATAAACTTTTCCACGGCGGCAACTGCAATTCCATCAGTTTGCGCTCGTTGCAGGATAGCCTGTGCCAGCGGATGTTCCGAGCTTTTCTCCAGCGCCGCGGCATAAGCAAGAACCTGCGTACTGTTAAACCCACTGGCCGCGACCAGATCGGTTAACACAGGCTCACCGCGGGTAAGCGTGCCCGTTTTATCGAAGACGACAACTGAAAGCTTATGTATTTTTTCCAGAGCCTCGCCTCCCTTAATTAAAATTCCGCTTTGCGCTCCCAAGCCGGTGCCCACCATGATCGCCGTAGGGGTGGCGAGCCCCAGCGCGCACGGGCAGGCAATCACCAGCACGGAAACAAAGTTAATCAAAGCGCGGCTGAAATTACTTTCAGCGGGAAAAAAATACCAGATGGCAAATGTAATAAAAGCGACAAAAAAAACTGCGGGAACAAAAACAGAGGCTAATCTGTCCGCCAACCGCTGAATGGGAGCCTTGGAACCTTGCGCATCTTCAACCAGGCGGATGATTTGCGCCAAAGCGGTCTCATAGCCCACATCTGTCGCAAGGATCGTAAAGCTGCCTGTTTTGTTCATGGTGGCGGCAAATACCTTTTGTCCGATTTCTTTGGTCACCGGCATACTCTCGCCGGTCAACATTGATTCGTCAACCGAAGACTCTCCGGATAAAATAACTCCGTCAACGGGAATTTTTTCGCCGGGTTTGACAAGCAGGACATCGTCAACTTGTACTTCTTCCACGGGCACTTCCGATTCCTGATCTTTCCTGATAAGATGCGCCGTTTGGGGTTTAAGATTCATCAACTTCTTTATTGCTGTAGAAGTTTTTCCTTTGGCTTTGGCCTCCAGAAGCCTGCCCACCAAAATGAGTGTGACGATCATCGCCGCGCCGTCATAATAAACATGAGGCATGACGCCTGCTGTCATAAAAAAATGAGGGAAGAAAGTTGCTGCTGCGGAGTAAACGTAGGCGGAAAGAGCGCCCACGGCAACAAGAGTGTTCATATCGGATGTTTTTTGCAACGCGGCTTTAATCGCGCCAACAAAAAAACGGCTGCCCACCCAAAAAACAGCGGGAGCGGTTAAGATAAACATGGCCCAAAGCATAAACTGACGGGGAATTATTTGCAGAAAACCAAACCAGTGTTGCATTGAGCCCAAAAAGATAATTACGCTCAATATCGCGCCGCAGGTTACCTTTAACTTCAGATCTTTTAGTTCCTCTGCTCTGGCTGCTTCAATAGGATCGGCAAGATTATCCTTAAGTTCACCTAAAAATTCATAACCTTGTTCGATTATAACTTTCTTAAGTGCCGCCGGGCCATCCCATTTTGGTCCATGAATAATTGTGGCACGGCCGGTAGCCAGGTTGACACTGGCAGTGAGCACTCCCGTGACTGAATTCAGCGCATTTTCCACGCGCCTTACACAGGCCGCGCAAGTCATCCCGCCCACGGAAATAGTGATTTTCCCCTGATCTAAACCGGACGTATCAATTAACGCCTCATAGCCCAGATCATTTATCTTGTTTTGCAGTTCCTTGGCGTCAAGTTGGCCGCTTTCATATTCAACAGTGGCTTTTTGTGTAGCGAAATTAACATTTGCTTTCGACACACCGGAAGTCTGGCGCAAACCTTCTTCTATGCGCCTTACGCACGACGCACAAGTCATTCCATTAATATCGAAGATCACTTTATTTAACAACTTCGTATCCCGCCTTTTTTATCGCCGCGGCAACAACCTCAGGAGCGACCGCCTTTACTTCCTCATAAGTCGCCACGCCGCTCTTTAAATCTACCTGAACATCTTTTACCCCATCCAGCGCGGTGAGGGCTTTAGTTACAGCCATTACACAATGCTGGCAGCTCATCCCCTTTATTTTTATGCTTTTCATGCGTTGAGCCTCCTTGATAAGAAATTTGACATTAATCTAAGAACATTTAGCCCGGATAGCAAGGCTGGCAGACAATATTTTCAGCTTTATTTTATTGATATATTGCATTATATCACACTTGATTAAATCTCTATTGTATATTATTGTATAATACCAAAGATGAGAATCCCGCTAAGCTTCGCACGCGGGATAATTTCCAATAGCCTTTAGCTATTGGATAATTCGGCTAAAAAACTTCGATGCGCCTATAGTGATCTTTAGGTTATTTGCTTTTGAAGTTTTAGCCTCATTACAATTTGCAAATATTACTGCACTACGTTTGTAATATTTGAGTTTCATTAATTCGACCAGCAAGCTTTAGTCGAAGATGACCTTTAGGTTACGCGCTTTGTTTCTGAAGCTTGGGTCTCATTAGGGTGGAAAATGATTATTAAATGCTGGGGCTCCAGAGGTTCTATCCCTGTTTCGGGCAAACAATATTTGCATTATGGCGGGAACACCACTTGTCTCGAAATCAGGACAAATGATGATCAAATATTAATCGTTGATGCCGGTTCCGGTATTCGTGAGGCGGGCAATTCTTTAATCGCGGCCGACCGTCATGATTTCACTCTTTTATTAACGCATGCCCATTGGGATCACATTATGGGTTTCCCTTTTTTCAAACCCATTTATTCACACAAAACCAATTTGAACATCTGGGGTTGTCCTTTTGCCCAGGCTTCTATAAAAGAAATGCTCACTCGCATCATGGCTGCGCCTAATTTCCCGGTAAACTTTGATTCCATTCACGCCAACATATCATATCAGGAAAAGTGCGCTGAACACTATACCCTCGGTTCGATGATTATCACGCCCATAGCTCTTAGCCATCCCAACCAGGGTACAGGCTACAAGTTTGAGGAAGACGGCAAATGTTTTGTTTTTCTAACCGATAACGAGTTGGGTTACAAGCATGAAGGCGGTCTTGATTATCAGGACTATCTTGAGTTTTCACGGGGCACGGATTTACTCTTCCACGACGCCGAATATAAAAAAGAAGAATATAAAGAAACCCGCGGCTGGGGACATTCCTGCTACAAAGACGCCCTGAATCTGGCAATGGATGCCGGAGTGAAAAAATTAGGTTTATTTCATCACAATCAGGAAAGACTCGATGCCGAAATCGACGCGATTGTGAATGATTGCCGCGAGGTAATTAAAAAGAACGGCAAAAATATGGAATGCTCTGCCGTCGGCCAGTCAATGGAATTTAAGCTTTAATTTTCACAACTCAGTTGCGGAAATAGGAAAGCATGTTTATTATCCTGCACATTTTATTGATGGCCACAGCAACGATGGGAATCATTGCCGGTATCAGCGCCGCTATTTTTTTTCGTAAGAAAAAAAACTGGCTGAAAGTTCATAAATATTCCAATTCATTTAGTCTCCTGGGAATGTCAGCGGGTATAATCATGGCTTTTATTTATGTTTCCGGCACAAACGATGAGCACATCGATGGACTTCACCAACTTATCGGCTTGACCGCGTTTAATTTTGCCGTCGCCACATTGCTTCTGGGACTTTATCAATTTAAAGCCAAAAATAAATCAGCTGCGAGAACAACGCATCGCTGGCTCGGACGTTTTTCACTGCTGCTTTTTCTGACGGCCATAACTTTGGGATTGATACTAATCAATATACTTTAAATAAAAAAATCTGCGCAATTGCCCCCTTCGTGGTCAAAAATATGTTTCTCCCCACAACTACAGCGGAATTAAAAAAATTAAAATGGGATAAGCTTGATGTGATTTTAGTCACCGGCGACGCTTACATTGACAGCCCTTTTATCGGCGTTTCCGTAATCGGCCGGGTTCTCACCAATGCCGGATTTCGTGTGGGAGTAATCGCCCAGCCCGACTGGCAGAGCAACGCCGATATTTGCCGGTTAGGCGAACCTGATTTATTCTGGGGCATCTCCGGCGGCTGCATGGATTCGATGGTTGCCAATTACACAGCGACGAAGAAAAAAAGACTCAGCGACGATCTAACCGCCGGAGGCAGGAATAACCGCCGTCCCGACCGCGCTGTCGTGGTTTACGCCAATTTGATCCGGCAGTATTTTAAAAATACAAAACCTATGGTGCTGGGCGGAGTAGAGGCAAGCCTGCGCCGTATTGCCCATTACGATTTCTGGTCGGATTCCATCCGCCGTTCGATTTTATTTGACGCCCGCGCGGACGTGCTCGTCTACGGCATGGCTGAAAAAGCTACATTGGAACTCGCGCGAAAATTGCGGGATGGCCGGAATATTAAAGACATCAGAGGAATTTGTTATATCTCCCCTACTCCGCCGCCTGATTACATCGAGTTGCCCGCCTATGAAAAGGTTGTCGCGGATAAAAAAAATTTTCGCCAGATGTTTAATACATTTTATCAAAACAATGATCCCTTGACCGCGCAAGGTTTGTTTCAGCAGCACGGCCCCCGTTACCTTGTGCAGAATCCGCCGCAACCTCATCTAACGGCTGAAGAACTGGATAAAATATACGCGCTTGATTTTGCCCGCGATGTTCATCCCTTCTATCAGGCACAAGGCAAAGTCAAGGCGATGGAGACGATTAAATTTTCCATAACCTCCCATCGCGGCTGCTACGGTGAATGTAATTTCTGTTCGATCGGTCTGCATGAAGGAAGAACGATAATCAACCGCAGTGAGAAATCAATAATTGCCGAGGCACAAAAGCTCGCCGCACTGCCTGATTTTAAAGGCTACATATCAGATGTGGGCGGGTCCACAGCGAATATGTACGGCATAGAATGCCAGAAAAAACAGATGCACGGCGCCTGCAAAAACAAAAGATGCCTTTATCCGCACGTATGCACCGGTTTAAAAGCGGATCACAGCCGGCAGATAAATTTGTTGAAAAGTTTGCGAAAAATAAAGGGCATCAAAAAAGTGTTTGTCGCTTCCGGCATTCGCTACGATTTGCTTGAGGCCGATAAAAAGCATTGCGCAAGCTACATGCAGGAGCTGGTTAAACATCATATCTCCGGCCAGTTGAAGGTGGCACCTGAACATATCGCTTCGAATACTTTAAAACTCATGGGCAAGCCGCAGGCACAATCACTACTGCGCTTCAAAAGGGCTTTTGAAGAAACAACAAAAGCATCCGGGCAGCAACAATTTCTTACTTATTATTTTATCGCCGCCCATCCGGGATGCACCGAGGAAGATATGCGCGAACTTAAATCTTTCGCCGGCAGAGAGCTGAAGACCAACCCGCGGCAGGTGCAGATTTTTACGCCGCTTCCGTCCACTTATTCGGGCGTGATGTATTTCACGGAAATTGATCCCGCAACCGGCAGAAAGATATTTGTGGAAAAGAAGACGGAGAAAAAACAAAGACAAAAAGATATTGTCGTAGGAAAAACGATCAGGTAATTTTGAACTATTACCTTTGCTGCTTTTATTCTACCAGGTAAAGATTCGATCCTTCATTCTTTGTTTTCTTGATTATATGTAAACGCTTCATAAAGGAGAGCCCGCAAGGCTCTCTCCACTTCCAATGTCATTGAATTTTGGAAGAAATCCTTTTCCTTAATTTATCAATTTCACTTCCTGTTTCTTTAAGTCCCTTTTCGACCTCTTTAGCAATCACGCTGCCCTTTTCCTTCAATTTCAGCGAAAGGTCTTTAGACTTTTCTATGGTTTCTTTCGTGCCTGCTTCAACTTTCCGACCGGTCCAGGCAAGACCTCGCTCTAAATACCTCGCGGATGAATCAAGTGCCTCGCCGGCTTTTGCCGACTCTTTCTTCGCCCATGATTCCGTTGATTTGATGTGGGAATCAGCCGCTAGAGCGAGATAGGCACGTGAAAAGGGTTCCTCAATTTTTTTTACCGAGGTCACTGTTCCTTTTTTCACATCAACTGCCAGTTTTTCCAGTTCCTGAGACGATAACGTCAGGGCATCTTTTCCCTTAGCCGACGCTTTTGCAGCTTCGGCTTTCATGTAAGATGCGCCCTTTTGAATTTGTTCAGCCGCGGAATTCATGTTTTTCTGTAAATAAGCCTGTCTTGCTTTCTGAAAATCCTGTTCGATTGAGGATTGTGATTCCGAACTCGCGACAGCCGCCCAGGGCAGCATTCCCGTTACAATCAATACAAAAACAACAACTACAGCTACACGATTCAGGCGATACATAGTTCACCTCCGTAAGTATTGGCGGTCTTTATTTACATTCCCTTTATGGCGCCAGGGAATTGATCAGCCCTGCCCCATCCGGTCACCAGGTCATACTGCTTCCGTTGAATCCGTGCCATTACTACCGCTGGTGATGTCGTGGAAGTTGTTAACCTTCCTGACTTAAGATTTTACCCGTTTCGAAACTCACTGTCAAATTGATTTTATTGTAAGCATCAAATTTGACAAATTCAGGTGTATTTTTTTCTTAACATAAATTCTGAAAGATTATTTAAGAAAAAGCACGCGCGGCAGTCAACGCAATTCTTTTCCGGGCGAAAATAATCAAATTTATCACCCAGCTTATTAAATAGTCTTTCAGGAGGGGAAAACTGTAATGAGAAAATTATTGGTTGTCTTGGCGGCTATGTTGCTCATGATTATTACTGGTTGCACTCCCGGCGGATGGGGCGATACCCCGGCATCATCGGCCAAAGCGATTACGGCATATTCGCTAAACGGTGTTGTCGGGACGATAGATGAAGCTGCAAAAACTATATCCGTAATCATGCCTTCCGGTACGGATTTGAATGGTCTGATAGCAACCTTTACCACCACCGGCTTCAATGTCAAAGTTGGTTCCACCGTTCAGAAAAGCGGCACGACGCCCAATGACTTTACTACTAATCCCATGACTTATAAAGTGACAGCGGAAGATGGCTCGACACAGGATTATACGGTAACTGTGGCCACGGAAGTTTATCAAAGCTTCATCCTCAGCAACGAGGGCGGCGGCCTTATCAGCCAGATGGTGGCAGCAGGCTATGGTAACTTTAGCCTATATAATACCTTGTTGCTGTTTCAAGATAATACAAACCCGAGCGCTGCCTTTTTGGTGACACCTGCTTTCTTGTCCGCGTTGGCCAGCTGCCCTGCCGACAGCGAAATTTTTACAACTCCGCTGCGAGACTATCTGGACAGCACACCGCAGAGTGTAACAGCGGTCTCCAAAGCTGCTGTTATGCGGGCAGGAATATCGATCAACATTGGCGGCAACCTGACCGTCAACACCAGCGCCAATACCTTCATCCTCAGCAACGAGGGCGGCGGCCTCATCAGCCAGTTGATTGCAGCGGGCTATGGTAATTACAATCTCTATGATGCCTTGCAGGCATTGCGGGCTGAAGCAGACCCTAGCATCTCGAGTGTGTTAACCGATGCTTTCTTGACCGCTTTGGCCAGCTGCCCTGCCGGCAGCGCTATCTTTACGCATAAGCTGAGTGAATTTGAATATATCGGTTCCGGGGCTGGAATTGCCATCAGCGACGACGGCACGGTGACGTTCGTAAGCGTCTTCGGCAGGACCTATTACACAGCAGGGTACCCCACCCTTAGCTCGGCCATTTCGGGTGTCGGAAACGCCGCCTTCACCCATTCTTCAGATACGTCAAGCCCTTTGACATCATGGGTAGGAACAGGAGGAGGCAACGTCTATGGTGTGACCTATAATGTATTTGCTATTGGGTGGATGCCGAGCACAACGACGACGAACACTGCCGAGACCTTCATCCTCAGCAACGAAGACGGCGGCATTATCAGCCAGTTGATTGCAGTGGGCTATGGTGATTTCAACCTCTATCAAGCCTTGGTGGCAATACAAAGTGATACAGACCCGAGCACTGCTGGAATTATCACGAATGCTTTCTTGGCCGGGTTAAGTGAAAGTCCTGCCAGCAGCGCTATCTTTACGCATAAACTCAGTGAGTATACCGGCTCCGGGGTTGCGGTGGCCATCAGCACCGACGGCACGGTGCAAACCGTGAGCGTCTATGGCAGGACATATTTTGCAAAAACAGGGACAGCCACCCTGAGTTCAAACATCTCGGGTGTCGGAAGCGCCGACTTCACCTACTCAACCAATTCGCCATCTTCCTTGATGCGGTGGATTGTAACCGGCAAAGCTTATGATGCCTTTGCCATCGGGTGGGTGCCGCTCGAAAAATGATTTAGCTGCTGATAAAAGAAAGAGGCTTCAGACAAATTATTCCTAAAATCACGGGTATGAACCCCAAAGCAAGCTTTGGAAACAATTCCGCAGCAAGCTGCGGGGTATTATATCCATGCTTATGCAGGATAATTCAAACAACAAGTTTCAGTCGTAGATGACCTTTAGGTTATACCCTTTGTTTCTGAAACTTGGGTTTCATTACCCTCCGCTGTGCGGGATTGTTCGACTTACAATACAGTCCCATATGGCTAGCATGTGGGATAATTCAACTTACAAATATTACCGCGCTATGCTTGTAATATTTGAGTCTCATTAAAATTTGAGTCTCACACAAAAGAACCCCGCGGCATGCCGCGGGGTTCTTTTGTTTTGTTAAGCTATTAGAAGTGGAAAATTTACTTCTTTATCAGATAATCGACTGCTGCTTCCACGCGACGGTTCTTCAGACGCCCTTTTTTCGTTTTATTGCTGGCAATCGGTTTATCCTCACCGAAACCCTTTGCAGTTACACGCTTTGCATTAATACCGGCTTTTTTGACCATGTATTTCTTTACAGCATCAGCGCGTTTCCGGGAAAGTTTTTTATTGTAAGCAGCATCTCCCACATTATCCGTATGTCCTTCGATTACGACTTTAAGATCGGGATAAGTCTTCATCACTTTAGCCAGATCATTGATGTCTTTGTAGTAACCTTTTTTAATGGTTGATTTATCAAAATCAAATTTTACATTAAGCGTCTGTCTTCCTTTTTCAATAATGACGGGCTTGGCAACAACTTCTTCTTTTTTAGGGCAGCCATCTTTATCCACCGCTACGCCGGCAGGTGTGCCGGGGCATTTATCAAGGTAATCGGGAACTCCATCCTTATCGGAATCCACAGGACAACCGTCCTTATCCACCGCTACGCCGGCAGGTGTGTCGGGGCACTTATCAAGGTAATCGGGAACTCCATCCTTATCGGAATCCACAGGACAACCGTCCTTATCCACAGCTACGCCGGCAGGTGTGCCGGGACACTTATCAAGATTATCGGGAACACCGTCATTATCGGAATCCGCAGGAGGTGGTGGTGGTGGTTCTTCAGCCTTGACAGGAGGCGGTGGTGGTTCTTCAGTCTTGGCAGCAACGGCCTTCTTTTCTCCGCCGAAGGCAAAATTAACTCCCAAAGTGGCCATGAAATCATTATGTACGTAATCAGGATTATTCCAATTGCCATTCAGGGGAAGGATATGGCGAACATCAGCCCTCAGGGCAATATTATCCGTCAGGAATAATTTCAGGCCGACGCCGTAATCAACAGCAAATTGATCTGATTTAAAGCGGTCACCATAAGGTTTTGGGCCAAAATAAGGATTATATGTATAAGTTTTGCCTTCACTGTAATTAATTCCACCGAGGCCTATTGCTATAAACGGAACAAAACGGCCATCCGGCATAAAATGATACAGGCCTTCAATGCCGTAATTACAAATATCTTGCCATGGTTTCCACTGACTCTCATCCTGGATTTCAGTTTGTGTGTAGCTAAAAAATCCTTCCACTCCAAGATGTTTTGTAAAATTATAACCGGCACGCAAACCATAAACGGCTGAAGTCTTTAGGTCTTGATTTCCTTCAAAGACATAAACTCCCCCAAAGGGTGTGACGGAAACAGAACCGGCCGTTACTTCTGCCTGTGCTGTCGTGACGATAGCTATCAGCATTATGACAACTGTCAACATAACATTCTTTTTCATAATACTCTCCTTTCGTCCTAATCTTTTATAATAAATGTATTTTTTCGAAAAACTATTTAAATTATATCTGTTTCCCAGATTTTTTTAATTATACTAAAATAGATATACTATGTTCACATCGCCTTGCTTTTCGACATGAAAAGTATAAGTAGAGCGGATTTGTATGTCAAGGGAATCTTTCTGTACAAAGCGTAAGTTGTAGTGTCGATGTTTTTCGTCGTGTGTGAAAGTAACCAACAACTCCCAATGTCACCTCTGAACGAAGACGTGATTGTTCCGATAGATACAAGTAAACTACTGAAATCGTAGCGGCAATTAATGCACCTATAAAGCCAGATAATAGGAATTGCATATATTTCCTTTATAAAATATTGGGTACTATTATATTTATTCTTGTTTATCGGTTTCTTCTTTCTTTGGCTGTCCGTTTTCTTCAGCCCATAAGTTTACGAAGCTCAGTCGCGTCAAAAACCAGCCGGATAGATTTAATCTTACCATCTTTAACCGTAAAGAACTCAGCCGTTCTAATCACACCAGCGGGACTAATCGTGTCGCAGTCATAGAGCAAAGCGGCGGCGCTTTCAGAAAAGAAGCTTTGAATTAAGTCTATTTTGCGAAGCATCTTCTGAAACATAGTGAGAGTGGCGATAAAGTCATCAGCTCGGCGAAAAGTGTCAATGCTTCCTTGAACATCTAAATCATCTGCCAGGTAAACACGCGCTTTCCCCATGTCACCACTAGACCAGGCATCATGATAATTGGTGACAACCTGCTTCGTATCCATAATCATACCTCCTTAAATAATTTGTTATTAAAATATTGCGGATGGTTTTATTTATTTTTGTAAAAGCAAACTAGCCATACCATTTCGCTTTCATAGGATAACGAGGCGGCGAGAAGGAGGCACCGGAAGCGTATTTTGCATACACTAATGATTAAGTCGATTTTATCAGGATACCGAGGCGGTAAGGAGGAGGTTCCGCAGGCGTATTTGACATACGTCAAGGAAACCGACGACGCAACCAACAAAGGTAGCCGTATAAAAGCGGCTTGATCACACCCGGCCGTATTTATCTTCGAACCGTTCTATATCATCCTCTCCGCAGTATTCGCCTGTCTGCACTTCAATGATGATTAGATTTTCATTTGAAGAATTTTGTACCCGGTGTTTCGTTTCTTTAGGAATATCAATTGAGCTGCCCGCGCGCAAAGATTTTTTTTTGCCGTCAACAATCGCGACCCCAAAGCCTGCAACAACAAACCAGTGTTCGGAACGCATATGATGAAGCTGTAAGCTCAGGCATCCGCCGGGTTCAACGACAATTCTCTTTACTTTATGGTCAGGGGCTTCCGATAGAACTTCAAAACTGCCCCACGGGCATTTAGTGATTTTTTTCATTTCGCCAACTCATAATTTTTTTGTGAGACTCAAATTTTAATGAAACTCAAATATTACAAGCATAGCGCGGTAATATTTGTAAATGGTCCAAGGCTTGCCTTGGAGTTCATACCCGTGACTTTTTAGCTAGCATAAAATTAAACCAATGAAAAGACCTTTCCATGCTCGCTTTAACCGCCAAATTATGGTAAGCACTGGAACAAAAAGAGACCTTTGAAAAACTAATAATTATTGTTCCTTTGTCATTCCGTACCCCTTATCAGGTACGGGGCAAACTCGATACGGAATCTATTTTTTCAATATGTCTGGATACCGGCCTACGCCGGTATGACGGAAGAAAGCAAATTTTCATGAATATCAACTACACTGTCAATAGAAGCAGGAAAAGAAGAAAAACCATTTCTCTGCAAATCAGCGATAAATCCGAGTTGGTCATCGCCGCGCCTTACTTTACACCGATTGGTGAAATAAACCGTTTTGTGCAGGAAAAACAAAACTGGATTCATAAAGCGATACAAAAACACAAAGAAGAAGCGATTAAAAACAAAACCAAAGAATATATCACCGGTAAAATGTTTTATTATCTGGGTGAATCATTTCCATTGGAAACATTTTTTGAAAAAAATGAGCGGAAAGGCCTCGTTTTTTGGGGCAATCGTTTTTATCTTAACACCGCTGATGCGGCAGCAAAGGGAATGTTTTACTTTGTTGCGTGGTACAAGAAGAAAGCAAAACAACACCTCCGGAAGCGTGTTGATTTTTTCAGCCACGAGCTTAAACTAAGGGCAAAAAGTGTCAAGATAACTTCCGCCGAAAAACGCTGGGGCTCCTGTTCGGCTGAGGACAAGCTTTCCTTCAGCTTCCGGTTGATAATGGCGCCGCCAGCGATAATTGATTACGTGATTGTGCATGAGCTGATGCACACCAAAGAAAAAAACCATTCGGCGGCATTTTGGAAATTAATAGAAGCGGCAATGCCGGAATATAAGACGCACAGGCGCTGGCTCAAGGATAATCATCACAAATTTATTCTTTGAGCCCGGCAAAGAAAGGGCTAACTAAATAGTTATATGGAAACAATTGAGACCGTTGATCTGAAGCACCGCAGTTGTCTGACGGATCGCTTCCACCAAATGAATTTACAAATTTCCGATTATACCTTCGCCAATGTTTATCTGTTCCGTAAAATCAGCAATTATGAATTTCTGACAACGGACTGCGGATTGTTTGTTTCCGGCCGGAACAAACAAGGACAGAGTTACATCATGCCGTTAAACGACCCGCGAGGCTGTGACATGCAGACATTTCATGATCTTTTAGGCCGGCAGGGCTGTTTCTTCCCCCTACCCGAAGAATGGCTTTCTTCCTTCCCGGCGGATAAATTCGTCATAAGCTGCGACGACAGCGAATCCGACTATATTTACCTCACCGAAAAGATGGCCGGTTTCAAGGGAAGACAATACACTAGGCATCGAAATCATTTAAATCAATTTCTTTCTTTATACATGCCCGAAGGCAAACCCATATCTGCGAATAATTTTCAGGACGCCATGCGTGTTTTACAGGAATGGCAAGATGATTCCGGATTGGCTCCGGATAAAACCGATTTTGACCAATGCCATGAGGCGCTGCAAAAATTTTCCGGGCTTGCTCTCTGGGGAACAATATATTACATTGATAATCAACCGGCGGGTTTTATTATCGGAGAAGAACTCAACGCGGATACGTTTTGCCTGCATTTTGCCAAAGCATCCACAAAGTACCACGGCATTTATGAATTTATGTTCAACGACACAGCAAAGATATTGCAGTCTCAATATAAGTATCTCAATCTCGAAGAGGATATGGGCAACAAAAATTTACGCCGGACAAAAGATTCATACGGCCCGGAACTGTTGTTAAAAAAATATCGTATCAGCATCAAATGATTTGGAAAGTAGAAATTAATGAATGATCTAATTACTATAACATCCTTGCATGAAGGCGATCAGGGAGTCATTCACTCCATTGAAGGCGGTTCAGCTTTAACCAGCCGCCTGGCCGGTATGGGTATCGTCACAAATGCCAGATTCCGCGTCGCTCAGGCCAGCGGCGGCCTTATCGTCATTCAAGTAGCAAATACACGGATTGCGCTGGGTCAGGGCGAAGCGTCAAAAATAATGGTTTATAAAATCGCCCCGGACGAAGAAGTCTGCCTGCCGCCCATCGAAAAGGAAATATTTGTAGCCCTTGTCGGCCAACCCAATGTAGGCAAATCAACGGTGTTTAATATTCTCACCGGTTTGTCCCAACATGTCGGCAACTGGCCGGGAAAAACGGTGGAAAAGAAAGAAGGAACTCATCGCACCGATAATGTTTTAATCAGAATCGTCGATCTGCCGGGAACTTACAGCCTGACCGCGTTTTCTGAAGAAGAGAGGGTTGCCCGTGATTTCATCATCAAGGAAAAACCTGATCTGGTAGTGCTAATATTAAACGCGGCGGCACTGGAAAGAGGCCTTTATCTTTTATCCGAAGTTCTACTGCTCAATCGTCCCGCAATCTTGGCCATCAACATGATTGATGTCGCTTCCGCTCAAGGCATCGAAATTGATACGCGGGCATTACAGGACTCATTGGGAATACCGGTTATTCCCATGGTGGCCAAACGCAACAGCGGCATCAAAGAACTGGTGAATCAAATTGCAACAATCGCTTCGGGTGAATATAAATATAACCCTGAATTACCGGAAGTCTCCGCCGATCATCGGGAAATTTACGAGGACATTTTAGAGCAGGCCCGGCCTTATATTCAGGAACCTTACACACCGGAGTGGGTTACCATAAAATTGATGGAAGGCGACCCCGAAGTATCAATAATGGTGGAAGGCAAAGCGCGGAAATCAGCGTGGGATAATATACAGGGTCTTCTCATCAAGCATGAAGACGCCTTGCATGCCGTTGTCAACGGCCGTTATGACTGGATTGAAAAAATAACCAGGGCGGCCGTTTCCCGCTTTAAAATGGGACAGGTGGTACTGACCGACAGAATTGACCACATCCTTACCCGCCCCATACTCGGCATTCCTGTTCTGCTTGCGGTCATGGCCTTTGTCTTTTTTCTTACCTATGCGGTGGGGGTTCCGCTGCAAAGCGCGATGAGCAATCTGATCCACCAATTCATTCAATCTTGTGAACCATTGACAACCGGATGGCCGGCATGGCTTCAGGGATTAATACTCAATGGTGTCATCGGTGGGGCCGGCTCTGTGCTCACTTTTATACCTATTTTGCTGATCTTTTTTGCCATCATGGCTCTTTTGGAAGATATCGGTTATATGGCGCGTGCCGCTTTTGTTATGGACAGAATCATGCATCTTGTCGGCCTGCATGGAAAAAGCTTTATTCCTATGTGCCTGGGCTTTGGTTGCAACGTGCCTGCAGTTCTGGGCACAAGAATTATTGAAACACGCAAGGCCCGGATGATTACATTGCTTTTAATTCCCTTTGTTCCCTGTACCGCACGGCTGGCCATATTGACGCTTGTCTCCGCTGCCGTCTTTAGGGAAAATGCCGCTTATGTATCCTGGAGCATTCTGACTCTGAATATAGCGGTGCTTGGTGTCGCCGGAATTTTCGTCAACAAGGTTCTTTGGAAGCAGGACGCTCCTTTTATCATGGAACTGCCCATCTACCATAGCCCCGATATAAAAACGATCATGATGGTCATCTGGTCTCGAACAATATCTTTCATCCGCAAAGCGGGAACCGTCATTCTGGGTGTCTCCTTGATTGTCTGGCTCCTGTCTTATTTCCCTTCGGGGAAAGTGGAAGACAGCTTTCTTGCTTCGTTTGGAAAATTGCTCCAGCCGCTGGGTGTCCCGCTGGGATTGGATTGGAAGATGATTACCGCGCTTTTAACCGGTCTGGTGGCGAAAGAAAATGTCGTGGCTACGCTGGGAGTTCTTTATTCCGTGGGAAGAGAAGGTTTGACCCATATACTGCCCACTATCATGAGCCCGGAATCAGCCGCGTCATTTCTTGTGGTGATGATGCTTTTTATACCCTGCGCCGCGACAATCGCCGTCTTGAAAAAAGAAATGAACAGCAATAAATGGTTTTATTCCACCATTGCTATAACGCTCGTTGTTTCCTACCTGGGCGGGATTGCGGCGTTCAATTTTGTCAAATGGCTTGGAATCTGATTCAATTTCCAACTCAACGCGCTATCTTTGTTGGCTGCGTCGTCGACTTCCTCAACGTATATATAACGCGTGACCTTTAGGTTATACGCCTCGTCGCATCCTCCTTGCCCCGCTGAAGCGGGACAGTTCAACTAACGATTTCCAGTGCACTGCGTAATTGTAATTCGAGTTTCACTGCCGCTTCGATATCATCTTTGATTTGAAAGTTGAATTTAAAGTATTTAAACTACAGATGCCGCGTTCTATTTTGAATATCGAACTTGATGAGTTTTTGATTTTGTCATTCCCGACCTGATCGGGAATCCAGAATTAAGAGCAATATTCATTTCAGTAGTTTGTTTTGTTTACAACCGGCCGATAGAGAAAGAGATTGCGGCGGATGAAACTGGTTTGGCTTTTCATATCTTCTGCTGAATTACAAACGTAAGTTACAACAAGATTTCTATTCCGGGAAAATTCAATATGCTCTTTCCCGGCATAACAAAAATTGTTTTTGTCATACAGTGTGCTATGGGGATCAACTTCAGGAACCTTCACACCTAAAGCTTTCGGCTCTGACCACGGCCCTTCAGGTTCATCAGCTATCTGATACAATAACTTATCACCTTTATTCTGCGTGGATAAGTAAACAGCAATCCATTTCTTATCGGCTGCATGGTATCTTACGCTTAGCTCGGAAACACCGGCATCAAGGACAACCTTTACTCGCGCGGGATTAAGGCTGTTCTGCCATGTTCCGTCTTTGGTAAAATATTCAATTGCTCCCGTCGGATTATCCAGTTTACTTACGGGAATACGGGCAAGGATATTACCTAAAATATTCACCGCGTCTTTGGAATAAGCGTAGAACGGATAAAAATAAACATAATTATCATGAACAACGGACGTTGTCGCGAAAGCGGCAATTTCCGGCGGAATCGCCGGTGTTAAATCAATGTAATCAAGACTCCATTTGTAGGGATCAGCCGCCGAGAAATTTTTTATCCGCGCTAATTTGTGTCCGGTAATCTTAAAGTTGAAAAGTTCTCCTTTTTTATCTATCGCTGTAACGGCTATTAAAGGAATATATAAAACACTATTGACTATAAAAGGATCCTGCGGCCAGAGCCATTCATTTTCACCGAATGATGAAACAAATTTTTCATTTTTCTTTTTCAGATAATATTGAATTTGGAATTCATTATTGACAGAGCAGGCGGAAATCGCCAGTGTTGTTCCCAGTACAACGTCCATATCAACGCGGTCTTTTCTGCCTTCCTCACGGGCGACAAATGTATCTCCGAAAAGCCACAGGGTGCGCTCCCCGTCAAGCTTTATGGAATAGGCGCCATCACCGCCATACCAGCCATTCTTATCGGGAAAAACAGGCAGGCATTGTCCCTTGGAAACTTCGGCGGTATATTTTTCAGGCAAAAAAGTCGAACATGAGAAAAGAGGATGGATTAACAGCAACAAGGCAATAAATACTGATTTTTTCATGCCGAATAAATTATCGCTTTTTTTCCTTTTTCCCAAATCAACGGATTGACAACGCATAATAATTATACCCAATGATCAATAAGAATCTTTACACCGATTGCAATTAAAACTAATCCGCCGAATATTTCCACTTTTTTACCAAATATTTTTGCCAGAACTTTGCCGAAAATCATACCGATAATTGTCATAATAAAACAGACCATCCCGATAATTACCGCCGGAAACAAAATAGGATTTTTAAGGATGGAAAAACTGAATCCTACGGCCAGCGCGTCGATACTGGTGGCAATGGAAAGCAGAAGCAGCGGCCAGCCGCGCGTTCGATCCGCTTTCTCCTCATCGCTTTCTTTTTCAAATCCTTCCCAGATCATTTTTCCACCGACCAAAGCCAGCAGAGCAAAAGCGATCCAATGATCAAATGACGCTATAATTTCGACAACCGTCTGACCTGCCAGCCAGCCGATAATGGGCATTACAAACTGAAACAATCCGAAGGCAACCGCCAGCCGTAACACCGGAACCCACGATTTTTTATCATTTGTGGCGCCGATGCCAATCGCCACGGAAAAAGCATCTACACCAAGTCCGACAGCCAGAATAATAATCGTTATCAAATTCATATTAGATAATTATTCTCTTTCTTTGTCTCTCTTGTCATTGCGAGTCCATCGTGACGGACGAAGCAATCTCATATTTTTAAAGATCGCCACCCGGCATTCGAGATGGTGTCGTAATTACTTTTTTGTCATTCCGTGCAAGCGAAGCGCGACGATGAGCCTGCCCCGTGCTTGACATGGGGGAATCCAGTATTTTAAATAGGTTCTGGATACCGGCCTGCGCCGGTATGACTATATGTTTTACTTCTTTAAGCCATTATAAATCTTTTCCGCCAGTTCTTTACCAATTCCCGGAACTTTTTGCAATTCTTCAAGCGTCGCGTCTTTAACTTGTTTACTGGAACCAAAATGTTTCAGCAATATTTTCCTGCGCGTCTCACCGACATCGGGAATATCATCAAGAATCGAACGCAGATCATTTTTTTGCTTTATCTGGTGATGATAGCCCAAAGCAAAACGGTGCGCTTCATCTCGCACTTGCTGGAGCAGTCGCATGGCCTGCGGCCAGGCGGAAAGATAAATGGCGTCCTTACGCCGCGGCAGATAAACACGATCTTCGGATTTTCCGCCTTTCTTTTTACTAATGCCTTTACTGGAAAACATGGCGCGCTCTTCCTTGGCCAAACCAACAACATCTATTTTAATTTTTAAATCTTTCAAGACGGAAAGAGCGACATTTAACTGGCCTTTGCCGCCGTCAACAACAACTAAATCCGGCAGATTTTCTCCACGCGCGAACCGGCGCGCCAGCACCTCGTACATCATGGCATAATCGTCGGACTCTGATACTGTTTTGATGCGGAAACGGCGGTAGCCCGATTTGTCCGGCTCGCCATCCTGAAAAACAACCAGCGAACCCACGGCATGCTTGCCGCTGATATTGGAAATATCATAACACTCCATTCTCTGCGGCAATTTCATGAGCGATAGTTTTTCCTGAAGAATTTTCATGCCCGCTGTTTTTTGTTCTTCCTTTTTCTGTCCGGACTCCCAAATGCTGCGGGCATTGGCAATAGCCATATCCAGCAAAGCATTCTTTGTTCCGCGAGAAGGTATTGTCAGTACAACCTTTTTTTCTTTCTTATCCGTCAGCCATTCGATAATAACTTCCTCATCCGGCAAATGACAGGGGATAATAATTTCATCAGGAATATTCGCGCCGCCATCATAATATTGAGTCAAACATGAAGATACAATTTCGGCCTGATCCATTTTCATTTTAACCGGCGTGAATGATTTGCTGCCCAGAAGCTTTCCCCCACGCACAAATAAAATACAAATCTGATATTTATTATCATGCTCGTATAAACCAACCACGTCCTGATCTTTTTCGCCGCCCCAATCGACATTTTGTTTTTCCAGCGCGTGCTCTAGCGCGGTAACGCGGTCGCGCAGACGCGCGGCCTCTTCAAAGTTTAAATCTTGCGCCGCCTCTTCCATTTGCGTTTTTATTTCGGTAATCAATTCGCGGCGACGCCCCTGAAGAAAGGATACGGAGTTTTGGACGAGTTTCCCGTACGCTTCCTCATCTATCAAACCTTTGCAGGGAGCAAGACATCGTCCGATCTGATATTCCAGACACGGCCTTGGACGTAGTTTAAAATCTCGGTTACGGCAGGAACGCAGCGGAAATACCTGTTGAATAAAACGCAAGGTTTCTTTAGCCGCAAGCCCCGAAGGATAGGGGCCAAAATAAAGCGCGGAATCATTTGCTCTCTTGCGCATCAATTGAAAACGTGGATATTTTTCCGCAGGATCAAGAGATAAATGATAATAAGTTTTATCGTCGCGCAGATTGACATTGTAGCGGGGACGATGGCGTTTGATTAAATTATTTTCCAAAATCAGCGCTTCTTTTTCCGTGGAGGTGGTAATAAATTCAATATCGTTAACCCGCGCCATCAGAAACGGCGCCATCGGCCGCGTGTCCTTGCCTGTAAAATAAGAACTGATACGGCTTTTTAAATCATTGGCCTTGCCGACATAGATAACCTTCCCCTGCGTGTCTTTCATTATATAAACGCCGGGAGAGCGGGGCGCAGCAATCATTTTTTCTTTCAATATGATATTTTCTGACATAAGTTATATTATAAAAACTGTGCTTATTTATAATGTATTCAAAAACAATGCAAGATGTGTCAGATGATACTAATTTCTATGAGAGGACAGAAGGCGAATAATGGAACTATCCCATCTCCAGCAGAATTTTATTCAGTTCTTTCAGCTCATCGCGCAGTTCGGCGGCATGTTCAAATTCCATATTTTTTGCCGCCTGCTTCATTTCTTTAGTAAGCTTGGCAATCAACGCCGGCAAATCTTCCTCTCTGGCCGGAATTATTTTTCCTTTAGCATCTATCGGCACAGTCATATAGTCAGCTTCATAAATTGAACCCAAAACATTGCTGATCGACTTTTTAATTGATTCCGGCGTGATATTATTTTCTTCATTATATTTCTGTTGAATGATCCGGCGTCGTTTGGTTTCATCAAGACAGGCCTGAATCGATTTGGTGATTTTATCGGCGTACATAATGACCTTGCCACTGATGTTTCGCGCGGCGCGTCCGCTCGTCTGAATAAGAGAACGTTCCGAACGTAGAAATCCTTCCTTATCTGCGTCCAAAATCGCCACTAGCGAGACTTCGGGAATATCCAAACCTTCACGCAACAGGTTTACTCCGACAAGGACATCGAATTCTCCCAGGCGCAAATCCCGGATGATGCCGACTCGCTCCAGCGTATGGATATCGGAATGAAGATAGCGCACTCTGATATCCAAGTCTGCGTAGTAGTCAGTCAAATTTTCCGCCATTCTCTTGGTTAGCGTCGTCACGAGCACTCGCTCGTTCTTTTCAATTCTCAGTCTGATTTCTTCGAGCAAATCGTCAACCTGATGCTTTGCCGGTTTGACTTCAATTACCGGGTCCATCAGCCCTGTAGGACGGATTATTTGTTCCACTCTTTTGCCGTTAGTTTTTTGCAACTCATAAACAGCTGGTGTTGCTGAAATATACATTCTCTGGTTGCCCAATGCCTCATATTCATCAAAGCGCAATGGGCGGTTATCCAGCGCGGAAGGCAGCCGAAAGCCATATTTAATCAATGTTTCCTTGCGCGAGCGGTCGCCCCTGTACATGCCGGCAATTTGCGGCAACGTAGCGTGACTTTCATCGACAATAATGAGCGCATCTTTAGGCAGATATTCTATGAGCGTCGGCGGCGGCTGGCCGGGCTTGCGTCCGGTTAAATGGCGGGAATAATTTTCAATGCCCTGGCAATAGCCCATCTCTTCCATCATCTCCAGATCAAAATTTGTGCGCTGTTCCAGACGCTGCATCTCGAGGAGTTTATTTTGTTCTTTATATTCAGCCAAAGTCAGCGCCAGTTCCGCGCGAATATCGGCCATCGCTCTTGCGAGATTGTCGCGTGTGGTAACATAGTGGCTGCCGGGATAAACGGCTGTTTTATTAACTGCACTTACTTTCTTTCCCCGCAGCGGATCAATCAGTGTCATTGATTCGATGGTATCACCGAAATATTCTACCCGCAAGGCCTGTTCGTCTTCATAAGGAGGAAATATTTCGACAACATCACCGCGGACGCGAAAAGTGCCACGGTGAAAATCAATGTCATTGCGCTCATATTGAATTTCCACCAATTTGCGCAGCAATTCATCACGCGGAAAATCCTTGCCCACTTCCAGCTGAACAATCATCTCTAAATAGGCATCCGGTGAACCCAAGCCGTAAATGCAAGAAACACTGGCGACAATGATAACGTCACGCCTTGTCAAAAGGGAATGCGTTGCCGAATGGCGCATTTTATCAATTTCTTCGTTGATGGCGGAATCTTTTTCAATGTAGGTATCGGTAGTCGGCAGATAAGCTTCCGGCTGGTAATAGTCGTAATAACTGACAAAGTATTCCACGGCATTTTCCGGAAAGAGGCCTTTGAATTCTTCATATAACTGCGCCGCCAGGGTTTTGTTATGCGCGATGATCAGTGCCGGCCTCTGCACGGAGCAAATAACATTGGCAATGGTAAAAGTTTTTCCCGAACCGGTGACACCCAGAAGCACCTGATGCTCTTTGCCCTTTTCCAGGCCTTTTACTAATTCTGAAATCGCCTGCGGTTGGTCCCCCGCCGGAACAAAATCAGTTATCATTGAAAATTTTTCCATAGTTCTTTAAATATACATGGCTGTTCAAAAAAGTCCAGATGCAAACAGTGAAGATCAAATTAATGACCAAAGAAAATTTGGATATTGCACCGACGAAGATTAAGGGTGATAATTATAATTCGAAAACTTCTAAAATGAGCAAGGGGATCAGTAATAACTGCAATCAAGTTCGATACTGTTAGCCATCGTTAGCGTTATTTTCGATGACCGGCATACGAATACGCTCAACATATTGTATGCCTTCGATAAGGTTTATGAATGCATCCGATACATGACCTATAGTAAATGAGATATATTCATGGTCTCCGAAAATTCCGGCGTCGAAGATCGCACCCTCCTCAACTAGAGGAATGAGAAATACACCGGGATTCTGTGCTCGCGCAATTTCGTCACGAGTCCAAGATGATTTTCCATCCGCTGTTTCAATAACTATTATCAAATCAAGGCTCTCTGAAAGTCGCGACTTAACCTTTTCGCTAACAGGTTTCGGCTCATATCCCTGTCCGGTTATTACTCGGACACCAAGTAATTCTAAGAATTGCTTTACCATTCGCCCATATTCGACAGACCGACCTTCAAAGCGAAAACTAAGAAAGCAAGTCAGTCGGCGCGACATAGCTCGGTCGCACTCAAGAGCCGTAACTCGATCGGCAAGATCGGCTACGTCATCCCAAGTCATATATCCTTTGGATCTCCACTTTTGTAAAACTTCGTTCTTTGGAATAGCTTCTAGATTGAATTCACTAGCAAATACATTAGAGAATTCATTTAGTTGTTCGACGGAGGCTGCTGAAACTGAAACCCTAAGAACATCGCTATCTGCGGAAACATAAACACTAATAATATTGCCAGTCAACGCGCCGTATTTGGTCTTAATTGCAAAGGTCAAGTGGAAAGAGATGTTCTCTTTTTCGAGATCACAAATCGCGGAAAGCAACGAGACATCGTCCTTTTGCTCATCCAAATTTGTACCGTCACTGAGCTTACGGGAAACACTTGTACTTACTGAATATTCGGAGCCACACACTTTCGAACAAACACGTTCGGCTGCAAGTCCTAGCTCACCCGCGGTGAATTGTCTTAATTTAAAATAAAATGTCTTGTTAACACTCAATGAAATATCACCTTCATAAAATGCCGTCACTTTATCCAGTCCGGCTATAAATTAAGAATATCAAGTTTGTTTATTAAGGTCAATAATCTTGCATATCCTAGAAATTTCTGCAATTGAATATTTCAAGAATAAACAAATGTCAAAAATTAATACCACTTAGTCTTTTATACCGATTTGATTTCATCAGGCTACCGCGACGGCAAAGAGGAGGCTCCGCAGGCGTATATTTTAATACGTTGAGGAAGCCGACGATGCTGCCAACAAAGGTAGCCGTATCAAGGCAAATTGGTATCACAGGAAGAGGACCGGTTCCCGTAATATCGCTTCCCTCGCCCGATAAGCGCAGGCGGCAACTTCCGGATGTGTATCTTTGAGCGCGGCTATTTGCCGCAGATTATCCGCCGTGCGCAAAACCAATGAAGCCATATCACCTTCTGCAATTCCCGAGGCTTTGATGACAGACTCCCAGCTATGTCCCTGCGCCCAGTAATACATGGCAACGCCCGCGGATGGATGAAGCTTCGCGGTGGCAAATCCAGCCGCTTCCAGACGATGGGCCAGCGGCCGCACGGCAAGGATAACTTTCTTGAACGATAGCATCAGTTTCGGCGGCGGGTCTTTTACGGTCAATTTTATTTCATCGTCACGATCATACGCGAAAACAGCGACAACGGCGGCAAGAATTTTTTCATTGTCTTCAGGGAAAGCATGCTCACGCAAACACTGCGCTACCAGAAGGGGATGATCGAGACGCAAACGCGCCGCCCAATAACCGTCCGGTGTAAGCCGTTCATCACTATTGACAAATCCTTCCTTCTGCAAAATTTTCAAATGCCGTTGAAAATCCGCCCAAAGTGATTTAGCCGCGGAGGAAGACGCGTTCTGATGCAGTTTATTTTGCTGGTATGCCGCGAGCGACCTTTCAAATATTTTATGAATGTCCGCCGGAGTCTGAGATAAAAGTAAATTTAAAACCATGGCAAAATCATTTTTCAACTGGCTGAGAATATCTTCCGGCGCACGAAACAATAAGCGGCGGATATGATTTAAATCCATAAACCTGCCGCTTACGGCCAGCATGAACCCGATATTATCCTGCCCACGGCGGCCAGCCCGACCCGTCATTTGCCGGAATTCAGTCGCCGAAAGCGGATTAAAATCATTTCCATTAAATAAATCCGAATTAAAAAGCACAATAGTCCGCGCCGGAAAATTAACCCCGGCGGCAATAGTGGATGTGGCAAAGATCACCCGCAAATGCCCCTGATTCATCATTTCTTCCACAAACATCTTCCATGCCGGCAACTGCCCACCATGGTGAGCAGCAAGGCCCGCCGTTCGCAATGCTTTTAATTGCCGATGACTGCTCAACGAAGGAAAACGGTCCAGCAATTCATAAAGGCAATCATCGAATTCTGTGGAGTTGGACAGTAGCGGAAGCGAACCTCGCGCATTCAATGCCTCATCGCATTCTGCGCGTGATTTTAAAAAAAAGATGGCCGGTAAAAGATTGAATCTCTCTAAAATTCTGATAATGCCGATGTAATCGGGCATATTTCGGCCACGGAAACGTCTTTCATTAGCTTTTCTCAGACAATCGGCAACAGGCGGCGCAATCTTTTTTCCATCCAAAAAGGGATGCAAGCATCCGGACGGATGCAGAAAAAGAGGATATAAGGGCACGGGACGTTTTTCTTCGTTGATCACAATGCAGCGCTTTTTCCGAATAGATTCCAGCCATTGGGCAATCTCTTCGCCGTTGCCGATTGTCGCCGATAAAAGCAACAAGTTAACGCGCACCGGCAGATAGGTCATTACTTCTTCCCAAACAACGCCGCGATCCATATCACCCAGAAAATGAGCTTCATCCAGAATTACCAGATCGCAATTCAAGTCGTAACCCTGATGCATGGCATCGTAGAGCTGGTTGCGCAGTATTTCCGTAGTGCCGACAATAATCGGAGCTTCGGTATTTTCCTTAGTATCTCCGGTTATGATGCCGACATTTTCGGGATCGAAATGCAGACCGAACTCCACCCATTTGGAATTGGAAAGTGCTTTTAATGGCGAGGCGTACCAGGCGCGCCCGCCCCGCTCCAGCACGGATAAAATAGCTTCGCGCGCAATCCATGTTTTACCCGAACCAGTGGGCGCGATAACCAGACAATCCGTCTTTTTAATCGCTTCCAGCGCCTTTATCTGAAAATCGTCGGGAATAAAAGGAGTGGGATGCGGTTTTCCTATTTGGGCTAAAACACTTTTCAGCGACGGCGCAATCTCCGGCTTGAAATAAGAAACCTTCTCTTTGCTTTTTGATTTTCTTTCGCCAAAGGTACGCTTAAATGGAAAGGGCTTCTTTTTTTTCTCATACCAATTCGCATTCATTCGTCTACCTTTGTTGGCTGCGTCATCGGCTCCTCGACGTATATTAGAATACGCCTGCGTCGCCTCTTCCTTGCCGCCTCGGTATACTTTTGACTGCAAATTAGTATTTTTTTTGTATGCATTTTAGTCATGCTTTTGAGGAAAGAAGGATGTATGGCTCGCAGAAAATAGAAACAGGCTTATCAATTAATTTCAATTATTAAATATTTTTTCTTCCCTTTTCTCACGCGCAATTCGTTACTACCACTAAAATCGGCAATAGTAATTTTCTCATCAACGGATTTTAACTGCCGGTCATTGATGTAAATTCCGCCTTGTTCGATTAAGCGTTTGGTTTCGGATATGGATGAGGTCAATCCTGCTTTAGCGCAGGTCGCCATAATCTGGATGCCAGCATCCAAATCCTTGCGGGAAATTTTATAGCGGGGAATGGCCGAAGTGTCGCTGGCTGCCGCCGTGCGGGGAATAGTGCTGGAAGGAAACATATCCGCATCCACCGGACGCGAATGAAAAGCTTCCATTGACGCGCGCCAGGCATTCTCAGCTGCTTTTGTTCCATGAGTTATCCGTGTCGCTTCAAAGGCCAGAACCGCTTTGGCCATGTTTAATTGAGCATCAGTTAGTTTTTTAACAACACTTATTTCGTTGAGTGGTAAGAAGGTAAAGAGTTTTAAAAATCTTTCCAGATCAGCATCGTCGCAATTGACCCAGTACTGATAATATTCGTAAGGCTTGGTTAAACTTCCGTCCAGCCAGATTGTTCCTTTTTCGGTTTTCCCCATCTTTTGACCCAACGACGTGGTAATCAGCGGAAAGGTTACGGCATGGGCATCCTTAGCGGCAATCTTGCGGATCAGCTCGGTGCCGGCCAGCATGTTGCCCCACTGGTCGTTGCCGCCCATCTGCAGAGCGCAGCCGTAATTTTTAAACAGGTAAAAGAAGTCATAGGCCTGAAGAACCATATAATTAAATTCAATAAAGTTAAGTCCTTTTTCCAACCTGATCTTATAGCTCTCCGCCGCGAGCATCTTGTTCACACTGAAATGCCGGCCAACGTCTCTCAAAAATTCTATATAGTTAATTTTTGTCAGCCAATCTGCGTTGTTCAAAAGCAACGCTTTGCCGTCTGAAAAATCAAGGTATTGGGAAAGTTGTTTGCCCAAGCACTGGGCATTGTAATCAATTTGTTCTCTTGTGAGAACCTGGCGCATTTCCGTTTTGCCGCTGGGATCGCCGATCAAGCCTGTACCTCCGCCGACGAGCGCGATTGGTTTGTTTCCACTTTGCTGCATATGCGCCAGCGCCATTATCGGCACAAGACTGCCGATATGCAGACTGGTAGCCGTGGGATCAAAACCGATATAGCAGGTAACCTGTCCTTCGGAGAAAAGTTTTTTGATTAAAGCTTCATCGGTTACCTGCTCGATGAAACCTCTTTCTTTTAAAATTTCGTAAGCCGTTTTCATCAGGTTATGCCTCTTCTTATGCCAATTCGCTTTCTTTGGCTAACTTTGTTGTCTGCGTCGTCGGCTTCCTCAACGTATGTAAAATACGCCTCGTCGCCTCCTCCTTGCCGCCTCGTTATCCTTTGAAATCAAAGTGGCATTAATCTTTCAGCTTGATGCTGATTCTTTCAATTGAGTTCGCTTTGCCGCTGGCCGCGTCAATATTCACGATTACCCCCTGCATTCTGATATCGTCTTTGGCCAGGTCGAACTTGTTGGGCATCTGCGTTAAAAATCGCTCGATAACGGTTTCTTTGTTGATGCCGATCACCGAATCAAAAGGTCCTGTCATCCCGGCGTCGCTTATGTATGCAGTTCCCCGAGGCAAAATTTCTTCATCCGCTGTCTGCACATGGGTATGAGTGCCCAAGACAGCGGATACTTCACCGTCAAGATACCAACCCAACGCTCTTTTTTCCGAAGTCGCTTCGGCATGCATATCCACGATAATGATGTTTGTTTTTTTTCTCAACTCGGCGATTTTGTTTTTAGCCGTTACAAAAGGACAATCACTCGGGTGCATAAAAATCCGGCCGGCTAAATTGAGAACTCCTACGTATTCTCCTGTCGCCGTAGGTATCAAAACGGTGCCGGAGCCTGGAGTTGCAGCCGGATAATTGGCCGGCCGCAACAACCTTTCAGTATCACCGATAAACTCCAGCACTTCCTTTTTATTCCAAATATGATTACCGGATGTAAGCACATCAATGCGGCAGTTATAAAGTTCTTCCACATTTTTCTTGGTTACGCCGAATCCGGCGGCAGCATTTTCACAATTGGCGATGACAAAGTCAATTTTTTTTTTGGTAATCAATGGTGGCAATAGTTCTCTTACCGCCATGCGGCCGGGGCTGCCCACAATGTCGCCAATAAACAGTATTTTCATTTATTTTTTCCCTTCCGCTTAGCCGGATGAAATTTATACCCTTTCACATTATTAAAGCCCCGCCGCAAGCGGCGGAGACAAAATTATAATGTTGCTCAGGGCATGATAGTATATACCCCGCGTCAAGCCGCGGGGAGCTTCATTTCGCGAAATCGGAAACTCGGGTTTCCCTGATTACAGTCACTTTTATCTGCCCAGGATAAGTAAGCTCGTTTTCGATTTTCTTGATAATATCCTTGCACAGCATCGTGGCGTCATTCTCAGATATTTTTTCATTTTCCACAAGAATGCGGATTTCACGGCCGGCCTGAATGGCGAAACATTTATCAACACCGTTGAAGGAATTGGCGATTTTTTCGAGGCCCTCCAGACGCTTGACGTAGGTTTCCAGCATTTCGCGGCGCGCGCCCGGTCGTGCCGCCGACAGCGTATCCGCCGCCTGCACCAAAACACCGAGCAGAGTGTTATTGCGTCCGTCATCATGGTGAGTCGCAATCGCTTGAACAATTCGTGGATTCTCTCCAAAACGCTTGGCATAATCGGCTCCAATAGCCGCGTGTGTTCCTTCCACCTTGTGATCTATCGCTTTGCCGATATCATGCAGCAATCCGGCGCGTTTGGCCTCTTTAACATTCACTTTTAATTCCGCAGCCATAATACCGGTAAGATAAGCAACATCCATGGAGTGCTGCAAAACATTTTGTGAATAACTGGTGCGGTATTTAAGAGAGCCCAGCAAGGTGATGATCTCGGGATGAATATCGTGAACTCCGACATCAAAAGATGCCTTTTCTCCGGTTTCCCTGATGATTTGATCGACCTCTACTTTTACCTTCTTAACAATTTCCTCGATACGGCCGGGATGAATTCGTCCATCCTGAATCAATCGCTCCAATGAAATTCTGGCCACTTCCCTTCTAACCGGATCAAAGCTGGATAGAACAACAGCTTCGGGAGTATCATCAATAATTAAGTCTATTCCCGTTGCCGCTTCAATTGCCCGTATATTTCTGCCTTCACGGCCGATAATGCGCCCTTTCATTTCTTCGCTGGGCAGGTTAACTGCCGAAACAGTTTTTTCCGCCACAACATCGCCGGCATACCTTTGAATCGCATAAGCAACTATTTCCTGTGACTTCCTGTCGGCGGTTAATTTGGCTTCGTCTTCAATTTTGCGGACAATCGCCGCTGCATCCAGTTTGGCATCCGCTTCCATCGACTGAATCAATATCTTTTTTGCTTCCTCCGAAGACATTCCCGCTATTTTTTCGAGCTTTTCTTGTTGCTCCTCCATAATGGCATCTAACTTGCGGCGTTTTTCTTCGATAACCGCTTCTTTGTTAGTTAATGACTTTTCACGCCCTTCAATACTTGATTCCTTTTGCGCCAACGCATCAATCCTTTTGTCCAGATTTTCCTCTTTAGAGCGGATGCGTTTCTCTCTCCCGTCAAAATCACTTCTTTTCTCCTTCGTTTCACTGTCAAATTCAGCCTTAATCTTCAGAAGGTTTTCCTTGGCCTGAAGAATGGCCTCTTTTTTAATGGTTTCCGCTTCCTTTTTAGCTTCTTCGGCCATTCGCACCATCAAGTTTTTCGATGATTTTATCTCCTTGGCGGCAATAGACTGTTTTAAAATGAAGCCAATAATAATACCTGACAAGACTGCCACAACTATAACCAGCACTGCTAAACTGGCATTAAACATAGAACGTTACCTCCTTTTGCTGCTCTGGGAAATCCATCCTTACGACCTGATAATTTTATCGCCGTTTTTACAGTAAAATTTATCTCCAGCAGAGCTATATTTAAACCTCCTGGCAAGTATCCAATTTTGAAGATACTTCACCGCAGGGATTCATTTTAATGAGACCCAAGTTTCAGAAGCAAAGCGCGCTGAAGCTTGCTGGTCGAATTATCCCGCTTGGCGGGGGGTGTGAAACACCTCTGCATTCTTCGGAATTCACACCTGTTGCTTTTGATTTTTTATAAAGGCGGAAATTATTTTGCGACGCTCAGCTCAAGGGGCAGGCATAAAAAACCCCCGCTTATGCCGTGTTAATCAAGCTTTTGAACCTTTTTACAAGGTGGGCACCAAGTATTGGTTGTTTCAGGCGTTCTGCTTGCCGACAAGCGGGAAAAAGCAGACGTGCACACCGCAATCAAGGAAAGGTCCCAAGTTCAAAGTGTTGGCTCAAAGACAAATGTTAATCACGCACATCGCAGGGGCGAATAAAAATTTGCTAATTTGTATCCTCAATCAGTTGAATTAGTTTTTCGGCTCTGCTTTCCAGTTGATCGCAGAGATCTCTATTAATTCCTTTTAATTTTAAAAACTCTTCTGAAATGTTTAAAGCCGCCAGGATGGCAACGTTTAAGGTTTTGAGACCATTGCCGGAATGCAAAACCTCTTCCATCTTTTCATTTACAAATCGGACAACGTTGGCCACTTGTTCATCTTCTGAATCGCTTAAAACAGAAAGCTCCTGCCCTAATATAGTTATTTTGTGACTTTTTTTCAAAACACACGCCCTGGAAGCTTATTTTACTGAATCTATATCTGCTATTAAATCAAGCAGTGAATCTACCCTTGCGCGTACGCTATTCCTTTCCTCATCTAATGCCTTTATTTTACCTTTTATCCCTTCTAATTCCGCCTCTTTATTCTTTAATGTTTCCTCCAATATCTGAATTTGTTTTTTTAAAGAAACTTTTTCACTAACAATAACTTTGATCTTATCCTCTAGTTTTTTAAACTTTTCCAATTCCACCGTAAATTATTATCCTTCCTTTAATGCAAAAAAAATAGTTTTTGACAGCTTCTATTTATTAAATTTATGCCAATTTATACTCTTAATGTCAAGGCATTATTTTAGTTTGTATCTTCCTCCAATAGCCGGAAATATTCATGTAATTCATTAAGGAGTCCTTCCTCGTCTTTTAATTTCCCGGCCAGTTGCCTGAACCGGTGGGAATTATCTAACCCCTTGGTATACCAGAGAATATGTTTACGAAAACTCTTTCCGGCCAATCTTACACCCAAAAGTTGGGCTTCCATTTTCCAATGATTTTCAATCATTTTCCTCCTTTCGTCTAGTGAAGGCAGGTAATTTATTGTTTGATCGTTGAGTGCCTGAGTAATTCCTTTTAATATCCATGGATTCCCCAAAGTGCCCCTTCCCACCATGATGGCATCGCAGGATGTCTCATTAAGCATTCTTACCACATCCTGCGGCTGCCGGATATCGCCATTGCCGATTACCGGAATTTTAACCGATTTTTTCACTTCCGCTATTATCATCCAATCGGCCAGTCCACTGTAACCCTGATCGGCCGTGCGGGGGTGAACGGTAATAGCGTCGGCTCCGGAATTTTCCGCAATGCGCGCGATTTCCACAGCGTTGATTGAAGAACGCGTCCATCCGGAACGAATTTTTACGGTAACAGGAATTTGCACCGCTTTCTTCACGGCATTAACTATGCGGGCAATACGCTCTGGATCTTTCATTAAAACGGCCCCCGCCCCGGCCTTAATAACCTTTTTCACCGGACAGCCCATATTGATATCAATTAAATCCACGCCGCTGTCAGCGACAATACGGGCGGCTTCGGCCATAATTGGGGGATCGGCTCCGAAAATTTGCACGCCCAGCGGACGATCATCAGCGCAGGTTTTTAAATATTCAAAAGTTTTTGCTGTTTTTCTGACAAGTCCGTTGGCACTGATCATTTCCGTGTAAGCTAAAGAACATCCTAAAGAGCGTGCTATCAATCTGAACGGCAAATTGGAGATTCCTGCCAGCGGCGCAAGAAAGGCTCCGTTTTTTCCGGCTGTCTTAAAAATATTAACTACATTGTTCAAATCAATAATTTCCTCATCGTTTAAAATATTCTGAATACTCAAGGTTAAATCATTTCATAACTATACAATCCTAGCAATTATGTCATACCGGTCGCAGATGACCTTTAGGTTACGAAGGCCGGTATCCAGTTATTTCTGGATGCCCCCGTATCAAGTACGGGGCAGGCTCATCTTTTCAACGGCATGACGGATAAAGGATTTTTATACGTTTTATATTAATATCAGGATAGAAATAAATTAAACAGAAAATTTCCCGTTGTTTTGAAGATATTTTTCAGCGCGGGCAAGTTCTTCCAACGTGTTGATTCCCATAACTTCAATGTAATCGGAAACTATAAATGCTTTAACTTTTTGCCCTTCACGGCAGGCTATTTCGACAATGTCGGTCAGATAATATTCCTTCTGTTGATTATCGTTGGTAATTTTTCCTAAAGCGTAAAAAAGGAATTTTGTATCAACGCAGTAAATGCCTGTGTTTATTTCCCCGATTTTTTTCTCTTCTTCAGTGGCATCCTTATGCTCAACTATTTTTAAAACATTGCCCTGGTCATCCTTAACAATGCGTCCGTAAGCATGAGGCGGAGGCGGAATGGTTGTCAGCACGGAAACTACGGCTTTGGCGATCAGATGATTATCCACCAGGGATTTAATTGTCGCGGGTTTTAGCAGAGGCACGTCTCCGCAAAGAATTACTGTCAGCCCTTTGTAATTGGCCAGCAAATTTTTCGCCTGCAAAACGGCGTGCCCTGTTCCCAACTGCGGTTTCTGTTCGACAAAAATACAATCGCTTTCTGAAAATTCTTCCCTTACTTTATCCGCCTGATGGCCAATAACCGCCACTATCTTTTCCGCGCCTGCCTCTTTTGCAGCCGCCAGAGAATAATACAGCAGAGGCTTACCATTCAAGACATGCATGACTTTAGCCAAATCCGATTTCATGCGGGTGCCCTTGCCCGCAGCCAGAATCAACGCGCAAAATTTTTTTTCTTTCACCTTATCAATCCTTGTCAAAAATTATTCAGTTGTTTCACCTGAACTCATTTTACTTTTTTTATTTTCTTCCACCTTCTTAAGAATATCGCACTGCAGAAAAAGGCATTTTTCTTTAGTAACCAAGCCATAGTATTTTAATTCCTTGGTTTTTAAATTAAAAATATACCTCTTGGAGAAAGACGGAAAATCATAGACATCTACAAGTAATATTTCATCACTCCATGGACTCATGTCCTCCACCACATAAGGCGATTCAGCTTTTTTCTCTCTGGGAATTTCAAATTCTTTCGCCAATCTGAAATTCACCCCTTCTCTTTCATAAATAAACCCTTTCAGAGGTGTAGATAACCCCCTCTTATCATGGCCAAAAACGTATAGTTTGTTTTCTTTAAAAAACATACAGAGCCCTGATTGAGAAATTATATTTATTCGAGCCAGAGGGATATTGGGTTTCGCAACGGAAAATATCTCGCCGTTACCTTTATTAATATTTGCAACAAAATATTGACCGCTTGGATCCATGGCGTTAGGAGGATTACCCTTGAAATATTTTATCGAATTATAATTACCTTTCTCTTTATCCATCCATGTCAAAATATTATTGTTATTGTCTAACCAAGAATTAAAATTTGGCAACTCAAGCTGCTTAAATGAACCATCGCAATTGAAAACAATTACTTTTTTAGTGTTTATATTAATAACACGAATTGATGTACCATCTGCATTTCTCGAAATAGCATCCCAATTAGCTCTTGTTAAGTCAGCATCGACAAAATCGCGATAACCAGCATTCGATATTAATTTAGATATTTTACGCCAACCACAGTTATACACTTTTTTATCGGTCATTTTATCTACGCTCTCATTGGCAGCAATTCCTGCAACAATTAAAAGATTGAACATAATTACTGCTAAAACAATGATTGATTTATATTGCTTATAATATGACACGTGGGGAGGAATATTAGGGACGTTTCCATTTAATGATTTTTTCACTATGTAACCCTCCTTACGATGGAATCAGTCTTTAAAATATTAAACCTTCGTATCTCCTTTTCTGGATTCCCGCCTTCGCGGGAATGACAAAAAGCACGGACCAATTCTGGGCTGTTCAAAAGCTTGTCCCGTACTTGATACGGGATGCCCAGATGCAGATGAGCATATTGTAAAACCCTTCGGCTTTTACCGGCAAGGAATATTATTATTCATTATTGCGCTCTCCTTGCTGGAATGCGTGCCCAGTCAACAGCCCCACGTAATTTTATTCAAACTTTTCTCGTTACCTGGTGCTTAATTTTTTCGGTCTGAACCGCAAGAAAAGAAGCGCAGACAGTAGAAGTCCAACTATCACGAAAGGCAAATAGCCGGAAATCAACAGGAAAGAAAAGCCAATCAAAGGATAAAGTGTCACTCTGACTGCCGCTTTTGCCAGAGGCTTGTCCTTTATGTAGCTGGCAGCAACAGGACCATTGCGGTAATACCAAGCAACAAATTTCCGCCCAAGAGCGTTAGTCAGCAAATACCTGTCTCTGAACCGCCGCAGAATTTCCACCTGTCCGGCCAGCGGCGAGCCAAATGCTGCTGTGGCAATGAAACATCCGCCGCCGCCACCACCGCCGCTGGCAGGGGCAGACTTTGTAGTCACACTGAAGGTGCCAGATACCCCGCCTATACCGCCTACCGCGCCAATGGTCAGCGTCGCACTCGTCGGCGTGGAGTAGCTTCCGGATGAAATCAATTGTACCGTAACTTGATCACCATTAATAACTGTGCCGCTGGTACTGGGCACGCCATTGATGGAGTATGTGCCGCCTGTGATAGAGATGGACACCGCTGCATCGATCCCTGATACAGTTATGATATTTGAAGTGATTGTAGTGTTTAATGCCACATTCGTTTGATTGGTAAAGAAGAAAGGGTTGGGTACCGTGTTAATACCAGCAGGGTCATACTCCCAGAAGTCGTTGTACGTTGATGAACCATCATATCCCGTTCCTATGTAGCCAATGCTACCGATAGAGAAGCCGACGGCACTATCTCGCGCTGCCCCTGCGAAATCGGCCTTCCGTGTCCATTTATCTTTGTCAGGGTCATATTCCCAGAAGTCTTTGCATTCTTTTTCACCATCATATCCCGTTCCTATGTAGCCCTTGCCCCCGATAGAGAAGCCGACGGCGGCATATCGCACCCCCCCCTCGAAATCGGCCATCTGTGTCCAGGTACCATCAGTACCAACGGTAGGATCGTACTTCCAGAAGTCTTTTCGCACTGTTGTACCATCGTATCCTGTTCCTATGTAGCCAATGCTGCCAATATAGAAGCCAACCGCACTATCTCGCGCTGTTCCCGCTACCCCCCCGAAATCGGTCTTCTGTGTCCAGGTACCATCAGTACCAACGGTAGGGTCGTACTCCCAGAAGTCTTTGTACTCTGTCGTATTACCATCATATCCCGTTCCTATGTAGCCCTTGCTGTCGATGGAGAAGCCGACCGCGGTATATCGCGCTGTTCCCGCTACCCCCCCGAAATCGGCCTTCTGTGTCCAGGTACCATCAGTACCAACGGTAGGGTCGTACTTCCAAAAGTCTTTGTACTCTGTTGTACCATCGTATCCCGTTCCTATGTAGCCGTTGCTGCCAATAGAGAAACCGACGGCACCTACTCGCGGTGTCCCCGCGAAATATGCCCTACGTGTCCAGGTATCAAGTGCAGGATCATACTCCCAGAAGTCGTTAATAATAAAATCATTTTCATCTGCACCCGTTCCTATGTATCCATTACTCCCAATTGCAAAGCCGACGGCACCAGAGCTATACCAATTAACAAAACCGCTCCCCAAATCTTCCCCTAAAGAGGCCTTCTTTGTCCAGGTGCCTGCAAAAAGCATATTGACGCCAAGAAAAATGCAAATAAATGCAATGACGACTATTATATATTTTTTCATGAGCACCCCTCCTCCTGTTTTATATATTCCCATCGTCTTTTCTGTAATTTCCCCTTATTTCAATACACCCATATTGTTCAAGTCTTCGATTGTCACCGTAGGTGGCATATCGTTTTTTCTGATCTTCTTCACCACAAATTCGGCAACCCTCCGCGCCCTTTCCCTGGTGGTAAAACCATCATTGCCCGGCAACGCAGGAATATTGGGCTGATGTATTAACGGTCTGCCCTTTACAATAATGTCATACCCAAATGTTTTCTTAACAGAAGGTATTATCTTGATGGATATTTTCGCGCTGGCACAGGGGTTCTTTTGTTGTCTTACTTCTTTTTTACCGGCGGCTTCATTCGCGGATATTGATATTCCGGGAAAGCAGGCCATGATGAATAGCATTAACAGAACTGCAAGGAAGATAGAAAGTTTGCTTATGTCATTTCCCATTAATAACATCTCATCACTTAAATTTTTGAATCTGGTATTGATAAGATATTGCTTCTGATTAAGGAAAGTATAAGAAGAACGGTCTTGTATGTCAAGAAAACATTAATCAAATATCCTCATTTCTCGGTGACATTTATTTATGAGGCAATTATACTCTAGCCGTTTTTGCAATCGAGTAATCCGATCAGCTACAAAGCCTGATTAGGCGCATTTAAGCAGGGCTTTCATATACTTCAGGAACGATTTATCGCTTCATCCAACTGCACCGGAAAAATTACCAACACTTCTTTTACGGATTTCTGATCGGCATTCTCAATTATAAACGTAATGCCTTTATAGTCCAGTCTTTCTCTTCTTTGGGGAATTTTCCCGAATCCCTGCATCAGAAATCCCCCCAAAGTTTCATAATTGCCCTCCGGAAATTTTGTCGCGAGCAATTGACCTAAGGTATCCATATCCACGCGGCCGTTGATCAGATATCTGCCGGAAGCTATTTTTTTGTATAACTTTTCACCCGCCGTGTATTCGTCATCAATACTGCCGACAATTTCTTCACCGATATCTTCCATTGTGACGATACCCAAAGCGCTTCCATATTCATCAACAACAACAGCCATATGTTCATGTCTTTTTTGCATCTCGATCAAAAGATCACTGACTTTTTTCGTCTCGGGCACGTAAAACACTTCCGTCCGCAAACAGGAGCCTATCGTTTCCATGGCAGGCTGATTGGCGACAACATCTTTATCTTTTAGCAAAGTCTTCAACAAATCAAAGTAATTTAAAATACCCACTATGTTGAATATCTTATCCTGATAAACCGGCACCCTCAGATATTTTTTACTGGCGACAACCTGCACGGCCTCCTCCAGTTTCGTTGTAACCGGCAGAATCGTCAATTCCGCAAGGGGAACCATTATTTTGTCCACGGTCAATTCAGAAAAATCAAATACGCGGCTGACCATTTTTCTTTCTGTCTTCAGAATATCGCCGCCTTTAGTTTTTTCTCCCAAAATATATTTCAACCCTTCTTTGGTAATATAAGAAGCCTGCTGTATTTTCTGACCCGCCGAAAAACGCACCGTTTCCTTGGACACGGCGGCTATAATATAGGCCAGCGGATAGAAAATCATGGAAGACACACGGATAAACAACGCTACTCTGACGGCCATTGTTTCGGCATAATGCCTAAACATGTTGCGGATAATAATCATGACCAGCAAAGTCGGCAGCATAACCAGAAGCGAAATCTTTTCGCCGCGTGTCTGTCCGAAGGCGGCGATTAACAGCCCCGTGACCAGCGTGGAACTGGTAATAATAACCAGATTCGTTCCGATCAATGTTGTCGATATAAACCATTCCGGCCGCTCCATCAATTTCAGCGCCTGTATGGCGGATAATGAACCGCGGCGAGCAAAAGATCTTATTTTATGAATGTCCGAAGAAATCAAAGCTATCTCGCCACCGGAATAAAGAGCTTCCAGAATCAGACAAATAAGGATAATGGCAATGATCAAATAAGCGTTCATGCAACCGTTTCTCTTGTAACCTTAACTTTTAATATCCTGGCTCTGTCCACGTTTTCCACTTTAAACTTAAAGCCTTCAAAACTTATTTCGTCGTCTTTGGCCGGCAGTTTCCCGAACAGGTGCAACACAAAACCGCCAACTGTATCGAAATCCTCCAATGGGAATTGTGTCTGCAATAAATCATTGAGCTGTTCCATCTCCATTTTACCGGAGACAATGATTATGTTTTCATCGATTTTTTCGTATTCTTCATCGGTCAGGCCGAACTCGTCATACGTATCTTCAAACAAATGTCCTAAAATATCCCTCAGGGTAACCATGCCCGATACGCCGCCATACTCATCCACCACAATGGCAATCTGCGTTCTGTTCTCCTGAAAATCGTGCAGAAGGCCATTGATGGTCTTTTCTTCAGGAACAAAATAAGCTTTTTTTAGCAATTTTTCTAAACCTTCAGGTTTTCCTTTCGGCCAGGTAGAATTGAGCAGTTCTTTGGCAAAAAGTATTCCGGTAATATCATCGCGGTCGCCGGAATAAACAGGTATCCGTTCATGCTGCGCTTTCACCACCGATGCCATGATTTCTTCCATAGGCAGGGTTGCGGGAAGACAAAACATATCCACGCGGGGAATCATAATATCCGTCACCGGTTTATCACCCCATTCAAAGATTCTTCTGATCAGATCTCTCTGGGATTCATCCACCACGCCTTCACGGCTTCCGGTGTCGACCAAGGTTTTGAATTCATCCTCCATTAAAGCGTCGGCATCCAGTTGCTCCTGCTGATCATGCCGCTTTAAAATTAAACCGGAAATCTTTTCCAAGCCGGCGACAAAAGGATATTCCACACGGGAAATAAAAGTAAGAACGGGAGAAACCATGGCGGAAATCTGCATGGGGTAAGTTATGCCGAAAGTCTTAGGAATGGCTTCGCCGGCGATTAAAAGCACTACGGAAGTAAAAATGATGGAGACCCATTCTCCACTGGCTCCCAATAAACCAATGAATAATGACGCCGCCAAAACGGAAATGGTGATATTGACCATTTCATTACTAGCGACGATGGTGATTAAAAGCCGTTGGGGATTTTCCAGTAATTTGTTGACCATATCCCCAAAAGGATAACGGTCTGATTTCATCTTGTGCAGATGCAAATCGGTAAGGGAAAACAATGATGTTTCCGACGAAGAAAAAAATCCGGAAAATAAAAATAGAATAAATATTATTACTATATTTACTGTTAAACCCAATTCTTCAACAACCTCATCTGTTTTTTTATGTAATATAATTTACCAGATTATAGCAAAAAAAGATATACCCTTTCCTCAATCTTCATAAAGGCTTATCAGATGAAGAAGGTTGTTCTGAAACTTAATCCTTCCATTTGACTAAAAATATTTTTTCCGTTAAGTATCTTGATCATATTAACTAAACTCAGGAGATTAAAGAATGCCCCATATATTACTTGTCGGCAACGGCGCCCGGGAACACGCCCTGGCCGAAACGATTGCACGCTCTGAACAAAAACCCCGGTTATTCTCTTTTATGAAAACAAACAATCCGGGAATCGCTTCTCTTTCGGAAAAGATTAAGTTGGGCACTTATTCCGATCTTGACGCGATTACAGGTTTCGCCGCGGAAAATAAAATCGAGTTTGCCGTCATCGGACCTGAAGATCCACTCAATAATGGTGTTGTGGATGCTATGTCCCAAATAGGCATCCCGGCAGTCGGGCCCACAAAAAGCCTGGCCAGGTTGGAAACTTCCAAATCGTTTACCAGAAATCTTGTCAGCAAATATAATATCCCCGGCAATCCGCAATTCAAAGTATTTAAAGCGATTGATGGCGTGGAATCTTTTTTAAACCAACTCGAAGGCATTGTCATCAAGCCGGACGGATTGACCGGTGGCAAAGGCGTGCTGGTTCAGGGTGATCATTTCGCGACAAAAGAAGAGGCTCTCAAATTGTGCATCCAGATTCTGAAGGAAAGCTCATCCCTGATCGTCGAAGAAAAATTCGACGGTGAAGAATTTTCCCTGCAATGCCTGTGCGACGGCAAAACAGTGGTTGCCACACCGCTGGTGCAGGATCACAAAAGACGATTTGATGGTGACCGTGGCCCTAATACTGGCGGCATGGGTTCTTATTCCCTGCCCGATCATTCCATGCCTTTTTTAAAACCAAAGGATATGCAGGATGGTCTGGAGATCACTCGCCAGGTCGCAGCGGCGCTATTAAAAGAAACGGGCAGCCCTTACAAAGGCATAATGTATGGCGGATTTATCGCCACAAAAAAAGGCGTGAAGCTTCTAGAATACAATGCCCGCTTTGGCGATCCGGAGGCCATGAATATTTTGCCTCTTTTAAAAACTGATTTTGTGGAAATATGCCGCCATATTATTGCCGGAACACTGGATGAACTCAAAATTGAGTTTGAGCAAAAGGCAACAGTCTGCAAGTATGTCGTACCAAAAGGTTACGGCCTGCCTGCCAATCATCCAGACGCCGCTTCTTCCAAAGCAAAGATCGAAGTGGGCACTGTGGGAAAGGCCAGGCTTTATTATTCATCGGTGGATAAAAAAGAAGATGGCTTGTATTTGAGTTCGTCACGCGCAATCGGAATTGTCGGCATTGCGGACACTTTGGAAGAAGCCCGCAAAATCGCCGAAGAAGGCGTGAAAGCTGTCTCGGGCCCGGTTGCTTATCGCACCGACATCGGCACGGACGCGCTCATCCAGAAACGCATTGATCATATGAAGAAGATACGAAAAGAATAAATCATCAATATCGCGTCACGTGATGTTCCGCCAGGCCGAATAAATTCGCAAGCGGATATATCCGGTTATTATCATCCTTGAATCTGCCGTTGTACATGCCGAAAGGCTGGTGAAAGTCGGAAACGATAAATCCGGCATTGATTTTCTCGGCTCTCTGGCCGGATGGCGTAAATAACAGTTCCAGACATTCGTCTGTTGTCTTGATTTCCCACGGGTGCAAGACGTCTTTTTCAAATTTAAAGCGCGCCGCTTTAAGGCAATAAATTTTCCCGTCAATCCACATGCAGTTTTCATTGAAATCTTCATCATCGGTTATCATATTCTGGCAAAGATTAAAGGCTAAAAGCTCTCCGTATTCATTATAACCAGCCGCTGTCGCCCATTTCCAGAAACTAGAATAAGGGTAATATGTTTTTTGTTCATCCATCAAAGCGACGTCCTGCTTTCGATTGATTACAATCTCTTTTGCATCCAACATAATCCTGCCCTCAGCAGGCGCGGCTACCTTGTGCGTGTAAAACGGCCTGAGTGAGGTAACAGGAGAGACCTGAACAAGAGGTTCAATAGTACTCAAATCTTCAAATATCTTAATTTCTCCTTTAACGGCAGGCAGATTTTTTTTGCCATCAATATCGATGATGATCTTGTGGAAACCTCTGCTCAGTCGGTTCTCAAAACGCAACCGGTAACCTTTTTTCTTGAATTCACAACTGTCATCATAGACCTGTCCGGCGACGCGTGACGCACCGCCCGGCAACTGCACACTGTGTTCAAAACGTTTATTTGCTATCCTGTCATAGGCATAGAAAAAGGAAACGCCCATAAACTTGGCATCAAAGATAACCATGCCGAAATAATGGGTGGGAGTGATAATGCCGAAATGCTGCCATTCTTTAAGACGGAACTTTTTCCAGAAAGCGGGAACTTTGCATGAAGTGGAATACAACGGAGCATCGAGAATATTCACATCGCAAAAAGGCGTACGGAATGTCCCGAAGTTAATTGCCCCGTCTTTCTCTACCATTTTTTCAGGAGTTACTTCTACTTTTCTCACGTCAATCACCTCCGCCATTAAATCGTCTAGATTTTATCTCTAAGATTTGGGCGCGCTCGACAGCTTGGGGAAACTAGCATTCAAGGCGACGTTCCATTTATCGATCATCGGTTTGACACTCTCCATTAATTCCGCAATATCACCTTCAATTGTTACGGAGATGATTTTATCGCCCTGGGCAATCTGATTGACAACATTCTGATCGGCATCGCTTATCGCTTCGCCGAACACCGTATGTTTTCCGTCCAGCCAGGGAGTATCAACGTGAGTGATAAAAAACTGGCTGCCGTTGGTTTGGGGTCCGGAATTAGCCATCGAAAGAATGCCGGGTTTGCCGTGCCGCAATTCTTTGACAAATTCATCCTGAAATTTGTATCCGGGTCCGCCGCGTCCATCACCAAAAGGACAGCCGCCCTGAATCATGAAATTTGGAATCACCCGATGAAATTTTAAATCATCATAATAGCCTCGTCGCGCAAGATTTACAAAATTTCCTACGGTTATGGGCGTCTGCTCAGCGAAAAGTTTTAAATTAATTGTTCCTCTATCAGTTTTGATGACCGCTTTTAAATCGTTTTTCATTTTAATCTCCTTATTGTTTCAACTAGAAGAGAGAGTAGATACTACAGATTAATATGTCAAGATAAAAACACTCTTGCAATTGAAGTTCCTTGTTCGGCGGAGCCTTTTTGACTCGACCATTCTGCAACCGATTTAAAAAATGGATCAAAAACTTAAATTCTTAAGGGCGGCCTCTCTGTTTCTTTGGAGAAATACTGATCAACATGTATTAAAACTGAAAACAAAAAAAGAACAAATGAAGTCATGCCAGACGATATGTTCCTGTAGGGTTATATGTTCTGTGCTTCTTCCGAATCGTTGAAAAAGCACAGAACTTTTTTAAAATTTATTTGGCTGCCTTTTTATATTTATCCTTTTTGACCATCATCTTCATACCCATCAAAGTGTTGTAGGGGATATCTTTGCTCTTCATATTGGCGAGGGATTTTGGCAAAGAACCACCTGGATTACTCTTTACAGTATAAATTACTTTTGTGTGATCTTGATTGATAGGTGTCAAAACCCATTGGCCACTAATTTCCGGCATTCTGACATTGCCTTTTCCGATCGGCACAGAAGGATCATTCGTTTCATGAAATTCAAAGGTAATCTTTCCGGTTTTTTCATCTTTCTTTTCAGTAACTATACAAAGCGCCTCTCTGTCTGATACCGGCCATGGCGCCTTTGTTACATTAAATTGCACAGAAGTATATTCATCGATTTTGCGGATTTCTCTATTTTCTTTGCAATCCGCCATCCATTGTGTTGCTGCAGGTATGTCCTTTAGCACCGCAACAACGACATCGATAGATGCATCAATATCAGTCGAACCCATAAATTCATCGAAATCCGAACCTGCAACAGGCCTTGTTGAAACGTCAATGCCGTCTTTCTGTATCGCCAGTTTCCAATCACTCGCTGCCATGATACCGGCAGGCATCGCCACCAAAAAACTCAGAACGACTGAATAAACCACCATAATACTCAAATTTTTTTTCATCTTTTCCCTCCTTTCTTTAGTAAGAATAAATTTGATAAGAATTTCTTTTTGCAAGGTGAAGTATAAGAAATGAATTCTTATATGTCAAAGAAATTTTGACAAACAGATAAAAGGACAGAGGAAATAGATGATAATTTAGGAATAGCAAGTTTTATCAACGCTTAACTCATTGCGATAACCCGGCCAATGGGATATACAAACCGCAATGATGAAGGATGCCGATAAAATCAAAAGGCCTCTGGGCCGTCAACTGTTGGCCTGGTACAGGCGAAATCAACGCTCCCTTCCCTGGCGCAAAACAAGCGATCCTTACCGTATCTGGATTTCGGAGATCATGCTCCAGCAAACTCAGGTTGATACGGTGATTCCATACTATCATCGTTTTCTGAAAGCTTTTCCCACCGTCTCCTCGCTCGCTCGCGCCCCCTTGCAGAATGTGCTCAAGGTCTGGGAAAACCTGGGTTACTATTCGCGGGCCAGAAATATTCACGCTGCCGCCCGGATGATCGTGGAAAAGTTCAGTGGCCGGATCCCCGATAATTTGGAAGTGATACAAACACTACCCGGTATCGGCCAATACACGGCCGGTGCAATCTTAAGCATTGCTTATGGACAGGCGATTCCTGCTGTTGACGGAAATGTCCGCCGGATTTTATGCCGTCTTTTTGCCATCCGCAAACCTGTGGATGACACACGGGAGCAAAAACAATTGCAGAAGATTGCCGCTTTGCTAATTCCTGTCAAACATCCCGGCGATTTCAACCAGGCCCTGATGGATCTGGGAGCGACGATCTGTAAAGCCAAAAATCCCGACTGTTCCCGTTGTCCTGTAGCCTGCCATTGTCAGGCGCGGTTTCACGATTTACAAAACGTTCTTCCGATAATCCGGAAGGCACCCGCCATCCCTCACCGGCAGGCGGCATCCGCCGTCATCCGTAATTCAAAGGGCATGCTGCTGGTTGTCCAGCGGCCGGCATCAGGTTTGCTGGCCTCTTTGTGGAAACTGCCCGGCGGATTTATTAAATCAGGTGAAGACACGGAAAACAGTTTGAGGCGCAGCGTGAAAGAAGAACTGGGCATTTCCATCCGGCCGGGAAAATATCTGGCCTCGGTCAATCACACCTACACGCACTTCCGCATAACCCTTCAAGCATACGAATGCCGTTTGCTAAAAGGCACCCCTAAGCCGATTGGATGCCAGAATTGGCGATGGGCATCGCTCAACGATTTAAAGAAATTGCCTTTGTCGAAGATTGACAGAATGATTCTAATGACACTCGCTGAGAACGAGCTATGCGATGTTCGAAGCGCAAGTGGAATTATCCCCGAAGCGAAGCGAAGTGGGATTGATACTCGCTGATAATGAGCCAAGCGGAATGGTTCACCCCCGTGATTTTCTTCTGTCCATCATTATAATTATAATTAAGTGTTATATCCCAGGAACTCCCCCTAATGATAAATACCGAGATTGTATATGCCATCCTTATTACCTTTCGCAAATCCAATTTGATTTCTGTATTCAAAGAGTTCAGAGAGTATCCTTTTGAAAACATCTGGCTCATCACTTGGAGCTACAAATCTTTTCGCTATCTCATATAACCGTAGTCCAAGATGGTATGAATCACCGTAATTGCGTTCAATAATTTTTAGAAATCTCGCAGAATCGAATGAAGAATCGTTTTGCGCTTCGAGAAGGTGCCAAGCATCTATGGCAGCATGAAAATACTTGGTTTGAGTTTCATAACATTGAAAGAACTTTTTGTTTTGCAAGAATCTGCCAAAAGAATCTTGAAGACTATAACCAACTGACAGCATCTTGTCAAAGATGTATGAGTGATGGAGTATCGAGTTCGCATGATTAAAAACCTCCATTAGTTTGTCTTCAGCTTTGATCTTGTTAATCATACAATCAAAGAGAGGACTTGCATATCCCGAAGTGTAAATTCCACTCTGGATAGATAGCAAAAGATGCCACAATTCATGACAGATAATGGAGTCGGGTAAGTCCTCTGGTCTGCCTTCTGTAATCACAACGGTAGGAACTTCCCCATTAAACATAGCACCAGCAATTTCCAACTCTATTTCGCAAGTAATGTAGTGCTGATTGCTTTCAACAACTGTATTCTCAACAATGATATTGGAACTAATTGATTTTTTCTCTACGGTAAAAATGACATCCTTGCCGCAATATTTTCTAATCTCGCCCTTCAAGAAATCTGAATAATTGCTCATGTGGAGAATCTCAATTCTCATTATTTGAAATTTAAAAAGTATTTATTTCTTAGTACTGTCGTATTCCGCCGAGGCCAGTTTAATGCAAACCGCCAGCACTTCGATGGCTTTTTCCAGTTCGGCAACGGGCGGCCGGGTTGGTGAAATACGGATATTGGCATCGTTGGGGTCCTTGCCGAAAGGAAACGTCGCGCCCGCCGGTGTGATGGCAACGCCTGCCTCTTTGCAGAGCGCCACAGCTCGTTTGGCGACCGGTTTCGCCGTATCCAGACTGATGAAATAACCGCCCGCCGGGTTGCTCCATGTGGCCAGACTTGTTGCGCCAAGTTCTTTCGTCAGCACCTTTTGAGCGATATCGAATTTGGGTTTCAGAAGTTTTGCATGTTCCTTCATGATGCCGGCAATACCGCCCGGATAAGCACTGAGGAATTTTACATGGCGCAATTGTTCTACCTTGTTGGGCCCGATGAACATGGTCCCAAAGAGTTTGGAAATATAGGCCAGGTTAGCAGTGCTTGTCGCCATGAAACCCAGCCCCGCGCCGGAAAACGTGATTTTGGATGTTGAACTGAAGAGATAGACCCTATTGGGGTTTCCTGCTTCCTCGCAGGCGCGCAGGAGATTTTTCGGCTTGATGGGATTGTCAACCAGATGGTGGACAACATAGGCATCGTCGGCAAAAATAGTGAAATCCGGTGCGGCTGTTTTCATAGAGGCCAGTCTTTTCACGGTTTCGTCGGAAACAGTATCTCCACTCGGATTGGAATAGGTCGGAACAAAAAGGATGCCCTTGACTGCGGGGTCCGCGATGACAGCTTTTTCTACTTCGGTCATATCCGGCCCGTCTTTTGTCATATTGACTTGGATCATCTCAAATCCCATTTCGGAAAGGAGCAGGAAATGCCGGTCGTAGCCGGGCACGGTGACGATCATCTTCGGCTTATCGGTTTTATACCAGGGCACGGGGCTTCCGACCAAACCGCGCAGGAGCGCCCACATCAGAACCTGGGAGAGGATTTGCAGGCTGGCATTGTTGCCGACCATCATTTCTTCCGCTTTCGCCCCGAGTATGCCGGAAAATAATTCGTGCGCCTCCGGCAGACCCAAAACGCCTCCGGGATAATTGCGGATATCGAAGCCACTTTGGGTCTTGATATCCTTTTCCGTTACAATGCCGAGCAGGGCATTCGACAGATCAAAATCATCATCTCCCGGCTGGCCGCGTTCAATATTCAATTTCAAACCAAGCCCTTTGAGGGATTCATAACGCAACTGCAAGTCTTTCAAGCTTTCCATAGGCAACTCCTATAATTCCTTTTTTGGTTAATGATGGAACAAACGCAGGCCGCAAAATGCCATGGCAATGCCGTATTTGTTGCAGGTGTCAATCACCTGCTGATCGCGGATGGAACCGCCGGCCTCGACAATAGCGGTCACGCCGCTGCGATGCGCGCGCTCAATGTTGTCGCCGAAGGGGAAAAACGCGTCGCTGCCGAGGGAAACGCCTGTGACCTTGCTGAGCCATTTCTTCTTTTGAGCCTTGGTTAATGGTTTCGGCTGCCGAGTAAAGGTTTCGGCCCAAATGTCGTCGCCGATAACGTCCTCCGGTGTATCGCCAAGATAAACGTCAATGGTGTTGTCGCGGTTGGGTTTGGCAACATCGTCGCGGAAAGGCAGATTCAGCACTTTGGGCATATGGCGCAATTGCCAGTTGTCGGCCTTCTGGCCGGCCAGACGGGTGCAGTGGATGCGGCTCTGCTGGCCAGCTCCCACGCCGATAACCTGACCGTCCTGCACATAGCAAACGCTGTTGGACTGCGTGTATTTCAGAGTAATCAGGCTAAGCACCAAGTCGCGTTTCTGCGCGTCGGTCAGGATCTTGTTTTCGGTCACCATGTTTTCCAGCATGCGGTTGTCGATCTTCAGATCGTTGCGTCCCTGCTCAAAGGTAATGCCGTATACCTGTTTGTGCTCCAGAGAAACGGGCACGTATTTGGTGTCGATGGCGACCACGTTGTAGTTGCCGCCTTTCTTGGATTTAAGAATTTCCAGCGCTTCCGGCTCATAGCCCGGGGCAATGATGCCGTCGGTAACCTCGGATTTGATGATCTTCGCCGTGGGCGCATCGCACACATCGGAAAGCGCTATCCAATCGCCGAAGCTGCTCATGCGATCGGCGCCGCGGGCGCGGGCGTAGGCGCAGGCAAGCGGGGATAGCTTCATTTTAGGGTCGATGTGATACATTTTGCGCAGGACTCTGTTCAGAGGATAGCCTAAGGCTGCGCCAGCGGGCGAAACATGTTTAAAGGAGGCCGCGGCAACCATACCGGTATTTTCTTTGAGCTCTTTCACCAACTGCCAGCTGTTGAAAGCATCCAAAAAGTTGATGTAGCCGGGTTTGCCGTTTAATACCTCAACGGGCAGATTGCTGCCGTCCGCCATAAAGATTCTGGCCGGCTTCTGATTTGGGTTGCAGCCGTATTTAAGCGCTAATTCATTCATTGACTATCCCTCCACTGTTTTATATTTATTAATGATGACGTCCTCGTAATCCTGTGTTGTCAGGTCGATGGCGCGCACGAACAGACTCACCTTGTTGTCCTCGTTCAGGGCTTCCCACAGCTTACCCGCATATTCATTGGGGTCTTCCTCATCGATAGCGACGCGTAAAGGTTCTCCCGCAAAACTGGGAATCGGTGTGCCGTTGCACTTATAGGTACTGATAAAGTGTCCCTCACCGGCCAATGGTTGCGAGTAATCGAAGGTAAAGCGCTGCACACTCTTCTCATCGCCGTCGCAGCTCTTTAAAATGTTCAGTTTATAGCCGCCAAGGCACATATCCACTACGCCGGAAATGCGGGGCGTCCAGTTGGGACCGTCGTCCTCAAAGATACGGGTCGAAAGCGCGGCTTCAAAGCAATAACCGGGAAAATCGTTACAGGCGATAAAATCATAGATAGTATTGGTTTGGTCGCCGTTGGTTACAATCGTCGTGTCGTCCAAAGTCAGCACGGGGTTATAAATAATCAGGTGCGGGTCTGTCATTTTTGAAGGGTCGGCCGCCATGGTGCGGATGCCGCCTTCAATGGGGTCAAACACGCGGTTACGGCTGTTGACGCTGCGGCCCATGATAAAATAGGCAATCATGGCTTTACTGCCGCCGGGCGTAAGCCCTACGCATATGCCGCGGCCCGGATACTCGTTGCCGGCCAGAAATTCGTATAAGTTCGCTTTCATTTTTTAATTCTCTCCTTGTTATGGATAAGGCAATAATTATTAGCTGCGGGAGTATATGAAGAGAAGTTTCGTATGTCAACTGGATTTGAGCGGAATATTAATTTTCACAATAAAAAGAGAGGTGTTGGGGACATTTTTTGTATAAAGGTGTCACTGATCCAACTATGCCCCTGCCAACTATGTTGGCGGGATAATTCTGTTTAGAAACTTCAACGTGTTTTCATTATCCCACGTCGCTTCGCTCCTGGGATAATTCCACTTACGCTTCGAGCTTCGTTTCACTCGCTCTCAGCGAGTGTCATTATTTTCCATCTTGCAAAGTACGGCCCAATGCGTTAAATACAAACAAATTTCGACAGCAATACTATCTACATACAAAGGAGCTTGCATGAAAGCAAAAAGCGCCCCCAAAAATGTACTGGTCAGCGTCGTGATGGGCAGCGATTCGGATTTGTCCATCATGACCGAGGCAACCAAAGTCCTGGAAGAGTTCGGTATTGGCTATGAGCTGGTTTTAACTTCGGCGCATCGCACGCCACTGCGGACGACAAAATTTGCAAGCTCTGCGGCGGGACGCGGCATCAAGGTGATTATCGTCGGAGCGGGAGCGGCCGCTCATCTGGCGGGTGTAATTGCTTCGCAGACCATTCTGCCGGTAATCGGCATTCCTATTGACGCCACTTCCCTGCACGGTCTTGATGCCTTACTCTCCACCGTGCAAATGCCTGGCGGCGTGCCCGTAGCGTCCATGGCCATCGGTAAAGCCGGAGCCAAAAACGCTGCTTTATTTGCCGCGCGCATTCTGGCCATCAAAGACGAAGGAATCGCCACGAAACTTTACGCTCATAAGAAAAAAATGTCCAGGGATGTGGAAAAAAAGCAGGTAACCCTTGCATGCCGGAAATCTTGAAAATCGACGCGGATAATTCCGAAGAAAAAATTCTCGCTAGAGCGGCGGAAATTCTGGCCAACGGCGGCATTATCGCCTATCCGACGGAAACCTTTTACGGACTGGGCGCGGACGCAACAAACGAAAAAGCCATCGAAAAGATTTTTGCCGTCAAAGGCAGAAATTCTAAAAAACCTGTTTCCTTGATTATCGGTCAAGCGAATGATGTTTATCCTCTTGTTCAGAATGTTTCTGAAGCAGCACGAAAGCTGATGACAGCATTCTGGCCGGGCGCGCTGACAATAGTCTTTCTCGCTACTAATAACATATCGCCGCTGCTAACGGCAGGAAGCGGCAAAATAGGCCTGCGCGTGTCCAGCCATCCCATAGCTGGGGGAATAGTTCAAATACTGAAAAGACCGCTTACCGCAACAAGCGCTAATTTATCCGGCGCGCCCGAATGCACACGAGCGTCCGAAGTTGCTGAACAACTAGGCGACAAAATAGACGCTATTGCCGATCTAGGGAATGCTCTCGGCACTGTCGGTTCCACCATTATCGATGTTACGTGTGCTCCTCCGGTTATTCTGCGCGAAGGAGCAATAAGCAGAAAAACAATCGAAAAATACTATTGATGCTTAAAGACCTGCCCAAAAGATATCCGTTTAAATTGCCCTTATGAGTTAATTTGACCTAAATATTATTTACCTTCAAACTAAGCCTCGCCACTTTTAATGACTGTACCTACTAGTATTCAGTAGTGGGTAATTTTCAAAATTGAGGATTACGGTTCGAAAGTAAGAGTGCAACAATTTAGGGGAATTTTTCGCTCGGTATTGAAAATCTCTGGTTATGCACAGTGATCAATGAACAGAGGGCCTCTGTCCCTGTCCATTTCCGTTTTTCATGAAGATGACCAAGGGGATTATAGCGAGCATCATTATCATTAATAGGTAGTACGCGTCAATGAACGAAAGCATCGTAGCCTGTCGAATGAGTTCCGCATAAATGGTGCCTTCAGCATTTCCTGTATAGCCCTTCAAGTCAAGCAATGGTGTCACCCGCTCCAGCATCAGACGATATCCCTTATCCAGTAGTGTCATATGATCCACGAGGTACTGTTGATGAATTTGCGCACCGCGGGAAATGAATGTCATGACAACAGCGATTCCTATACTCCCCCCGATATTTCTCAAAAGGTTCCACAGGCCAGTAGCATTGCCCATCTTCTCCTTGCCAATGCCTGTATAACAGAGTATTGACACGGGTACAAAAATAAGCCCCACACTGATGCCCAGAGAGCACATAGCAAGCGCTACTGTCTGAAAATCGGTTGCCATATTGAATCTAGCCATTAAGCTTGCTGAATAGGCGAAGACAAACATTCCCATGACAAGAATTGCCTTTGGATTAATCTTTGAACACAACATTCCAGCCACACCCAGAGATAGCATCATGCATAAGCCTTGCGGCATCATAACCATTCCTGCAAGAGTAGCGGTATACCCTAACAGATTCTGGACATACACCGGCGTGAGTACAAACAAAGACATCATCGAAAAAAAAGTTATGAAGGTAACAATTGTACCTGAACTGAAAGAGACGTTTTTAAAGACCCTCAAGTCAATGATGGGATTGTTGATAGAAAGCTCTCTGACAACCAGAAGGACCAACGACACAACACAGATAATGCTCAAAATTATTATAAAATCAGAGGAGAACCAATCTTCATGCTGTCCTCTATCAAGGACAATCTGCAGGGTAGCCAGACCAATTACCAAGAGGGAGATTCCCAGCATATCTATTTTCTGTTTTACAATTTTCATATAATGTGGATCTTTTATGTATGCAAGGATCAAGAGAATGGAAATGATGCCTATGGGCAGGTTAATGTAAAATATCCAGCGCCATGTCCAGTTATCCGCAATCCATCCGCCGATCGGCAATCCTAAAGCTGGGGCGAGAGTTGTCCCAACACCAAATACCGCCATGGCCTTGCCTCGTTCCTCTTCAGAGAATGTTTCAAACAGGATAGCCTGAGACAACGGAATCAATGCTCCTCCTCCCACCCCCTGTAAGACACGAAAGATTATTAATGAGTTCAGGCTCCAGGACAGTCCACACAGCACAGAGCTCGTAGTGAAAAGTGCGACGGAAAAAATCAGATACCGCTTGCGGCCAAACAAGCGGCTCAACCAGTCACTCATTGGCATAATTATGGCGTTGGATATGATATATGAGGTGATAGCCCATGCAGACTCATCGATCCCTGCCGACATGGTACCCCGAATGTGATCAAGGGTAACATTGACGACTGATGTGTCCATGACCTCGATAAAAGCAGGAAGCATGACCGACAGGGTAATAAGCCATTTAATCACAACAGCCTCCTTTATGATACCGGCTTACTCTATGATGATGGTCGGAACGACTGACATTCCAGCCCGTAGTTGATGCTTTGGATCGGTCTTATTGCTTAAAACGATCTTTACCGGAATGCGTTGTACGACTTTGACAAAGCTGCCCGTCGCATTCTCCGGTGGGAACATCGAAAGGACAGAGCCCGTACCGGCCATGATGCTGTCCACCCGGCCTTCATAGACGTACCCCGGATACATATCCACCTTAATGCGAACCTTTTGTCCTGCCTTTACTCGCGTGAGCTGCGTCTCTTTGTAATTAGCTATGATCCATACATCTTGCAGGGGAACAACTGTCATAACTGGCTGACCCGGTCTGAGCTGGTCGCCCACTTCTACAGACTTTCTAGTGACATAGCCTTCTACAGGAGAATAAATCTTTGTGTAACTCATATTCAATTTTGCCTCCTGCAACATAGCTTCTTTCTGCTTGACCATAGAAAACTTTACAGACAGGGACGACTTTACCTGCTTCACTGACGCTTTTTGCATTTCATTGTTTGCAAGAGCCTGATTCAACTCCTCTTCCGCCGTTTTCAGCCTTGCAACAGATGTATCATAAATTGTTTTTGCCTGATCATAGTACTCTTGAGAAACGGCCTGCATCTTCAACAATTTTTCCGCCCGCTTGAAGTCAAGCTCCGCCTTTTTCATATTCACTTTTTCAATTTCCATGTTAGCGGATGCCGCTGCAACCTCAAACTTTGCTACTTCACACTGTTTTTCGGTCAGTTCAATCTGATGCTCCGTCTCGCTTTGCTTTGACTTTTCCGCATCCAAAGCCGTAGACGCTTGCACTGCCCGGACTTCATAATCCTCCGGCTTAATTTCCAAAAGAAGCTCTCCGGCTTTTACATATTGATTGTCATTAACATATACGGAAGCCACCGTACCGGCTATCTTGGGTGCAACCATATGAATACGTCCTGTAATATAGGCGTCGTCAGTGCTGATATAAGTGCGCATATACCAGGAGTAAAACAACCATCCCACCGTAAAGACCAAAGCTAATAAAATAAGAACAATGATTATTTTTTTTCTGTCGAACTTATTATTGATTTCTTCGGCCATTACCTGCTGCCTCCCCAAATAATAAATACAGTCAATTTTTTATCGTTTCACAATGAGGACAGGACTTTTCGACTTCCTCATTACATTCTCTGAAACCGATCCTAAGAACATTTCTTCTATATTGCTTCTTCCATGAGAGCCAATGACAATGATTGATACGTCTCCTTCATTCTCCACTCTCAGAATCTCTCTAAAAGGCAGGCCTTGTTCAATTCGTATTCGAGTTCCGATTCCTGCGGCAGTCAATACGTTAGCTACTTTCTGCGCTTTCTCTGTCGCTTCAATTACCATTTTATCTATAAAAGAAATTAAATTTGTCGGCGCATATATGGACGGAATTCGCAGGCGGTGAGTATCTATTACATGGAGAATTATAATTTCTTCAGTCCCTGTATGCTTTAATTGTTTCAGATAGGGTATCGCTTTTTCTGCCGTACCGGAAAAATCAGTCGGGTATAAGATTTTACGAAACATGTTTTGATCACCTATTCACGCTTACTCATCAAAATGATTTTAGAAGCAATCTGCATTGAAACGATTAAAGATACCGGTCTTATAATTTTTCTGCACATATTGTCTGATAATTACTTCTTAATAGCATCCCAGACAGCTTCGATTGCCTGATTGATCTGAAAATTGTCAAGTTTGACAAGACCTAGAACATGGTTTCGAACCAATATAATTATGGGACCGTAAGCTATGGCAAAATGCATAAAAAGAGGCATATCTTTAATAACCTTCTGTTCAATTCCCTGTTTAACAAGTTTCTGGAATATATTAGGCTCCCCGGCAGTTCCAACAACCCTTTCCTTGTGTACTGACACTCCGTAAGGCGAATAAAAGTATTGCTCGAGGAAACGGAAATGAATAGGATGGTTTATAAAATAAGTGAAAATTGTCTTGTAAAGATGAAAAAATCTTTTCTTTATGTCCTTATTGTAAGGATAATTTTTTTCCATAACCAACAACATTTTTTCTTCCAGCGTCCGGTTTATCTCGATAATAAGCTCATCCTTACTCTTGAAATAGCAATAGATTGTTCCCGCTCCCACGCCGGCTTTTTCAGCGATCATGGACATCGGGGATCTGTGAAATCCATGCTCCGAGATTATTTCCAAAGCAGCTTGAAGTACATCGTCACGTTTATTGGATTTTTTCATAATTTAGCCAATGAATGAACATTCATTCTATTAATCATTCATACATAACAAGTTGATCATGTCAATAAAAAATTTAATAAAAAATGTTTCACAATTTATTTCCACAAACATAATTTATAAAAAAACGTCGATAATTTTTACAGAAATATGCATAATTGACATAAGATATTGAAAATATATGGTTTTTTCTAATATTTATCCACTATTTTGCTGTTATTTAACTGAACTTTGTCGATTTTATTTACAATTCTAATTTCCCTTTAAGAACTATTTTTTGTAATTTACTATGATATCAATTATTTATATGCATGGCATAAAATATGCTAATTTTTAATAAATTATATCAATTTAGCTCACGAAAAGCTGTCCATAATCACAACAGGTGCATTTATGATAACATCAGTGGGAAAGGCAAAAGAAAAATGGTGTCCATTTGATAAAGGACAGGTTTCACCACGAGAAAACTCAGCCGGAACATGTCTTGGACCAGAATGTATGATGTGGCGATTTTGGATTCCTCCTCCGGGAACTCAGTCCACCGAAATAAATTCTTTGACCGTAGAGAAACATGGAAAGCGAGATTTGGATAAGAAAGGTTACTGCGGACTTACTGGCGTTTATTAACGGGAGAGAAAGCTGGTGGAAACAAAGTCCTCAGCTAACACAAAAGGCAGGGTCGAATTGGCTCTGCTTTTTTTATTTCTGGTTTCATTGATTGTCGGTTGTAATCTTCGAATAATCACTAATGTTTAATTTTAACACTTACAGGAAGTACGATTTACAGCCCATAAGTGGTTAATTTATTACAAAGAAAATGGAATTCGTAAGCTGTTTAGTTCTTTACAGTCCTCGCATATTATCCGGGCGGATTAAACTTTCATCCCTGCTTTTAAGAACGGCATCGACTGTGGCAATCATCTTTTGTTTGTCCCGCTGAAGAGTGCCTGTAACAGGCAGATAATTGGAGGCGTGAGTGCCAACAAATTTCATGTTATCGACAGTAATGTTCTCGAATATTTGTTTCATTTCTTCGAGGGTTTCAAAGGGATCTAATAATTCAAATTCACCCCGTTGCACCTGATGGTATAAAACCGTTCCGGGCACGGGCGTAACAGTGAGCGCTGCCAGATATTGCGGCTTCATTTCATTGCAGATTTTCGCAGTTGCCAGAGCGTGCTGCCGCGAGACCTCGCCTTTTCCAGCCAATCCTAACAATACCATGGCGGAAAGATTGATATTCGCCGCAACCAGATTCCTACCGGCCTCTAACATCTGGTCATAGCCGACGCCTTTTTTCACTTTTTTCAGAAGTTCGTCATCTCCCGTTTCCACACCTATATATGCCTTTGTCAGACCGGCAGCCCGAAGCTTTTTTAGTTCTTTCATGGATTTAGACAAGGTGCTTTGCGGCCCGACATAGCTTCCTACATGGCGCAGTGATGGAAATGTTTGATAAAGCTTTTCAAGAATTTCCAGCAGCATATCTGTTTCCAGGGCAATGGCATCACCATCGCAGAGGAATACTTTTTCCAGATCGCCATAGTGATCCCTGGCCATTTTGATATCTTCCATAACTTCATCAACTTGCCGCACCCGGTATTTTTTGTCTTTATACATGCCGCAGAAAGTGCACTGATTATGGGAACAACCTACAGTGCATTGAAGCAGGTAGCTGTTGGCTTCACTAAACGGCCGGAATATATTGCCTTCGTATCTCATTTTTTTTGTTCCTTCTATTAAAAATAATGGATGATTATATACAATACGATTTGAAGTTGCCGCCTACTCGGCGTCAATTCCCGCTAAGGTATCAATCTATTTTCATTGTGCTCCCTTCCCTTCGGTTGCACACACGGTCAAAGGATAACGCGACGGCAGTGAAACTCGAATTATAGTTACGCAGTAAACTGTAATTCGTTAGTTGTAATGAGACTCAAAATTCAGGAGCAAAGTGAACTGAATTTTGTAAGTCGAATTATCCAATGGCCTCTGGTTATTGGAAACTGTCCCGCTTCGGCCGGGGCAAGGAGGAGGCTCCGCAGGCGTATTATTGACGCGTGGCCTTCAGGTTATACGTTGAGGAAGCCGACGACCCCGGCCTCCGCCGGGGCAGGCTGTGCCAACAAAGTTAGCCGAAGACCGGAGGCGCATCCCGCAGGGGAGCGCATAGTAAATGATATTTTACCTTACCGGCAAGTTACCGCCTGCAAGGTGGTAACTTACAAGCGGGTGTGTATTCGCTTAAAGAAGTCGTTCCGCTCCCACCGTCACGACCGTCGTCTTGATTACTCCTGCCGGCTCATGAGAAAAAATAATCATGAAAGGTATCTGTCCATTGGGCATAATTTTATCGTTGGCATTATTGAGGCCCTGCGGCTGGGAAAGTTTTAATAAAATTTCTTCTTCGGATAAATTCGTAAGTTCCTCATCTGTCAGGATATTTCCCGCATAACTGGCATGTTCGCTTAATACTACCGAGTAGGCATCAAGAATCTCACCCTTTATCAATATTCGCGAAATAGGATAATCCGCCCGATTTATAGCAGTACCTTCTACAACACCGATCTGTCCTAAAATATAATTGTTTATCACCCGATGCCGTACGTCCTGAAGCTTCACCACCTGATTGATAGCGACTGCCGGATGCACCGGTTCGGAGATGCCAACATATATTAAAACATTATTGATAATCTGATCACCAATTTCCGGGAAAACTAAGAAATAGATTATAGCGGGAAATATTAGAATAACAAAAATAGACCAAACTGCAATCTTCCATATTTTTCCGGTACTTTTTGTGGATGCTAATTCTTTTTGTTCAACTTCCTCATTTTTTCCGTCAATTTTTTCCTCCGGCGTTTTTTCTATATCCAGATTTATTTCTTCGTTTAAATATTCTTTTGTCTCCATGACTTTATCAAGAGAACGGAACCCGTCTGCATCCCGATAACCGACTGATGGTGATTCCGTCGACAATTCCGTTCCCTTTTCCGCGGGCATGGACTCTTCCACCGGCTTGGGTCTCAATGGCAAATCTGTCTCCGGCTTCATCAGAGGATTTTCCTGATAATAAACGTGCCCGCAGCGGCTGCACCGAAGCCACACGCCCCTCCCCTGCATCAAAGCATCATCAAATTTAAATTTTGTCCGGCATTGCTTGCATTGAATGATCATTTCCTCTCCTCTTTTGTTACTGCTTAATTACATAAACATCAGGGAAAAAACGGTACTGCTCATTGAAATCCAGCCCATAACCAACCACAAAGCCATCATCAATTGTAAAGCCGACATAATCAGCTTCAAAGGATACTTTTCTTTTTTCACGCTTATCCAAAAAAACACAAATCTTTAGCGAATGAGGATTTCTTTCCTTAAGCCAATCAACAAGATATTGCAAAGTCAAGCCTGTGTCAACTATGTCTTCCACAATCAAAATATCCCGACCTTTGATCGAAGTTTCAATATCTTTAGTCATTACTACTTTACCAAAACTTTCAGAGCTCGCGCCATAACTTGCTACTCTGACAAAATCGATTTTGCAAGGGATGCTGATCTCCCGGACTAAATCAGCCATAAAAATAAATGCACCCTTAAGAATGCCGATGATGACTAATTCACAGCCGGCGTAATCGCCGGATATTTGGCCAGCTAACTCTTTCACCCTCTTTTGAATCGCGTCTCTGGAAAAAATAATTTCTTTGGACATTTCGTCCATTCTACGCATCTCCTCATAATTTGGGCTGGAAATTGCTATACACTAGCCAAAATGGCTGTATTATGTCAATAAAAAATTAAAACCACCGGGTATGAACTCCAAAGCAATCTTTGGAGTTTCACGAACCACGCTTATATGTGGAAACAAAATTTTCAATATTTGCCCAGATCATATTTTCCGCCGCCTCAATTTCCTCTGCATTTTTAAATGAGGAAGACAGGCTCAAAAAAATAGAGTTGAGCGGCGAGATATCCCGGCCAAACTTTGCGTAGTCAATATAACTTATCATATATTGAGATCCGTCAAAGTAATATTTACCCAGCCGATTGGTTTCCAGCGAACGAAACGGCCAGGTAAGTTTCCAATCAAAATATTCCAGAACAATATTTTTTAAAGAAACATTATCGAATACATCAGGTTTAAGCTCCCCGCCGACTCTATCGGCCAGAAGACGGAAATATGTAGTGACCAGATCAATATCGGTCAAAACCAGACCGTAAAGATACCAATCGTCAATTATTTTTATCATGATTTTAGATTGGGACTGCGGAATAAAATGATGGCTGGGACAAAAATGCCCGGCACAAAGCTCCTGCCCATAAAACGAACAGGCACGTAAATCGAGGCCGGAATTTTGCTCAGGATGCAGCAGACATCCCACTTTCTTTTCCTCGTTATCCAGAAAACCAAGGTATTCGCAGCAATAAATTACTTCATATCTCTTGTTAAAATCTTCATCAGCTAAAGTTTCCTTCGCGTAAATCTCAACATCGCCCGAATTTTTTACAAGTTTTTGGAAACGTTTTGTGCGCGAACGCAAACGCTGCGTGAGAGAAGAACGGGAGCTGTCCACATAATTGTAGAGGCCACAACACGCGCCACAGGATTTTCCTTCATCCGGTTGACAAAGGATGATAAAATTGGAATCAGACATCAGCTAATTACCTGGTATTTTTATAGTTATTTTAAAAGATAACGCCCAACGAAGGTTACTCAAACACAATGGTTTTTGATCCATAAACAAGTATTCTATTTTCCAGATGCAGGCGTAAAGCCCGCGCCAGCACAACCCTTTCCAAATCTTTGCTCTTCGTCTGAATATCGGAGATAGTATCACGGTGGCTGATTTTGATCACATCCTGCGCTATAATCGGTCCTTCGTCCAGTTGCTCTGTCACGTAATGGCCGGTCGCGCCGATAATCTTCACGCCGCGGTCATAGGCCTGTTTGTAAGGATTGACTCCGGCAAACGCGGGCAGAAATGAATGGTGGATATTGATTATCTTATTGGGATAATATTCAAGAAATTTTCCACTGATAATCTGCATGTAACGCGCCAGAACAATCAGATCAATATTCATCTCCCGCAACAGTTTCAATTCTTTCGCTTCCTGCTGCTTCTTGTTTTTCTCCGTAATCGGGAAGTGGAAAAATTTCATCCCGAACTGTTTCACCAAATCGCCGGCATCCGGATGATTACTGATTACCGCTTCAATTCCGGCCGCCAATTCGTCCATATGACGGCGCAAAATAAGATCATGCAGGCAATGCATATGTTTAGAAACAAAAATTGCCATCCGCGGCGTATAATCGGTAAAATGCAAATCCCATTTCATGTTAAACTGCTTCGCCAGCGGCGCGAAAGCTGCGGGAATTTCTTCGCGGCCAAGAGCAAAACCGTTCAATTCCCATTCGATCCGCATAAAGAAAAGTTTGTCTATTTTGGAGGTATGCTGATCGGCATGGACAATGTTGCCGTTGTGACGGAAAATAAAATAGGAAATTTTGGCGACAAGCCCCTTGCTATCGGCGCAGGACAAAAGTAAAATGGCATTGACATCACTCATGAGACGGCTTCACTTTCGCTAATTTATACCAATTCTAAATCAAAGCGCTATTTTTGTTGGCGTCGTTGTCGGCTTCCTCAACGTATGCACAATACGCCTCGTCGCCTCCGCCTGGCCGCCTCAATATCATCTTTGATTTAGAAATGGTATAATCGCTTGCGGCTGATTAAATTTAGAAATATTATATAGAAGGATTAGCGTTGCAGGTCAAGCGTAAAAATGTTAAGGACGACATCCCCAATCAAGGGTAGCATACCCCAAAGCTTGCGTTGGGGTATGCTACCCTCCGCTTTGCGGGATTGTTCAACTTGCCAATTCCGCTGCGCTACGCTTTCGGAATTGGAGTTTCACAATAAAATAACATTCGAAATTAAAAGCAAATGAAATTAATTGAAAAAATAAATTTAGCCAATGGCTTGAAATTAAAGATTTTTGATTTGTCCCGTCGAGTAGCCGCCGATACATTCAAAGTGGAAATTTCCTTTCAAACAAAAATTGATTTGAAAGAATCTTATTTTGCCGACTCTCAAGATTACGCTCAGGTGAAAAATATCATGGGCGATGAACTTACTTACGAACGCAAAATGGTAAGATCTTTTGTGTATGAAAAAGATCAGGATTCCGTCCGCGAGGATTTGATCAACACATTCAAAAAGAATTCCATGAATTATCTTGCCTCCGTCAATTTTCCCCAAAAGCTGGCGCTGTCGATGCTCAAGGATATCAAAAATAATCCTTACAAATATTACCCCCATATTTACTCCGATTCAGAAGAATAGCGTGGCGGCTTTATTACAAACAAAAAGGTAAATTATGAACAATAGTAATTTCGATGAACTCCTGCTCAGCGCCGAAAAACCCAGCCGTTACATCGGCGCGGAAGTAAATGCCGTCCACAAAGATAAAGCGGAAGTACGCTTCCTGCTTGCCTTCCCGGATACCTATGAAGTCGGCATGTCGCATCTCGGTTTGCAGATTTTATATTCCATTCTAAACGAAATTCCCTATGTGGCGGCAGAACGTTGTTTCGCCCCCTGGCCGGACAGGGAAAAACAACTGCGCGACGGGAAAATACCTTTAACATCGCTGGAATCCCTGACACCACTGGCTGATTTTGACGTTGTCGGTTTTTCCTTGCAGTATGAACTCTCCTACACCAACTTATTAAACATGCTGGATTTGGGAGGCATACCGTTTGCCCGCACGGCGCGAAAAGAAGGCCATCCCCTGATAATAGCGGGCGGCCCCTGCTGTTTTAATCCGGCGCCGCTTGTTGATTTTATCGATGCCTTTGTCATCGGTGAAGGAGAAGAAGTTGTAGAGGAAATTACCGCGATGATCCGAGAGGGCAAGAAGAAATCTCTCTCCAGAAATAATCTGATAGAACAACTGGCGAAAATTCCCGGCATTTACGTCCCCGCTGTTCATGGAAAAAATCAGGTAATAAAAAAAAGAAGCATAGCCGATCTCAGCTTATGGGCGCATCCTAAAAAACCTGTTGTTCCATTGATGCAAACCATTCACGACCGCATCACTCTGGAAATAGCGCGCGGTTGTACCCGCGGCTGTAGATTCTGTCAGGCGGGAATGCTCTGGCGTCCTTACCGCGAAAGGAACACTTCATTACTCATGGAAATGGCCGAAAAGACGCTTCAGGCAACAGGTCATGAAGAGATATCTCTTTTATCCTTGAGTTCGGGCGATTACAGCTGTCTTGAACCTTTGGTAAAAACCATGATGAACAAGTATCACTCCCGGCGGGTGGCCCTGGCGCTTCCTTCATTGCGCGTGGAGTCTCTTACCGGAGCATTAATGGAAGAAATCAAACGAACGCGTAAAACCAGTTTCACGCTGGCGCCGGAAGCGGGAACGGATAAAATGCGACTGATTATCAATAAGGGCAACACCTCCGAAGATTTACTCTCTACCGTGGATAAAATATTCACCGCCGGCTGGAAATCAATCAAACTTTATTTCATGCTGGGCCTGCCTCATGAAGAGCAGGCGGACATGGAAGGCATTGTCAATTTAGGCTATGAAGCGCTGCGGGCGGCAAAAAATCGCGGTCAAATTACCATCAGCCTTTCCACGTTCGTTCCCAAACCCCATACGCCATTTCAATGGCACAGGCAAATTTCTCTGGAAGAAACTCACGCCAAACATGATTTTATTCGTCAGCGAATAAAAAATCGCAATATCAATGTGAAATGGCATGACGCGAAAATGAGTTTTCTGGAAGGAATATTTTCACGCGGTGATGAAAAGATCGGAGCGCTTTTGGAGACGGCCTTTCGCAAAGGCTGCCGTTTCGACGGCTGGTCTGAGATTCTGCGTTTTGACCTCTGGCAGGAAGCAATTGCTGAATCGGGAATCAACCCGGAAGATTTCACGCGCGAACGCGAGATCAACGAAATATTGCCGTGGGATAACATTGACTGCGGAGTAAGCCGTGAATTTCTGCTGGAGGAAAAACAAAAATCAACAGACCAAACGGCAACGGCGGATTGCCGGTTTTCCAATTGTCAAAACTGCGGAGTATGCGATTTCTCCACAACAAAAAATATTTTTGCCATACCAGAGGAAAATCAAAAAGTTGTGTCATCGAAGCCCATCCCTGATTCCGTAACTGTCAACGAAAATAAATATCGTTTAACTTTCAGCAAGCTGAATCGAGCCGGATATTTATCTCATCTGGAACTCTCCGCGGCGCTTGTCCGCGCTCTGCGCCGCAGCAGCATCGCGCTTGCTTATTCTATCGGCTACCATCCCCATCCCAAAATATCCTTTGCCACCGCAACCTCCGTGGGCATGGAGAGCAAACAGGAATACCTGGACATTGCCGCTCAGGAATATTTATCAGATTTGAATTTATTAAAGAATAAGATCAATTCCGCCCTGCCCCTGGGCATTGAAATTTTAGAAATCAAAGAGCTTCCCTCCGGTGGAAAAACTATCGCTGAAATATTACAGGGATTTGAATTCGAACTACATCTGCCCGCCGATATCGATTCTCCTCGTCTTATCGCCTTAGAAGAAAACATTAAGAACTTTCTGGCAGCTTCAACATTCAGCATCCAAAAATCATCCAAGGGAAAAACCGTCACCAAAGACATTCGCCCTTTTATACAAAGCATGATTCTTGATGCCGCCGATAAAATAGTCAAGTTCATCGTGAACTATACGCCGACAGGATCAGCCCGACCCACAGATATTATCGCACATGTCCTGAAATCCAACACTGACGAATCCCGGCAGATTAAAGTAGTAAAAACAAAGACTATTCTTAGTTAATATTTGATTTAAATAAAGAGTTGGTTTAAATAATTAAGAACCGAATTAATAGCGTTATTACGTATATTAATTGTTCTGATTAAAGAGACCTATGAAATATTTAAAAATAATTGACAGACAACTTCTTAAGTGGGCTTATCAGAGACCTTTCAAAAATTCTTTTCCTATGAAAGCGCTAATTTTCATGGGGGATGGCCCGTTTTGGATGATCGTTCTATTCATCACTGCACTTACAGGACAATTGTTAAACAGTGAATCCTTTAGGCAGCTGTCCGTTTTGCTTATGTTTGGATTGTTAATCAGCAACATTGTATTCGTATTTTGCAAGACCTATGTGAAGCGGAGGCGTCCATATGCCAATGTGGAATTACATCAGGAGTTACATATTCAAATTCAAAATCGCGACCCTGGTCATGGCTCAAAGGAATTAGAAAGCTTTCCATCAGGCCATGTTTTATGGACGACCCTTTGCGTTGGCCTTATTTGTTCTCAATTTGGTTCTATAGCAGTTCTTCTATTTGGTTGGATGATTCCAACTATGATGTATTTGCGGCTTTATTTAGGTGTTCACTATCCAAGCGATATCCTTGCAAGCCTGATTATGAGCAGTATCAATGTCGCTATCACATTGCTTATCGCCCCTGGTCTTATGGAATGTATTAATGGTTTAAGATATCATACTGGATATATTTATGGCTATTGGGCATTTATAAGCATATTTATAATTTTCGGGTTTAAATCCTGGTTGAAGAGAGTGTAATCATTTTCTTTAGCCGACAACGACGCCAACAAAGATAGCGTTTTGATTTGGGAATGGTAAAGGGAAATACAACGTCTGGTGTCTCTGCATAATGTAGTCTATCTGAAAGAATCAACCGTGTTGAGCGAACTGCAGGCGTGGAGGATAATCTATGGAAATCAGAGTTGTTAATTTTTTTTGTGAGAGTGAATGTACCGTCATGTTAATAGAACCGAAAGATACATTAAATAACGGTAATGCCTACCGTTGGCCGTGCATGAACTCAGCGAAAAAGGAATAAATTTGAAGAAGATGAGAAAAATACTCACACCGGAACAAATCTCAATTATTGAGAAGGAACAAGCAATCCTTCAAGAGTCCTGGAAGAAAAGACAGGCTGATGGAGAAATTGTTGAGTATCTCGGCAAAAATTTTGTTGTGCTTCCTGATGTGTTTCCTCCGAGTAATGACAGCAAGGTTCTTGTTCAAAATCTACCTGAATTAAAAAATGCAATAGTCCTTGATGTGGCAACCGGCTGTGGTGTACTTGCCATATTCGCAGCCCTGCGTGGCGCCCGTCATGTAACAGCGGTGGATATCAATCCAAGCGCCGTTAAGTGTGCGCAACTCAACGCGACAAATCATAATGTTTGTGATCGCGTAGATGTTCAGCTTTCAGATTTGTTTGAGCAATTTGTACAGTCTATTCGTTTCGATGTCATAACAGCAAATCTTCCCTTCCGTAAGAAGTATGCCCCTGATATAGTGGCATCATCCCAATGGGATACTGATTTCGCATTACACAGACGTTTTTTCTCTCAGGCGTCAAACTTCTTAAATCCTCGGGGTAGATTGTATATGCCTCAACCCAATTATCCGGAATTGTATGACACGTTAAATCTTGCTCAAAGCGCCGGGTTTAAAACGAAAGAAATTGGAAAAAGGCAATCCAGCGGTAATGATCCGAGGGATTACTATGTTTTTGAGATGACCCTTTGGTAGGAGGCAACAATGTCCGATTATAAAGCGAGCCATACGGCGTTAGGAACCGCGTATCTGCGGGCTTCGCATCAGCTACTTGATGCGAAGCCGTTGCTCTTTGATGACCCGGTTGCCGTGCCGCTGCTCGGGCCGGAGGGATTAAAATTGATCCAGGACACTGCCGATAATTATCGAACTCCCGAAATGCTTGCCTTGCGCGCTCATGTGGTTCTGCGTTCACGATTTACCGAAGACCGGCTCACCGCCGCTGTTTCCCGCAGAATCACACAGTACGTCATCCTTGGGGCAGGCTTCGATACCTTCGCTCTCCGGCAGCCTTCATGGGCGAAGAACTTGAAAATTATTGAAGTTGACCATATGGGGACGCAAACCATGAAACGTTCCTACATTGCAGCAGCCGGCCTTGCACTACCGGAGAACGCTGTTTTCGCCGATATCGATTTTGAACACGAATCGTTGCGTGACGGCTTGCTCAGACATAATATTTCGATGGATAACCCGACCTTCTTCTCCTGGCTGGGTGTAACAATGTATTTGAAAGAAGATGCCATTGATGCTGTGCTTCGATCTGTCGCCATGTTTCCGGCGGAAAGCGAGATCGTGCTTACATTCCTAACGCAGTCAATCGACTCGCCTTCGCCGCTTTCCCAGAGAGTAGCGAACCTTGGCGAACCCTGGGTGAGTTTCTTCGAGCCTGATGCGCTCGAAGCAAAACTGCTTGGCGCTGGTTTTTCCAAAGTGAAATTCCTAACACCCGCAGAGGCTGAAGCGCGATACTTCCGGCAGCGCTCGAAAGATCTGCCCGTGCCGAAGCAGATCAACATTCTCTGCGCGGTGCGATAATATTGCCGAAAGCGCCGTATCTCACATTTTGCGGCCAGTTTTTCATTGACATACAAGGTCGGCATTCTTATATTTTACTCAAGCTCCGGAAGGAGGGCTTAAAACATGGCTAAAAGAAACATCGTGGTTATCGAAGAGGATAAGTGCAACGGCTGCGGCCTGTGCGTATCGGCTTGCGCGGAAGGCGCCATCCAATTGGTGGACGGCAAGGCGAAGCTCGTGAGCGATACATACTGCGACGGTTTGGGCGCGTGTCTTGGCGAATGCCCGCAGGACGCAATCACCATCGAGCAGCGCGATGCCGTGGATTTCGATGAAGAAGCCGCAAAGAAGCATGTAGCGCGAATGCAAGAGACAAAACAATCCTTCGTACAAATAGATAAGGCTTGCGGTTGTCCAGGCGCAAACGCCAAAACGATTGATCGTTCAACCCAAAACCGCAAGCTTCCGTCCGGCGAGTCCGTCCCGTCGGCATTGACAAACTGGCCGGTGCAAATCAATCTGGTACCCGTGAATGCGCCGTATCTTAAAGGAGCAGACTTGCTCATCAGCGCCGACTGTGCCCCGTTTGCGTTTGCCGATTTTCACACAAAACTGCTTCCCGGCAAGATTCTTTTAATCGGATGCCCGAAACTGGACGACGCAAATGTCTATGTGGAAAAACTTGGTCAAATTTTCGCCAATTCCGGCATCAATAGTGTAACCATCGTTCGGATGGAGGTTCCCTGCTGCGGCGGCCTGACTCAAATCATCAAGAAGGCTCTGGCAATCTCCGGGGCTAATATTCCGGTCATGGAATTTACAGTTGGAATCTCCGGAGACATAATCGGAAAGCCGCGGTCTGATACCGTATTGGTATAAAATCGATTTTCTAAATTCGGGGAAAATGAGGGGCGGCGTGATATACACCGCCCCTCAGAAAGTTACGTTATTCTAACAGATAGGATGCTTCGGGGATTTCCATGACGGAATTATCGCCTTCCTTGATGACCCGCAGGATCGTTCCTACGGTGGGAAGAATGTTATGAGCGAAAAATTTCGCCGACGCTATTTTGCCTGCGTAGTAAGGATATTCAAAATGTTCCTTACCGATTTCATCGATTTTCTTCTGAGCGATGAGGGCGTGTTCCAGCAGCAGCTTGGCGCCGTAAATATGGCCGGTTGCCTTGAGGATGCGGGTGGCAAAGAAACCGATCATCCCGAACTTGCCCTGGCTCAGGTATCCGACCATCGCTGCCTGGATTTCTTTGTATTGGATTAACGCCTCAGCAAGCAGGGCTATTTGCGCGCTTAAGATTTTATCATCTTTATTGTCGGCGACGAATTTTTCCAGTTCCGCAAACCATGAAGCAAAAACCTGACCCCCTCCCATCATCCATTTGCGGCCGATGAGATCCAGAGATTGTATGTAGTTGGTGCCTTCCCAGATGGGGTAGATACGGCAGTCCCTGAGCTGCTGCGCGATGGGATAATCTTCGGAGAATCCATAGCCGCCATAGCACTGCATGGCCTCGGAAATGCTGAGGAACGCCATATCCGAACACCAGGCCTTGACGATCGGTATGTTGACTTCCACAAAAGCCTTGGCGCGTTTTCGTTCGTCTTCGTTGCTGGTGTTTTCCGCGATGTCCAGCGCATAGTAAGACATTGCAATCATCGCCCGGCTGGCCTCGGTGATGGACTTCTGGTACATTAGCATGCGGCGCACGTCTTCGTGATGAATGATGGATACTCTGGCGGATTTGGGATTGGTGATCGGGCGTCCCTGGATGCGCCCGGCAGCGTACATGGCCGCGTTGTTGTAGGATACTGTGGCTGCCGCATTAGCCGCCAATCCCGTGACGGTGCGTTCCTCGTTCATCATCTGGAACATCTGGGCCATTCCCGCGCCTTTGCCGTCAACGGGGGCATTGCCCAGAAGGTATCCTCGGCACTTGTTATCTTCGCCAAAATTAATGATGCTGGTGGCCGATCCCCGGAGACCCAACTTGTGTTCGATGCCGCCGCAGTTGACGTCGTTGAATTCCCCTACCTCTCCGGCTTCGGTAGGCCAGTACTTGGGCACGACAAACAGGGATATTCCTTTGGTGCCCGGCACGCTGCCTTCTATACGAGCCAGAGCCAGATGGATGATGTTTTCGGTAATGTCCTGGTCGCCGCCAGTGATGAAGCATTTGGTGCCGACAATATTATAAACCCCCGGCTCATCGGTGGGGAAAGCCTTGGTGGTGATATCACCGACGTCCGAACCGCTGTTGGGCTCGGTCAGGTCCATGGTACCCGCCCACTTACCACTATACATTTTGGGTAGAAAAATATTCTTGACCTTATCGCTGCCGAAATCGCGGATCAGGCCTGATGAGCCGGTCGTCGCCATGGCATAAGGACCCGACGCGGCATTGGCGGCGGCAAGAAACTCATTAGTCGCACCCATCACGGACAGAGGCATAGAGCTGGGGTCGCTGTGATCGGCGTTGCTCGAACCCAGGCCGTTTTCCTGGACAGTCCAATAGGCTTTTTTAAAGGATTCGGGAACGGTGACTTTGCCGTTTTTATAAACAGCGTGAATTGTATCGCCATCGTCGTTGGTGGGCGCTACAGCTTCTTTAGCTATTTTCATAGCGTTTTCCAGAATGGAATCGATGTCGTCGACAGAATAACCTCCCTGGAAGCGTCCGGCCTCAAAAACCTTGGACATGTCCAACCATTCTTTTAAAATAAACTTTTGGTCGCGTGTGGAATATAAAAAATTTGATGCCATATCTTTGTTCTCCTTTACCCAGTGGAATAGTAACTTTTGGGCGGCGGTATTGTAAGAAAAACTTTAAATTAAGTCAACTTAATACAAATAAAATATGCTAATCCCTCGGTAATATTTATTTATTAGGCAATATGTAAATAGTAACTAGTGACAACGTTCTCTTACTGGATTCCGTCCTTCGACGGAATGACAAAGGATAATTGTATTGCCTGGTCGAGCCAGGAAATGACAGCATTCTTTATGGTATAACTTTGGTTCATATGGACTATTCTTGACCAGCATTACCTCCCGGTCATGTTCGCATCAGCCATTGCAGGGCACCATTTTTCAGATCAATGGCGGCTTCCGGACAGGTTTCCATACAGCAGAAACATCTGATACACTTCCGGTAATTATACCGGGGTATCTTGACTTCGTCCGCTTTAGTTATCGCGCCCGCCGGACATACCTTCATACAATTGTAGCAAAGCGTGCAAGCATCGGCCCTAGGCACCGGTTTTTCCACAAAAAGATTCTTTATCGTCGGTGATGTTAAAGGCCATATTACGCCGCCCATCACTGAACTGCGCGGCGCTTTAAAATCAGTTATCCGCATGTTTTCAAGAGGTTCTCCCATCAACTGAATGTCATCAGGCGACTTCACTCCATATCCGCGCTTGAATCCTTCCGTAATAGTGAAAACTTTTTTCAGATTAAGACCCACCAGATTGACGGCGACGTAATCCAGCGCCACGGCATCGTCTCCTACTATAACGGCGCCGATCTTTTTCGGTTTCCCTGAAGGACCCGGCCCCTCACCTTCCATTCCCACAACAGCATCCATGATATGGATAAATTTTTTCGGCTTTTCAAAACCATTCAGCAGGCCGCCGTACAGATCCAGCAGAAACTCACTGAATTCCATCTGAGACGGCGCTGTCATGTGCATCCGCGATTTGCTTAAGCCCGGCATGGTCCCGAATAAATTTTTCACCGCGCCGGTATAATGGGTAAATCCATGCGTTTTGAGCTTCGGCATGTTGATTATATAATCAACATTGAAGAACGCTTGGGAAATATCAATGTTCTTATAACGATGCGCCAGCGGAAAACGCAGCGTCTCTGTCACGGTTATGTCCGCGACCTCAATTTCCAAGTCTTTCACGATTTCGGCAAGGCCGGTTTTTTTTATGGTCGATTTCAGGGGGAAAAAATTGGGCGATTCGATTAGAACTATATTGTGTGTATAATCACGTACGATTTCCGCGACTGCCCGGAAAAGTGCAGGATGCGTGGTCACTGCCCTTTCAGGGTTTGACGGCATAAGCAGGTTCGGTTTCAGACACACGCGTTTATTTTTTAAGCCTGTAAGATCAAATTTGATCTGTCCCAACCCCGCAACAATTTTATCCTTAAGTGTTTTGTAATCGTACTGAGTGCATTTTTGCAGCGAAACTATAGTCATATCATCCTCTCATGTTAAAAAGATGTTTTTTTAATTATCCTTCTCCTTCTCGTCAGTGGAACCTATTACCCTTTTTATTTGAGACAGAATAACTTTAATTAAATATTAAAGTTTATCAACTATTATTTTTATGATATTAATTCAGCCACTTAGCTATCCATTAACCCTTAAACAAAATATTTCCCATTAATACTTAAATTTTATTGACAAAAAGAAACATTTTCACTATAAGTTCTCGTCTTAATTCCAATTCAAGTAAGGATACGCTTATGTACGCAGTAATAAAAACAGGAGCAAAGCAGCACAAAGTAACCGAAGGTGATGTTTTATCTGTGGAAAAACTGATCGGTGACAAGGGCGATGAAGTTGTTTTTAACGAAGTCCTGATGGTCTCCGACGATAAAGAAGTAAAAATCGGCAAACCTTTTGTGGATGGCGCCAAGGTTGTCGGTAAGATTATCGCTCAGAAGAAAGGTCCGAAACTTATCGTTTACCACATGATACGACGCAAGGGTTTCCATAAGAAGACCGGACATCGCCAAAATTTAACCAGTATGAAAATAACAAAGATTTCGATGTAAGCGGAGGAAGTCATGGCACATAAAAAAGGGCAAGGGAGCTCCCGCAATGGTAGAGATAGTAATTCTCAAAGGCGCGGCATCAAAGTGTTTGCCGGCCAGAAAATAAACGCGGGCTCTATCATCGTGCGACAGGTAGGAACAAAAATTCACCCGGGCAATAACGTGGGATTGGGCAAGGATTTCACTATTTATTCCCTGATTAACGGCGTGGTACAATATGAAAGACTGGATAAAACAAGGAAAAAAGTGAGCGTTTACGCATCATAGAAATTATAGCTGGATATTTTAATTTTAAAGGCGCTTACACCAAGCGCCTTTTTATTTAATGAGACTCGCTGATAATGAGACCCAAGCTTCAGAAACAAAGTGCACTGAAGCTTGCTTGACGAATTATACCAGGCGCGTAGCGCTGTGGTAAAACGAGCTATGCGATGTTCGAAGCGTAAGTGGAATTATCCCTGAAGCGGAGCTGAATGGGATTGAGACTCGCTAAAAACGAACGAAGTAAATAACCTAAAGGTCACTGTAGGTTTGAAGCGTTAGTCGTAGTAAGACTCTCTGAAAACGAGCATAGCGAATTTTGAAGAGTAAGTCGAACTTTCCAATAGCCAAAGGCTATTGGAAATTATCCCGCGCATGCGGGATTGCGATACGGACTTTTCAAAGACGGTTGATGTTATTTCAAAAGAAAATTTACCCGGGCAATATTTATGAAATTTGTTGATGAGGCAAAAATTTATATCAAGGCCGGGCATGGCGGCCGCGGCTGCGTAAGTTTCCGTCGGGAAAAATTTGTGCCGAAAGGCGGCCCGGACGGGGGCAATGGCGGCAAGGGTGGTGATGTGATCTTTCGCACGGCGGAAAGTCATCACACTCTGCTGGATTTAAAATATCAGCAGCATCAATTTGCCAAAAACGGCGGCCACGGCTCGGGCAACAATCGCACCGGAAGAAGCGCGGAAGATCTGGAAGTTCTCGTACCGGTGGGAACAATTATCAAAAATTTTGAAACCGGTGAAGTGATGGCGGATTTATCCGAGCCGGGCCAGACTTTTATTGCCGCACACGGCGGAATTGGCGGCAAGGGCAACGCCCATTTCGCCACATCCACCCATCAAACACCTCGTTTTGCCCAGGAAGGCATGGAAGGTGAAGAATTCACTCTGAAACTGGAATTGAAATTACTGGCCGATGTAGGCATTCTGGGCTTTCCCAACGCCGGTAAATCGACATTTATTTCCCGTGTATCCGCGGCCAGACCCAAAATTGCCGATTATCCTTTCACGACGCTGACACCGCACTTGGGTGTCGTTAAACATTTGGACAGTAAAAGCTTTGTCCTTGCCGATATACCCGGCCTCATCTCCGGAGCGCATGATGGTTCGGGCATGGGCATTCAATTTTTAAAACATGTGGAAAGAACATCATTGCTGTTTCACATTATTGATATCTCCATAGAACCCAATACTAACGCGTGGTCTAATTTCACGGCAATTAATGAGGAATTGGGACATTACAATCCGCAATTGCTGGAAAAGCCGCAAATCGTGGCTTTAAACAAGATTGATCTTCCTTTTGTTAAAGACCGGGCTAAAAAAGAAGTTGCGCTATTCAAAAAAAAAGGGATAATACTGCATCTTTTTTCCGCTGTTACCGGTGAAGGTATACCGGAAATATTAAATAAAATGATTGAACTATTAAATCAAACCGGAAATAAATAATCCATGAAAAATATTCGTCAGGAAACATTTAAGCACGTAAAAAAAATTCTTATCAAAGTGGGTTCAGCAGTATTGACCGGATCCGACGGCCTGGACATCAAGATAATTGATTCCCTTGTGCGGGAGATGTCTGATCTGGTGCGGCAGGGCTACTCAGTGGTACTGGTGACTTCCGGCGCAATTGTTTCGGGAAAACAGCGCATGAAAATAACGGGCAAATTAAAAAGCATGCCCGAAAAACAAGCCGCAGCAGCGATCGGACAGGGAAGATTGATGCGCGTCTATTCCAAATCGTTTGAAAAAAACGGCCATTACGTCGCTCAAATTCTTTTAACGCTTTCCGATCTCACAGACCGCCAGCGATATTTAAATGTACGCAATACCCTTTCGACATTGATGGAATGGGGCGCCATTCCCATTATCAACGAAAATGACACTGTCGCCGTTGATGAAATCAAATTTGGGGAAAACGATAACCTCGCCGCAATGATTGCCAATATAGTCGAAGCCGATCTCTTTATCAATTTAACAAGCATTGACGGGCTTTATGACGGAAACCCGGTATTATTCAAAAAAGCCAAATTCATTCCTCTGGTGCGTGAGTTTACCGAAGAAATAGAAGCCGCAGCCACCGAAGAGACATCGTCCGCGGGCACGGGTGGAATGAAAAGTAAAATTCAGGCCGCCAAAAAAGTTACCGCCATCGGCATTCCCTGTATCATTGCCCCCGGCAAAGAGAAAAATGTTTTAACCGGCATTATGGCCGGAAAAGAAATCGGCACGCTATTTTTACCCATGGTTGATCGTCTCAATAGTAAAAAATACTGGATCGCTTTCACCTTGCGTCCTCGCGGCAAATTGATTATCGATGATGGCGCCAAGAAAGCCTTACTGGAAAAAGGTAAGAGCCTGCTTCCTTCAGGCATCATTGATGTAGAAGGTAATTTTGATTTGGGAGATCCGGTAAGCTGTGTTAGCCGTGAAGGCACAATTATAGCTAAAGGATTGGTTAATTTCAGTTCAGACGAAATCAACAAAATCAAGGGATTAAAAACCGCTCAAATCAGCCAGATTCTGGGACACAAAGACTACGATGAAGTCATCCACCGCGACAATCTGGCTATCACTAAACAAAATTTGAAGAACAAGATTTAAGATTAAGCTCTTATATACATCAATTTCTAAATCAAAGATGATATTGAGGCGGCAGTGAAACTCGAATTACAGTTACGCAGTGAACTGTAATTCGTTAGTTGTAATGAGACTCAAAATTCAGAAGCAAAGTGAACTGAATTTTGTAAGTCGAATTATACAATGGCCTTAGGCTATTGTAAACTGTCCCGCTTCAGCTTGGCTAGGCGGAGGCGATGAGGCGTATTATACACGTGTGACCTCGATGTGACCTTCAGGTTATCAGGTTATACGCTGAGGAAGCCGACAACGACGTCAACAAAAATAGCACTTTGATCGGAAGCGCATTCCCTTAAGGGGAGCGTATAATAAATAGCACATTACATTGCCGAGAATTTTTCGCCAACATGGTAAAAAATTCCTTTAGAATGGGTATTAATTATTTTTCATCAATAGCCATATTAGCCAGTCTATCGGCATGGCCGTTGTGGGAACGCAGGATGTGTTTAACTTCAACAGACTCAAAAGAAGTCAGCAGGTTGCGGACTTCTTTCATTAAGACCTGCAAATTTTCATTTTTAACGCGGTATGAACCGTTGATTTGTTTGGCCAGAAGCTCCGAATCCAGGTAAACTTCAAGACTCTTGAAGCCGTGAACCAAAGCGCCTTTTAATCCTAAAATGAGTGCTCTATATTCAGCAATGTTATTGGTGCAATGGCCCAGATATTCCTTGCCTTCCCAAATAACATTTTCCCGGGCATCCATTATGACAGCACCGGCGCCGCCAACACCGGGATTGCCGCGGCAAGCACCATCGCTGAATAATTTATATTTTTTTTCACCCATTGAATCTAAGCCGTCTTTTCCATATCCTGAAAATATATTATACGGTTGCAATTGGGACAACTAAGCAACTCATTAGATTTTTGCAATTCATTATAAAGCTGCGGCGGAATATTCATATGGCAACCATTGCAAACGGCTTTCCAAACGGAAATCACGCCAACGCCTTTATTTCTTTTTTTAATTTTTTCGTATCTAGCCAAGAGATCATCGGAAACTTTATTTTGCAGATCGAGGCGCTTCTTCTCCCAATCCACGACATCAGCATCTATCGCATTTAAATCATCCTCCATTATTTTCTTTTCCTGTTCATATTTATTTTTGGTCTGCTTCAAAGTTTCGTTATCTTTTTTGACCAGCATAGAAAGTTTATCCAACTCTTCCAATATAGAAATTATTTCGGATTCAATGTCGCCGCGCGATGATTCGGCAATCTCGATTTCCTTGAGCATGGCCTGATATTCTTTATTGTTCTTGACCTCCAGCATCTTTTCCTTTGTTTTCACCATACCTTCGTTGAGTTTTTTGATCTTGCCTTCACTCTCAGTGTGGCGGGATTTAATTTCATCATACTTTATTTTATTTTTTTCGATCCCTTCTTTAAATGAGCTGAATTCTTTATCCAGTTTCTCTATATTTTCCGGCAATATTTTTTTCTTGGCGGATAAATTAACTAACTGTGAATCACACTCCTGAAGCTTAATTAATAATAATAAATTCTCTTTCAATAATTTTCTCCTTTTTTTATTAGGATCCCAGGCATGAGCCCTAGGGTAAATCCTGGACATTTATTCCGCCTTAAAGGAAGATGTATTGTCTCCCTCCTCTCAAGGCGGGATTGTTCAACTTACCAATTCCAATGCGCTTCGCTTTCGGAATTGGAGTTTCACAATAAAAAAAATGCACCTTTTAGGGGTGCATTTTTTAAGCAAACAGTTTCTCAATCTTATTGTCTGTGCCGTGGAATGACGATATTGTTCGTCTCATCACGGCAGTTACAACATTTGTTGTAAATCTCCCATTCCCTTTACGAAAAATTATTTTCCCTCTTATCATCGCTTTTCTTCTAATGTTATTTGGTGGGCCCACCTGGAGTCGAACCAGGGACCTACCGGTTATGAGCCGGTGGCTCTACCAATTGAGCTATAGGCCCGCCATTTTCTTTCTTAATGTGTATATCAAAATGTTTCTTGATATACACAAACATACATGTTGTCAATACTATTTTACTATTTTGCGATACGCTTCTTAAATTTATTCTTTACTTTTTTTAACATCGGAGTTTCTATAATTTCGGGAGCTTCTGTAAATGTTTCAATTAAATCCACTGGTGTACTCTCTCCCCTCGCTAAAATATTTGACCGATCGCTGATGCCAAAGCGCATTCGCAAAACTTTTTCCTCACGCGAAGTCAGAGTTGTCAATATTTTTCGTGTTTGCTCCGCCAGATCTATATTGATCGTTGCCTCCGAAGGAGACATAACTTTTTTGTCTTCGATAAAATCGCCTAAATGGCTGTCCTCTTCCTCTCCGATAGGAGTTTCCAAAGAAATAGGTTCTTTGGCAATTTTTAATACCTTCCTAACTTTTTCCAGCGGATATTCCATTTTATTGGCGATTTCCTCAGGAGTGGGCTCACGACCCAGATCTTGCACCAGGTAGCGGGAAGTGCGAATCAGTTTGTTGATCGTTTCAATCATATGTACAGGAATTCTTATTGTACGCGCCTGATCAGCAATAGCCCGAGTGATAGCCTGCCTGATCCACCATGTAGCATAAGTAGAAAATTTATAGCCGCGCTGATACTCAAATTTATCCACGGCCTTCATCAGACCGATATTGCCTTCCTGAATCAAATCAAGAAACTGCAATCCGCGGTTAGTGTACTTTTTGGCAATACTCACAACCAACCGTAAATTTGCTTCCACAAGCGTTCTTTGAGCTATTTCCGCTTTTCTTTCACCTTCTTCAATTGTATTAATAATTGCCTTTAGTGTTGCCGTCGGTATCCCCACTTCGCGCACAATTTGTTTTATATTTTTTTGCGCTTCGTGTATTGCTGTTTTACCTTTTTTGAGCAGATCAATGGAAACATGATTTTCTTTAGCCACGCGCTTTTCATTCTGCTTGGATTTTTTCATTTTCACCCATAATTTTTCCATTTGAGCGAGGGTCAACCTTGTTTCTTTTTTATATTGAGCAATAACATTTTCGGATTTTTCTATCTCTTCCGCATAGTGCCGCAAACGGGCAATGAATCGATGAATTTGTTTTTTGCTAAAACGAATCTTCCGGCAAAGCGTGACTATGTATTTTGTGTTTTTCTCCAGTTCGGCGTTTAGTAACTCCCTCTTCTTGCGGGACAAAGTACTGGTTTTGAGCTTAGCGCGCAAAACCGTATTTCTGTCGTTAAAAAGTTTAATTCTGGCGATTAACTTCAGGATTCTTTCCTTATGTTCATCCTCTTCCATGAAGCCTTCTTCATCTTCAATATTATCAACAACGTGCTTGCTCTTAATTTCGCCAGTTATCAGTTTATCGCCAATATTGAACACTTCGTTAATCGAAACGGATAGACGAAAGATAGCTGACATTGTCTCGCGCGCGCCTTCTTCGATTTTCTTGGCTATTTCCACTTCCCCTTCGCGGCTCAGCAGGGAGACCGATCCCATCTCGCGCAAATACATTTTTACCGGATCACCGGTTTTGTCTGCACTGGGCACCAGGGCTAGTATATCCTTTAAATTAGCAGCGCCTATATCCTTCACCGGCTTTTTCACAGTCAACTTTTCACCTTGTTCGGTATCAATGATATCAATATTCTTTTCTCCAAAAAGCATAATAATATCATCAATTTGTTCCGAAGATGTTATGTCCGGCAGCAATGTATCGTTGACATCATCGTAAGTTAAAAAACCTTTTTCTTCGCCCAATAAAATTAATTTATTAACTTCATCAGATTGTACTTCTTTCGCCATTTGGCATCTCCTAAATTTTATTATTTGTTAACATAGTTTTTTTCTTCTTTCATCAAATTCAGCTTTTGGCAAGTCAGATTATGAATCAGTTCTTTATCGCCACTTTCATCCGCTTGCCTCAACTTGAGTTGAACCTGACGCTTTTGTTCCTTATACCATTTTCCTTTAATTTTTCTTACAGTATCAGTAAAATCTTTTTCTATTGTTTTATCATCTGTCGGTGGTTCATTAACACTTAATTGATATATTTTTTCACGTAAAGGACGATCAGCATCAGAGGATAAGATAACGTTGATATCTACGAAACCCAGCAGTTTATATGCTTCAACAATTTTTTCTCCCAGATTTTTCAACTCCGTATGTAGAAAATCGTCCAGCACCTTTTCACTTTCCGCTTGAGCTATTTTCTGCGGATACTCCAGCAATAACTGGATCAAGTGAACTTCTACAGGATCAAATTGAACTTTAATATTTTGTTTTTCGCTGACCGTTTTTGATTTTATCTGTACTTCTTTTTTATGAATCTCCTTTTTTAAGAGCTCCTGATTAATGCCTAATTTTTCCGCTACACGCTTCACAAAAATGTTCTTTTCAATCACTCGTCCATTGCCAATTTTATCTATGAATTCCATCGCGGTTTTAATTAAATCGCGGTTTTCCTCAAAAGTCTTGCCATCTCCCAAAACGTTATCAATGTAATAATCGCTTATCGCCGGAGCGTTGGCAATCAGTTTATCCAGTTCATCTTTACCATATTTTTTTACATAATCATCGGGATCGCAGCCATCCGGTAAAATTAACGCCCGCGCACGCATTCTCATGCTTAAAAACAAATCCAGACTACGGTCAAGCGCTTTTCTGCCCGCTTCATCCGGATCAAAAAGGGCAACAACTTCCAGAGTATAACGACGCAATAGTTCAAGATGCTCTTTGGTCAGCGCGGTACCTAAAGTAGCGACGACATTGCCAATGCCCGCATTCCACAGAGAAATCAAATCAAAATAGCCTTCGACAATGAGAGCAAAACCTTTTTTACGAATTTCCTCTTTTGCTTTGTTCAAACCATATAAATTTCTCCCCTTAATATAAACGGGGGATTCCGGCGAGTTAAGATATTTCGGCTCTCCTTTCTCCAAAATTCTGCCACCAAAAGCTACTATTTCACCAAAAATATTTTCTATAGGAAATATAAGACGGCCGCGAAAACGGTCGTAAAAACTTCCTTCTTTACCGGAAATTACCAAGCCCGCCTGCTCGGCCAGCTTCAAGGATGAACCACTGCCTTCAATATAATCTGTCAAAGAGCGCCAGGTATCCGGCACAAAACCCAACCGGAATTGTTTAATGGTTTCTTCCGAAATACTTCTATTTTGCAAGTATTCGCGTACAATTTTACCTGCCGGAGAAGAAAGATTGCGACTGAAATGTTGCGCCGCTCTCAAATTTAAATTAAGTATGCTTTCTTTCAGTGAATCCTTCTGCCGGACTTCTTTGCCGGAAAGCATAGGCGGCAAAACAACTCCTGTTTTTTCCGCCAAATCTTTAATCGCTTCCGGAAAAGTTTTATCGGCAATTTTCATCATGAACGTAATTACATTGCCACCCTCGCCGCAACCAAAACAGTAAAATATTTGTTTATCGCGATTGACTGTAAACGATGGAGTTTTTTCCTGATGAAACGGGCACAGCCCGATAAAATTCCGTCCCGCTTTTTTTAAAGTAAGATATTCGGAAGTCAGTTCTACAATATCTACTCTGCTTTTGATTTCTTCAATCTTATTATCATCAAAACGCATTGAGTATTCTACCTGTCCGGAATTTGAACCTGTCTATATTCGAGCCCTTTATTGGGATAAAAACGCTTTAACTTTTTCGCCCACCATTTTACCATCAGCCTTGCCAGTCAGTTGTGGCATCAATATTTTCATTACCTTTCCCATATCTTTGACCGAAACAGCTCCGGCTTCCGCAATAGCCTTTTTGATTATATTCTCAACCTCATCATCCGACATTTGCGCCGGCATAAATTCCTGCACAACTTTCAGTTCCGCCTCTTCTTTTTCCACCAAGTCAGTTCTTCCACCTTTGGCAAACTGCTCGATGGAATCCTTCCTTTGTTTGACTATCGCAGAAAGAATCTGCAGTGTTTCGGTTTCGTTTAACGGCCGCATCAAATCAATTTCCTTATTATGCAGCGCGGTTTTTAACATGCGAATAGCCGAAAGCCGGACTTTATCCTTAGCTTTAGCAGCAACAATCATTTCCTCATTTAACCTGGAATTGATATCCATTATATTCACCTCTTTTATACCCATTCGCTTGTAAGTTACCACCTTGCAGGTGATAATTACCGGCAAGGTAAGATTTATTTACTATTCGCTCCCCTTTCGGGATGCGCTCCCGGTCTTTGACTAACTTTGTTGGCTACGTCGTCGTTATCCTTTGAAATCGAATTGGTATTTAGTATTAGCCTTAACCTAATTTATCCTCAAGTTTTCTGCCACCGAGAAGATGCATGTGCAGATGGAACACTACCTGGCCACCTTCGGCATTGCAGTTAATCACTGTGCGGAAACCTCTGCCATCAATTCCTTTTATTTGGGCCACTTTTTGCGCGGCAGCAATCAAATTATTTATAATATCGATGTTTTTAGAATCAATATCCATCAGAGTAGGAATGTGCTTTTTAGGAATGATAATTACATGTACCGGCGCCATCGGTTGAATATCATTAAACGCTAAAATTTTATCATCTTCATAAACCTTGGCGCAGGGAATTTCACCACGAACAATTTTACAAAAAATACAATCTGGCATGATTGCCACCTCCTCCGAATTTTTCAGCCAAGAACTTTTTTACTTTCCTTAATCGCTTCTTCCAGAGAAATAGCACCCGTGTAAAGAGCATGGCCAATAATTACCCCATAGATTTCGCAATCTTTTATTGCCAGAAGTTCTTCGATGTCAGCAAGAGTAGCCACGCCGCCGGAAGCAATCACCGGAATGCTTACAGACATCGCCAATGCTTTTGTTGCTTCAATATTGACTCCGGTCCCCATGCCATCGCGCTTGATATCAGTATAAACAATGGCCTTTATATTATAGTTTTCATAACTCCGGGCAAGATCAACGGGATCTTGCGCAGTTCTTTGTGTCCAGCCTCTGATGGCCACTTTTCCCGCCAACGCATCAATGCCTAAAATTATTTTCTCCGGAAATGTCTCGCAGGCATCCCGGATAATTTCTTCATCCTGCAACGCAGCCGTTCCCAAGATAACGCTGGAAACGCCATTGCTTAAGTAAAACTCAATAGTCTCCATATCCCTTATGCCGCCGCCAACTTGAATAGGGATATTAATCTTTTTAGCGATGTCCAAAATAATCTTTGAGTTACGGGGCAAACCGGCAACAGAACCGTCAAGATCAACTATGTGGATCAATTCGGCGCCTTTTTGCACCCAGGTCAGCGCCATATCTAACGGATTATCCGCATATGTTGTAACGCGGTCAAAATCACCCTGAGCCAATCGCACACATTTTCCATCTTTAATATCAATTGCCGGAATAATAACCAAGCGAATACTCCCTTCAGCGGAAAAAAAGTTTGGAATAATTTAACCTAAAAATGAGATTCTCCTCAACCGCAAAGTAAAGGCAACCTTCAATCACGCAACTTGGAATTTCTCGGGCCCATCCGAGGTAGTGCTTCGCTGTTTAAGGTAAATTTTTTTTCATTTGTCCACTAAAACTCGTAAGCAAATTGGATTACGTGGACTGCTGCATTCCGAAAAGCAGGTTTAATTCTCCAAGCCTGGAAATGTCTCGAAAATTTTATTCATGCCCTGCTCCGTCAGTTGGCGAGCGGTCATCCACTTGCCGCCACCTTTAACGAACGAAGATATTTGAAAGACATCTTCCATTAGCGATTTTTGCGTTTTATCAAAATAGCCACGCCAAATTATGCTACCATCAATAGTCTTTATCAAATGAATTTCAAAAAACACAGATGCCGGATGTTTTACTGAATAACTGTATCCCTCTCTTTCGGTATAACGGTAGACATAGCCCACGGCTAAAACATCCACTCCCAATTCCCTGCCAACTTTTTTTAAAATGTTCAATAAAGGTTCCTTTAGAGATTCGGAGGCAATTCTTTTATAGACATCCTGCACCTTATCCGAGGGAATTAATTCCACGTCTTTCAATTCGTGCAGCTTATCAACAAAGACTTCTTCAACTATCTTTTCGGATCCTTTTAATATTTTTCCACTGGAATAACCTATGCCACAAAGCGGGCAAATGACCGTGTTTCCCTGTCCTTCCTCAGGAATTAAGGGCTGAAAAGAAATCACAGCCACACGCATCGGAGTTTTAGCAGTCTCCGCATTTTTTTCCACAGCTTGAACTGTAATGGACAACGTCAGAAAAGTGACCAAAAAAAATCCCGCAATACAGTTGATTTTTTTCCAATAATAATTAAGCAAAATTTGACCTCACTTTCTTAACCCCGATAAACGGGATAAGTCCCGCCCATGCGGGATAAATGCGTTCATGAATTTGCTTTCTAACGGGAAGCAAATTCTAACTTACTAAAGACTTCCTTTTGTGGAAAGAACTCCCTTTATATTCTCATTTAACGTTACAGCTTTTCTCAGGGCCCGGGCAAAAGCCTTGAATATTGCCTCGATAATGTGGTGACCATTTTCGCCATACACAAAATTGATGTGTAACGTTATACCGCTGTTATCGGTAAACGCCTTGAAAAATTCTTTAACCAGAGCAGGATCAAATCCGCCGATTTTTCTGCGTCCATATTTAACGTTGTAAATCAGGTAGGGACGACCGGAAATATCCAAGTCCACCCGGCATAAACATTCATCCATCGGCACAGAAGCCGAACCGTAACGATTAATGCTCTTCTTCTTATCCAGCGCTTGTCCTACGGCCTTCCCCAAACAAATACCTAAATCCTCTATTAAATGATGGTCATCAATTTGCGTGTCTCCTTTGCTCTTGACAATGAGCTTAAAAAAACCATGCCGCGCAAAAAGCTCCAGCATATGATTAAAAAAAGGAATTGTCGTATCAATCTTGCTTCCCGCGGTTTTATCCAAATCAATTTCAAGTTGTATGTCGGTTTCTGTTGTTTTGCGGATAATTTTTGCTCTTCTGGACATAATCGTCTTCCTTATTAAATAACTTTGTTTAAAGGATACTCAATTATTCCCTGTGCTCCGGCCTCTAAAAGCACAGGAATCAAATCCCGCACTATACTCGTATCGATAACCGATTCTATGGCAAACCATTCTTCCGAATACAAACTGGAAATTGTCGGAGCTTTCAGCGATGGAAGCAACGACATCACCTTAGCCAGATTTTCTTTGGAAACATTAAGTTTTATTCCAACCTTACCCATTGCTTGCAATGAGCCGATAAGCAAGGTCCGAATTTGCTCGATTTTTTTCCGCTTCCAGGGGTCATCCCAGGCAGCACGATTGGCAATCAACTGCGTGTTCGTCTTCATTAAATCATGAATAATGCGCAATTTATTGGCTTTAATTGTAGAGCCGGTTTCGGTGACTTCCACAATAGCATCCACCAAACCTTCCACTACTTTGGCTTCCGTAGCCCCCCAGGAAAATTCAACATGAACATTGATCTTGCGCTCGGCAAAATATTTTTTGGTAAAATTCACCAACTCGGTCGATATGTGTTTTCCTTCCATGTCCTCAATTGATTTATAAGGTGAATCTTCGCGGACAACCAGCACCCAACGCGCCTGTCTTGTCGAAACTTTTGAATAAATTAAATCCTGCACAGCAACAACATCAGATTCATTCTCCAGAATCCAATCAATGCCGGTCAACCCTAAATCAAGGTGTCCGTCTTCGATGTAGCGCGACATCTCCTGTGCCCGCACCAACGTGCAGCTGATTTCCTGATCATCAATATCTGGAAAATAACTTCTGCTATCATAAGATATACGCCAGCCGGCTTTTTTAAATAAATCGACCGTATTATTTTCCAGACTCCCTTTGGGAATCCCCAATTTCAAAATATTCATTTATATACTTCCTCTGGATTAAAAATTTTTTCTCCCACAATAACAAAATCTTTGCCGTTTAATTTCCGGTAAAAGCAGGATTTGTAACCTGTATGGCAAGCCGCTTCTCCTAATTGTTTTACCTGTAATAAAATTGTATCGTCATCGCAATCAATAAAAACAGCTTTGATTAATTGAAAATGTCCCGATGTTTCTCCTTTTAACCAAAGAGCTTGTCGTGACCGGCTCCAGTAGGTAGCTTTACCCGTCTGCAGGGTAGCCTCCCATGATTGACGGTTCATATAAGCCAACATGAGAACTTCTTTAGTTTCAGCATCTTGAACAATCGCGGGGACTAAACCATCCCCTTTGGCAAAATTTGGCTCAATCATTTTATCCTCATATCTTCACTAAATTTATATATTTAAATGATGAATTACTTTAAATCAAGAAATATTTTCATCTATCTATCACGGGTATGAACCCTCCGCTTCGCGGGATTGTTCAACTTACCAATTCCGCTACGCTTCGCTTTCGGAATTGGAGTTTCACAATAATCATCTATTTGCAACTTGCCCGGGATTTTTTTTTATGATAGAAAAAACGACATTGCCATTTATTACTATTTAATTAATTTATATTTTCTTACCGGAGGTATAATTATGTCTTTACTCATAGGAGGAGTCATTTCCGCCATCTTCGGATTGATCAGTTTAATCTTTTGTTGGTCAGATTTTATGACCATCGTTAAGGGTTCTTTTCCAATTTTTCTACTCCTGGGTGGAGCTTTGGCCGTTTACGTGGGAATCGATGAACTACAGGAAAAAATCAGAGAAGAAAGACAAAGGCAGGAAGAAAAATTGGAAAAAGCCCAAGAAGAAATTGAATTGGTAAAGGCCCAGGCTGAACGCTATAAAGAGGAATTAGATAAATTAAAAGAAACAAAACAGTAAAAATGGTTTCAAATCAGTCAATGACAACTTTGGTCATCCCCAATGTTGAAACGTTAAATATTCTGGACTCTAAATACTAGCGTATCCATAAAACCTTTAAAGCATTATTGAACAAACGCAATTTGCATCCCACCAAATAATTTTATAGAATTTAAAATTTTTTCATTTTCTATCACTTGATTTTCCGAACATCGCCTTCTTTACCAATAACGGCAAGAAACTTCACCGTCTTTAATAACGAAATATGCCTGCCCATATTGACATTATCAGAAATGACATTGCGTACGACAATAACTTCAATGTTGTATCTATTACGTAATTGTAATTCAGCAAGCGTTCCCCCCCCGGATAACTATTGGGCTGCGCTATTTCAAAAATCATATAATCTTTATAAAGAGGATTAAGATGAATGTGCTTTCTCGCGGCTCATAATCATTCCCCAAATCATTAACATGGCGCCTAAGGAAATAGCCGAATCCGCCACATTAAATGCCGGCCAGTGGGCTGTCCCGATATAAACATCCAGAAAATCAATCACCGCACCGAAACGTATGCGGTCAATAAGATTTCCCACAGCACCGGCAAAAATCAAGGTAAGAGATATCACCATGAGCATATTCTGAGATTTGCTTTTCACAATGTAATAAATTATCAACAAAATAACCACTACGGTTATACCTGTAAAGAAAATATAGCGGAATGTTTCGGACATATTGGCCAGAAATCCGAAAGCCGCACCGGGATTCATCACATAAACAATGTTAAAAAAACCATCAACAATAGCGTATGATTCATGTTTAACAAATTTTGCCACGATAGCGGCTTTCGTTATTTGATCCAGCACAATGACTGCAGTCGCACCAAGAATAAAAATAATGATGTTTTTTTTCAAAAAGGACTCCTTATAAATCTTATATTTATTCATTACTAATCCCCCTCTTTTCTAAAGAGGGGCTAGGGGAGATTTTTAAACTCGTTTGCAAAATCCTCCCTCACCCTCCTTTAAAAAAGGAGGGAATAAAAAGCTTTATTTATCTATAGATTCAGCAAACAACGGCCGCAGACAGTCGGATGCTTTGCATCCGAACCGACAGATTCTTCATAAATCCAGCAGCGTTCACACTTGACGCCGCGGGCTTTCTCCACACCGACGAATAATCCTTTTATCTCTTCGCTCTGATAAGATTTAGTGATTTCTTTTTCATCTGCCAGCTGCAATTGCGATACAATCAGCAAGGCTCTTAAATCTTCCAAATGCTGCGCAAATAAAGCGTGCATTTTTTCCGGCACGGCAATAGTGATCCGCGCGTCAAGCGAATGACCGATGATTTTTTCTTTACGCGCCTGTTCAATAGCCTTGGCGATTTCCGACTTGGCGTCAATCATCGCCTTCCAGCGCTCGCCCAAGTCCGCATTAAAATATTGCTCATTTACCTGCGGGAACTGAGTCAAATGGATACTTGCTTCTTTTCCCTTCCAAACGGGCATCGCAGCCCATACTTCTTCTGCGGTAAAGGTCAGAATCGGTGCCAGAAGCCTGGTCATAGCTTTTAAAATAATAAACATAGCCGTCTGCCCCGAGCGGCGCGCCGTTGACTTGGCCTTGGTTGTGTAGAGTCTATCTTTGAGAACATCCAGATAAAGCGCGCTTAAATCCACCGTACAATAATTGTATAGAGTGTAGAAGACCACATGGAACTGATGGCCTTCGTAGGCTTCCTTCACGCGTTTGATAACTTCATGCAGGCGGTGCAACGCCCACTTATCCATTTCTTCCATTTGGTCGTAGTCCACTATTTCCGAGTTAACATCAAAATCATAAAGGTTACCGAGAATGAACCGGCTGGTGTTACGAATCCGGCGATAGGCTTCCATCAGGCGCTTGAGAATTTCCTCGGAAATGCGAATGTCATCTGTATAATCTTCGGCCGCAACCCAGAGCCTAAGAATTTCCGCACCGTATTTAGCAATCGCCTCTTCCGCACCGATGACGTTGCCGACAGACTTGGACATTTTTTTGCCGTCGCCGTCCACAACAAAACCGTGAGTGAGAACACTTTTGTACGGCGCCCGGCCTCTGGTTCCCACGGATTCCAAAAGTGAGGAATGAAACCAGCCACGGTGCTGATCGGAACCTTCCAGATACATATCGCAAGGCGAAATCAAATCTTTTCTCTTTTCCAGAACCGCCGCGTGGCTCACGCCAGAATCAAACCACACATCCAGAATATTTACCTCTTTTGTAAATTCCGTATTTTTGCAGTGCGGGCAGGTTGTGTGTTTGGGCATCAAATCTTTTGGCTCTTTTTCAAACCAGATATCCGCGCCGCCTTTTTCCACCAGTTCCACCAGATGATCCAGAATTTCCTGAGTCAGCACTTCATTCTTGCACTTTGCGCAATAAAAAACAGTAATCGGAACACCCCACAACCTCTGGCGCGAGATGCACCAGTCGGGACGGTTCTCCACCATTCCATAGATGCGGTCGCGTCCCCAGGAGGGAATCCATTTAACTTCGTTGATGCAGGCCAGCGCTTTTTTGCGCAGATCGTTTTTTTCCATCGAGATAAACCACTGCTCGGTTGAACGGAAAATTATTGGTTTCTTGCAGCGCCAGCAGTGCGGATAGGAATGCTGCATGGGAAAATGTCCGAGTAATGCGCCAACTTCTTTCAATTTTTTAATGACGTTGTCATTAGCGTCAAAAACAAACTGGCCGGCAAAATGTTCGACGTCTTCCGTAAATTTTCCCGCGTCATCCACCGGCGCGTAATTGTCCAGTCCGTATTCCAGGCCTATTTCATAGTCTTCCTGACCGTGGCCGGGCGCGATATGTACGGCGCCGGTTCCGGCTTCCAGTGTGACGAAAGGAGCAAGAATCAAGACACTGTCTCTTTTAATCAATGGATGGACACATTTCTGACCTTCCAGAATGATGCCATTAAATTCATCCAGAATCTCATATTTTTTATTCTGGAAGCCGAATGCATCCAGACAATAATCGAGCATGTCCTTGGCGACAATCACCACTTCATCATCAATCTTGACGGCAGCGTAAATAAAATCATCCTTGACGGCAATCGCCAGATTGGCGGGAATCGTCCAGGGTGTGGTTGTCCAAATCACCATGTTGACTTTCTGACCGGTAAGTTTCGGCAGAATCTGACTTACATCGGAGGTAAAGGTAAACTTGACATAAATAGACGGCGTGGAATGATCGGCATATTCCACCTCGGCTTCAGCCAGAGCGGTTTTACAAGTAGCGCACCAGTAAACCGGTTTTTTACCCTTGTAAACACTGCCGTTGAGGTAGAGCTTGCCGAACTCATTAACCGTTGCGGCTTCATAAGGATAGGCCATCGTCAAATAAGGATTTTCCCATTCACCAAAAACGCCCAAACGCTTAAATTGTTCACGCTGAATACCGACATATTTTTCAGCATAAACGCGGCAGGCACGGCGCTTTTCCACCTGCGACATCGCTGCCTTTTTACCGCCCAGTTCTTTATCCACTTGATGTTCAATGGGCAGGCCGTGACAGTCCCAGCCCGGCACATAAACGCCGTCAAAACCGGTCATGTTCTTGGTTTTAATCACTATATCCTTGATAATTTTATTGAGCGCTGTGCCCAGATGAATATTGCCGTTGGCATAAGGAGGACCGTCATGCAGAATATAGGGGTTTTTCCCTTTGGCCGTTTCCCGGATTTTCTTGTAAATGCCCATTTCTTCCCATTTTTTGAGCATCTCCGGCTCACGCTGTGCCAGATTAGCTTTCATAGGAAAATCGGTCAGGGGAAGATTCAACGTCTCTTTGTAATCCATTTTATGTTACTCCTTACATCTCAAAAAAATAGCGGCTAAACCGCGAAATATATTCAGTTACCGTACCCTCAAAAACCGTCATTCCCGCAAAGGCGGGAATCCAGTTTTTATCAAGTTGGTCCAAGTATGTTTGTCGGAGTCAACTATCACATAACAACTGGACTTTCAAGTACAACTCTTCACCTGCAATCCAGATAGTTTTCTTAATAAATTAGTTACTTCCATAAGCACTAAAAATGCAATAATTTCGGGAAAAATTAAAACGGGTTTACTGAAGTTCCGAAGGCATTTCCTGGATAATTCCCATACGCAGATATATCGGCCGGACATATTTACGTATTTCCGGTAATCGACTGTAGAAAAAGATAGCGCCGGCAATGCTCAAAACTCCGCACAAGGCAAGAGTAATGGGAGCGCCGATTTTGTGGGCGATGCTCCCCCCGATCAGACTGCCGAACGGAGCCATCCCGATAAAAGCAATGGCGTAAAAACTCATGACGCGGCCTCGCTTATCTTCGTCCACAACGGTTTGCACGATTGTATTGCATGAAGCCATACATACAATCATGCCGAAACCGGTAACCAGCATCAAGCATAAGGAAAGCGGCACGTAACGGGAAAAAGAAAAGGCAATAATCCCGCAGCCGAAAAGGCAGGTGGAAATTATGATAAGACGCGCCAGGCCGATGACCGACTTGCGGGAAGCCAGATACAGAGCGCCCGCCAGCGCACCGATTCCGGTGGCTCCCATAAGGAAGCCCAATGTATGGGAACCGCCGTGCAGGATATCACGCGCAAATACGGGCATAAGAACGACACAAGGCATATTTAAAAAACTTATCAATCCCAAAAAAAGTATTATATACCGGATGGGAGCAAAACCGGCAACATACTGAAAACCCTCTTTGAGTTCATGGAACACGGCACCGGAACTTTCCTGCCGCACCTTTTGAGTGGTTCTCATAGCCAGGAGCGCCAGAATTATGAAAAAGAAACTGATTCCATTGAGCAGGAAACAAACACCTTCCCCGACATAAGCGATGAGAATGCCCGCAATGGATGGCCCAACCAGTCTTGCACCGTTGAACATAAAGGAGTTCAGGGCAATCGCGTTGCCGAGATCATTCTTGTTTTCCACCATGTCGACTACGAACGATTGCCGGGCGGGCACATCAAAAGCATTGACTATGCCCAGAATTATACTGAGCACAATCAGATGCCAGACGGCGACAAAACCTGTGAGCGTCAGAAATGCCAGCAAAAAAGCCTGCATCATGGAGATGGCCTGTGTGGCAATAAGTAAATTGCGGCGGTTCAATCTGTCCGCGTAAACACCGGCAAAGGAACCGAAGATTACCGTAGGAATTTGGCCGGTAAAACCAATCAGGCCAAGCAGGAAAACCGAGTTGGTCATCCGGTAGACAAGCCAGCTCATGGCAATCTGCTGCATCCAGGTCCCGATCAGAGAAAGACTCTGTCCGCCAAAGAATAACCTGTAGTTTCTGTAAGCAAGCGCCCGCACCAGAAATCTGAAGGCTGATTTTTTTTCGTCGGGGCAGGATTTATTGCTCATATTAAAAAGTTCACGTATATTTTATAATGCAGTGATTCTATAATTTCACAATTTTCTGACAAAGCTAAATTAGCAAATAAAACGTCCAATGTCTACGCATTGCTTTTGATTTTGCATTGCGGACATTTACGGCAGAAAAAAGTCGATTAAGCAATTGCGATGTTTTGTAAAAGCATATACAATCAGGCTTGATAATGACCGAAAAGCCTTGATAAAAATTCAAGCTTATTTTATTGAATCAGTAAAGTATTGAAAGGGATGTAATTAGATGCCGGATAATGAGAAGCGAAAAGTTCAGTTGGAATACCCGTGCCTTTGGATCTACAAAATCATCGGTCCCGATGCAGATGAGATGCAGCGTGCCGTAGCAGAAATCATCCGGGATCGGGCCTATAAGGTATCCCATTCACGCAGCAGCGAAGGAGCCAAATATCATTGTCTGAATGTCGAGCTATCGGTAGAGAGCGAATCTCACCGCACTACTCTTTTTGAGGCATTGAAAGCCCATCGGGCTGTCAAGCTAGTTTTATAAACTGCTGAAAGAAAATGAAAGTTGGAGGTAGCAATTTTATGCAATTCACTTTCGCCCATAATAGCATCAATGTTCTTCATTTAGAAAAAAGCATTGCCTTCTACCGGGAAGCGCTGCAACTGACTGAAGTGAGAAGGCATGAAGCACCGGACGGCAGTTTCATTATCGTTTTTCTCGGCGACGGTCAAACACTTCACCAATTCGAGTTGACCTGGCTCAGAGATAGAAAGGAGCCTTACAATCTGGGCGATAATGAATCCCATCTGGCTCTCAAAGTTGACGATTTTGCAGGCGCCCGTGCCCTGCATGAAAAGATGGGCTGCATCTGTTATGAGAATAAGGATATGGTCATCTACTTTATCAATGATCCGGACGGCTACTGGATTGAGATCATCCCCCAAAAAAGATGATTTGAAAATAAAAAGAGCCCCCGGCCATAAAAGGCTTGGGGGCTCTTAATTTTAGTTGTTTGGACTTTATTGCCATGCCGATTTCATCAGGATACCGAGGCGGCAGTGAAACTCGAATTCCAGTTACACAGTGAACTGGACTTCGTTAGTTGAACTGTCCCACTTTAGTGGGGCAAGTAGGGTCACCCACATACGCATCGAAACTATTGCATAATAAAAAAGCCCCCTGTCCGCCAGAACAGGGGGCTTCATATTTACCTGATTAAGAAACTATTAAGTCTTACATGCCCATGCCGGGATATCCGCCGCCCGGAGGCATACCGGGCATTCCACCGCCGGCGCCTTTCTCTTCGGGCTTATCAGCGATCATGCACTGAGTGGTAAGCAGTAAAGCCGCAACTGAGGCCGCATTCTGCAGCGCAAAACGGGTAACCTTGGTGGGATCAATAACACCGGCTGTGATCATATCTTCATATTCATCAGTGCGGGCATTGAAACCAAAAGCGCCCTTCTTTTCCTTTACCTTTTCCACAACGATGCTGCCTTCCTGACCGGCATTGCAGGCAATCATTTTAATCGGCTCTTCAATAGCTTTCTTTACGATATTGACGCCTATTTGCTCGTCGCCTTCCAGAGCCATTTTAGCCAGCATAGGAAGAGTCCGCAAATACGCAACGCCGCCGCCGGGAACGATGCCTTCTTCAACGGCAGCACGGGTGGCATGCAGCGCGTCTTCGACGCGTGCTTTCTTTTCCTTCATTTCGGTTTCGGTCGCTGCGCCGACTTTAATCACGGCAACACCGCCAACTAATTTGGCCAGTCTTTCCTGAAGTTTTTCTTTATCGTAATCGGAAGTGGTCTCTTCGACCTGAGCGCGAATTTGTTTGACACGGCCTTCCAGATCGGCACGTTTGCCGGCACCGTCAATAATCGTGGTGTTGTCTTTATCAATGGTAATCTTCTTGGCGCGTCCTAAATCTTCCATTTTCACGTTTTCCAGTTTGTAGCCCATGTCTTCGGAGATCATCTTGCCGCCGGTAAGGATGGCGATGTCTTCCAGCATGGCTTTACGGCGATCGCCGAAACCCGGAGCTTTAACGGCTGCAACATGCAGGGTGCCGCGAATCTTGTTGACCACCAGGGTTGCCAACGCTTCGCCTTCAATGTCTTCGGCGATAATAAGCAGCGGTTTGCCCATTTTGGCGATTTGTTCGAGAATAGGAAGCAGGTCTTTCATGCCGCTGATTTTCTTTTCGTAAATAAGAATTAAAACGTCTTCCAGAGCTACAAGCATTTTGTCGGCATTTGTTACAAAGTAAGGAGAGAGATAACCGCGGTCAAACTGCATACCTTCGACGATCTCCAGTTCTGTTTCCAAGCCCTTGGCCTCTTCTACAGTAATGACGCCTTCTTTGCCGACTTTATCCATCGCGCCGGCAATGATGTTGCCGATGGTTTCATCGTTGTTGGCGGAGATGGTGCCGACCTGGGCGATTTCTTTTTGATCTTTGGTAGGTTTGCTCATCTTGCTGAGCTCTTTGACAACGGTTTCGACAGCTTTGTCTATACCGCGTTTAATATCCATGGGGTTCGAACCGGCCGCGACGGCTTTAACGCCTTCGCGATAAATGGCCTGTGCCAGGATGGTTGCAGTGGTGGTGCCGTCACCGGCGACGTCGCTTGTTTTGCTGGCGACTTCTTTGACCATCTGAGCGCCCATGTTTTCAAATTTATCGTCCAGTTCGATTTCTTTGGCTACGGTAACGCCGTCTTTGGTGACGGTGGGTGAACCATAACTTTTATCAATAATAACGTTGCGGCCTTTGGGGCCGAGGGTTACTTTTACAGCGTCGGCCAGAGTGTTGATGCCCTTCAGCATCGATTTTCTTGCTTCTTCATCATAAAGAAGTATTTTTGCTCCCATTGTATATATTCCTCCTTAAATAGTTTCTTATTTTTCAATAATTCCGAGAATGTCGTCTTCTCTCATAATCAGGTATTCTTCACCATCTATCTTAACTTCAGTGCCGCCGTATTTGCTGAAAAGAACTTTATCGCCAACACTTACTTCCGGTTTTATAAGTTTGCCGTCATCGGCAACTTTGCCTTTACCCACGGCAATAACTTTACCTTCAATAGGTTTTTCCTTAGCTGTATCGGGAATGATGATTCCCCCCTTTGTCTTTGTTTCCTCTTCCAAACGTTTTACAATGATTCTATCCTGTAAAGGTCTGATTTTCATACTATTTACTCTCCTTTCTTGATTTTTAAAATTGAATTATTAATGCTGACTTAACTGGGCTATTTTATGCACCATTTTCCAGATGTCAAGACTTATGAACATTTTTTCGAGTATTTTTTTTATTGCGCCAGCTTTTTCAATGTAGCCTCCCCCGGCTGGAGCAGGGGGATTCCAAGTCACTGGTTTAAAATAAATTTTCCAGCAATTCCTTCAACGAACTTATTTTACAAATTTCCATTTTCGCTATTTTTGCCAGTTGAGCCGCATTTGTTTTGGGCACCAGGCAACGGTTAAAGCCCAAACGCGCCGCTTCCCTTATCCGCACATCCATTTGCGAAATAGCACGAACTTCTCCGGCAAGCCCCACTTCCCCCAAAACAACCGTCCGCGCATCAATGGGCTTATCCAAAAAACTAGAAGCCATCGCGGCAACGACACCCAGATCAACCGCCGGTTCTTCCACCCGGACACCGCCGGCAACATTGATAAAGATATCCGAACCGCTTAAGTGCAGACCGCAAATCTTATCCAGTACAGCCACCAAAAGCGAAACGCGGTTATGATCCACGCCGATAGCAGTGCGCCGGGGCATTCCCAAATTGGTAGCACTAACCAAAGCCTGAATTTCCACCAAGATCGGTCTTGTGCCTTCCAGGCTGGGTACAACCACCGAACCGGCAACATTTTGCGGCCTTTCCGCCAGAAAGAAAGTAGAAGGATTGGGCACTTCTTTCAATCCCTTATCCTGCATTTCGAAAACGCCGATTTCGTTGGTCGGACCGAAACGGTTTTTTATACTGCGGATAATACGGTAGGCATGGGCAGAACCACCCTCGAAGTACAGTACAGTATCCACCATGTGTTCCAACACTTTAGGACCGGCGATAGAACCGTCTTTGGTCACGTGACCTACTAAAAAAACCGGGATGCCGTATTTTTTAGAGAAAAGAATCAGCCGGGAGGAAGCCTCGCGCACCTGCCCGACACTGCCGGGGGCGGACATAAGTTCTCCCGAATAAACCGTTTGAATAGAGTCAATAACTACTATAGCCGGAGAAACAGCTTTAATCTGCTCCAGAATCTTTTCCAGAGAAATCTCTACCAGAACCAATAAATCTTTGGATGCGGCTCCGATTCGTCCGCTGCGCATCTTAATTTGACTGGCCGACTCCTCGCCGGAAACGTATAATACTTTCAATCCCTGCTCGGCCAGATTATGTATCATTTGCAGCATGAGCGTTGACTTGCCAATGCCCGGCTCCCCGCCGATCAAAATTGCCGAACCTCCGACAATACCGCCTCCCAGAACACGGTCGATCTCGGCAATACCGGTGATGGTTCGATTGCCCTCTTCCACTGAAATATCCTCTATAGGAAGGGGCTTGCCGTCAAATTTCATTTCAGTGCGACTGCCGGAATCGGAATCACTGATTAATTCTTCGGCAAAACAATTCCAGCCATTGCAGGAAGGACATTTACCCAGCCACTTTGGCGACATATAACCGCAATGTTGACAAAAGAAACTTGTTTTGTTTTTTTTCAAACGGTTTCTCCTTGAAAATTATTAAAATAAAAGCATATTTTTCAATATTATGTCAATACGAATCAATCTTGAATTTAATCCATTTTTATTTACGGGCTGTCATCAAAAATATTTTAAAAAGACGGCTTTTGCCGTCACCAACCGGTTTTTCAATTTCGGCTGCCTGCAATGTTCGAATATTTTGGAATCCTGAATCCATAAATATAAGGCGCAATTCTTCGGGGTTAAAACCAAAATGGAATACGCCGTCATTATTACTGTGAAACTGGCCGTCGTCCAAATCCAAGTCAGCAACAGCAAGTTGGCCGAATGGAAGTAAAATCGAATAAAATTGTTTTAACAGAGGACTTATATTTTTAATGTGATGTAAGGTCATACTGCTGATGACAAGATGATAGGAACCGGTCAAAACATCACCCTTGTCCAGATCAATGTAATCGGCTTTCACATTGCTCAGGTTTTGTTCTTTGATCTTTGTTTTAAAAACACCGAGCATTCCATGAGAACTATCCACACCGGTTATGGAACGGATAAAAGGATGTAGGGCAAATGTCAACAAACCAGTGCCACAACCGAAATCCAGAACGTCCATATCGGTCGTTAAGGATATCTCTCTGAGCATGCTCTTAGCGATATCCCCAGCCACTTTTACACGTCCAGAAACCTGATCCCATTTAGTAGCTTCCTGATCGAAATCTCTATTTTTAGTATTTATTTTATTTTCTCCAGACAATTGATAACACTCCGGGCATTCATTACGTTTTGACGATAAAGATATTATTGTAAAAACACAAGACCAATTATCCTCTTATCTTATTTTTCCGGAAGCAGAAAAATTGTAGCTTATACACAATCATATTGACTAAACATTCTTTTTGGAATAGGATTATTGCCAAAGTTTTAATATCTTTTTTGTAAATAGGTGATGGGGTTCACCTTTAACCGCCTTTGTTGCTGATAACTCCTGCCAAATTCAATATCAGGAGTTATTATGAGAGGCGATTATATACCTTTAACCATCGGTCTTTTAGTATTTCTGGCCAGCATTATTTCACTGCGTCTGGGACTTTCCGTAGCAATTATAGAAATATTTCTTGGCGCCATTGCCGGTAATCTGGGATTAAAAGCAGAAGACTGGATGATCTACATCGCGCAATTTGGCGGAATTATTTTAACCTATCTTGCCGGCACAGAAATTGATATCCAGTTGTTCAGGGATAAATTTAAAGAAAGTTTTTTGATTGGATTTTTTTCATTTCTGTTTCCCTTTATTGCCGCTTTCCTCTTTACTTTTTATATTACCGGATGGAGCTACAAAGCGGCATTGATTGGCGGGATCGCTTTATCCACCACATCGCTTGCTGTTATCTATTCTGTTTTGGTGGAAACAGGCCTGACCAAAACTCAAATCGGTAAAATGTTGATGGCCGCTACTTTTGTTACGGATATGGGCACGGCGTTGGCTTTGAGCATTATGTTTCTCAAACCCACTATCTATACACTGGCATTTTACATTGTATCGATTCTGGTGATATTTCTTGTGGATAAGTTCTCGTTATCCATTCTGCATAATCCCCGCTTTTTTGACAAAGTGATTGAACCGGAGATAAAGTTTATTTTTCTTATTCTGTTGGTTTTCATTTATTTTGCGCAAATTGGCAATAGTCAGGCCATTCTTCCCGCCTTTGTGCTGGGGCTTTTAATGTCCAAACATTTTGATGAAAAACGCAAAACCCGGGTGATTAAAAACCGCCTCCGCACGGTAGCTTACGCTTTCATAACCCCCATCTTCTTCATCGTCGGTGGCATGAAAATTTCAGTAGCCATGATTGTTACCTCCCTGGGGCTTTTTGCCGCGCTTTTCGCCGTTAAGATCATTGCTAAATTTATAGGTGTGTATTTTCTGGCGAAAAAATATATCCCCGGCGGAAGCATATACACGACACTGTTGATGAGCACCGGTCTGACTTTTGGAACCATATCGAGTTTATTTGGTTTACAGGCCGGGTTTATAAATCAAGTGCAATACTCTTTACTGGTCGGCGTTGTTGTTGCCAGTGCGATCATTCCCACCTTTATTGCCCAAAAATGGTTCCTTCCCGTTGAGGAAGAGGATATTTTAGATTTTGATAAATGGTACATGCCTCAAGACAAAGATTAATCACTGGTATGAACACTAAAGCAAGCTGTTGGAAACATTTCGCTGCAAGCTCCGGGGTATTGTACCCTCCGCTTCGCGGGATAATTCGACCTACAAGCTTCAGTGCACTCTGTTTCTGAAGCTTGGGTCTCATTACAACTTACTAATTCCGACGTGTGACCTCGCGTGACCTTCAGGTTATTAGGTTATACGCTTCGCTTTCGGAATTGGAGTTTCACAATAAAAGTATACCCATGGCATTGGGCAGCTTCGAAGATTTGAAATGGTAATCATCAATTACTCCCAGAAAACAATGTTAGCCCTTGACAAGTTATGAGCATATGCCTATAATAACTCAAAAGGAGTAATAAAGACAAATGCCCCGACCCAAATGTTGCCGTCATGTTTGTGGCGTTCCTGATAAAAATTATTTTAAGCCGAGGGGAATACCAATTTCTAATCTGGAAGAGATCGTGCTGACCTTGGATGAATACGAAGCGATTCGTCTGGCAGATTACGAACAGCTTTATCAGGAAGAAGCAGCGGCCAGAATGAATATTTCCCGCCAAACGTTCGGCAGGATCATCGAAGCGGCACACAAAAAAATAGCCGATGTTCTGATGAATGGAAAAGCGCTGAAAATTGAAGGTGGAAAAGTTTCCTTTGACGAAACAAAGCCGTGCGGCCACGGAAAAGGACGCAGGGCTAAAAGAGATACAAAATATATATATTTAAAAAGGAGAAATTTATGAAAATCGCATTACCGTCAAACCAGAATCAGATTGACGAACACTTCGGACACTGTGAACACTTTACAGTATTCACAATTGACGATCAGAAGAAAATTCTGTCGGAAGAGAAGATTGCATCACCTGCCGGATGCGGCTGCAAATCTAATATCGCCGTAACACTTGCCGAAAAAGGCGTAAAACTTATGCTGGCCGGCAACATGGGACAAGGAGTCGTAAACGTTCTTAACAGCAACGGTATTGATGTTCTGCGTGGATGTTCGGGCGACGTGAAAGCCGTCACTGAAAACTGGCTTTTAGGCAACCTGAAAGATTCTGGAATCGCCTGTGCTCAGCATGAGCATGGGTGTCATGAGGGCTGATGGAACCTTGGAAACGGGCATTGCAGTAAAGCTTGAGCTATTAAAGCAGAGTTGCAATACAATATAAATCAGGTTTAATTTCTAAACAACAAGAAAGGAGAATTAACATGTCTCAAACTAAATTAAACGCTGTAGACAAAATCGAAATACTAACCTTGCAGGATAACTACATTGATATTACTGCTCTGGACAACAACGCTGTCGTCACCAGGGCGATACCCATCAAAGATGGTCAGATCAAGGTATCCATCGGTGCTGAACATGGATTTTCTGCCATTGTAAAGACAACAACCGGCGACAAGACGAATACCTTGTTGTTTGACTTCGGTTTTTCTGAAGATGGTGCCGCCTACAATGCCTCAAGACTGAATGTCGATATGACTCAGGTTGAAGCGGCCGTTCTTTCGCACGGGCACAGCGACCATTTTGGTGGCCTGAATAAGCTGTCGGCTATGATAGGCAAAAAAAATCTTCCGCTCACAGTCCATCCCGGCGTCTTTAAAAGTCCCCGCTATATGAAGTTCAGCGAAGAGTTCAAGATTTACTTTCCCCAGTTCACTAGGGAGATGGCCGCGAAAGCGGGGTTGAAAGTCACGGAAACTAAAGAACCTAGTTTGCTTTTGGACGGCAAATTTCTTTTTCTGGGCGAGGTACCAAAACGAAGTGATTTCGAGAAAGGAATGCTCCTGGCCCACTGTGTGGAGGACGATGTCGAGAAATGGGATGCCCTTGAGGATGACACATCCATTGTCATGAATCTCAAGGAAAAAGGCCTGGTGATCCTTTCCGGCTGCGCCCATGCCGGTATCGTCAATACGGTCGCCTATGCCCGTGAAATAACCGGAATCGATAAGGTTCATGTAATTATGGGCGGTTTTCATCTTTCCGGTCCCATGTTCGAACCAATTATTGACAAAACAACGGAAGAGCTCAAGAAAATCAATCCGGATTATATTATTCCGACGCACTGCACAGGCAGAAAGGCTGTTGCTTTTATAGAGGAATCTTTTAAAGAACGATTTATTCTGAATATGTCGGGAACAAAACTCACGTTCTCCTGAGTAAAAAGTATCTCTTAATTTGAAAGGAGATTAAATGACGAAAAAAGCTTTTCAGGATTACTACCCGGATGATTTAAGCCACTGTTATGGTTGCGGCCGCCTCAATGAACATGGTCTGAAAATTAAAAGTTATTGGGACGGAGAGGAATCCGTCTGCATTCATGAACCCAAACCATACTACATGGCAATCCCCGGCTATGCCTACGGCGGGTTAATCGCTTCGCTCATTGATTGCCACGGTACAGGCACGGCCGCCGCCGCCAAATACCGCGCGGAAAATCGCGAAATGGATACCCTGCCTCCGATCCGGTTTCTCACTGCTTCCTTACATGTCAATTATTTGCTGCCCACGCCTTTAGACGGACCGATCGAAATTCGCGGCAAGGTTAAGGAGGTCAAGGGACGCAAGGTAATTGTAGAAGCCTGGCTCATCGCCGGCGGCCAGATTTGCGCGCGCGGTGAAGTGGTCGCCGTCCAAGTGCCCGAGCATATGATGCCGACTGACACTAAAAATTAGCTCTGATAAATATTTCTCTTTAAAAAAATTTGAATTCCATATTAATTTTCCCCTTGATTCTTGAGCAATACTAAACTAAATGACGTTAAACAATTATTTTGTTTAGGGAAAGGGCTTTTGTTTTTATGGAAGAAATTAAAAATAGTGAAGAAAAGGCTATTGAGCCGGACGATGTTCTCCCGGAAATTTCTGTGGAAGAGCTTGCGCCCGAAATGCGTGACGCTTGTGATCGCGCGGGTTGGAAAATTTTCACGCCGGTACAAGCTAAATCAATCCCTTATTTTCTTGCCGGCCGCGACATGATGGTGCAGTCCCGCACCGGCAGCGGCAAAACCGGCGCTTACCTGTTGCCCATTATGCAAAAAATTAATATACAGCACAATGTCGCCCAAGCTCTCGTGCTTGTTCCTACCCGCGAACTTGCCCTTCAAGTATCCAGAGAAGCCGAAATGCTGACTCAGGGAACAGATATAAGAACAGCAGTAGTTTATGGCGGGGTAGGATACAATGCGCAACTGGAATCATTTCGTGGCGGCGCTCAACTTGTTATCGGCACGCCGGGACGAATCTTAGACCATCTGTTAAAAAATACTCTTTCGCTAGATCACTTGAAAATTTTGATTTTCGATGAAGCCGACCGTATGTTGTCCATGGGCTTTTATCCCGATATGGTGAAAATTCGCAAATATATACCCTCGAGCAAAATACTCAGCAGCATGTTTTCCGCGACTTTTCCGCCGCAGGTGATTCGTTTATCCGATCAATTCCTGCATCAATCACAATTATTGAGTTTGAGCGGCAATCAGGTGCATATCGCCGAAATAGAGCACATTTATTATGTCGTTCCAGGAATGCGCAAAGAAAGGTCTCTTGTGCGCATTATTGAAATTGAAAATCCCGCCTCCGCCATCATCTTTTGCAACACAAAAAGCACAGTACACTATCTAACAGTTGTACTAAAACGCTTTGGTTATGATGCCGACGAACTCAGTTCTGATCTGGCTCAAAGCATGCGGGAAAAGGTTATGGCACGAGTGCGGCGCGGCGCCCTGCGTTTTTTAGTAGCTACTGATGTTGCCGCAAGAGGAATTGACATCCCCGATCTTTCTCACGTAATAATGTATGAACCGCCGGAAGAACCGGAAGCTTACATCCACCGGGCCGGGCGCACAGGAAGGATGGGCTCAAGCGGTGTGGCCATTTCTTTAGTTGCGGAAATGGAAAAATTTAAGTTGCAGAGCATTGCCCACCATTACAATATCAACATGGAAGAACGTCCGCTGGCCAGTGATGAAGAACTGGAAAGGGTTGTTTCCGAACGGATAACAGCGCTTTTGGAAGCACGCCTTCGCGCCCGTGACAATCTTCAGGTTGAGCGGATGCAGCGCTTCCTGTCTTTGGCGCGCAACTTATCGCAGTCGGAAGATGAATTGGAGTTAATTACCATGCTGTTGGATGACTACTATCAACAATCACTATATGCGCCACCGGTTCAGCCGGCCATCAGCAATGATCAGGAACAAGGTTTTACACCAAAACCAAAAAATAAAAGGCCCCGGTCAAGAAGTAAAACAGGAAGAAAATAATAAATCTTTTCTTTCTAATACAAGATCTTACCTCGCCTAATAAAGGCTTACTGGAAGTACATCACCGATTAACTAAAAACAAACTAAAATTTCTTGAGTAAAGATTTCAATGCTGATATGAAAGATGCGTTCTTTTAAAAATCTATTTAAGGATGGTTATTTATGCAAAACCCTAATTTCAGTTCCGGCCCTTGCAGTAAGAGGCCAGCGTGGAGTATCGACGCGCTGAAGAGCGCGCCGGTTGGTCGCTCACATCGTTCCGCGTTGGGCAAAGAGAGAATCGTCAAAGCCATTAATGATACTCGAAAAATCTTAAATATTCCGGCGGATTACCTTGTGGGCATTCTTCCGGCTTCAGATACCGGCGCATTTGAATGCGCCATGTGGTCACTTTTGGGTCCCAAGCCGGTTACCGTATTGGTCTGGGAAAGCTTTTCCGACGGATGGGCAACAGATATCGCCAAACAACTCAAGCTTAGCCCCAAAATTTTAAAAGCGGATTACGGTAAATTACCTGATTTAAAATCAGTTGATTGGTCAAATGATGTTGTCTTCGTGGCCAATGGAACAACCAGCGGCGTCAAAATTCCCGACTGGAACTGGATTCCCGCCAACCGCGAAGGTTTATCTCTTTGCGACGCCACCAGCGCCGCCTACGCCATGGAAATAGACTGGAGCAAGATTGATGTTTTAACATTCTCCTGGCAGAAATGTCTGGGTGGCGAAGCCGCGCACGGCATGATGATTTTAAGCCCCAAGGCGATCGCCCGCCTGGAATCATACGATCCGCCCTGGCCCCTGCCCAAGATTTTCCGTCTCAAGAAAAGCGGTAAAATCAATAAGGCTATTTTCGACGGCGACGTCATCAACACGCCTTCCATGCTTTGCGTGGAAGACTATCTAGACGCTCTGGATTGGGCAGGAAAATTTGGCCTTGATGGTCTGATCAAAAAAAGCCAAGCCAACCTGAAAGTGGTGGCCGACTGGGTCGCCAAAACCGACTGGGTTGAATTTCTGGCCGATGATCCCAAAATCCGATCCAACACATCCGTTTGCCTGAGCGTGACTCATTCTAAAATTGCGGCCCTCGGCGCTGACGAAAAGAGCAAGTTCCTTAAAAGTATTGCTTCGGATTTGAGTAAGAAAAATATCGCTCATGATATAAACTCCTACAAAGACGCGCCCGCCGGATACCGTTTCTGGTGCGGTCCGACCATCGAGGAGGCTGATCTTAAGGCGGCGCTTGCCGAACTGGAGCAAGTTTTCAACGAAAAAATTAAAACACTTTAATTATTTATTGAAGAGAAATAAATGAAACGAGTATTAGTCAGCGATTCAATGGCTTCCGAAATCGCGGAAATATTAGGCAACGCGCCAGGCATTAAAGTTGACGTTAAAACCGGCATGAAGCGATGTGCTGGAGAAACTGCGGAAATTGCCCCATGTGCTTTCCATTAAACAAATAAAAATGTAAGGAATTAATTCTATGTCCAATGTTGCAGTCGTAGGCACTCAGTGGGGCGATGAGGGCAAAGGAAAAATTGTTGATCTTTACACCGAAAAAGCCGACATTATCGCCCGTTTTCAAGGCGGAAATAATGCCGGCCATACACTGGTTGTAAAAGGCAAAAAAACCATTTTGCATCTGATTCCTTCAGGAATTCTGCATGACAATAAAATTTGCGTCATCGGCAACGGCGTAGTATTCGATCCTGCTGTTTTTCTTCAGGAGATAGAAGAATTACGTGAGGGCAATCTTTTACCGCTCAACACAAAACTTTTCATCAGCGAAAAAGCTCATCTGATAATGCCATATCATCGAAGCATTGATCAAGCTCGCGAAGCCCGGTCTTCCGGCAAAAAAATCGGCACAACGGGACGGGGCATCGGCCCGGCTTATGAAGACAAGGTCGCTCGCACGGGAATCCGCGTGGGCGACCTCTACGAAGAAGATTTGTTCCGGGAAAAATTGCGGCAAAATCTGGAAGAAAAAAATTTTCTACTGACAAATTATTATAAGGACAAGCCGCTTGACGAGGAGGAAATAGCCTCTCAATATCTATCCTACGGACAAAAGATCAAACCTTATGTGGCAGATACTTCTCTGATTCTTGATTACGAAATAAAGCAAGGGAAGAAAGTCCTTTTTGAGGGAGCACAGGGCTCTCACCTTGATGTTGATCACGGAACATATCCCTATGTGACTTCTTCTAATACAGTTTCCGCCAATGCTTCCTGCGGCAGCGGAATCGGACCAAACACAATCAGTACAGTAGTCGGAATTTGCAAAGCATACACCACCAGAGTAGGTGAAGGTCCTTTCCCCACAGAGTTAAAAGACGATATCGGCAATCACATGCAGCAGGTCGGTCAGGAATTCGGCGCGACAACCGGTAGGAAACGGCGTTGCGGCTGGCTGGACATGGTGCTGGTGCGGCAGGCAGTCAGAGTATCAGGCATTAGCGCTCTGGCCATTACCAAGCTTGATGTTTTAACCGGTTTGGACAAACTGAAAATATGCGTCGGTTATGAATCGGCAAGCGGTCAGTTTACTTACGCCGCTCCCGCCAGCATGCGCACTCTTTCAGAGTGTCACCCTGTTTATGAAGAATTCGACGGCTGGAAGGAAAATATTCTTCATGCGCGCGAAATAAGCGAACTTCCCGCCAATGCCAGGAAGTATCTGAAGCGGCTGGAAGAATTAGCGGAAGCTAAAATCGTTCTAATATCCGTAGGCGCAGGCCGGGAGGAAACAATAATTCTGGAAGATCCTTTCCATAATAAGACACTCTAGTTTCTTCTTGACACATTCAAGACTAGTTGTTAAGAGGTCACGCTTTGAAATTATCTATATAGTGGGCTGTTAGCTCAGCGGTAGAGCAGCGGACTTTTAATCCGTTGGCCGAGGGTTCAAATCCCTCACGGCCCACCATGAATTTCCCCGCAGGAGGTATTCTGCGGTCTATGCGCCCTGATGGGCGCAGTTGGCGTGACTCGGCTTTAGGTGTTGACCGGAGAGGTCAGCCTGAAGCATGTTAATGCCATAATATTCGTTCTTTTCTCTGTCCGATATTTTGTCGGTCAACTTAAAAACCCAGGAGCTGATGCTGTTGCGCCCAATCCATTAGTAATCTTCAAAATTAAATAATAAAAAGTTATTTTTCTTATTTCCCCAATTCATACAATATTTTAATCAGCAATAATCAATTAGTGCGTGGCGAAACCCACCGTATTGTGGCGAAAATAACCATTCCTTTTGCAGGCAAAGTTATCTATCTATCTCTATATATATTGTTACGCAGGTGTTTATAAACGCTTGTCTTTGATTTTACATGATAATTTTCAATTTTATTTAAATGGAGATAAATGATTTCTGTATTTGGCATATAAATTGCTAAATTAACATCTGCAATAAATAAAATATTAAGGAAAAAGTTATGTTGAAGATTTTCCTTAAAGAAGGACAGAAAGGTTTTACGTTGATTGAGTTGATGATCGTTATCGCGATTATCGGTATATTAGCAGCCATTGCTATTCCGCAGTTCATTCAATATAGAAAAAAAGGCTATATTGCCGCTATTAATGCTGATGCCAAAAACGCTTACACTGCTGCCAATGCATATCTTGTAGATCATCCGAGTGCCACGTCTGAAGCTACAACTGACCTGGCAACTGCAGGTTTCACACCCACGCCAGGAATCACCACTACCATTGCTGCCGGGTCTGATATGAATAACTATACAATAACTTCAACAAACGCTGCGGCAGGTTTGACTACTGATCACGCAACCTATGCTGTTACCGCTGGTATTTTAGCCGTGACACCTGCAGCACAATAGAATTATTAGGCAAAATTCTTTTAAAAGGGCGTTTTGGGGCGCCCTTTTTTATGTCCGGTCATTCTCCAATCTCGTAAGTATAAGGTGAGGGTTTGCAAAAGACAAAGGGGACAGTTTTTGTCCGTATTGCGGCATGATAATTTTATGATTAGTGCTATGATTAAAGTTATGTTGGATACAACAATTCAAATGGTAATCATCATTTCTGACAACTGCCTAATACTGAGACTTTGTAGGTGTAAGAAATAATTCTGACGGTTCGGAAATCGGAAATTTATTTATTTCTTCCTGGAATCCTCATTTTTCAAATTTCCGATTTTATGCTAGGTTACAATCAGTAATCGTTAAATAATCCGTGGTAGAGTACTATAAGAATTTATGCAGAAGGCATTTTTCCCCATGATGAAGATAAAGATAATATTCTAGTATGATTTAATTATTAATCATCAGGTGTCTTTCTGGATAATGAGTCTTTATTTTTGTATTTAATGCCGAATTTTACAGAGAAAGGAAAAATGACAATGTTGTATCGAACAATGAAGAAAAATGGTGACTCTCTTTCGATTCTGGGATTCGGAGCCATGCGTCTTGCCCAGAAAGGTCAAAAGATTGATGAAGCGAGGGCGACCAGGCAGATAAGAGATGCAATTGACCAGGGAGTAAATTATGTGGACACCGCCTGGCCTTATCATGGGGGAGAAAGCGAATTGTTTCTGGGGCGAGCCCTAGCTGGAGGATATAGGGGAAAAATACGTTTGGCCACAAAACTACCTTCCTGGCTGATAAAAACAAGGGAAGAAATGGACCGGTATCTGGATGCCCAGTTAAAGAAACTAAATACCAACCGCATTGACTATTATCTGCTTCATGGTTTGAACGGAGTTCTCTGGGATTCGTTGAATTCCTTAAATGCACTGGATTTCCTGGAGAAGGCGAAAAAGGATGGACGGATTGTCAATGCCGGATTTTCCTTTCATGGCGTTTTGGATGATTTCCGAAGCATTGTAGATTTCTACGACTGGGAATTTTGCCAGATTCAATACAACTACCTCGATACGGAGAATCAGGCGGGCAAGAAGGGGCTTGAGTACGCGGCATCCAAGGGATTGGGCGTAATCGTTATGGAACCATTACGGGGGGGAAATCTTGGACGGCTTTCTCCTCCTCCCATTGTTAAGGATGTATGGGATATGGCTCAGCGAAGAAGATCTCCTGTGGAATGGGCGCTGCGCTGGGTTTGGAATCACCCTGAAGTCACAGTGGTGCTCTCCGGAATGAATGAGGAGTCCCATATTGCTGAAAACATCGCTATCGCTCAGAATGCTCATCCCAATTCTCTTGCGGAGAGTGAGTTGCAGCTTATAGAAAAAGTGGCACAGACATACCGTAAAATTATGAGGGTTGGCTGTACAGGTTGCGGTTATTGCCAGCCTTGTCCGGCTGATGTTTCAATTTCTAGCTGCTTTGATATTTACAACAATATGCATATGTTCAACACAACCGCCGAGGCTCCTTTAATGTATGTAATGAGAACGGGCGGTTCTTTGACCGGAAAGCCTGGTTATGCATCCCAATGCGTTCAGTGTGGGGAATGTCTGGAAAAGTGTCCGCAGCAAATCGATATCCCCACTTATCTGGAAAAAGTAGCAACGGAGCTTGAGGGTCCTCATCTAGCACAGGTGGAACAGATGGTCAGGCAGATGTTATTCAAATCCATCGATTCCTGACAAAATCATCTTTGCCACTCATTCGTGTTGTGATAGACGCCATAAGAAGAAAATCCTGGTTAAAACACTGGGTAGATTTTCCACTAACGTGCGCCGAGGGTGAACCGTGATGTTGCGCCTGTGGGTGTAACAAACAACCTCACAGTATAGAGAGGCCTTATAAAAATAAAACAGCGGTAAAATAAATATTAAAAGAGGAAGCTCCATGGGAAATAAGAAAAAGTATATATTTCTGGCCATCGTTATTTTAATTCTTGCCGTGGTAGTTTGGTTAAAATGGGGACTAAATAAGGTTAACGATTTTGATTTCAGTAATGCGACGGCGACAACAAAAGCCGCCAACAATGCGTTTGTCAAATCACTTAATCTTGAAGAACAGCAGGATTTTGAAGATGCCAGACGCGGGTTGATTGCCGTACCTTCCGGTAAGATACTGGCGCGGGACGGTTCGACAGTCTGGGATTTTGATCGTTTCCGTTTTGTCGAGGGCAATGCACCTACTACTGTAAATCCGAGTTTGTGGCGGCATGCAAAGCTCGATAAGGTAATCGGTCTCTTCAAAGTTACTGACGGCATCTATCAGCTACGCGGTTTCGATATAAGTAATCTCACGCTTATTGAAGGTAAGACGGGGTGGATAGTTGTTGATACATTATCATGCCGGGAAACAGCACAAGCGGCCATGGAATTTGCCCGTAAGCATCTTGGTAATAAACCTGTTTCTGCTATAATTTTCAGCCACAGTCATATTGATCATTTCGGAGGAGTTCTTGGCGTCATATCTGCTGAAGAGTCTAAACGCCGGAAATTACCTATTGTCGCACCTCAAGGCTTTATGGAAGAAGCTACAAGCGAAAATGTTCTGGTTGGTATAGCGATGGGGCGCCGTGCCACTTGGCAATTTGGTAACCAATTGCCTTCTTCGGCAAAGGGGCTTGTTGATAGCGGGATAGGCAACACAGTTGCTTTAGGCGAAATGGGCATTCTACCGCCCAACATTTTAGTCAGTCATACTCCGCAGGAGATGACTATAGACGGCGTTCATTTTATTTTTCAGAATGTTCCTTCCTCGGAGGCGCCGGCTGAAATGGCATTTTATTTGCCTGATTTCAAGGCTTATTGCGGTGCCGAAATAATGAGTCAGACCATGCATCAAATCTTGACACTGCGGGGTGCCAAAGTTCGCAACGCTTTGAGTTGGGCTGGGTATATTGAAGAGGCCCTGGAACGTTTCAGTCAAGCTGAAGTTTATTTCGGTGTTCATACTTGGCCGGTGTTCGGTAATGCTAGGGTTATCGATTTCATGAAGAAACAACGCGATGCATATAAATACATTCATGATCAGACGGTGGGTATGATAAATTCCGGTATGAAGCCTGATGAAATTGCCGATAAACTGAAACTGCCCAAATCTCTGGAGGAGACATTTGCCGTACGTGGCTATTATGGTTCCTGGCGTCGCAACGCCAGAGCCGTTTATCAGCACTATCTAGGATGGTTTGACGGCAATCCAGCCAATATGGATCCTTTGCCTCGTCAGGATGCAGCTAAACGGTATATGGAAATGATGGGCGGGGCAGACAGTGTAGTAAAAGAGGCGCAGAAATCCTTTGATCGCGGCGAATATCGCTGGGTGGCGGAAATTTTAAATCATGTTGTTTTTGCCCAGCCGAGAAATAAAAAGGCACGGGAATTGCTGGCGCGTACTTACGATCAGTTGGGTTATGTTGCCGAATCGGCTATTGAGCGTAATTTATATTTGACAGGAGCACTGGAACTACGTTCCGGTGAAAACGGTATCGGTGTGGATCGTACCAAAGGCATCGATTTGATGACCAGTACGCCGGTTGAAAATTATCTGATCGTAATGGCGGCCAGTCTCGATGGTCTGGCGGCAGAAGGTAAAGAGCTGAAGATCAATCTGGTATTTTCCGATATTAAAGAGTCCTATGTGCTCTGGATCGAAAATTGTGTTTTGCACCACCGCAAAGCAGTTCCGGAAAGGGATGCCAATGCCACATTAACTCTCACCAAAGGCGTATTTCTCACGATGATGCTGGGAAAAGCCGATGTAAAGGACATACTGAGCGATAAAGTTAAAGTGAGGGGAAGCAAGATCGATTTGATTCGTTTTTTTACCTTGTTCAAGAGGCCACCGAAGACCTTTACTATAGTGACTCCATAATGATGATAATCATACAATCTTTCAAATGGTAATCATCAATATCATTTTCTTGATACTTATAGTATGTGTAAACCAATCTTTAAGATATCAATCAGTTTTAAAAGGATGATTATGTATAAAATTATCGTTTCTATCTTTATTGTGTTAACCTTTCTTTGCTCCTGCTCGGAAAGGAACGAAACAGCGGCAGACTGGAGTAATAAGGCAGTGACATTATGGGTTGATGGGAAATATACTGACCCGAAAAAGGCAATTGAATATCTTAATAACGCTATTAAACTGCAGCAAAATAATGCCGATTATTATAACAAAAGGGGTACTGCTTACTATGACCTCGGCCAGTATCAACGTGCCATTGAAGACTATAATCAGGCCACCGATCTGGACCATAATTACATAAAAGCATACTACAACAGGGGAACTGCTTACTATAACCTCGGCCAAAATCAGTTGGCTATTAAGGAATTAAATGAAGCCATCCGCCTTAAACCGGATTATGTCGATGCCTATGACAACAGAGGGGTTATTTATTTACTGCAGGGCAACAAAGAACTTGGTTGCCGTGATGTTAAAAAAGCGTGTGAATTGGGAGAATGCAAAAAATTTGAAGTAGCTAAAGGCAATAGACTTTGCCGTTGATTTGATGGGTACGCTAAAATTGATTACAAATGGTAATCCTCAAATATGATGATTGCCCACTACTGAAACTAAGTAAGTGAAGTCAACAAATCCGCTGGTTCGGAAAGCTGAATTTTGTTTCTTTCTTCCTGTAATGTTGTTTTTAGCTTCATCTCCAAGAATTCAACATTTCAATTAGTAATCTTCAAAATTAAATAATAAAAAGTTATTTTTCTTATTTCCCCAATTCATACAATATTTTAATCAGTAATAATCAATTAGTGCCTAGTGAAACCCACCGTATTGTGGTGAAAAGCACCATTACTCTTGTCGGCAAGGTTACTTCTATTCATTGTTTTAAGCAGGTGTTTAAAACAATATTCATTAATTTTACTTGCTAATTTAAATTTTTTTTTATATTTAAGAGTGTAATTATTGTGAGTGGCATATAAATTGCTGCATAACAAGGCGCCAAGTTGATTAAAGATTAAATAAAGGAAGCTTAGGATGTAATCGAACAAAATAAAATAGTAGATAGATCAATTGTAATGGTTAATTAATAACAAACAAAGCACAAAAAATAAAATGCTATACATTATAAAAGGGAGGGTATTATTATGTTAAGGATTTTCCGTAAAGAAGGACAGAAAGGTTTTACGTTGATTGAGTTGATGATCGTTATCGCGATCATCGGTATATTGGCAGCCATTGCTATTCCGCAGTTCGTTCAGTATAGAAAAAGAGGCT